>CAMVEB010000002.1 GCA_947166385.1 uncultured Clostridia bacterium | reverse complement strand
TGATAGTCAGTCTCCTGTGCCCTTTGCCTAATGTCATTATCTGAATGACATTGGCAAAATGCCGGGGCCCGTTTTTGAGGTTTCCTGATGATTTATCCGAGGACAACTTCCACCTGATGGTTTTTCCCGTCAGCAAAGACCGGAAGGACGTTCCCTTCGATCTTCTTTCCGTCCACGGTGACTTCCTTCACGCCGCGGCAGACATGCTGCGGGTTTTGAATGGAAATATCGTAAACAGCATTGCGGAAGCGGCGGCTGACCTGATATCCGTCCCAGGAATGCGGGATGCAGGGATCAATCTTCAGGCCGTCCCAGTCCGGCTTGATGCCGAGGATGTAATTGCTGATAACGTAGAAGTTCCAGGCGGCGGTACCGGTAAGCCAGGAGTTTTTGGCCTGCCCGAAGTTCTTCGCGTCCTTGCCGGCGATCATCTGGCTGTAGACATAAGGCTCCATCTTGTGCAGATCGGAGATTTCCTCCCGCCAGGCGGGAGCAATGCGGCTGTAGAGATCAAAGGCACGGTCGCCATGGCCGACCACAGTCTCCGCGGCAATAATCCAAGGATTGTTATGGCAGAAGATGCCGGCGTTCTCCTTGTATCCCGGCGGATAGGAACTGACCTCGCCCAGTTCAAGGTGATACTCGCTGTAAGCGGGCTGCAGAAGGACGATGCCATGCTCAGTCTCCAGGTACTTATGGACGCTCTCCAGCGCCTTTTCCGCTTTGCCGTTTTCTACGCCGACACCGGCCATGACACAGTAGCCCTGGGATTCGATAAAGATCTTGCCATCCTCGCACTCCTTGCTGCCGACCTTGTGGCCCATGGCATCATAGGCGCGGACAAACCATTCGCCGTCCCAGCCGTCCTTTTCCACAGCGCAGGTCATTTCATCAATATAGCGCTGATATTCATCTGCCTTCGCGGTGTTGCCGCGGCGGCGTTCGATCGCCACCAGCTCCGGTCCGATGGAAATAAACATACCGGCAATCAGGACAGATTCCGCCACACGCTCATCCGGCGCGTTCGGATTTGAGAAAGTCTGGAAGCTCTCATCCGGCGTATCAGAATAGCAGTTGAGATTCAGACAGTCATTCCAGTCGGCGCGGCCGATCAGGGGCAGACCGTGCGGTCCTTTGTTATTGACCACATGCATGAAACTGGCTTCAAGGTGCTCCAGCAGAGTGCCGCAGTCATCGGGATTGCAGTCATAAGGGGTGGCCGCATCCAGAATGGCGAAATCACCCGTCTCCTTGATATAGGCTGCCGTGCCGGCGATCAGCCAGAGCGGATCATCATTGAAACCGCCGCCGATATCATTGTTGCCCTTCTTGGTCAGGGGTTGATACTGATGGTAGCATCCGCCGTCCCGGAACTGCGTGGCAGCAATATCAAGAATGCGCTCGCGGGCACGCTCCGGAATCTGATGGACAAAGCCAAGAAGATCCTGACTGGAATCACGGAAGCCCATACCGCGGCCGATACCGCTTTCGAACATGGAGGTGCTGCGGGACATATTGAAGGTGACCATGCACTGATAGGGATTCCAGATATTGACCATGCGGTTCAGCTTCTCCTCGGAAGAGGTAAGCGTATAGGCGCTGAGAAGATTATCCCAATGCTTCTTCAGATCAGCAAAAGCTCTGTCGATCTGTTCATCGGAAGAAAGGTTGGCAAGCATTTCCTTCGCGGGTTTCTTGTTAATAATGCCCTTTTTCTCCCATTTTTCTTCCTCTGGAAGCTCGACATAACCGAGGACAAAATTGAACTTCTTCGATTCTCCCTGATCCAGATGAACCTTGATCTGGTGTGCCGCCATGGGCTGCCAGCCGGACGCCACGGAATTACCCATTTTGCCGGTCATGACCGACTGGGGATTTTCAAAGCCGTTGTACATGCCCAGGAATGTTTCCATATCGGTATCAAAGCCGGACACCGGAGCATTGACCGCATAGAAGGAATAATGGTTCCGGCGTTCACGGTACTCCGTCTTATGATAGACTACGCCGTCCTCCACCTCGACCTCACCGGTTGAGAAATTGCGCTGGAAATTCAGCATATCGTCCTGAGCGTTCCAGAGACAGAACTCCACAAAGCTGGTCAGGATAACATCCTTCGCCGCGGCCGACTCGTTGGTCAGGGTGATCTGGTGTACCTCCGCATCAAATCCCATGGGAACGAAACTGAGCTGGGAAGCCTTGAGACCGTTCTTCTTCCCGGTAATGACGGTATAACCCATCCCGTGACGGCAGGAATACTCGTCCAGCTCCGTCTTGACAGGCTTCCAGCCTGGATTCCAGACGGTATCCCCGTCCTTGACATAGAAGTAGCGCCCGCCGTTATCCACCGGCATATTGTTATACCGGTAGCGTGTGATCCGGCGAAGCCGCGCGTCCCGATAGAAGCAGTAGCCGCCGGCAGTATTGCTGATAATGCCGAAGAATTTCTCACAGCCGAGATAATTAATCCAAGGATAAGGAGTACGGGGTGTGTCAATCACGTACTCCCGCGCTTTGTCATCAAAATGGCCGAATTTCATGGAGCAGTCTCCCTCCTGTGATTTGTCCGTCTGGAAACGGTCTTTTAGACAGTATATCACACTTACTTTGAAGGCGCAAACGTTTCCTTTATTTTCTCAAGATATTCCTCATAATTGCAGAGGTAATCGGCAATGGTTCCATCCGGCCGGATCTCGATGATGCGGTCAGCGACCGTCGAGATGAACTGGTGATCCTGACTGGTAAAGATCACATTGCCCGGGAAATTGATGAGACCGTTGTTCACGGCGGTGATAGACTCCAGGTCCAGGTGGTTTGTCGGCTGGTCGAGCATCAGGAAATTCGCCCCGGACAGCATCATACGACTGAGCATGCAACGAACCTTCTCACCGCCGGAAAGAACGCTGACAGGCTTGTAAACATCGTCACCGCTGAAGAGCATGCGTCCCAGAAATCCACGCATATACGTTTCCAGCTGTTCCGGAGAATACTGGGCAAACCATTGCATCATGGTCAGGTCGCAGCCATCAAAGTACCTGCTGTTGTCTTTGGGAAAATAACTGGTCGAGATCGTGACACCCCACTTAACCGTGCCGCTGTCCGGCTGGATTTCCTCCGCCAGGATCCGGAAAAGGGCAGTCTGCGCCTGCTCATTGCCGACAAGCGCAATTTTCTGCCCCTTGGTCACCAGAAACGATACGTTTTTCAGAAGCTGTACGCCGTCCTGGGTATAGCACAGATCCGTGACCTGCAGGATATCCTTGCCGGCCTCCCGATCCGGGGTAAAAGCCACCCAGGGATAGCGGCGGCTGGAAGCAGGCATCTGCTCGATAGTCAGCTGGTCCAGCAGCTTGCGGCGGCTCGTCGCCTGCTTGGCCTTGGACTTGTTGCTGGAAAAGCGTTGGATGAAAGCCTGCAGCTCCCGGATCTTATCCTCACGGCGCTTTTTCTGGTCATTCATCAGGGCCTGCATCATTTTGCTGGATTCATACCAGAAATCATAGTTGCCGACATAAAGCTTGACCTGGTTATAATCAATATCCACAATATGGGTACAGACGTTGTTCAGGAACCAGCGGTCATGGCTGACCACAATCAGCGTGCCGGGGAAATCCATCAGGAAATCTTCCAGCCAGGCAACGGAACGGTTATCCAGGTTGTTGGTAGGTTCATCCAGAAGCAGGATATCCGGATTGCCGAAAAGAGCCTGGGCCAGAAGGACTTTGAACTTGTCACCGGCCTGCAGTTCACCCATCATGATAGTATGCTGTTCTGCAGGAATACCCAGACCGGTGAGCAGGGTGGCTGCGTCGCTTTCCGCATTCCAGCCGTCCATCTCAGCAAACTCTCCCTCCAGCTCGGCGGCTTTTTCTCCGTCCGCTTCACTGAAATCTGGCTTGGCATAAAGGGCATCTTTCTCCTGCATGATATCATAAAGGCGCTTGTTACCCATGATCACCGTATCCATAACAGGATAAGCATCATACATGAACTGGTCCTGCTTCAGGGTACTCATTCGTTCCGTTGGCGGGATGGAGACTGAGCCTGTGGTGGGCTCCAGCTCACCGCTGAGAATCTTCAGAAAAGTGGATTTGCCGGCCCCGTTGGCTCCGATGATGCCGTAACAGTTACCGGGAAGAAATTTCAGATCTGCGCCTGAAAAAAGCTTTTGACCGCCGAAGGTCAGAGAAACATTGCTTACTGTAATCATCTTTCTGCTGCACTCCCATTCATCAGTCTTTTCCGAGTCATTACTGTGCCAGGCGAATCAGGGCATTGGCAAAAATCTTCGCCGCTTTTACCATGGAATCCAGGTCGTAATACTCATCCGCCTGGTGGGCCAGTTCCTCCTGATCCGGGAAGAGCGCGCCGAATGCCACTCCCTGTTTCAGAACCTTTGCATAGGTACCTCCGCCGATGGCAACGGCCTCTCCCTTCAGCCCGGTTTCCTCCTCATAGGCCGCAAGAAGCTCGGACACCAGTTCTCCTTCTGCAGGCACGTGATGTGCTTCCTTCTTTGTGATAACCTGCATATCGATACCGGGCAGATGCTCCGCTGCTGTATGGAGAAGGGCATCAAGGTCCGACGTGATCGGGCAGCGGCAGTCCAACGTTGCCGTCCAGCAATCCCCATCCTTCCGGAGGATTCCGATATTGCAGGTAAGCGGACCGGAAACTTCATCCCTGCAGGCGATACCCAAACTGCGTCCGTCATACTCCATGCCGACGGCAGAGGCAAGCGTCTGGAGCGCGCCTTCCGCTCCAAGATCCTTCATCAGGCTGAGCATCATACCAATTGCGTTCCGCCTGCCTTCCGGCATGGCAGCGTGGCCAGGGATTCCATCGGCAGTCACCCGGATACTGCCTTCCTCCACCACTGCGGAAACCGGCAGGCCGGTGCGCTGCGACCAGGCGTGAATCCTGTCAGCCAGATCCTGTCCGCCGGCAAAGCGGGCTGAACAGGTTCCCGGAATAACATTCGGACGGTCACCAGTAGCAAGTTCCAGCACCCGGAGGCCGGAGGCCGGATCCGCAAAGCTCAGCAGCATCTGCAGGAGGCCTTTCTCTGTATTGATGACCGGGAAGGAGGCATCCGGACTGAAGCCAAGCTCCGGCATTTCCGTATGGGCAGTATAGTATTCCATATCCTGCCATTCGGTCTCCTCGCTGCAGCCAAGAATCATACGAATGGAGCGCCGGGATAGCGAAATTCCGGCTTCCCGGA
The DNA here is from genome assembly GCA_947166385.1 of uncultured Clostridia bacterium. GTDB lineage: Bacteria > Bacillota > Clostridia > Christensenellales > Aristaeellaceae > Aristaeella. The sequence goes on along the minus strand of CAMVEB010000002.1, from coordinate 210,085 downwards.
TCGCGCGCATCGCAAAGAGCGCCGCAATGCACGGGCCTTTGTCATCCTCTGTGCCGCGGCCATAAACACGGTTGCCTTCCTGCACGGCATCAAAAGGAGGACGGGTCCATCCGTCGCCCACCGGCACCACATCAAGATGGCCCAGAACGGCAATCTTTTCTTCTGCGGTTCCGAGGGTGATATCACAGGCGTACCCGTCAAAATAGCGGACAGGAAAACCCAGGCTCTCCGCGTCACTGCCCGCCTGCTGAAGCATCCGCAGGGTATCCGGGCCAAAGGGAGCGCCTTCCTGCGCATCAGCCCGCACAGATGGGATGCGGACCCAGCGTTTCAGCATCTCCGTCATTTCCTCCCGGTAACTGTCCAGTAAATCGTATACTTTCTGATCCATCCTGTTTCCTCCGTCCGCGGATGCGGACTCTCCTTTACGCGTTTCTCGGATCCCGGCTTTTCTTTTTCGGAGCATCCGGATCAATAAACTCAATTTCCAGGCGCTCAAAGGGCACCTCTTCAAAGAAGGCATCCGGCAGGAACCGTGTCATGCCGAACTCTTCCCATTCCCGCTCGTTTTTGTCCAGCCAGATCGGTTCCGGTAAATCAAGATCATGGCAGGCATCGTGCAGAGCGGCATGCGCTTCACCCCGTATACAGGGCACAGTGGTCTGCCGGTCTGTCCGGTGATGGCGGACGGTTTTTACCCAGAGAGCAGTAGCCATAACCTTCCCTTCCTTTCTCTGTTGCCTATTATGGCACGAACAGGGCACGCTTTCAAGCAGAAGATGCGGTTTCTCCCTATTCATCCCGTCCGCTCCAGCGGAGAACCGCCTCCGCAGCCGGTCGATTCATTCCCCGGACTTTCTCGAGCGCTTCCAGATCTGCTTCCCGGATTGCCTTCAGGCTGCCGAAAGCCTTCAGCAGCTCCCGGCGGCGTGCCGGGCCAATGCCCGGGATCTCCTCCAGACGGGAATGCAGCGATGCCTTTTCCCGTAACTTTCGATGGTGAATGATACCGAACCGGTGCGCTTCATCCCGGATACGCTGAACCAGTTGGAGCTCCGGGGTTCTGTGATCCAGCAGGATGGGCTGATCCGCCCCGGGAAGCCAGATTTCCTCCTGCTTCTCAGCCAACCCGAACATATCCGGTGGTTCCAGGCCGAGATCCAGGATCGCCTGTCGTGCAAATCGTAACTGCTGCGGACCGCCGTCAATCAGAATGAGATCCGGCAGTTCTGAAAAATGATGGTTATTTCCGCTCTCCTGCTTTTCCCGCAGCGCATGGGCGTATCGCCGGGAAAGTGTCTCATAAAGAGAAGCAAAGTCGTCCGCTCCTTCCACCGTCCTGATCCGGAAATGACGGTATTCCTTCCGGGCTGGCTCTCCATCCACAAAAACGACCATAGCCGCGACACTCTGATCACCCTGGGTATTTGAAATATCATACCCTTCGATGCGGCGGGGGTAACGCTGCATGCCCAGGATCTTCCCCAGTTTCTCGGCGGCGCCGGTCGTGCGCTCCTCCCGCACCGCGCGCCGGGCATCGCGCTTCTTCAGCGCGTCTGCTGCATTGCGCTCCGCCAGCAGGATCAGGTCATGCTTCTCGCCCTTGCGGGGAGTTGCTACCGTGACCGCGGAACCCTTCTTCTGTCTGAGCCAGATTTCCAGCTGCTCCGGCATGCCCGGAGGAAGCTGCTGGCAGAGCACATTGCGCGGAATCAGGCCTGCGGTTTCATAATACTGTGTCATGAATCCGGCCAGCACCTCGCCGGGATCTTCCGCGCCTTCCCGGGGAAGGGGAAACTGGTCTCCGCCGATCATACGGCCGCCGCGGACATAGAGCAACTGCACCATAGCATCCAGTCCATCCTGAGCCACGGCGATCAGATCCTGTTCGCTGTTATCCGTACGCAGGGCAATCTGTCGTTCCATCAGGCCGCGGACATCCCGGATCTTATCGCGGATCTTTGCTGCTTTTTCATAGCGCATGGCGCCGGCAGCTTCCTCCATCTCCTGCTGCAGTTTCTCGAGAACTGACGCGTAATCCCCTCCGAGGAAATGCATGACGCCGTTGATCATTTCCCGGTAATCCGGTTCAGTGCATTTCCCCGCGCAGGGTGCGAGACAACGGCCGATATCCCAGTTCACACAGGGACGCTTCGGTGTTTTCGGAGGCAGAACCTGCCGGCAGGAACGGATCGGAAACACATCCCGAACTGCCTCAATGACCTGGCGCACAGCATTGGCCCCAATATAGGGGCCAAAGTATTTCGCGCCGTCTTTTTCAATGCGCCGGCAGATTTCCAGCCGGGGATACGGCTGGTGCAGATCCACCTTCAGATACGGGTAGTGCTTATCGTCCTTCAGGAGAATATTATAATACGGTTTATGGCGTTTGATCAGATTGCATTCGAGGATCAGCGCCTCCAGGTTGGTTTCGCAAAGAAGGATGTCAAAATCATCAATATGGGAAATCATGGCTTCCACTTTGGGCGTATGCGCCGTATCGCGGAAATAGCTGCGGACACGGTTTTTCAGATTCACCGCTTTTCCCACATAGATAATTGCACCGTCCCGGTCCTTCATAAGATAGCATCCGGGAGAATCCGGCAGCATTCTGATTTTTTCTTCGAGTTTTTCTCCCCAGTATTTCATGTTACTTTATCGCGTTCAGAGCCTCCTGCAGCTCTTCCAGGGCGGTTTGCAGACTGGTCTGGTATTCTCCTGTTTCCATTCCGGTGGTTAGATAGGTCAGGTATCGATCCACCGTGTTCAGCAGGGTCGTCATGCGATCCTCCGAAATCAGAATTCCCCCGCCCTGGGCGTTGCTCAGGGTATTCATCATCCGAATCGCATAGATATTGCTGCGGATTCTGGCCAGAAGGGCGGCGGAATCCGCCCCTGCATTGCGGCTGAGCGTCGACGTCTGACGGATTGCCTCATCACACTCCGTCCGCATCCGCTGGATATGCAGATCACGCGTGGCTGAGCGCTGCTGTACCGCCGGAATTCCCACCACCAGGGCTGCTGCCAGCATTGCAAGAAGCAACAGAATGAGCAGGTCCTTAAGACGATTCCTTTTCATCTGGGACAGGGAGAGGGCGTTTCCGTTTGCCTGCGAATAACGTCTGTACATCCGATAATCCTCCGTTCTGTCCTCATTCTACCACAGTCGCTTCTGTTCGTAAAGAAAAACGCCGGTGGATTCCCACCGACGGTTTTCTTTCTGTTTCTCAGCCCTGCTTCTGCTTGTGCTTAGGATTTTCGCAGATGACCATGACGCGGCCTTTGCGCTTGATAATCTTGCACTTCTCACAGATCGGCTTCACAGACGGACGAACCTTCATTGTCGTTCCCTCCTTGTCAGGATCAGTTTTTGCTGCGCCAGGTGATCCGGCCTCTGGTCAGATCATAGGGCGATAGTTCAATCGTTACTTTATCGCCGGGGTAAATCCGGATAAAATTCATCCGCATTTTTCCGGAGATATGCGCCAGAATCTGGTGGCCGTTCTGCAGTTCCACCTGAAACATGGCATTGGGCAGAGCTTCGACAACTTTGCCTTCCATTTCGATTACGTCGCTCTTGGACAAAAGATCAGCCCTCCTTGCACAGCGAGCGTTCCCCGGCGAATCCGTGATTCTCCAGCGCCCTTCTGAGGTCGCTGTCCTGAACTTTTCCGCCCTCAGGGCGGATCGTTTCCCAGTCAATCAGAACCGGTTTCGCGCGAAGGTGTTTCGTATTTTTCTTCTTCGGGGCAGACAGCTTATGATGCGACCCATCTGCAATCATCACAGCGTCTTTCCCGCACTGTTCCAGAACCAGGAAGTATTTTCCCTTGTCCCGGCCCTGTGTGCTCTCGACCACGCGTCCTCGTTCGAGGGAAAAAGGCTCCTTCATCATACTGCCTCCCAGGTGAACCCCGGCAGCGTCAGAATTTCGGGAAGCCCGTCTTCTGTGATCGCAATGGTGTGTTCGTAATGAGCGCACCAGGAATGATCCACCGTTCTGGCACACCACCCGTCTTCATCAATCGTCAGGTGCCAGTCGCCCATCGCAATCATGGGCTCCACAGCCAGTGTCATTCCGCGGCGCAGCCGCAGCCCTCTCCCGGGGTCTCCGAAGTTAAACACCGCAGGATCTTCATGCATGGCTTTTCCGATTCCGTGACCGGTAAAGTCCCGGATGACAGAAAAGCCGTTTATCCGGGCATGAGCATCAATGGCTGCTCCTACGTCTCCCAGTCTGTTCCCAATCACGCACTGACGTACGCCGAACCAGAAACATTCCTCAGTGACCTGAATCAGTTTTGCCGCTTTCTCGCTGATCTGACCGACACCGGCCGTAAAAGCCGAGTCCGCCTGCCATCCGTCCAGCAACAACGTGCAGTCCACGCTGATCAGGTCGCCTTCCTGCAGAATCCGTTTCTCGCTCGGAATCCCGTGAACCACTTCGTCATTAATGCTGGCGCAGATGGAACCCGGATATCCTTCATAGTTCAGCGAGGAAGGGATTGCGTGGTTTCTGCGGATCAGTTTTTCAGCCAGGGTATCCAGTTCGAGGGTGGAGACGCCCGGCCGGATTGCCAGCCGGACTTCGTCCTCCACCTCGCGCAGGATTTTCCCGGCATCCCGCATTTTTGCGATCTGCTTTGGGTTCTTCAGGCTGATCATGCCTCTGCTCCCAATGCTTTCATGATTGCTGCGAATGTAAGATCAAGCCCCTGGGCGCCGTCAACTTTCTTCAGCAGGCCCTTCTTCTCGTAGTATCCGATCAGGGGCGCTGTCTGAGCATGATAGACTTCCAACCTGTTCAGCACGGTTTCTGCCTTATCATCATTGCGCTGAATCAATTCTTCGCCGCACTTGGCACAGCGTGTTTCCCCATTCAGCATACTCAGGTGATAGGTAGCGCCGCACTTCAGACACACACGGCGGCCGCTCAGCCGGTCCACCAGAACCTGATCCGCCACATCCAGCTCAATGACGCTGTCGATGGTAGCAAAGGTATCCAGAGCTTCTGCCTGCGGCACTGTCCGGGGGAATCCGTCCAGAATATATCCACCGGCGCAGTCTGCCATAGCCAGGCGTTCTTTCACGATGTCAATAATGACGCCATCCGGAACCAGCTGTCCCGCGTCAATGTAGCTCTTGGCTTTCAGGCCTGTTTCCGTGCCTTCCTTCATGGCCCGGCGGAGAATATCGCCGGTTGAGATCTGGGGGATATTCAGTGCATCACAGATTTTCTGAGCCTGTGTGCCCTTTCCAGCCCCGGGAGGTCCGAGAAAGATAATATTCATTCAGGTTCCCTCCTTCCGTTGTTACATAAATCCAACGTTTTCCATATCCATATCGATACCGCGGACGCTCATCTCACCCTGAATGGTGCGGATGGTTTCCAGAGAAACGCTCACAGCGATCAGGATTGAGCTGGCCGCAAAGGGTACAGACACACCTGCCAGACGCAGGAGCAACGTAGGTACCGCAGCCAGAACCGCCAGGAACAAAGCGGCAAAAAGATTCAGTCTGCCGACAATATTCTGCAGATACTGGCGTACATTCTTCCCGCGCTGTCCGGGAATGACCGCACCCTGCTGCTGCAGCTGCTCCGCCTGTTGCTTCGGATCGAAGCTGATGGAGGAGTAGAAGAAAGTAAACACGATAATCAGCAGAGCTGAAACGATCATATACCAGACGCTGCCGGTATACATGGTCCGGTTCCACCAGAGCGTGAAGCCTCCGTTCGGATTAATAAGCTGCGCGATCGTTCCCGGGAAAGCCAGGAAGCTGTAAGCAAAGATCAGAGGCAGCACACCGACAGAAACAACTTTCAGGCTCATGTGCGTGTTCTGTCCGCCGTAGACACGGCGGCCCTTCACCTGCTTGGCGATCTGCAGCGGGATCCGCCGCTCGCCCAGCTCGACAAAGGTAACAACCACCGTCATAATGATACAGGTGACAATGATACCGATGACGTTAATCCAACCGCTGGTAGTTCCCTGGGTCACAGCAGTGCTGAATCCGGAAACAATGCCGTTAAACAGATTGGAAATGATACCAACGAAGATCAGCAGGGAAACGCCGTTTCCGACGCCCTTTTCCGTAACCCGTTCGCCGATCCACATCGCCAGGGCAGTACCGCCGGCCATGCTTACGCCGACCAGGACATAAGCCAGCCATCCGAATCTTGCAGTGTCAATACCGCTCATGCCGCGAACCAGACCGATTGCCTGCAGCGCGGCCAGGCCGACCGTTACATACCGGGTAATCCGGTTGATCTTCTGACGTCCGTCATCTTCCTTGCTCAACCGCTCCAGCGCAGGAATTGCGATGGTCAGCAGCTGCATAATAATGCTGGCATTGATGTAGGGTGTAATACCCATTGCCATCAGTGTCATCTGGCTGAATGCGTTACCGGTCATCATGTTGACCAGATCGAGCAGCGGCAGGTTCGCAATTTCCTGGTTGATATTGGCGACATTAACGCCGGGAGCGGGAATAACGCTCACGAGGCGATACAGTACCAGCATCATGAAAGTATAAAGAACCTTTTTCCGAAGCTCGGGAATCTTCCACATTTTCCGGATACTTTCAACCATTTCAGATCACCTCGGCCTTTCCGCCGACGGCTTCGATCTTTTCCTTTGCGCTGGCGCTGAACCCTGCTGCCTGTACGGTCAGCTTCTTCGTCAGCTCTCCGCCGCCCAGGATCTTCACGCCGTCCAGTTTCTTCCGGATGATCCGCTTTTCAAGCAGCGCTTCCGCATTGACGACAGCGCCGTCTTCAAAGGCTTCCAGACGCTCCACGTTCACTTCGGCATAATCAGTGCCGAATACATTGGTAAATCCGCGCTTGGGAACCCGGCGATACAGGGGCATCTGGCCGCCTTCAAAACCGGGCCGCTTGCCGCCGCCGCTGCGGGCTTTGGCGCCCTTATGACCTTTACCGGAGGTCTTTCCCAGACCGGATCCGCTGCCACGGCCCAGCCGCTTCGGTGCGGCGGTAGACCCTTCGGCGGGGTGCAGTTCATGCAGTTTCATGGGTGAAAACCCTCCTTTACTCGTCAACTTCCTCAACCTTCACCATGTGTTTCACGGCGAAGATCTGTCCGCGGATGGCCGCATTATCCGGCTGCACCACGGTCTGGCCTACTTTACGCAGGCCCAGGGCAGCCACGGTCGCCTTATGCTTGGGCAGGCTGGCGATAGGAGATTTTTCCAGAGTAATCTTCAGTTTCATCTCTTCTCTCCTCCTCAGCCCAGAATTTCTTCCACAGTCTTGCCGCGCATTTTGGCGACCTGCTCGGCGCTGCGCACCTGCTTCAGGGCTTCCAGCGTTGCCTTGACCATGTTAATGGGATTATTGGTCCCGAAGCTCTTGGTCCGGATGTCTTTCACCCCGGCCAGTTCCAGCACCGCACGGGCGGCGCCGCCGGCGATCACGCCTGTTCCTTCCGGGGCGGGAATCAGCACGGACTTGGCGGTGGAATAATACCCGGTCATTTCATGCGGGATGGTGGTGCCGTCCAGCGGCACATTCACCAGGTGCTTTTTTGCGTCTTCATTGGCCTTGCGGATTGCTTCCGGAATTTCGGCAGCCTTCCCCATGCCGGCGCCTACACGGCCGTTTTCATCACCGACGACCACCAGTGCGCTGAACCGCATATTGCGGCCGCCCTTAACGGTCTTGCTGACGCGATTTACGGCAACCAGACGCTCTTTGAATTCGCTGACCTGTTCAAACCGTTGCATCTTGCGTTGTCCTCCTTATCAGAATTCGAGTCCGGCTTCACGGGCACCGTCGGCAACACTCGCCACACGGCCGGTATACATATACCCGCCGCGGTCGAAAACCACGGTCTTGATGCCGGCCTGGACAGCGCGCTCTGCGATGAGCTTGCCCACCAGTTTGGCAGCACCCTTCTTGTCCACTTCTTCGAGCTGACCTTTCAGGGCCGGATCCATTGTACTGGCGCTGACCAAGGTCGCACCCTTTGTATCGTCAATGATCTGGGCCTGAATGTGCTTGTTTGAGCGATACACGCTCAGACGCGGTACCTCGGGGGTGCCGCTGATCTTTTTCCGTACCCGCGCATGACGAATCACGCGAATCTCATTCCGGTCACGTTTTTTGAACATCTGCAGTCACTCCCTCTCTTACTTACCGGTCTTGCCTTCCTTGCGGCGGATATGCTCGTTCTGATACTTGATGCCCTTCCCCAGATAGGGTTCCGGCTTCCGAATGGCACGAATATCCGCGGCAAGATTGCCAACCTGCTGTTTGTTGCTGCCCTTCACCACGATGGTGGTCTGATTGGGCGTTTCATAAGTAATTCCTTCCGGAGCTTCCAGCACCACGGGATGGCTGAAACCGATGTTAATCGTCAGCGTTTTTCCTTCCGCGCTGGCACGGTAACCGGTACCAACCATTTCCAGTGTTTTGCTGAAACCGTCTGTAACACCCACAACCATGTTATGCACAAGAGCCCGATACAGGCCATGCATGGCTTTGTGGGGTTTGGAATCCGTGGGACGTTCCAGAGTCAGGATATTTCCTTCCTGCTTCAGGGTGATGTCCGGATTTACCTGCTGGCTCAGGGTACCCTTGGGGCCCTTCACAGTCACCAGGTTATTCTCGTCAACGTTCACCGTCACGCCCGCGGGGACTGTAATCGGCATTTTTCCGATTCGGGACATTGTCTGTTTCCTCCTTTACGTGCGTGTCGGCATTACCAGACGTAAGCCAGAACTTCGCCGCCGATCGCATTCTTCCGCGCTTCCTTGTCGGTCATCAGCCCTTTGCTGGTGGAGATGATCGCAATACCCAGACCGCCAAGAACCTTGGGCAGTTCTTCGCTGCGGGCATACACCCGCAGGCCGGGCTTGGAGATGCGCTTCAGACCCGCGATGACAGGAGTCTGCTTGCCATCCAGATACTTGAGTGTGATTTTGATTTCGCCCTGCAGACCGTCATCAATGAAATCCACAGCCTTGATGTAACCTTCGTTCAGAAGGATCTTGGCAATGGCCTTCTTCGTGTTGCTGGCGGGCATGGTCACGGCGTCATGCCGTGCGACCTGTCCGTTGCGGATGCGGGTGAGCATATCGGCGATGGGATCGTTCACTACCATGTGTTGTAAACCTCCTTCCGTATTTCCCCGCTTACCAGCTGGCCTTGCGGACACCGGGGATTTGGCCCTTATAGGCCAGCTCTCTGAAACAGATGCGGCATACGCCGTACTTGCGTAGCACACTGTGAGGCCGTCCGCAGATGCGGCAACGGGTGTAGGCGCGAGTGGAGAATTTGGGATCTCTCTGCTGCTTGAGTTTCATGCTCAGTTTCGCCATTTTTCGTTTCCTCCTTACGCCTGCTCGAAGGGCATGCCCAGGAGACTCAGCAGCTCCTTGCACTCTTCGTCCGTCTTAGCGGTCGTCACAAAAACGATTTCCATTCCGCGAATCTTTTCCACCTTGTCGTAATCGATTTCGGGGAACAGCAGCTGCTCGCGGATACCCAGGGAATAATTGCCGCGGCCGTCAAAAGCTTTGGCACTCACGCCGCGGAAGTCGCGAACGCGGGGCAGAGCCACGGAAACCAGTTTGTCCATGAACTCTTCCATCCGAACGCCGCGCAGCGTTACCTTTGCGCCGACGTTCATGCCTTCACGAACCTTGAAATTCGCGATGCTTTTCCTGGCTTTGGTGATCATGGGTTTCTGGCCTGCAATCGCGGTCAGCTCATTTACTGCCATTTCCATCGCTTTGGCGTTATCCTTGCAATCGCCCAGCCCCATGTTAATGGTGATTTTGGCGAGCTTCGGAACTTCCATGACATTCTTATAGCCGAACTTCTGCTTCAGGGCAGGAATAGCCTCGGCCAGATACTTTTCTTTGATCCGTGTTGCCATTTGGCTTTTCCTCCTTTATCAGTCAATTTCGGCTCCGCACTTCTTACAGATGCGGATCATCGTACGGGTTGTTTTGCCATTGTCTCCGGTTCCCCGCTCCACTTTGTGAGAGACACGGGTCGCTTTGCCGCACTTGGGGCAAACCAGCATCACATTGCTGGCGTCGATCGGCATATCCTTGTGAATGATGCCGCCGGGCTGCATGGCATTCCGGGCCTTTTGATGCTTGGTCACCACGTTTACGCCTTCAACCGTCACACGGTTCAGCTTCGGGAACGCGGCAGTAATCTTGCCTTTCTTTCCCTTGTCCTTGCCACTGATGACGATTACGGTATCTTTGGTCTTTACATGCATTTACCGTCCGCCTCCTTACAGTACTTCCGGAGCCAGGGAGACGATCTTCATGAAGTCCTTCTCACGCAGCTCGCGAGCCACAGGCCCGAAGATACGGGTCCCGCGGGGCATTTTCTGATCATTGATGATGACAGCGGCATTATCATCGAATTTGATATAGCTGCCGTCGGGACGGCGCTTGTTCTTGCGCATCCGGACGATGACGGCTTTCACCACCTCGCCCTTTTTCACGGTGCCGCCGGGAGTTGCAGTCTTGACGCTGGCCACGATGACATCACCGATGCTGCCGTCACGCCGGAAAGAACCGCCCAGGACACGGATGCACATGATTTCCTTGGCGCCGGAATTGTCGGCTACCTTAAGCCGGGTTTGCGGCTGAATCATAGCAATTTTCCTCCTAACTTACTTGGCCTTCTCGATGATTTCCACCAGGCGCCAACGCTTATCTTTGCTCAGCGGACGAGTCTCCATCACCTTGATGGTATCGCCAACGCCGCATTCATTGTTCTCATCATGAACCTTCAGCTTGCTGGTCTGATTCATGATTTTTCCATACAGCGGATGACGCACACGGGTCTTGATCTGGATCACACAGGTTTTGTCCATCTTATCGCTGACCACAACGCCGATCCGGGTTTTACGCAGTCCTCTTTCTTCCATGGTTCCAGCTGCCTCCTTTCCCATTCTCAGGCTTCATCCTTCTGACGAAGGATGGTCTTGCACCTCGCGATGTCACGTTTGACTTCGCCCAGGCGCATGGTATTCTGCAGCTGGCCCGTCGCGAGCTGGAAGCGAAGGCCGAACAGCTCACTCTTCAATTCCTTTACCTTTTCCTCCAGCTGTTCCACGGTCATGGAGCTCAATTCGCTTGCCTTCATGCTTCTTCACCACCCGCTTCTGTCTTGGGCTCATTCTGTTTCATAATGAGCTTGGTCTTCAGAGGCAGCTTGTGGCTGGCCAGACGGAGGGCTTCGCGGGCGATCTCTTCGCTGACTCCCGCGATTTCAAACAGCACTCTGCCGGGTTTGACCACGGCTACCCAGTACTCAGGAGCACCTTTACCGGAACCCATGCGGGTCTCGGCGGGTTTAGCCGTAACAGGCTTATCCGGGAAAATCTTGATCCATACCTGACCACCACGCTTGGTATAGCGGGTCAGAGCGATACGTGCGGCTTCAATCTGCTGGCTGGTCACCCAGTGGGGTTCCGTAGCCTGCAGACCGAATTCACCGTAAGCCAGAACGTTGCCGCGCTGGGCTTTCCCCTTCATGCGGCCGCGGAACTGTTTGCGGTGCTTCACTCTCTTGGGCATCAACATAGCTTACTTTACCTCCTTCCCGGCCGGGGCTTTCTTGGCCCGGGGCAGGATCTGTCCCTTGTAGATCCAGACCTTGATTCCCAGCCGTCCGTAGGTGGTCTTCGCTTCTGCGAAACCGTAATCAATGTTGGCTCTCAGGGTCTGCAGCGGGATACTTCCGTCATGGTAGTGCTCACTGCGCGCGATGTCCGCGCCGCCGAGACGTCCGCTGACAGCGGTCTTGATTCCCTTGACACCGGGAATTTTCATGCTGCGCTGCTGCGCCTGCTTCAGCGCCCGGCGGAAACTGATGCGCTTTTCGAGCTGCTGGGCAATGTTTTCAGCTACCAGCTGCGCGTCCGCGTCAGGCTGCTTGATCTCCATCACATTGATGTGGCAGGGACGGCCCAGGAACTCAGTGATGTTCTTCTTCAGTTCCTCAATGCCGGCACCGCCGCGGCCGATAATCATGCCGGGCTTCGCAGTAAAGATGTTCACCGTCATGGTCTGAGCCGTACGCTCAATGTCGATATGGCTGATTCCGGTGGAATAGTACTTTTCTTTCAGCATTTTCCGAAGCTTGTAGTCTTCCACCAGGTTGTTGGCAAAATCCTTTTTCCCGGCGTACCAGCGGGTGCTCCAGTCATAGATGACGCCGACCCGCGCACCGTGGGGATTTACTTTCTGACCCATTTTTTCTCCTCCTTCGCCTTACTTCTGGTCCAGCACCACGCTGATGTGGCTGGTGCGCTTGAGCATCGGGGATGCGCTGCCGCGGCTGCGGGCAACGTAACGCTTCAGCGTAGGACCGGGATTAGCATACACTTCGGCGACATAGAGGTTCTGACGGTTCAGCTCCTGGTTGTTCACCGCATTGGCGATGGCGCTGTTAAGCACCTTCATCACAATGGGGCTGGCAGCCTTGGGGGTATACTGCAGAATTGCCAGTGCTTCGTCCACGTTCTTTCCGCGGATCAGATCAATCACGATCTTTGCTTTCCGGGGAGAGATGCGAACGTATTTGGCGTGGGCCTGTGGCCGCTTGTCTGCGTTTGCCTTCCGGGCCGCTGCTTTTTCCTTGGTACGGGTAGCCATTTCCGTTTCACTCCTCTCTCTTATTTCCGTGCGCTGTTTTTGTCGCCCGCATGGCCGCGGAATGTCCGGGTCGGGGCGAATTCACCCAGCTTGTGTCCCACCATGTCTTCGGTCACATAAACCGGTACATGCTTGCGTCCGTCATGAACCGCTACCGTGTGGCCGACAAACTCAGGGAAGATCGTGCTGGAGCGGCTCCAGGTCTTGACGACCGCTTTCTTGCCGCTGTCATTCATTTCCTTAATGCGCTTCATCAGCGCGCCCTCTACATAAGGGCCCTTTTTAACCGAACGACTCATTGTTGATCAGGTCCTCCTTTTACTTAGAGCTTGCGCGCTTGACGATCATCTTGTTGGAATACTTCTTATGCTTCCTGGTCTTCAGGCCCAGCGCGGGTTTGCCCCAGGGAGTCACAGGAGCAGGCATACCGACGGGGCTCTTGCCCTCGCCGCCGCCGTGGGGATGGTCGCACGGGTTCATAACCACGCCGCGAACGGTGGGGCGTACGCCCATGTGACGAACCCGGCCGGCTTTGCCCAGACGGACATTCTCATGATCCGTGTTGCCAACGGTACCGATGGTCGCCTTCGCGTTCAGGGGCAGCTTCCGCATTTCACCGCTGGGAAGACGAACCTGTGCGTATCCGTTTTCCTTCGCCATCAGCTGAGCGCTCATGCCGGCGCTGCGAACCAGCTGGCCGCCGCGGCCGGGCTTCAGTTCCAGGTTGTGGATCAGCGTACCGACGGGGATATTGCTGATCGGCAGCGTGTTGCCGGGTTTGATGTCAGCGGTGTCGCTGGAAATCACGGTGTCCCCGACTTTCAGCCCCAGAGGTGCCAGGATATAGCGCTTCTCACCATCCGCATAGAACAACAGGGCGATGAAGGCACTGCGGTTAGGATCATATTCGATGGCGTTGACTTTGGCCGGAATATCCACCTTGTCACGCTTGAAATCGATGATCCGGTACTTCTGTTTGTTGCCGCCGCCCTGGTGACGGACGGTGATTTTGCCCTGCTTGTTCCGGCCGCTGTTTTTCTTCAGAACCTCGGTCAGGCTCTTCTCGGGCTGCTTCTTGGTGATCTCCTCATAGGTCAGAACCGACATAAACCGCCGGGCGGGCGAAGTCGGCTTGTAAACTCGAATAGCCATTTTTTCTTCTCCTCCCTGCTGTTACTGGGCCATGCCTTCGAAGAACTTGATGGGCTTGGAGTCCTTCTTCAGAATCACATAGGCTTTCTTGGTTTCGGGGGTCATTCCCTGGGTGCGGCCCTGCCGCTTCATCTTCCCGATTGTCCGGACGGTATTGACCTTTGCGACTTTAACGCCGTCATCCGCGAAAACCGTTTCTACAGCGCTTTTGATCTCTGCCTTGTTGGCCCGGATATCCACTTCAAAGACATAACGCTTGTCTTCGATGCCCTCGTACGCTTTTTCCGTCAGAACGGGGCGCTTGATGATATCGTGAGGATCTTTCATTATGCGTACACCTCCTCGACAGATTCCTTCGCGGCCTTGGTCAGGATAACCTTGCCGGCATTCAGGATGTCGTAGACATTCAGGGTGTTCACGTAGCTGATTTTCGCTTCCGCCAGGTTAGCAGTAGCGCGGACAACACTTTCCTCACGCTCAGGCAGAACCACAAGTGCCTTCTTCTCAGCCTGCAGGTTCTTCAGAGCCTGGGCCATCAGCTTCGTCTTGGCTTCCTTCAGTTCCAGTTTGTCCACTACCATGATCTCGCCGGCGTTCAGCTTGGCTGTCATGGCGCTCTTGAAAGCCAGGCGACGAACCTTCTTGTTCACAGCCAGATCGTAATCACGGGGCTTGGGGGCGAACACCACGCCGCCATGCTTGAATTGAGGAGCGCGGTTGCCATGGTGCCGGGCATTACCGGTACCCTTCTGGCGGTAGATCTTCCGGCCGCCCCCGCGGACTTCACCGCGGGTCAGGGCACTCTGAGTTCCCTGACGCTGGGCTGCCAGATAGGAACGAACCATCAGGTGCATTGCCGCTTCATTGATCGGAGCAGCGAAGATTTCATCGCTCAGCTCCACCTCGCCGATGGTCTTTCCTTCCATATTATACAGAGCAGTCTTAGGCATATCTTATCTTCCTCCTTGCTCGGCATCAGGCCTTGCAGGTGTCGCGGATAATCAGCAGACCTTCGTTGGGTCCGGGTACAGCGCCCTTCACCAGCAGCAGGTTGCGTTCCGCGTCCACCTGAACGACTTCCAGGTTCTGAACGGTCACCCGGTCTACACCGTAGTGTCCGGCCATGTGCTTGTTCTTAAACACGCGGCTGGGGTCAGAGTTCGCGCTCAGAGAACCTACACCGCGGTGATACTTGGAGCCGTGAGCCATGGGGCCGGTGTGCTGATTCCAGCGCTGGATGGCGCCGGTGTATCCGTGACCCTTGCTGGTTCCGGTGATGTCAATCTTATCGCCCTGGGCGAACTGATCGCACTTGAGAACATCGCCGACTTTGTATCCGCTGCAGTCATCAAACCGGAACTCCCGCAGGGTGCGTTTGGCATCAACGCCGGCTTTTTTGAAATGTCCGAGTTCGGGCTTGGTCAGCAGCTTCTTGGCCCGATTCTCGGTCAGGTCGCCGAAGCCGACCTGAACAGCTTCATAACCGTCGCTCTCGATAGTTTTGGTTTGCACTACGGTGCAGGGGCCCGCTTCAATCACGGTGACCGGCACGAGACGTCCGTCTTCCGCGAAGACCTGCGTCATACCGATCTTTTTGCCCACGATCGCTTTCTTCATAATAATCGCTCCTCCTGCCTCACAGTTTCATTTCGATTTCGACACCAGCAGGAAGATCGAGCTTCATCATGGCGTCCACCGTCTTGGGATTCGGATTGTTGATGTCGATCAGCCGCTTATGGGTGCGGCGCTCGAACTGCTCGCGGCTGTCTTTGTATTTATGAACAGCGCGAAGAATGGTGACAATCTCCCTTTCCGTCGGGAGCGGGATGGGGCCGGAGACACGGGCACCGGTACGCTTCGCGGTTTCAACGATCCGCTCCGCGCTCTGATCGATCAGTTTGTGCTCGTAGCTCTTCAGCTTGATACGGATTTTCTGGTTGGCCATACCTGTTAACCTCCTCAATTTCGTTCTCAACTGCGCTCCTGGAACCCACTGCAGGTGCAGATCCCTTTGGCGCCTTCGAGTCCGTCGCCCGATTAGCGGGCTGGTCCGTGATAATTACCCGTCTGGCCGGACGGCAACTTACCACTTCATCCCTAAACAGACAACGTTTGAATTATACACGAATCTGTTTTTCTTTGCAAGAGGTAAAAATCTGTTTTTTTATTATTTTTTGACATTTTTCTTTGTTCATCATTTGGCTTTAAGTGCCATTTTCTTTATTCATCGGAATCAATCTATTAACACTCTTCCTGGTGTGTCTTAACTTCGACATAAAAAAGCGTTTCGGCAGTTGCTATCTTTCATTTCTGCCGAAACATATGCAAAAACCCTATATATAGTGGCCTTTTTCTCTTTCGATCTTCAACACGCTTGTCAGCGTATCTATTATCGTATTTTCCGGGTAAGGCTTGTATCATTGGCCAGGCTGTCCAGGGAGTACTCGAACAGGATCCGGTCGATACTGCCTGCCTCCCGAAGTACATCACGGAAAGTTCCGGTATAATATCGTGCATCCACAGCAATGATCCGGGAAAAGTTCACACTCAGGTATGGCAGCAGACTGCTGGCATACGAATCCCGGAACACCACCAGCGTTCCGCCGTCCGCCTCCGGATTTGTTATGGTCAGCTTACCGTGATTGCCGTTCAGGAATACCTCATAGCCGTCATATGTTATAGCCTTTTCCGGAAAGATCAGATGGTCATATGTCGTTTCCTCTCCCTGAACCTTCAGTTCCACCGGTGCCTTCGGCTCCGCGCAAATCAAAACGTCCTCCCGCACAAACGGCAGCCCGGACCGGGTATATGTCGTACCGCGGAATGGGAAGTAACGCGTATATGTAAACGCATCCTCTTTCGCTGCTTTCACATCTGCCGCAAGGCAGTACGCACGGTAGGCCAGTTCCGCGCCGACATTGTTCCAGTGATGGTCGGAATAGTAATAGACTGTTTCCGGACATTCCTCAAAGAGCTGCCGTAAAGGAATAAAATCCTCCTGCGACGTCAGAATGTCATACACTCTGCTTTCTTCCGCGTAGAGCGCCCTGCGTGCGGCGGTCATTTCATCCATTCGCAGCATCCCGGCTGTAGGCGGGATCAGAAACAGACATGGAATATCTCCGGCCAGGTTTTTCATGGCGGCAATACGTTTTTCCAGTACTTCCGGATCTGCCCGGACTGGTTTTTCCACCGCAGCATCCCCGACCGGCCACGCACCCAGCTGCACGGCACGTCCGGTATAAAGCTCTGCCAATGCGTTCAGATTCACCAGCTGCTGCCGGAAAGGCACCTGATCGGAAAGGAAGGTTTCCAGATCATCATTCAACGTCCATTGGACCAGCGATCCGTTTTTAGGCGCATCCGCCAGGTACCGTTTTTCCCATCCGGAAAAATCCTGCCGGAAAACGAAAGCCGCGATACCAAGGATCAGCAGCAGAGTCAAACCTCCATACACGGCGACTCCGTTGGGGATAAACGATCTCTTTTTCTTCATCGGCAGCCTCCGTCAAAACTGAAAATATACGAAAGGCGCATATCCCTGTGCGGCCAACGCGGCCAGACAGAGAATCATCAGGATCGGCGCGGCCCATCTGCGGCAGTCGATTTTGGGCTTTGGCAAAAAACAAACCACTGCACAGATGATGATCATTGGCAGAAATGAAAGGCACTCCAGCCCCGCCGCTGCAGAGCCCCAGCCCCACGTACCGGCCATAGCGGAAAACACCTGCCATTTCCCTGTGAATACTCCCCATCCCAGCAGAACGGGAAGATAGGTCAGTATTTGATACAGCCATCCCGGAACACGCCCGGTTTTCTTCCTGCCGAGCATCCACTTTTTCTCCAGTATCAGCAGGATGCCGAAATATATGCCCCACAGCACAAAATTCCATCCTGCCCCATGCCACAATCCGGTCAGTGCCCAGACAATCATGATATTCAGGTCCCGGCGCCGTTCCCCCTTCCGGTTTCCGCCAAGCGGAATATATACATATTCCCGGAACCATGTCGTCAGACTCATATGCCATCTGCGCCAGAACTCCGTCAGACTATGTGCACGATATGGCCGGTCAAAGTTCTCGGGGAAAATGAAACCCATCGCTCTTCCCAGTCCGAGTGCCATGTCGGAATAACCGGAAAAATCAAAGTAGATCTGGAAGGAAAACGCCATCAATCCCAGCCAAGCGCCGGGTATGCCAGCGCCGGGCAGATCTGCACTCATTTTTCCCCAGAAACGGCCCATTGCATCTGCCAGAAGTACTTTTTTCCCCAATCCGACGGCAAACCGTTCCAGCCCCGCACGCATATCAGCCGTTGTCAGATTCGCCGGCTTCTCCAGTTGCTCCTCCAGGTCGGTATAGCGGACGATCGGCCCGGCTACCAGCTGAGGAAACATGCTCAGATAAGTACCGAACAGGATAAAGTTTTTCTGAACCCTGGCATTTCCGCGGTACACGTCCGCCAGATAGGAAATGCCCTGAAATGTAAAAAAGGATATGCCTGCCGGCAGCAACGGAGAATCCGACATAAAGCGGAATCCTGTCAGTGCCGTAAACGTATCCTGGAGGAATCCGGAATACTTGAAATATAACAGCGGCAGCAGATTCATGGCAATCAGTGCCGCAAACATGGCTCTTCTCCCTTTTCGGATCCGGACTAACAGCAGTGCGCCGGCATAGTCCAGCACCATCACATATGACAGCAGAATCAGCCAGGATGGCGTCCCCCATCCGTAAAACACCAGCGATGCCGCCAGCAGGAACGGACGCTTTGCCCGGGCCGGAAGAAACCGGTAGCCCAGCAGTACTGCGGGCATAAAAAGCAGCAGAAAAGTGAAGGAGCAGAATACCATCTTTATTCACCTGCCAGAATGGCTTCCGTCTCCTTTGCCCCGTCCGGTCCGACAATCAGCGCGACCGTCAGGTTCTTTGTCTGGACCTTCGCCTGTGACAGCACCTGGTAGGCTTCCGGCGCATAAGACCTGGTCTCATTCAGGCGCCGTTCCAGATAGCTTTCGGCAATCCCGGTCAGCTTCCCTGCGGCATCTTTGTCCGCTGCCCGGATCACCAGGACTTCCCGGCCGTCCATTGCCTCGCTTTGCAGAAAAATGAAATCGCTGTAGTCTGACGGAGTCACTCCCAGTACATCCTCCAGATCCTCTGCTGTCAGCGGGCCAAGGCTGTCCTTATCCGGGATTACGCTTTCCACCTTTTCCCTGAGAGAGACCGCCACTTTTCCAGCTTCGTTTTCCGGGCTGGTCTTCGGTGCACCGCAGGCTGTCAGCATCAGAACTGCCGCCGCCAGGATACCCAGGATCATGATTCTCTTCTTCACAGTTATTTATCCCCTTTCATCCGCGTCTATGGATTGTCTGGAATCCAGAAACCTTCTTCATACCGGATCTGGGCAAAATCCAACAGGTTCTGTACCAGGATCGCAAACCCGTCAGCATTCAGGTGACTTTCCGCATCCGTTGTGATTTTTTTCGGGAGACAGCCATTCTCATCCGCCAATCCAGCCCGGACATCCATATAATAGACTTTTTCTTCCTGCTCACACAATTCGCAGAGCCATTCATTATATGTCGAAATCTCGTCCCTGTATTTCTGTTTCCATTTGTCCGTCACCGGGAGAATGGACATGAAATACAGGTCGGTATCGGGAAATCCGGCATCCCGCAGGGCAATAATCCTGCGGATATAGTTTTCGGCACGATCCCGGTTCGCATAGATCCGGTCATTCAGTCCGATCATGAGGAAGATATTGTGGGGTTGTTCCGCCTTCGCGATTCCCGCAAGGGTAGCTTTCCGCCCCTTGTAGTTCAGCTCGACAGTTTTCCCGTCATCCAGCGGTTTCTCCAGTGCAAGCATCCTCATCTGCAGGCTGTATTCCCCATAGCATTTCAGACCGGGAAAAAAATCCGGATTGCTGCCGCGCTGCCGCCGCAGGTAATTACCAAGGTTGCGGACCTGGGAATCACCGACAATCAGGGAGCGATCATAAAACTGCATCCGTGTTTTGTCGTCCAGCTGTTCTGCCGCAGTTTCCGCGCAGGCTAACCCCGAAACCATGGTCGCGCTCAGGAACAGGAAAAGAAAAAGGAAGAAAAATCTTTTTCCAGTCTTCATCATCCGGTTCGTCCTTTCCTCTGAAACAGTCCTATTCAATGGCTGCGTACTCCTCATATAGTCGTTCGATTTCCGCCTTCAGCGCATTGTATTGCCGGGTCATTTCCGCCGCTTTTTCCGGTTGCTTCCAGGTTTCCGGATCCGCCAGCATGTTTTCCAGCCGATCCGCGTCCGCCTCATTCCGGGCAATCTGTTCCTCCAGGGTTTTCACCCGTTCCTTCTGTTCCCGGATCCGCTGCTGTTCCTCCCTGCTCTTCTTTTTTTCCTTATCCAGGGCGGTCCGCGTCATGCCGGCGGTTTCCCCATCCGGCTCCGCGTCCCGGCGAACCTTCTCATAATAGCTGTCATAGTTGCCCAGGTATTCCCGGATGCCTTCCTTTTCCAGGACAAACACCTTCTCTGCGAAGCGGTTGATGAAATACCGATCGTGGCTTACAGCCAGGATGGTTCCCGGGAAATCCGCAAGTGCCTCCTCCAGAACCTCACGGCTGTCCATATCAAGATGATTGGTCGGTTCATCCAGCAGGAGGACATTATCCTTTCGAAGCATCAGTTCTGTCAGGGCTACCCGGCCCTTTTCCCCGCCGCTCAAGGTGCTGACAGGCGCAAAAACATCATCCCCGGTAAAGAGGAACAAACCCAGTGCCCCCCGCACCTGATCCTGCTCCAGACGGGGAAAACGATCCCAGACCTCATCCAATACGGTCTTCTGTTCATGCAGACCGGCCTGGTGCTGGTCGTAATAGCCGATATCCACCCCGGTTCCCCAGCGAATCATACCTCCATCCGGCTTTTCCTCGCCTGTCAGGCATTTCAGCAGAGTGGACTTGCCTGTACCGTTATCTCCGATCAGAGCAACCCGGTCCCCCGCGCGGAGGTGCAGCATCAGATCCCGGAAAAGGATCCTGTCCCCGTAGGCTTTCCGCAGGCCCTCTGTCTGCAGTACATCCTCCCCCGTTCTGCGCCGGGTTTCAAAGCGGAAACGAACCGTGCTTTCCTCCTGCGGTTTCTCCAGGCGTTCAATCTTCTGCAGCCGCTTTTCTCTGCTTTCCGCCAGACGGATACTCTTCTCCCGGTTAAAGCGACGGTACATCGCGATAACTGCCTCCTGGCGGGCAATTTCCTTCTGCTGCAGCTGCCAGGCCTTCATCCGGGTTTCATAGACTTCCGCACGTTTCTCCAGATACTGCGTATAGTTCCCCTGATATGTCTCCACCGTGCCGAGGATCAACTCCGCCATCCGTCCGCACACATGATCCAGGAAATACCGGTCGTGGCTGATGACCAGCACCGCGCCCCGATAGGACTGCAGGTACTCCTCTAGCCAGGCAATGCTTTTCAGGTCCAGATGGTTCGTCGGTTCATCCAGCAGGAGAAGATCAGGGTCAGACAGAAGCATTTTCCCCAGGCAGAGCCTTGTCCGTTCCCCACCGCTGAGGAGAGCTGTCTCCATATCCCGCATATCCCAGAGTTTCAGGCCCTTCAGCACACCCGTCACCCTGGATTTCCACTCATATCCCCGCCGGCGCTCAAACTCCGTCGTCAGTGCGTCATAGCGTCCGCCAAGCCGGCGAAGCAAATCAGGATCCCCGCCGCAGCCGGCCATTTCCTCCTCCAGGGCACGCATTTCTCCTTCCATACGAACCAGGGGTGCGAACACTTCCTCCAGCACCTGCAAAACAGTTTCCCTGCCGGTCAGCTTTCCCTGTTGGGCCAGATAGCCGATCTGGAGTCCCTTCTGCAGGCTGACGGTACCTTCATCTGCTGTTTCTTCTCCCGCGATAATCTTCATCAGAGTGCTTTTTCCGCAGCCGTTCACCCCGACCAGACCCATCTTCTCCTGTTCCTGCAGGGTAAAGGAAACACGCCTCAGCACCTCATGGGTACCGAAGCTTTTCTTTACTTCCTGCAGTGCCAGGATGATCATATCGTTCCTCCGTCTCTCCTGAGAGTATACACGTCACCGGTTTCATCCCGCAGCGCTACCCGCAGCTGGACATCATTCCCCGGTCGGATGCCTTCCCGGAGCAATGCAGTTTCCGAAACTCTGCGGGCCAGGGTCGGTGTATTGTTTTCCCCGCTTAAGTGGCCCAGGATCACATGAGCCGTTCCCCCGGCGATCAGCCTTAGCAGCGCTGAGGCGCAGGCTTCGTTGCTCAGGTGGCCATGATCCCCCAGGATGCGGCTTTTCAATGCAGCGCTGTAGGTTGGGTTTGCCCGCAGCAGATCCGGGTCATGATTGCTTTCCAGCAGAACCAGAGTGCTTCCCCGGATGGCCGCGTAGACGTTCTCCGGAAAGCAGCCCAGGTCCGTCGCGGTGGAAATGCTGATATTCCCGCCCCACAGTCGGTATCCCACCGGGTCAGCGGCATCATGCGGTATGGAAAAGGGCTGCACGCCGAGGTCTCCGAGGAAGAAGTCTTTTCCTGCCTGCACTGTCCGGATCAGCTCGCCGGAGATCTTCCCGATTTTCCCGGTCATCGCTCGCCAGGTTTCCTGCGTGGCATACAGCGGAAGATGATACCGCCGTGCCAGCACACCGGCTCCCAGAATATGGTCTGAATGCTCATGGGTAATCAGAATACCGTCCAGGCTCGCCGGATCCACGCCGATGCCGGCAAGCGCGTCCCCGATGCATTTTCCGGTTTTTCCTGCGTCAATCAGCAGCCGGGTGCTCCCGCACTGGCAGAACAGTGCATTTCCGCTGGAGCCGGAAAACAGCGGACAGAAATACATTTCCATTTTGTTTCGCTCCACACTGGTCAGAGATCAAGGTGTTTGGCCACCCGTTCCTCAACGGGCGGAGGTGTCATATAATCCGGTCCGAACAGGATGGTCAGCACTTCATCCCAACGTTTCGGAATCAGGCAGTCAATTCCCTCAAAGGGCGCCCGGATTTTTTCGTCAAACTGCTCCGGATGCCATACATGGGTCATCAGTTCAAAAGCCCCGTTGGACATATGCAGATCGCGGCCGCTCCGGATCCGGGTGGACACCTTCTCATAACGCTTCGCCTTCCACCGATAGGAAAACGGCAGCCCTATCAGGTGTGTCACCCGCAGAAGAATCCGGTTTTTCAGGGAGAAGCGGGTATAATCCACATTTTTTTTCATCATTCCCTGCAGAAGATGCAGATGCAGCAAATGCGCCTTCCGCCTGATCCCCTCAGGCGGAAGCGGATCCAGAATAAAAAAATCAGTAAAGGCGGCCGCCTTCTCCGGATCCCGGTTCATAACGCGGGGCGTCCAGGTATCCAGATAGGTCAGCTCAAAACGCTGGTCGCATTCCTGCGGATATACATCCCGGAATTTGGTGAATTCTGCCCGGGTCATCAGCAGATCCACATCGTCGTCCCAGGGAATAAATCCCCGGTGGCGGATACAGCCCAGGAGCGTTCCGCACATCAGGTTGTATTGAATACCATACCGGTCACACACTGCCGTGATGTCCCTCAGCTGTTCCAGCAGTTCCTCATGGATTTCTTCCAGCGTCAGTTCCTTTTTCACTGATCAATGCCTCCGCTTTATCCGCGATGGATTTCGCGTCCATCCCATATACTTCCCGCAGGTACTGCTGTGTTCCCACTACAGCGGTATAGCAATCCTGCAGGCCGATCCGGATCACCCGGCATCCGTTTCCTGTCTCCGCTGCGATCTCGCAGACCGCGCTTCCAAAACCGCCTGTCACATTATGCTCCTCGACAGTAAGCAGCACCGGAAAGCGTTCCGTCAGTTTCCGAACTGCTTCCCGATCCATGGGTTTGAAGCAGAGGAAGCTGACGACCTCGGCACTGATCCCCCGGCTTTCCAGCAGCTTCGCGGCCTCGACTGTCTGCGTCAGGATTCCGCCGGCGCTGAGCAGTGCAATCTGAGTTCCCTGCCGAATCGTCAGCGGAGCAGGCAGCCGCCAGCCGACCACAGGGGAGGCATGAACTTTCGGCTCGTTGCCTCGTCCCAGCCGCAGGTAACAGGTGCCCGCTGTCCGGATAGCCGCGTGAGTCGCTGCTTCAGCCTCCGCCGGATCTCCGGGAGCAAAGCAGGTTACATCGGGCAGTGCCCGGAGGATCGCCATATCCTCGGTAGCATGGTGACTCATGCCCAGACTGCCATAGACGAACCCGCCTCCGACACATACGATCTTCACATTCGCTCGGGGATAAGCACAGTCATTCCTGATCATCTCCAGCGGCCGCAGCGTTGGAAAATTCCCGATGGAATAAACCAGCACAATCTTCCCCGTCGCAGCCAGACCGGCTGCCAGTCCAACCATACCCTGTTCGGCAATACCGGCATTAAGAATCCGCTCCGGAAACCGATCCCATACCGGCTGTAATACGCCGAATCCCAGATCGCCCGTGATCAGCACAATCCGGGAATCCTGCTCCATTTCCTCCAGCAGGGCTCTGACAAACGCGTCTCTCACGGTCTCTGTGCCTCCAATTCCTTCCGCGCAGCTTCATATTCCTCTCCCTGGGGCGTCCGGTAATGCCACAGGATATTGTTCTCCATAAAGGAAACCCCCTTGCCCTTCACGGTGTGCGCCAGGATGACGCTGGGTTTTCCGCTGCCAGCATTCGCTTTGGCTCGCTCACAGGCTGCCCGCAATGCCCGGACATCATGCCCGTTCACGCTCTCCGCCTGCCAGCCGAAATCCCTCCACTTCTGCTCAAAGGGTTCCAGCCGCAGCGTTTCCTCTACAGAGGAGAGGCTTTGCATATGGTTGTAATCCACGATGGCGCACAGCCGGTCCAGCCCGTAGTGCGCTCCCTGCAGCGCAGCCTCCCAGACCGAGCCCTCGTCGCATTCGCCGTCGCCCAGTACGACCCAGGTCCGCCAGGTTTCACCGTCCATTCGGGCACCCAGCGCCATGCCGGCTCCGATGGCCAGCCCATGGCCGAGGGATCCGGTGGATATCTCAACCCCCGGGATTCCTTTGTGACTCACATGTCCGCTGAGGATAGAGCCGTTCCCGTAGTGGGTCTTCAGCTGTTCTACAGGAAAAAAGCCGCGTTCCGCCAACGCTGCGTAAACCGCGCTGCCGGCATGTCCTTTGCTGAGAATCAGCCGGTCCCGGTCCTGCCTCTTTGGATTCGCGGGATCCACAAACAGCACACCTGTATACAGCACGGCAATAATCTCCGCCGCGCTGAAAACGCTGCCGATATGGCTGCCCCTGCTGATTCTCGCCATCTCCAGTCCGTTCCGCCGGATCAGCCAGGCCAACACCTCCGGATCGGAAGTATCCGGCTGTTTCCCGCCAAATGCGCTGTGCACCAACGCTTCATAGTTTTCCATGCGTCATCCTCATCTTTTTTCTCTGGCCATGGCCTCTGCCTTGCCGAATACACCCCGCAGCGTCTCCAGCATCAGTCTCACATCCAGCGGAAAGCTCTGGTTTTTTGCGTATTCCACCCGGAGGCGGTTCTTTTCAGGCAGGATCAGCTTCTCAAAATTCGCCACAGGATCCTCTTCGCCGACAATTTCGTCCTGGGCGATGTAGACAATGCTGCTCCGGTCCGTTACACCCGGCCGTACCCACATAATGCATTGCTGATCCTCTGTATACTGCTCTGTATACAGCAGCAGTTCCGGCCGCGGTCCAACAAAACTCATTTCTCCCTTCAGAATATTGAACAGCTGGGGCAGCTCATCAAGTTTCAGTCGGCGCATAATCCGCCCGGCCCGTGTCACCCGGTCGTCGTTTTTCGCAGTGCAGCCGCCGGTTTTGTCCGCCCCGACCACCATGCTCCGGAACTTATAGATCCGGAATGGCTGGTTGTGATATCCTCCCCGGACCGCCCGGTACAGCACCGGGCCTTTGGAATCCAGTTTGACCCACACTGCCAGGGGAATCATCAGGATCAGTCCCGGAATCAGCAGGATCAATGCCAGCAGGAAATCCAGGATCCGTTTGACAACCTTACTGTAGAAAGGATGGGACAGCGGCCCATCCCAGTACGGCTCCTGCGGCAAATCCTTTCTGCCCATCATATCTGCTCCTTCCGCTTATTCCGGAATCAGATCCAGCACCTCATTCAGCCTTTCCAGTTCCTCGCGGGTGCTGTACTGCATGATGATTTTTCCCTTATGAATGCTGCCTGTCAGCGAGTTTTTCAGCCCAGTCTTTATCCGGATTTTTTCCTGAAGCTCATTCAGCTCCGCCGGCAGCACAGCAGGCTTCCGGGGCTTCGCAGCGGGTTTCCGTCCCTTCAGCGAGGCGGCCAGCTGCTCCAGCTGGCGAACATTCATACCCTCCTCTGCTGCTTTCCGCGCCAGGCGGATCTGTTCCTCCGGATCCGACAGTCCGGCCAGTACCCTTGCGTGTCCTGCCGTCAGCAGTCCATCCCGCACCATCTCCGTCACCTCGTCCGGAAGAGACAGCATCCGCAGCAGATTGGCCACCGCGGGGCGGCTCTTCCCCAGCCGCGCGCTGACTTTCTCCTGCGTATAGCCGCACTGTTGCATCAGCGCCTGGATTCCCTTCGCCGCTTCCAGCGGATTCAGATCCTCCCGTTGCAGATTCTCGATCAGTGCGATCTCCATCTGATGGATCACATCGATATCTTTCACAATGCAGGGCAGCGTTTCCAGTCCTGCAATCCGGCCGGCACGGTACCGCCGTTCTCCCGCCACGATCCGGTACCTGCCTCCGTTTCCCGGCACCACCAGCAGCGGCTGCAGCACTCCCTGATCCCGGATGCTGGAAGCCAGCTGGGCGATACTTTCCTCGCTGAAAGTCTGGCGGGGCTGATCCGGATTGGGATCCAGTTCCCCAATGGGAATCTCCTGTATGCTGACCCCCCAGTCCTCGGCGCCGGGAAACAGGGAATCCAGCCCGCGTCCGAGTCCGTGCTGTATTTTTTTCGGCATCAGTTTCCGTCTCCAATCTGTTGTTACTTCTTTTTGTTGCGGGCCAGGACTTCCTTTGCCAGCAACTGGTATGCGATTGCCCCGGAACTCTTCGGGTCATAAAGGTTAATGGGCTTGCCATGGCTCGGTGCCTCTCCCAGCCGCACATTACGGGGAATCATCGTAGCAAAGACCATCTTTTTGAAATGTTTTTTAACCTGATCCACCACCTGAATCCCCAGGTTTGTCCTCCCGTCCAGCATAGTCAGCAGAATCCCTTCAATCTCCAGATGGGGATTGAATGTCCGCTTCACCCGGTTGATGGTATTCATCAGACTGGTAACGCCCTCCAAAGCGTAATATTCACACTGGATCGGTACCAGCACCGTATCGGCGGCAGCCAAAGCGTTCAGCGTCAGCAGGCTCAGACTCGGCGGACAGTCGATAAAAATATAGTCGAAATCATCCCTTGCCGGCCCCAGCAGTTTTTTCAGATAGAATTCCCGATCTCTGACACTCACCAGTTCCACTTCTGCTCCGGCCAGCCGGATATCGGAACCGGCTATTTTCAGTTTTTTCATATCCGTGTTCTGGATACAGTCCTTCAGTGATGTCCGGCCCATCAGTGCGTCGTATACAGAATTGCGTTCGTTCACCCGGCGCCCCAGGCCGCTGGTGGTATTCCCCTGAGGATCCAGATCCACCATCAGTACCTTTCTGCCGGCATCCGCAAGTGCGGCGGAAAGATTAACGGCCGTCGTCGTCTTTCCGACGCCGCCCTTCTGATTCGCAATCGCAATAATCTTACCCATGGATACTCCTTCTTTCCTCCCGCGGGAGGGCATAAAAATACTTATATATTATACGCGCTTCCGCCGGCATTGTAAAGCAAAACACCCTCCGGTCCGGAGGGTGCTGTTTACACCGTCTGCGTCAGCCAGTTCGCCGCAAATACTGTCAGGCAGGTCAAAACCGCCACCGGAAACAGACCTGCGTTCAGCCAGGCGGCAACTGTGCCGACTGCCAGGGCCGCGATCCCGGCCACCGGATTCTTCGCAGCTTCTATCATTGCCGGAAAGGTCATGACTGCCAGTGTCACATACGGAACATAGAACAGGAAGGACTTCAGAAAAGGATTTTGAATCTGCTTCCGGATCAGGGTCAGCGGCAAAGTTCGGACCAGCAGGCTCACACCTGCTGCAATCAGGATCGACATCCAGATATAGGCCTCGTTCACGCTTTCACACCCCCCGCCTGCTCATCCTGCACAGGGAACAGCAGTGCCGCAGCTGCGGAAATAACAACCGTCAGAATCACTGTCCGTGTCCCTTCCGAAAGAGCAGGCAGCAGCCTCGCTGCTCCGAAGCTGCATAAGAAGGATATCGGCACCAGAGCCGCCACCACCCGGTTTTTCCGGGCTGGCGGGATGATGATTGCCAGGAACATCCCGTAGATCGCCACACTCAGTGCCGTTACTACGTTCCCGGGCAGCACATTACCCGCCACAATGCCGGCCAGCGTCCCCGATGCCCACATCACATCCGCCAGCAAAAATGCCGTCCAGAGATAAAAGCAGTTCAGTGTTCCGGGCCAGGCAATTCCCAGGCCGAAAATCTCGTCCGTAATACAGAAACCCGTCAGCATTCTCCGACCGAATCTTTCGTCTGAACCCATCCGCTGGCTCAGTGCCGCGCTCATCAGCAGATACCGCATATTGGTCACAAAGATCACCGCTGCCAGTTCCCAGAAAGCGGCGTTTGCGGCAATCATGGAATAAAGGGCATATTCACCCGCCGAGGCATGGTTCAGGAAACTCGCGATCCAGCCCTGCAGCGGAGTCAGCCCTGCACCGCGGGCTGTAATTCCCAGGGAAAAAGCCACAGCAAAGTATCCCAGGCCGATGGGAAATCCATCCCGCAACCCCCGCAGAATCACTCTGCGCATGGTTCCCCCCTCCTTCCGTTATTTCCGGATATTCCGGATCATCAGACTCACTGCATACAGCAGGGCGGAAATCAGGACAATTGTCGCGCCGGCGCTGGTATCCAGATAAAAAGCCGCCGTCAGACCGGTGATGCCGCTGACCATCGCGATGCCAACTGACCAGGCTGCATGCTGGCGGGATGTCCGTGCAAGATTTCTTCCCGCCGCAGCCGGCAGGATCAGCAGCGCGTTAATCAGCATGACACCTACCCAGCGAATGGACAGCATAACCGCCACAGCGACCAGTACCACAAATCCGCATTCAATCAGCCGTGTCGGAACGCCTCTGGACCGTGCCAGGAAGGAGTCCACGCTTGTCAGCAGCAGCGCGTTGTACAGGATGATCCACAGCACAACCGTCCCGGCCAGTGCCAGCAGCAGATACAGAAGATCGGTCGGAGTCACCGCAAGGATATCGCCGATCAGCAGTGAAGAATATTTCGCGAATTTTCCGCCCCTGGCCAGGATCAGCAGTCCGGCCGCTACCGACGTGGAAGAAAAAACAGAGATAATCGTATCCGTCGATGCTGAACCGGATTGCTTTATCAGGCAAATCATAACAGCCCAGATAATGCCGAACACCAACATCGCGACCAGGTCATTCCGCAGTCCCAGAATAATGCCCAGGCCGATACCCGTCAGTGCTGAATGCCCCAGTGCGTCAGAAAAGAACGCCATCTGGTGGTTCACCGCCATCGTACCCAGCAGTCCCAGCAGCGGCGTCAGCAGCAGCACGGCCAGCAACGCATTTTTCATAAAATCAAACCGGAAGGCCTCCAGCGGAAGGATCGCCTCCAGGACGCTGTAAATCCCATCCATCAGGCATTCTCCTCCTCTTCCCCGTCCCCGGTCCCGAAAACTGCAGAAAACTCCGGCGAAGAAAAAACCTCTCCCGGCGTTCCCTGAGCCAGCACCGATTTTTCCAGCAGGATAACATGATCTGCATACTCCCGGACAAAACGGAGATCATGGCTGACCAGCAGGATTGCCATGTGATGGGTTTTCCGAAGGCGAATCAGGGTATCCAGGAACAACCGCAACCCGTTTCTGTCGATTCCGCTTACCGGTTCATCAAGCACCAGCAGGTCCGGAGCCGGATGCAGCGCAAGTGCCAGCAGAACCCGCTGCAATTCACCGCCGGAACAGCGGCCGAGCGGTGTATCCGCCAGCTCTCCGGCATCCACATCCTCCAGTGCCAGCCTGACCGCCGCCCGTGTCTTCTTTCCGACGCCTGTCCAGACAGGCCTGCTGGAAAAGGAGGCCGCCATGAAGTCCTGCACCGTCAGCGGCATTTCATGGTCAAACTGCAGATGCTGGGGAACATACCCGGTTCTCAGGTGAGGGATATCCAATCCATGGCTGTCCACATGGCGGATGGTTCCTGTATGCGGAATCTGCCCCAGCAACGCCCTGATCAGCGTCGTCTTTCCGGCGCCGTTCTGTCCGATCAGCACCGTCAGTTGACCGCAGTGAATATGCATGGAGACATCCTGCAGCAACACCTGACCGCCCCGCCGGACAGAAATCCGATCCAGGTCGATATGACACAGGGCACAATGATGAAGCATCGGAACCGGCCTCCTTGAATTTCGCCGAATAATGGCGTATTATAGCATAGTATTCCGAAACTTGCAAAACGTGTGGATCCCCCGCAGGGAAGGATCCGGATCATAAAGGAGGATGAAACAATCATGATTGCTCTGGCCTGCGACCACACCGGCGTTGCCCTGAAAGCGGAGATCGCCAAAATGCTTGATGAGATGGGTCTGACTTGGAAGGATTTCGGCAACACTGACCCTTCCAACCGGGATGACGATTATCCCGTGTTTGGATACCGTGCCGCAAAGGCTGTCGCCTCCGGGGAGTGTGATCGGGGCATCCTGATCTGCGGCACCGGCATCGGCATCGGCATTGCTGCCGGAAAGGTGAAGGGGATCCGCGTATGCACCTGCAGTGATGTCTACAGCGCTGAGCTCAGCAAGCGGCATAACAACAGCAATATCCTGACCATGGGTGCCCGTGTCGTCGGCACCGAGTTGGCCAAAATGATCGCCCGTCATTGGCTGACCGCCGAGTTTGAGGGCGGCCGCCACCAGCGCAGAATTGATATGATCGCTGCCATCGAAGAAGGAAATCCGCCGGAATAATCATCCGTAAGGAAGCAAAACACCGGGGCACTGACCCCGGTGTTTTGCTTCCTTGTTTCAGATCAGCCGGATCCCGGCTTCTTTTTGCTCGTTGTTATACCGCTTAATCAGTCCGTGGATTCTGTCATAGGGATTCAGCAGGCGGCTCAGGCTCCGGTCATGGTTCAGCGTGGCAATAATATAGGAAATATACTTGCTCATATCTGCTTCCACAAACCATTCCGTCTTGGCCAGTTCAGGATTCCGATAGGTCAGGTTGGTGGAAATCACCCGGTCAATCAATCCGTCCCTGTAAGCTTTCTCAAACGATTCAATCCCGTTGGTAAAAAGTGCAAAGGTACATCCGGCAAAGATCCGGTTGGCCTTGCGTTTTTTCAGTTCCTTCGCCAAGTCGATAATGCTCTCGCCGCTGGAGATCATGTCATCCGCAACAAAAACATCTTTGCCTTCCACGCTGTCGCCCAGGTATTCGTGAGCCACAATCGGATTCCGTCCGTTCACAACCCTGGTGTAATCACGGCGCTTATAAAACAGGCCCATATCCAGCCCCAAAACCGAGGCATAGAAAATGTTGCGGTCAATAGCGCCCTCATCCGGGGAAACAATCATCATATGCTCCCGGTCGATCCGCAGCGTCTTGTCGTTACGCAGCAGTGCCTTGAAAATCTGGTAGCTGGGCATAACGCTTTCAAACCCGGTGGTTGGAATTGCGTTCTGCACGCGGGGGTCATGGGCGTCAAATGTCACAATATTGCTGACTCCCATATTCTCCAGCTCCTGAAGCGCCATGGCACAGTCCAGGCTTTCCCGGGAGGCTCTGCGGTGCTGGCGTCCCTCGTACAGCATCGGCATGATAACGGTCACCCGCTTTGCCTTGCCCCCCATGGCGGCAATAATCCGCTTCAGGTTGGCAAAATGCTCATCGGGACTCATCGGAACCTGCTGACCGAAAAGGCTGTATGATACATTATAGGCGCCGGGATCCGACAGGATATACATATCATATCCGCGGATACTCTCCTTGATCATCCCTTTGCCTTCGCCGTTGCCGAACCGCGGGCAGGTAACATTGATCAAAAAATCCTGCCGTTCCATTCCCGGAGTGGTTCGCATATCCTCCGGTTCGGATTCTTCTGCGTGATCGCGCCATTTCTTCAGCCAGTTGTTCACCTTCTGGCCGATCTCTTCCGTACCGGGCATTGCAATCAGCCCTAACGGGCCTACAGGATAGGTCAGGAAAGATTCGGTGTTCCAGGGGCCGCTGACGAAATCAGTCATGGTGTTCCTCCCTCTCAGGTCTAAAAGGACACTCCACACATGCTTATTATAGACCATTTCCTTGCTTCTGAAAAGTGTGGATTTGGTCGTTTCTTGTCCATTTTCGTCCATTTTCCTTCAGTCCCTGCTTCTCAGCAACCTGCCTTCCGGGTTGTAGTACGTAAAAACCGGAGAGATTTCTCTCTCCGGTTTGATGTTTCAGACAGGTTACTGGGCGACGCCGTCCAGCATGGCCAGGCTCACCTGGATATTCTCTATATATTCACCGTCCAAGCTGATCCGTCCGTTCTCCGCGTCCTGTACCTCTGTGGGCCGCCATACAGTGACGGTAACCACATCGCCTTCCTTGCAGGATTCCAGGTACTTCATCATATCGCTGGTATTGGAAACCACCTCGCCGTTCAGCTCCACAAGGATATCTCCGGCCAGCAGTCCTGCCTTCTCCGCCGGGCTTCCCGCTTCCACCTTCACAATATAGGCGCCATTGGGCAGCTGTCCGTTCGTGGTCAACGTGCTCACAGTCACGCCTAGCCTCGGTTTGCCGTAGCGGTCACTCCGGTTTTCGGGGGTTTCAGCATCTTCGTCGCTGTCGTTCTCCGTGCGGTCCGCAGCAGGCTTTTCCCCGTTCAGGGCTTCCTGGATAACGTCCTTTGCTTCGTTGATCGGGATACACATACCAATGCTTTCCACCGTAGCATTGCCGGAATAGCGGCTGCCGGTATACTTCAGCGTCGGAATGCCGACCAGTTCTCCGGCCAGGTTAAACATGCCGCCGCCGCTGTTGCCGCTGTTGATTGCCGCATCCGTCTGGATCATCGTATTAACGACCTTATTGACCTTTCCGAAGCGGTCTCTTTCCGTGTTGTCGCTTGCGATTTCGCGGTCCACGCCGGAAACAATGCCATGAGTTACGGTCTTGGTAAACCCGATGGCGTTGCCCACCAGGAAGCACCAGTCACCGACTTCCATCTCGTCGCTGTCACCCAGCGCCACAGGCTCCAGAGGCAGATCCGGCGCGTACAGGACCGCAACATCCTTATTGGCGTCAGAGGCCACTACGGTCGCGTCATAGAGGTTTTCCTCATCGTTATCTACCGATACTTTCAGGCTGTGGGCATCTTCAACCACATGGTAGTTTGTCAGCACGTATCCCTTGGCGATAACCACGCCGCTGCCGCTGCCGTACTTTACTTCCTTGGAGGAATCCGGCTGGTTATAACCATTGCCGTAGCCGTTTCCGTATCCGTATCCGAAGAAATCCCAGGGGAATCCGTTTCCGTAGCCGTAACCGTTGCCGTAGCTGTTTCCGTAGTTGCTGACAATCTGGTAGTTATTCACGCCGACTACGCTGTCCCGCACCTTTGCAACTGGCTCCGTGAAAAGCGTAGCCAGTGAGCTGTTGTTTTCCGCTGTGGCGGTATGGGCCGCACCCAGCATACTCCCGGCCATTACACATACCAGGGCCAGGGCAATATATCCGAGGACTTTTCTGCTAATTAGTTTCATCTTGAAATACCTCCTTTCGGTTTTCGATGCGATTATATCCCGGTATTTTGTCCGGAATATGAACGGAATATGAACATTTTACATTTCCGGATTATATATGAATTCCCCCGCCCAATAGACCTCTCCGGCAATCCATTCCTGCTGAGCACCCTCAAAGAAAAAACATACCCGTTTCTTTCCTGTGTTCAGACACAGCGTATTCACCATGGCATAGCACAGCAGTGTCTCTTTCTCCGGACCCATGGCTTCTATCTCATCCCGGAAATGGCTGCTGAGATTCACCAGCATCGTATCCTCCTCCGACGCGAGGCCCAGCAGGTCATCCTCCCGGACACCCGTCGGCAGCGGTGCTGTCATGCCGTTCTCCTTTTCCCGGCTGTCCGGTCCCTGGATCAGCGCGTTTAACTGTGCACGGGGGCTGTCCGCCGTTTCCCGGTCCGCGGGTTTTTCAACCCGGACCAGTTTTCCTTCCTTTTCAAACAAAACCGTTACACTGCCTGTCAAAAGCATCTCAAAGGTGCTTCTCCGCATCAGTCCGCCCAGTACAGTATCGATCCGGAATCGGCTGCTGTCCAGTTCCGTCACCGGTTTATCACCGATTCGGAAGCACACGGCTGTCGCACCCGGAATGAAAGTAGTCAGCGTCCAGGTAATCGCTGCCGCCAGGCACGCGGCTTCCGTCTTCCATCCATCCGCCAGTTCCTGCAGTCCGCCGCGAAAACTCAGGGTAATCAGTTTTCCGCCTTCTTCAAGCTCGCTGCTCACGGGCTCATGAATCATATATTCCCACAGATCCGGCGTCTCCGCCGCGCCGAGCCTGTTCTTGACCGCCGCGCTCATGGCATCCAGCAGGTAGGAAGCCAGTTGTCCCGCGGTCTGTCCCTCAAAGGCGATCCGTCGGCATTCGCAGGCAATGCCGCGTCCTTCCGGTAACGGATAGTAGATCGTTGCCTCCGTGTTCAGTGGTGCCGAAGCCGGATTCCCCCCCTGGGGTGTTCTTCGGGTTTCCATCTGTTCCCACAGCACGGAAAGGTTTTCCCCGGCATGCCCCGTCAGCGAACCCATCGGCAGGCTTCCGCCAGGATCCAGCGCCACGCTCTGGTTAGCCGTCAGCACATTCACATACCGGATCTCTTCCAGCCCGCACAGTGTGGTTGCCAGCGCCAGAGAGATTTTGTAATAATCTGCGGAACTCAGCTGCAGTGCGGAAGATGTCAGGTTCACCGTGCATACGCCCCCGCTGATCTCCACGTGATTTTTTCCGGACAGAGCCAGTTCCCTTTCCGTCAGCACAGCATTTCCCGCGCTGATTTCCTTTAGCACAATCCCGGCCAGTGTTCCGGCTGTTTCATTCAGGTCTGCCTCCCCGAGATGAATACTGCGGGGAACCAGTTTCGCTTCATCCTCTTCCGGTACATAGTACAGGTATTCTCCTGATTCCCGGATCACCCGGTCTCCGTCCGGGGCATTCCATCGGACGGAAGCTGGCGCCAGCGTAGGACTCGGAGCCTGCTCCTCTCCCCCGTTCCGCATACATCCCGTCATCACCGGAAGCAGGCAGAGCACCGCCAGAAAACAGATCGTTTTCTTCCTCATTTCTCTGCTCCTTCCTGCGGGAATGTAACCTTGAATTCAGATCCTTTTCCCGGCCGGCTGCTCACGGTAATCTCCCCGTCATGCAGCGTCACAAGCTGCTTCACAATACTCAGTCCCAATCCGGTTCCGCCTGTCTCCCGGCTTCTGGCTTTGTCGACCCGATAGAATCGTTCGAAGATATGCTCCTGATCGGCTTCCGGGATCCCGACACCGTTGTCCTTCACGCGCCAGACCAGGGCGTCCTCCTCCTGCTGCAGGGAAACAGAAATCGTTCCTCCGTCCGGAGAGTATTTGATTGCATTGTCTGTCAGGTTGTACAGGATCTGGTTCAGCCGGTCCCTGTCGCCCAGCATGCGAAGATTCCGTTGGATATTCCCCCGGATCTGCTGTCTCCGCTGTTCTGCGGCCGGCGTCAGCATCCGCAGCACTTCCTCGGTCAGTGCACTCATATCCACCGGTTCTTTTTTGATTTCACCCCGCTCGCTGTCCATCTTCGTCAATGTCAGCAAGTCTGTCACAATCCCGGTCAGCCGGTCAATTTCGTGGTTCATATCCTGCATGAATTCATTCCGCAGGTCCGGCGGCATATCCGGCTGGTACATCACTGTCTCCAGCATGATCTTCATGGTGGTCAGCGGTGTCTTCAGTTCATGGCTGGCATTGGAGACGAATTGGTTTCTCGTTTTATCCAGGCGTTCCAGCTGAGCCGCCATCATATTGTAGTTTTCTGCCAGTTCCCGCAGTTCGCCGCTGCCTTTTTCCGGTACGCGGACGCTCAGATCGCCTTTCCCCATCTTCCGCATGGACCGGCTCATATTGGTAATCGGTTTCGTCAGCACCTGGCTCAGGAAAAGTGCCAGCACCAGTGCTGCTAAAGCAATTACGATAAACACGCTGCGCAGCTGCCACTGCATCTGGTTCAGGGAGTCCATCAACGGCTGAATCCGGCTCACATACACTAGCGCCCCGATCAGACCCTTTTCTCCTTCCATGGCATGGACGCTGTAAGCCAGATGCCCGCTGCCCGTTCCGCCCATCCGCTCTGTCTCCGCCTCTCCCGGGGTATGGATCCCGTAAGCCTGCTCCGCGCCGCCGGTCAGCACCTGCAGCACTTCCTCCATCTGCAGCCTATGTCCGCTCAGCTCTCTCATGGAATCAAACTGGACTTTTCCGTCCCGGTCAATCAGCAGAATCCGTCCGTCCATGGCCGCCGCGTTTTCTGCGATAATCCGGCCGGTCCCCTCCGCGTCTGCCACAGCAAAAAAAGGCGCTGCCGAAGCGGCGGCCTTCTCGGTCAGGAGGCGGTCTTCATGCGTACGTTGTTCAAACAGATACTGCCGGACCAGTCCGGTCAGGTTGGTTGCTGCCACAGCGAAGGATAAGCCCACAATGACAAAAAAAGCCAGCAGGATTTTCCACCTGATGCTGGCTCCGAAAAAGCGATTAGTCCTGGTCCGTGAAATAGTAACCAACTCCCCATTTGGTAAAGATGAATTCAGGCTTGGAAGTATCCCGTTCAATCTTTTCCCTCAGGCGGCGAATATGCACATCCACCGTCCGGGCATCCCCGGCATAGTCATATTTCCATACGGTTTCAAGCATCTGTTCACGGCTGAACACTGTGCCCCGGTTGGATACAAACATCTGCAGCAGGTCAAATTCCTTCGCGGTAAGCTTGACATCCTTTCCGCCCAGCGTCACGCTGCGCTTGACCAGGTTGATCTCCATGTCGTGCACGCGGATCACCCGGTGTTCCTGTTGCTGCATATTTCCGGAAACCCGGCGGAGAATTGTCTTGATCCTGGCTTTGACCTCCAGGATGTTGAACGGTTTCGTCATATAGTCATCCGCGCCGTATTCCAGTCCGAGAATCTTGTCCATATCCTCGCCCTTGGCGGTCAACATGATAATCGGTACATCGCTGCGTTCACGGATCCGCTGGCACACCGCAATGCCGTCCATCTTCGGCAGCATGACGTCCAGCAAAATCAGGTCGAAATTCCCGGATTCAAACATGGAAAGCGCTTCTTCTCCGTCCATGGCGCTTTCTGTTTCATATCCTTCCTGCTCCAGGGTATATTTCAGTCCCTTCAGGATCAGGGGTTCATCATCGACCAAAAGGATCCGTTTTCCCACCGATAACACCCTTTCGTAACCATTATCGGAAAGATTTTATCCTATTTGTTCCAAAAAAGCAAGAGTTTGTTACGATTTTGGGTCATACGCACGCCATTCCTTCACATTCTTCCCCAATTCTCACCGGATGATTGAAAAACTCATGAAAAGAACCGCCGGCAAAAGCTGGCGGTCCGGTTTCTCCCAGGGGAAGGAATTATTCGTATTTCAGCTGACGAACTTTGTCTCCGCCTACAACCGTGTTATAGTCCAGCTGCAGGATGATGGTCTTTCCGGGCTGCAGGGCAATCTCCTGGCCGTCCTCTCCGTAGAACACGGTACGGTCATTGTAGGTGTCCCGTTTCCAGACACCGCTGATGTGCTTGCCGCCCATGAAATAGTCCGCGTTGCCTTCTCCGGTCAGGATCGGATAGGGCTGTTCACCGGAAGGCCATTTCATGTCAATCATCTGTACAATCACATTGCTGAAGGTGATAGCCTCGCCGGGGGCCGGTTCGCATTCCAGCCGGTACCATCCATCTTCCTTCTTCGCGCTGCGTACGATATTGGTCGGGGCCAGTTCCGTGAAAAGCTTGGTATTTTCAGCGGTCGGCGCGTCATTCAGGCTGGTGAGGAAATACCGGTAGTAGACGTTCTCATCCTCGTCATACTCAAACATGCTGTTGAAGTAATATGCGCCGTCTTCCACATCGGCATTGCCGCTTCCGGCCTTGTTCTTATTGTACATCACGTAGACGCGGCTGGCATCGTCGCCTGCCTGCGGCAGGTCTTCCGCGAATTTCCACGTATGGTTCGGGAAAGTCAGTTCCCTGTTGAAGATCTTCATCGACATGAGCTGCAGATCCCATACCACGTTGTAGGAAGAAGGCATATGGCGCACACGGTAGCGGTAATCCGTCCAGGGGCGGGATCCGTCCAGTGCGTTGAACACCCTGCGCTGATCCAGCGGAACATTCGGGTTGCCGGAAAGGCCGACTTTCAGTTCACGGAAGGCATCCAGAACGTTCGTATTGTAGCGTTCGTTGACAGCTTCCTGCTGGCCGGCATACAGCAGCATCGCATCCCATTCCTGACGGTTCCACACATGACCGACACGGATGGACCGGGATGCGCCGACATACTGGGGATACATATCGTTGAACAGCATGGTCATCCGCGTGTATCCCGTCTGTGCTTTCGGCTGTTCATAGAACACATCTGCATAGGAACCGTTCCAGGGGGAAGAATTGCCTGTCCCGCTGGCAAATCCGTTATGCTGTACCATCACGGGGAAGTAAATCCCGTCTGTCGCCATGCCCAGAAAGCCGTCCGGCACAGGCAGTTCCGCCAGATTGCGTCCGGTCACCGGGCTGATATTTGCGGGAACTTCATTGGCGCCCGCGGGCGTAATGGTAATGTTGCGCGGACTTTCCGCATCCACAACTGTCTCCGCCCCTGCGGAAACACAGGCCGCCAGAAGGGCCAGAATCATCAGAATACTCAGGATTTTTTTCAAGGGCCCATCACTCTCCTTCACAATTCCGTAATATTTTCGGAACAGATATATAGTATCATACGCTGCATACTTTGTCAAACATATAGTGGAATGGCCTCCGGATCCCTGTCGACCCGCTGAATGATAAACAGTTTTTTGGCTGCAGTTTCACATTTTTGTAACTTTTTCAGAAAGAGGAACGGCTGACATGGCCAGTATTCATCATCAGTCCGGGAAAATCTTCACAAGCAGCAGTTTGCCTTTGCCCACCGATACGGTTGCTTTTTTTCCAGGCATCACTTCATTGCTGATGCCATACTGATACTCGCTGTGAATGGCAGCTCCGTTCAGTGGATACTTTGCCCCGCTGATTGTAATCTGTTCCGCAGTTCCGCTGATATTCAGCAACGAAAAGAAAGCATAAGTGTCATTGATTTCCTTCGTCTCCCTCGAAACAATCTCCATTTCGGAATAGTCATCCATGATCCTGGCTTTTTTCCCAAGAGCATCCAGCCATAGCAGCAATGCAACATTCCCGAATGTGTGATCAAATCTCTCTCCTGTCACTCCGATCAGCAGGAAGTCCTCAAACCCGCGCCTCACAGCTTCCCGCGCCGCATACATCGTATCTGTATCATCCTTTTCCCTTGGAAGCACGATGGTTTCAACGGGGGGTTCCGGTCGTTCATGCGAATCAAAATCCCCCACGATGAGGGAAGGGATAATTCCCAGAGATTCCGTATGTTTCAGTCCGCTGTCGCAGCAAATGAAGAAATCATCCTTTCGCAGATTCCGGCGAATCCGCTCATATCCGTTTATCTCAGCCCCGCCGATAATCACACATCGACTCATGTATGCGATTCCTTCCATTTCCAATGAGG
Organism: uncultured Clostridia bacterium; assembly: GCA_947166385.1. GTDB lineage: Bacteria > Bacillota > Clostridia > Christensenellales > Aristaeellaceae > Aristaeella. Next base: position 170,311 of record CAMVEB010000002.1, on the reverse strand, counting down.
ACAGGATACTGTCCCGTTTTCTATATGCCGGGTTGCTGCAGGATGTCCCGTATTTGACGTTTGAATGCCGCAAACTCAGGCTGCAAATTGAAATCCTGTCTTTCCCCCCTGGGAATATCGATCCGCAGTTCGTGATGGATCTCGCCGGGTTTGCCTGTCAGCACATAGATCCTGTCGGACAGCATAATCGCTTCATCCACATCGTGCGTAATCAGGATGGTGGAGAATCCGATTTTTCCCATGATATTCAGGTACCACGAGTGAAGCTGTTCTCTCGTGATCATATCCAGAGCGGAAAACGGTTCATCCAGCAGGATCAGTTTCCGGGATCCCAGATATGTTCGCAGCAGTGCGGCGCGCTGCCGCATTCCTCCGGACATCTGGCTTGGATACAGCATTTGGGTCCCCGCAAGATCAAACTGCCCGAAATAGCGTTCTGCCTCCGCCCTTGCCTCTTTCTTCTTCATCCCGCGGATCACCAGAGGCAAAGCAACGTTGTCGATCACGCGCTTATGTTCCAGCAGCAGATCTTTCTGCAGCATATAACTGACCTGCCCTGGTTGCCCGGTAATCTCTTTTCCGCATAAAAACACGCTGCCGGAGTCCGGAACAGTCAGTCCGGACAAAACATTCAGAAGCGTTGTTTTTCCTGATCCGCTCACTCCGAGCAGGGAAACAAGCTCGCCTTCATCCAGGTGGATACTGATATCCCGTATGATCAGTCGTGACTCATAGGATTTTGATATCCGGTCAGTCCTGAGCAATTCCATCAGATCACTCCTCGGGCAGGAAATCGTCGCTGAATCCGATACCGGCCAGGTTGTGCGAGGATAATCCGTTTTCATACAACCAGGTATAAAACGCATTCCATCTTTCCGGATTGATATACCCCCAGACGGGAGCATCCGCGATATACTTGTCCGCAAGCCAGCGCTGGCTCGCATACACAAGTTCCCGTGAATCCTCGAGAGATCCGGTCGTATCCCCGGCAATCAGCATTTCCGCTGCCTCTTCAGGATGTTCGGCCGCGTATCTGTAGCCCTTCGCTGTTGCCTTCAGAAATGCGCGGGCTGTTTCCGGATTGTCCCGCAGGAAATCATTGTTCGCAAGGATGGTCGGCGTATAGTAATCCAACTTTTCGCTCAGTGAGACAAAATCCCAGAAGTTACACGCGACACCGCTTAATTCTGCATTGATTCCGCTCCATCCGTAGAAAATCCAGACCGCGTCTGTCTGATGCGCGTCCAGTGCTGCCGGCTCATCCGTAATGTTGTTCGGAATCAGTTTAACCTTGCTGAAGTCTCCGTTTTCCTTTTCCATGCAGTATCGGAGCATCGCCAGTTCAATCGGGCTGTCCCAGGTGGCGTATATTTTGTTTTCCAGTCCTTTTGCGGATATAATCCCATCGTCCGCACGGGAAAGAATCCCGGACGTATTATGCTGCAGAATAGCGGCAACAGCTGTTATGTTGAGCGGTTCATCGAGATCAAGGGAAGCCGCCATCGTGTCCTGTGCGTCAACGGCAAACTGTGCCTGCCCTGCGGCACACATCAGCACAGCGCCGTTTTCCGGCGGCTGAACGATCTGGACATCCAGCCCCTCTTCCCGGTAATATCCAAGTGCTGCCGCTGCGTAAACGCCGGTATGGTTCGTGTTCGGTGTCCAGTCCAGGCAGAATACGACTCTGGTCAGATTGTCCTGTTCGGCGAAGACTGCCGGGGTTGCGGCGAACAGCAGTAGTGCAAGCATCAACGCAAGCATCTTTTTCATCATCTTATATCTCTCCTCCCGATCATCATGGTTTTTTATTGTCTCTTCCCTGCTGTTTCATGGCGGAATTTAAGCCATGGCAGGGAGACGGCCCTGAGCAGGTTGACAATTTTCATCAAAAGAAGGCTGACAATCACAATCAGCAGAATGACCGCAAACATTTTGTCAAACGCGTAAGCTTTCCGTACCCGCGTCATGTAAACGCCCAGGCCTTCAAACCCCCCCAGCCACTCTGATATGACCGCGCTGACAACCGCATAGGAAGCGGATATTCGAAGGCCCGAAAAGAAATAGGGCATCGCCGCGGGGATTTTGACGTGGTAAAATATCTGCCTGCGGGTCGCGCCCATGGAGCGCAGCAGCGCTACAGCATCCGGATCGGCTCCCTTGAATCCGTCCAGCAGACCGACGGCGATCGGAAAAAAAGCCGTAATCACAACCAGTGTGATCTTGGGTTCCATCCCAAAGCCCATCCACAGAACCAGCAGCGGCGCAATGGCAATGGTCGGAATCGTCTGCGTAACGACAAGAATCGGCAGCACTGCCTCCTCCAGTACCAGGAAGCGATCCATCGCGCATGCGAGAGCGAAGGCGAGTACCGTTCCGATCACCAGACCGTACAGGGCTTCCGTAACTGAAACAAGCGCATGCGTCATCAGATTCGGAAAATCATGGATGAATGCAGTCATCACATCCGCAGGCGACGGAAGCATGTATCCGGGAACAATGCCGATGGCCGATATTCCCCACCACAGCAGCACAATCAGGCAGAATGCCCCCGCCGGCAGAAGTTTAGCCCTGATACTTTCCGATCTTCTTTTCAATCGAAAGAACCTCACCTTCCGGCTTATAGGAAACCTTGATATAGGCTGCCACAGACGGTGCTCCGGCCTGGATGGCGATATGCTGGCATTGTTTCACAATGTCCATCAGCTCATCGTAAGGTCCTTCGATGGTTGTTTCAAACGGCCCGACAAAATAATGATATCCGGTTCCGGCAATGTAGGCGATTACCTCATCCACAATTCTGCATAATTCCTCATCATCTGCTACACCGGGTAAAGTCTGAATGGCAACGCTTGCTTCCATGTTCTGTCTCTCCTTTTCTGAATGATATTCCTGATGAATGCCGGGAGAATCAAAAAATGAACCTCGCGGAAGGAGGTTCATTGCGTCAACATCGTCCGAACAGGATTTGTTGTTGCTTCCCTACGCCGGTATTGGCCGGATCAGGTAATGAGGGTCTGTAAATCAATACAGTCTCAGCAATTGCTCCCCTAGCACAGTCAGCAGAATAAATCAAATGCTTTCAAAAGTCAAGACTGATCTTCCGGCATGGCTTGACACGTCCTTTTCCCGCCATCTATAATGAGGCAACTATGAATGATACTGATATTGGAGTGGAAACCCCATGAGACTCAGGTTTTGCGCTGCGCTGGCCCTGCTGCTGTTTCTGGCTCTGTTTGCTGCCGGAGCTTCCGCGGCTTCCGCGCAGTTTTCCGCTTCCTGTCCCGCCTGTGGGGAAGAGCTGGTTCTCTCCTGGGACAGTTCCGGCGGTCCGGTACTCTTTCTGCCCGGTGCCTGGGATGCTTCCTCCGTGCTTTTGGTTCACAGCCGCTGGGACACTTTCCTGCTTGGGGAGGACAGGCTGCCCGTCTCTGCGCAGTCCCCTGTGGATCTGACGCCCTTCCTGGGCTCCCGGGTCCCTGTGTTTACGCCGGAGCATAAATCCCTGGGGTCTCTGCAGATCCTGCAGGGATCCCCTGTTCTTTCCCTGCACTTCTCCGTGGATGAAAAAAAACTTTCCGCCGTCAACCGTAGCAAAAACAATATCATCACCGAAGGGATGCTCTCCGTGCTGGAGGGGGACGGCTCCGTCTCCTATCGCGGCGGTGTTGAAAAACTCGCCGGTCGGGGAAACAGTACCTTTGCCTATTCGAAAAAGCCTTATGAGTTCAAGTTGGACCGGAAAGCTTCCCTGGGCGGGATCCCTGCCGGCAAAACCTGGATCCTCCTGGCCAATTATCTGGATATCAGCTTCCTGCGCAACCAGATCACCCTGGATCTGTGCCGCGCCGCCGGCCTTCGTTTCGCCATCCGCTGCGTCCAGGCGGATCTGTGGCTGAACGGACAGTATCAGGGGCTTTACCTGCTCACGGAGAAAATCCAGATCAGGAAGGATCGGCTCGCCATAACCGACCTGGAGGAAGCCACCGAAGCCGTGAATGACGCGCCTCTGAACTCCTATCGCTTTTTCAGGGAAAAGAGGGGCCGTCTCCCTCTTCTCCAGGGATATGAGATTCCGAATGACCCGGAGGATATCACCGGCGGTTATATCGCTGTCGTTGAGAAGAAGTACCGCATGGATCCCGGGTCCAGGCCCTGTTTCCGCACCGTAAAGCTGCTGAATGTCCGGATCAAGGAGCCGACCTGTCCTTCCCGGGCGCAGACGGAATATTTCGCCCGGCTGGTGAATCGGATGCATCTGGCTCTTCTTTCTCCCGATGGGATCGATCCGGAGTCCGGGCTCCATTTCTCTCGGATCCTGGATGTGTCTTCCTTTGCTCTGAAATTCCTGATCGAAGATTTCACCAAGAATTATGATATCATGGCCGGCAGCCAGTATTTCTATAAGGATTCGGACCGCATCGATCCCCTGATCCATGCCGGCCCCGCCTGGGATTACGATCTGTCCTTCGGCGCCATGGGAGATCATCCTTATGGTGCCTATGCCGCCCGAACCCATACCGTTTCCAATAATCTCTGGCCGTTGCTGGCAAAGCATGATCTTTTCATGCAAACCGTCCGGGATCTGTGGCACTCTGCCGTCCGTCCGGCCATTTCCGTGCTTCTGGGAGAGACGGAAGCCCCTTCGGATGATTCGCTGCGCTCCCTGGAAGATTACCGTTCCGGCATCGCCGCCTCTGCGGTCATGGATGCCCGGCGCCGCGGCACCCGCCGCAAGGTGCATCAGCAGGTCGGCAGCAACTTTGATGCTGCTGTGGATTTTCTTGCCGACTGGATAGCGCGCCGTGCCGCGTCACTCGATGAGCTTTATGCCTTCCCCGCCGATTGATTTTGTTCTTTCCGTGTCCTTTCCCGGTCCTTTCTCTTGACCTGCAGGCTCTTCCATATTACCATTTTCCCGATTTCTCAGGAAAGAGGGGATTGATTTGGATATTGCCATCAAACTGATTATGCTTCTCCTGTTCTTCGGTGTCATGATTTATGTCGGTTTCTACTGCAGAAAGCATTCCACCGATGTGAACGGTTTTGTGCTGGGCGGGCGCAGCGTCGGCCCCTGGCTGACAGCCTTCGCCTACGGCACTTCCTATTTCTCCGCTGTCATCTTTGTCGGTTATGCCGGTCAGTTCGGCTGGAAGTTCGGTATCGCTGCCACCTGGGTCGGTATCGGCAATGCCCTCATCGGCTCGCTGATGGCATGGGTCATCCTCGGCCGGCGGACCCGCGTCATGACGCAGCACCTCTCCAGCGCCACCATGCCGGATTTCTTCGGCAAGCGCTTCTCCGCGCCTTCCCTGAAGGTAGCCGCCTCGATCATCATCTTCATTTTCATGATTCCTTATACCGCGTCCCTGTATAACGGTCTGAGCCGCCTGTTCGGCATGGCGTTCAATATTGATTATGCCGTCTGCGTCATTGTGATGGCTGTGCTGACCGCGATCTACGTCATCGTCGGTGGCTATATGGCCACTGCGGTCAATGATTTCATTCAGGGCATCATCATGCTGATTGGCATCGTGGCGGTCATCGCCGCCGTGCTCGGCAGCAAGGGCGGTTTCATGGCTTCCCTGGAAGGGCTTTCTGCGGCGCGGGATACCAGCGAAGGGTTTAAAAACGGAACCGTCCCCGGTATTTTCAATTCCTTCTTCGGGCCGGATCCGCTGAGCCTGCTGGGCGTCGTCCTGCTCACTTCCCTGGGCACCTGGGGCCTCCCCCAGATGGTCGGAAAGTTCTATGCCATCAGGAATGAGGGGTCCATCCATAAGGGAACCATCATCTCCACCTTCTTTGCCATCGTGGTCGCCGGCGGTTGCTACTTCCTCGGCGGTTTCGGCAGGCTCTTTGCCGGCGAGCTCGGCGCCTTGGAAGGAGGCAACCCGGCCGGCGGGTTCGACAATGTAATCCCGACCATGCTGAAGAGTCTCTCTCCCTTCCTGATTGCTGTGGTGATCATTCTTGTGCTTTCCGCTTCCATGTCCACCCTGTCCTCCCTGGTGCTCACTTCTTCCTCCACGGTCACGCTGGATCTGCTCAAGGGGCGTGTCATCCGGGAAATGGACGAAAAGAAACAGCTGCTGATCATGCGGCTGCTGATCGTGGTCTTTATCGTGATCTCCGCCGCGCTGGCAATCGTCCAGGCCAATTCCAGCGTCGCCTTCATCGCGCAGGCAATGGGCGTCAGCTGGGGAGCCATGGCCGGCGCCTTCCTTGCCCCGTTCCTTTACGGGCTTTACTGGAAGCGTACCACCATGAGCGGCTGCTGGGCTTCCATGCTCTTCTCCTCCGTCTTTATGATCATCGACATGCTGACCAACCTGAAGGTGCTGAATCTGAACCTGGGCCTCCTGGCCTCCCCGATCAATGCCGGTGCTTTCTGCATGATTGCCGGTCTGATCATCGTTCCGCTGGTCAGCCTGATCTCCAAAGCGCCGGAGAAGGCCTGGGTGGATCAGATCTTCTCCTGCTACGAGCGGAAGGTCACCGTTCTGGCGAAAGATTCCATCGAAACGGAAGAATAATCAAATCGCGGAGAAAACCGGATGCGCGGCTGCGCATCCGGTTTTCCTGTTGTCCGGGTTTATGAAAACACACTGTTTGTGATCTTGACCGCGTCGCGAACGTCCTTCGCGTAGAAATCCGCGCCGATGCTCCTGGCATAGTCCGCCGTCACCACTGCGCCGCCTACCATGACAAGGGGCGGCGTTTTCAGCGCCTTCAGCTGCCGCACCGTTTCTGCCATCGCCGGCAGCGTTGTGGTCATCAGCGCGCTCAGGCCAACCAGCCGCACGCTCTTTTCCTCCGCTTCCCGGACGATTGTCTCCGGCGGCACATCTTTTCCCAGGTCTGTTACCCGGTACCCATAGTTCTCCAGCACGGTAATCACAATGTTTTTGCCGATATCGTGGATGTCCCCCTGGACCGTCGCCATGATGACCGTGCCCCGCTCCGTCCCCTTTTCCCCTTTTTTCACCAGGGATCCCCGAATCTCTTCAAAGGCTGCCTGGGCCGCCTGCGCGGCGGACAGCAGCTGGGGCAGGAACACCTTTCCCTGTTCGTATTCCTCGCCGGTCTTCTCCAGTGCAGGAATCAGTTCCTGCTCAACGATCTCCATTTCTCCCCGGGTTTCAATCGCCCCGGCGGTCAGCCTGCCCGCTTCCTTCCGCAGTCCCTTCCGGATAGCGTCCTGCAGCGACATTTCCGCACCGGGAGTCGTCTTTTTCTCCTCGGTTCCCGCATACCGCTCCACATACGCCCGGCATCCTTCATCCGTTCCGTCCAGCACTCTGCGTGCCGCGATGACATTCATGACTTCCGGCAGGTTCGGGTTCACGATGGGCATCGTCAGTCCGGCTTCCAGCGCCGCCGCCAGGAATGTCTGCGTAATCAGCAGCCGGTTCGGCAGTCCGAAGGAGATATTGCTGACGCCCAGAACCGTCTTCAGCCCCAGTTCTTCTGTCACCAGGCGTACCGCCCGCAGCGTTTCCGCGGCCTGCTCCTGCTGTGCGGAAACCGTCAGCACCAGGCAGTCGATCCACACGTCCTCCCGTGGAATACCGATGGCTTCTGCCCGCTTCAGGATCTTTTCCGCAATCTTGACCCGTTTCTCCGCGGTGTCCGGAATCCCGCTCTCGTCAAGCGTCAGGCCCACCACGGCCGCGCCGTATTTTTTGACCAGCGGCAGCACCGTCGCCAGGCTTTCCTCTTTCCCGTTGACCGAGTTCACAGCAGCCTTCCCGTTGTATACGCGCAGCGCCGCTTCCAGCGCTGCCGGGTTGGTCGTGTCCAGCTGCAGCGGCAGGTCCACCGCTGCCTGGATTGCCTTCACCGCCCGGGGCAGCATCTGAACCTCATCCACGCCCGGATACCCGACGTTGAGATCCAGCAGGTCGGCTCCCGCGTCCTGCTGCTGGATCGCCAGGTTCACCAGGTAGTCCAGATCTTCCTCCAGCAGCGCCTGCTGCAGCCGTTTTTTCCCAGTCGGGTTGATTCTCTCGCCGATCACCCGCACCCGGTCTGTTTCCAGGCACACCGGGCCGGTGCAGACCGCGCCGGTTCGAACGCTGCCGCGCCGCTGCCCCGCGGTTCCGGCCCACTGGGTCATTCCGTTTCCCAGCGCCCTGATATAGTCCGGATCCGTACCGCAGCATCCGCCGAGAATCTCGGCCCCCGCCGCGGCCAGTTCCTGCATGGCCGCCGCAAATCCCTCCGCGTCCACGCCGTATTCTCCCGTCACGGGATCCGGCAGTCCCGCGTTTGGTTTGGCAATCACCGGCAGGCGGGTGTTCTCCGCGATCTCCCGGACGATCGGGATCATTTCCTTCGGCCCCAGCGAGCAGTTCACGCCGACTGCGGTCGCCCCGAGGCCTTCCATCGTCCTGGCCATGGAGGCCGGCGTGCAGCCGGTAAAGGTTCTCCCCGTCGTGTCAAAGCTCATCGTCACAAACACAGGCAAATCTGTCTCTTCCCGCGCCGCGATCAGGGCCGCCCTGGTTTCCGCCAGGTCGCTCATCGTCTCAATCGCAATCAGGTCGGCGCCGTTCTCCGCGCCGGCCCGCATGATTTCAGCGTACAGACGCACCGCGTCTTCAAAAGGCAGGGAACCGAGCGGCTCCAGCATCACGCCCAGGGGGCCGACATCCAGTCCGACCATTGCTCCCGTTTCCGCGGCGCATTCCCTGGCGATCCGGATTCCCGCGGCGATCACTTCCGCGGGAGTGTACCCGGTCTGTTTCAGCTTCAGGGCGTTCGCCCCGAAGGTGTTGGCATAGACCGCATGGCTTCCGGCGCGGATATATGCGCGATGCACCGCGGCGACTTTCTCCGGATCTGTCAGGTTCAGTGTCTCCGGAATGGTTCCCGGTGCCATGCCGCTTTTCTGCAGCATGGTTCCCATAGCCCCGTCCAGCAGCGTCGGAAGTTTAAACACCGCAGGTCTCCCCCTTTTTCCGGTATTTGCAGTTCTCTTTCATCCCGCACAGCCCGCATCCCCGGATTCGCGCCGGCTGCATCCGGTCAGACAGCCCGATCACGGCTGTGACCGATTTGCATGGAATCAGCAGGCAGCTTTCGTTCGCCGTCACTCCGAGCCGGCGGGTCGCGTCCAGTGCGCGCAGGATTTCTCCCTGCAGCGTCAGCGGTAGGTCGCCGTACCCCGGACTGAATCGGTCCGTCAGAAACTGCCCGGCAAAGCGCGAAGCAATTTCCTGCCCGGCTTCATCGCATCCCGTCTCCGTGAAGGCACTCCCGCAGGCGTCCAGCACCGCGGCCCGCGCCATATCCCGTGCCTGCCATTCCTGCAGCATCCGGTCAAACGCAGCCCCCAGCGTGCATGTCAGCAATACCGCTGTTTCACAGTCCGCAAGCATCCGTTCTGCAAGCGTCCCGCCCAGAACAATCCCGGCCTCCAGCATCAGGAAGCCGCCGGCTTCCCGTTGCAGGCGGAAAGCGCGCCATGTATATTGCGGGCGCAGTTTCTTTGTGAGCAGTTCAGCCGTTTCTTCCGCCATGCGGTGCGTTTCCCTGTCTGCCCTTGCCGCGCCCAGGTAGCGCAACGCCTCTTCCGCAAGGCTCCTGATCCGTTCTTCCATCAGCGCAGAATCTCCGACAGGTTCCGCATAATTCCTCCCGCGACTTCCGGCTTGTTCATCGTGTAAACATGGATATGGCGGATCCCGTTGGCAATCAGGTCAATGATCTGTTCCGTGGCATAGATGATGCCGGCCTGCTTCATCGCCGCCGCGTTATCCCCGAAGCAGTCCACAATCGCGCGGAACCGCTGGGGCACGTCAGTCCCGGACAGCGCCACGCTCCGCTTCAGCTGTTTTGCGTTCGTGATCGGCATGATCCCGGCAATCACCGGCACGGTAATTCCGGCCTCCCTCGCCCGGTACAGGAAGTTATAGAAGATATCGTTGTTGAAGAACATCTGTGTTGTCAGGAAGTCCAGCCCGGCTTCCGTCTTTTCCCGAAGATGCTGCAGGTCTTCCTTCTTGTGCGCGCTTTCGATATGCCCTTCCGGATAGCAGGCGCCGCCGACGCAGAAATCCCCGTTCTCCCGGATATCCCGGATCAGTTCTACAGCGTAGCGGTAGTCTTTCGAGAGCTGTCCGTCCTTCGGCAGGTCTCCCCGCAATGCAAGGATATTCTCGATGCCGTTTTTCCGGTACAGTTCCAGCATCCGCATCACATGCGCCCGGTCCGAGGATACGCAGGTCAGATGCGCCAGCGTCGGCACGCCGAACTCCTGCTGGATCCCGGCGGCAATGCCTGTGGTGTATTCCCCGGTGCCGCCGCCGGCCCCGTAGGTCACGCTCATGAAGTCCGGCCCAAGCCGGGCGATTTCCCTGGCGGCTTCCGCTGTCTCGGAATACTTGTCGGAGGTCTTCGGCGGAAAAACCTCAAGGGAAAACGTAATCCCTTCCCGCTTCAGCAGGTCAGATATGCGCATTGCTCTGTCTCCTTCCGTTCCGTGCGTTTCCGGCCCGTTACTCAGCATGGGGTCAGCAGGCGTTTGATCTCAAAGCCTTTTGCCAGGTTGCCTGTGATTTTCAGCCGTCCCTTCATAAACAGCCGCGGTGCCGTTGTCTCCCCGTTCATCATGCGCATCAGGTGGCGGTAGCTGACCCGGATGTGGCAGTCCGCGTCGAAGTAGGACCAGGGCTCCACCCGGTAGGATCCGTTCTCAATGGCGATATACAGGGTCCCGGCCCCCTCGCCGACCAGCTCGATCTCCATAATCCGGCGGAACTCCGGTTTCAGCCAGTCCGGATGGTGTTCCCGGTTCCAGGCATCCACCCGGCCGTATGCCTCCCGGATGTTCTCAAACGCCTCCTGGAAGGAGATGCCCGCCGCGCTGTGGCCGGCCATGTGGGCTTCCTTATACATCCGCCGGTACTGTTCCGCGCTGCGTTCCCAGGAGAAGTCCTTGTTCATGCAGCGCAGCACCAGCGTGCGGAAGGTTTCCGGATCGCTGAGGTATACCTTCACCGCCTGCAGCACAGCCAAGTACAGGTCCTTCGCCGCGTATTCCGAGAAGGCAAACCCCTCTCCGATGCCGTCAAACGAGCTGTAGGGGCGTACGGAATCCCGCAGCCCGCCGGTCTCCCGCACAATCGGCACCGTCCCGTAGCGCATGGCCATCATCTGGCTCAGTCCGCATGGTTCAAACCGGCTTGGCATCAGGTAAAAATCAGCCCCGGCAAACACCAGTGCAGCCGCCTCTTCCGTGAACCGGTCCGAAAAACCCATCTGTCCTTTCCAGTGTTCCGCCGCCCAGCGGAAGTAGCCGGCATAGGTTTCGTCCCCCTGGCCGAAAACAACCAGCTGCACGCCGAGGTCCATCAGCCCGGGCAGTGCTTCCCGGATCAGGTCGAAACCCTTCTGCTCCACCAGCCGCGCCACCACCGCCACCAGCGGCCATTCCGCTTCCGGTGTCAGGCCGAACCGCCGCTGCAGCTCCGCTTTGCACGCCGCCTTGCCGCTCAGGTCCTCCGGGCTGAAGAAAGCCGGCAGCCGCGTATCCGTCCGCGGATCGTAGGTCTTTTCGTCAATGCCGTTCAGGATCCCGTACAGCCTTCCGTCCACATAGTCAATCACGCCGTGCAGGCCTTCCCCGAACTGAGGATGGTGCAGTTCCCGCGCATAGGTCGGCGATACGGTGGTCACCGCGTCCGCCGTCATCATCGCGCCTTTCATGATGTTGATGTCATCCCGCCCTTCGGCGTTGAACATCAGGGCCGGGTTGTACCACCGCTCATCCAGGCCGAATACGGAGTACATCTTCTCCCGGGCATATTGGCCCTGGTAGGCAATGTTGTGAATCGTAAAAACCGTGCGGATATCGGAGAAGGCAGGGTCTTTCTGCTGCAGGTCTTTCAGGTACAGCACCGCCGCCGCTGTCTCCCAGTCGTTGCAGTGCAGGATATCCGGGCAGGGGCTCAGCAGCCCGAGCAGGGACACAATCGCCTTGCTGAAGAACGCAAACCGCCAGGCATCGTCGTCATATCCGTACAGCCGTTCCCGCATGAACAGGTCGTCTGCGCCGATGAACCACACCGTCACGCCGTCCCGCTCTCCCCGGAAAACCCGGGCGTCAATCTGCACATCCCGCAGCATCACCGGATACGACCCCCGGAAGGTCAGCTCCCCGCCGAACCGATCCCATACGCACTGATAGAGCGGTGTAATGATCTCCACCTCATCCCCCGCTGCCTGCAGCACAGGGGGAAGGGAATAGGCCACGTCAGCCAGTCCGCCTGACTTGCTGAAGGGAGCGCATTCGCTGGAGGCAAACCAGATTTTCATCTCATACACCGTCCTTTTTCTCTCCGGATACAAATTGTTGAATGTATTGTATCAAAAACCGTCCCGCTGTGCAATTGCCGTTCTTCCGCCGGTTTATTCCGCCATGTGGTGGATGTAGGGCATCTCGGGCAGATCATGGAAGCGGTAGAACGCCTCCGCGTTGGCGTGGAAGAACAGCTGCTTCTCCTCCGCGGTCAGCAAGGGGCTTTTGTCTGCGAAGTCCCAGCTCATCCGGTAGGTAATGGCAGTCATCGTGCGCGGATAGTCCGATCCCCACATCAGTTTTTCCATTCCGCAGATGTCGCGGGCTTCCAGGATGGCCCGCACGGCGGAAGGATAGGGATAATACTCGCTGTTGAACAGCCAGGTAATCCCGCCGCTTTCCACATAAACCCTGGGATTCCGTGCCAGGCGGATCTGCTCCTGCCATCCCCCGGTCGTCACCATCCCAAAGTGTCCGATCGCGATGCGTACTCCCGGATACTGCCGGATCATTTCCCGCAGAGAGGCTGTCTGCGTATCGCCTTCGGCCAGATCCAGGCCGATAAATTTGTCTTCCTCCGCCGCCAGGGCAAACACATCGTCCAGCCGTGTCAGGTCGGGATCCGCCAGCCGTCCCGCGCAGATTTTGATCCCATCCGCCCAGGAGACATCCCCCAGCGGTTTCTCTTCATACAGCGCGCTCACGCGGAATCGCACGGGGTTTTCCGTGCGGACTTTCCGCAGGTATGCGTCCTGGTTTCCGTCGATGTATTCCTGCGTCACCACCGCGCCGGCCACCTGGGCAAAGTCCATGTTGGCCAGCAGCCGCTCCGCGCTGTTCACGCCGTCCGTCATATAGGCCGGCATCATCTGCCGCACCTCCGCGCCGAACTGGCTGCGTCCTCCGCCCAGGCTGTATACGGGCAGGCCGTTGACCATGCCATGCTGCTTGTCCCACAGGTGCAGGTGAGCGTCAATCATAATCGTTCCTCCCGCCGGTTTGAAAAAGGACCATCCGCCTGGATGGTCCTTTTCCTTGTGGAGCATAGGAGATTCGAACTCCTGACCCCAACACTGCCAGTGTTGTGCGCTACCAACTGCGCTAATGCCCCGAACAGCGGACATCATACCATATCTTTTTCGTTTTGTAAAGCACTTTTTCTTTGAAAATAACCTTCTCTGTGATAAAATGGCAGCAGAAGGAGTGTGAATACCGATGACATTGTCCGATGCGATCGCAAAACTCGATGAAATAGAGAAGGCTGCCTACGCTCTGAACCATGCCCAGGCCGTCCTGACGACGGACGGGGATACCGCTGCCCCGAAGAATTCGTGGAAAGGCCGCGGCATGGCGCTCGCCTATCTGGGAGAGCTTCTCTACAGGCAGCTGGTGAATCCGGAAACCGGTGAGGTTCTGGAAACTGTCCTGCAGCATCCGAACGAGGCCGGAGAGATCGTTTTCCGCCGGGCGGAAGTCATGAAGGAAGCCTATGACGATATGCACGTCCTGCCCATGGAGGAATACACCGCTTATGAGGAGCTGACCAATGAGTCCGGTGCCGTCTGGCATGAGGCGAAAGAAAAAAGCGACTGGAACCTTTTTGCGCCTTACCTGGAGAAGATCATCGCCTTCCGCCGTCACTTCGCCTCCCTGAAAGCCCCGGAGAAGCCCGCATATGATGTCCTTCTTGATCAGTTTGAAAAAGATGCTTCCATGGAAACCCTGGATCCCTTTTTCCGTTCTCTGCGGGATGATCTGGCTCCCCTGATCCGGGAAATCGCCGCGCGGAAAAAACCGGTTCCCGCCTTCCTGAAAGGGCCCTGGCCCATTGCCCGGCAGCGGCTCTTTTCTGAAAAAGTCATGGCCCTGGAAGGCATTGATTCGCTGAACTGCACCCTGGGGGAAACAGAGCATCCCTTCACCAACAGCTGCAACAAGTGGGATGTCCGCATCACGACCCATTATCATGAGGAGGATCCGTTTTCCAGCATGTTTAGCGTCATTCACGAAGGCGGCCACGCCCTCTATGAGCTGGATATCCGCGATGACCTTCAGTTTACCTGTCTGGCCGGCGGTTCCACCATGGGCATCCACGAGAGCCAGTCCCGTTTTTATGAAAACCTGATCGGCCGCAGCCGCGCGTTCTGCACGCCCCTGCTGAAAATCATGCGGGAAGTCTTCCCGGATCAGATGGAGGGAGTCATCGAGGAGGATCTCTATTCCGCGGTCAACCTGTCCGAGCCTTCCCTGATCCGCACCGAAGCGGACGAACTGACCTATTCTCTTCATGTCATGATCCGCTATGAGCTGGAGAAGGCCATGATCGCCGGAGACCTGAAGGTCCGGGACATCCCCGGCGAGTGGAACCGGCTCTACCGGGAGGTCCTCGGCGTGGAGGTCCCGGATGACCGCCGCGGCTGCCTGCAGGACAGCCACTGGTCCTTCGGTGGCATTGGCTATTTCCCCTCCTATGCGCTCGGCAGCGCCTACGGTGTCCAGATGCTCCGGGAAATGGAAAAAACGGTTCCCGTCTGGGATACCGTTGCCGCCGGTCATCTGGCGCCGGTCACCGCCTGGCTCACGGAAAGGATTCATCAGTACGGCTGTCTGAAAAAGCCGAAGGATCTTCTTGCCGGTGCCATGGGAGGCCCTCTGGATCCCTCCGTCTATACCGGCTATCTGAAGAAGAAATTCAGCGAGCTCTACCGCCTGTCATAACGGTCATTTTACAACAGTCATACACAGTGAAGGCGCTGCCTGCCGGGCAGCGCCTTCGCTGTTTTCATTTTCAGATCAGATCCGCGATGTCCGGGTTCTTTCCGGTGATCATCACTTTGGCGCCCTGTGCGGCCTCCGCGGAGTCCGCGTGGGCCAGCAGCCACTTGTTGGCAGCCCACAGGATCTCGTCTTCCGCGTTTTTCACGTCGATCTCCGGTTTCGCCAGGTTTGTTCCCTTCGGCAGCACGATCACAACCTTGAATCCCTGTCCCTTCTTTGCGCTGCAGGGAGCATAGTGCAGGGTCGTGGCGTATACTTCCACCATCACGCCCTTCGGGCAGTAGTAGGCAGCCACCTTGTCCGCGTCCAGCACGCCGTCCTTCAGGTCTTCGCGCTTGGCCAGCAGCAGGATGAAGTCCTCCGTTCCCACGTTCAGCTCGCTGTCCCGGTGATACTCCAGGCAGTTCATTTTCGTGTTGTGTCCGTTGCACCAGCCGATCTGGATGGGCATTCCGCCGTAGGCGTTGTTCCGCAGGTCTTTTTCAATCGCCAGCGCCTGCAGTTCGGCCTGCTCCGGCACATAGTCCACGCCTTCCGGGCAGGGAGTCACTTTGTCCAGTGTCTCCAGCAGTTCCTTCAGGTCGTACCCGGTCAGAATCTGGCCGTAGTTCTGGAATGACGGGTCGGTTACGGGTAGGATTTTCATGTCGGGATTCCTCCTTATTAAAAATTCTTTGTCAGGTCATACCTTTCATAGAAGGCTTTCCGGTAGTCCAGCAGGCTGTCATTCGCGATCGCCTCCCGGATTTCCTCCATCATATGGATCAGGAACCGCAGGTTGTGTATCGAAGCCAGCCGGCCGGCCGTAATTTCCTTCGCGTTGAACAGGTGGCGGATATAGGCCCGTGTGAAGTTCCGGCAGGCATAGCAGTCGCACTGGTCATCCATCGGTGTAAAATCGTGGGCATACTTCCCGTTTTTCACAACGAGCCGCCCCTTGCTGGTCATCACGCTGCCGTTCCGGCCGATCCGTGTCGCCAGCACGCAGTCAAACATGTCCACGCCCCGGATCACCGCTTCCATGAAGCAGTCCGGCGTTCCGACGCCCATCAGGTACCGCGGCTTCTCCTCCGGCATGAACGGCATGATTTCTTCCAGCATTTCATACATGATCGGTTTCGGTTCGCCCACGCTCAGGCCCCCGATGCCGTAGCCGATGAAGTCCATGTCCGCCAGCGCCTTCGCGCTTTCAACCCGCAGGTCCTTGTAGAAGGCGCCCTGCACGATGCCGAACAGTGCCTGGTCCTCCCGGGAGTGGTATGCCTTGCAGCGTTCCGCCCACCGGTGCGTCCGTTCCATGTTGATCTTCGCGTTCTCCCAGTCGCACGGATAGGGAGAGCAGACATCGAAGCACATCGCGATATCGGATCCCAGTGCTTCCTGGATCGCCATCGATTCTTCCGGTCCGATGAACTGCCTGGATCCGTCCAGATGGCTTTGGAAGGTTACGCCTTCCTCTTTGATCTTCCGGATCCCTGCCAGCGAAAATACCTGGAATCCGCCGCTGTCCGTCAGGATCGGCCCGTTCCACCCCATAAACCGGTGCAGCCCACCCGCTTCCTCGATCAGTTTTTCTCCCGGCCGCAGGTGCAGGTGGTAGGTGTTGCTCAGCAGGATTCTGGTCCCGATCTCTTCCATCTCCCGCGGCGTCATGGCCTTGACGCAGGCGGATGTTCCCACCGGCATGTAGATCGGCGTCGGAATATCCCCGTGCGGGGTATGCAGCACCCCCAGGCGCGCCCCGGACTGCCTGCAGATGTGCTTGACCTCATAGCTGAATTTCTGCTCCAATTCGTTTCTCCCTTTTGTTTCGTTTTTTACAGCAGTCCGTCGGTTCCGACCGGCTTGTATTTGTCGAATTCCTCCAGTTTCTGCACAACCTCCGCCTGGATATGGATCGGCACCGGCGTCTTGGGTTCGTCCAGGTCCTCCGGCACCGTCAGCAGATCCGCGAACAGGTTCCACACGTTGCCTTCCGGCATGCTGTGAAAGGTCATCTTCTGCCGTGTCACCGGGTGTTCAAACGTCAGTTTGTATCCCCACAGGGCGATCTGCTGTCCCGGAATCCCGTGTCCGTATCGGTTGTCTCCCCACAGGGGAAGCCCGATGTTGCTCATCTGCGTCCGGATCTGGTGCTTCCGTCCCGTTTCCAGCCGGATCACGCACAGGCTCATGCCTTCCCGTCGCTCGATGCACCGTCCGTGCAGGATCGCAATTTTGCTGTCCTTCTCGTCCGCCTCGCAGACCCGTTCCTTGTTCGCGATCGGATCGTGAACCAGGTAGTCCGTCAGGGTGAATTTGTCCTCCGCCTCGCCGCATACGACGCACAGATATTCCCGCCCCATGTGGTGTTCCCGCATCTGGGCGCTCAGCCGCGCCGCCGCCTTGCTCGTCCGGGCGAAGACCATCAGCCCGCCGACCGGGCGGTCCAGCCGGTGCACCAGTCCCAGGTATACGTTCCCCGGCTTGTGGTACTTCTCCCGGATGTATTCCTTCAGCACCGTCAGCATGTCCGTATCCCCGGTGACGTCCCCCTGGGACAGCATGTTCGCCGGCTTGATCGCAACCAGTACGTGGTTGTCTTCATACAGGATGTCAGCCACGCTGCCACCTCCCGCTGGCGCCGCAGGGAAGCACGCCCCCGCTCGTCACCGGCAGGCACAGCTCCTCGCTGTCCACCGTCCCGCCGAACCGGCCCGCCACGCATCTCCCGATCATGTTGCTCAGCACGCTCGCCTGGAATCCCGTCGTATAGCTGTTCACCAGGAAGAATACCGGCTCCTCCGACAGCGCCATCGCGCTGGTTTCAATCAGTCCGTACAGTTCGTTCTCCAGTTTCCATACCTCGCCCCCGGGGCCCCGCCCGTAGCTCGGCGGATCCATCAGGATCCCGTCGTATCGGTTTCCGCGCCGGATCTCCCGCTGCACGAACCGCAGCGCGTCCTCCACAATCCACCGGAAGGAGGTCTCCGGCAGCCGGCTCAGTTCGCGGTTTTCCTTGGCCCACTGGACCATCCCCTTCGCGGCGTCGACGTGGGTCACGTGGGCCCCTGCCGCGGCGCAGGCCAGCGTCGCCCCGCCGGTATAGCCGAACAGGTTCAGGATTCTCAGATTCTTCCGTCCGTCCGTGCGGATCAGCCTGTCCATCCAGATCCAGTTGGCCGCCTGTTCCGGAAACAGGCCCGTATGCTTGAATCCTGTCGGCCGCACATAGAAGTCCAGTTCCCCGTGGCGCACGGTCCACCGCTCCGGCAGCCGCGTCAGGAATTCCCATTCCCCGCCGCCGCGCTCGCTGCGGTGGTAGTGGGCCTGGGCTTTTTTCCACAGCGCCGCGTCCCCCTTCGGCCAGATGGTCTGGGGGTCCGGTCTGCGCAGAATGATGTCGCCCCAGCGTTCCAGCTTCTCGCCGTCGCCGGTATCGATCACCTCATAGTCCTTCCATGTATCAGCCAGAAACATTGCCGTCTACTCCGCCTTTTTTCCGTTTCAGTCAGTCTTCTCCCAGCATATCCTCATGCAGCGTCATCAGCGCCTTCACCACGTCCATGCAGTACAGCCGGTCCAGCCCGTCCAGCGCGGGATCGGTCTCGACGCATTCGCGCAGCGCGCTCATGTTCCCTTCCGCGGCCTTCGCGGCCAGCCGGTTGGTCATGTCAATCTCCCGCAGCACCTCGGCCAGTGCCTCCGGCACCCGGATTTGCCCGGGAATCTCTTCTCCGTTTCGCAGCGTCAGCACCGTCTCGGTCACGGCTGTCTCCGGCAGCTGCGGCATATTCTGCCCGTTTCTCCGGGCAACGGCCGGAATCTCCGTCGTCTCTCCGCGTACCAGCGCCAGCGCCAGCTTCATCGGCCGGATCGGCGGTGCCTTGCTCAGCAGCAGCAGCTGGGCCATCGCGCCTTCCTGCGCCTCCGCGCCCTGCTCCCGCACAGTGTTCATGTACAGGATCCGTTCCTTGCGTTTCTCCACGCTCTCGCCGAATTCCGGCTTCTCCTCGGGTATGAAGTCCGGCTGTGCCGGCAGGAATTCCGCGTGATCCGTCACATCCCCGGCCGGAATCGCGTCCCACCATCCCAGCCACCGCGCGGCCAGGCTGCCCAGTTCGTTTTTCTCCGCGGCCTTTTTCAGTTTCGGCATCATGTCGCTCTTCCCGTCCCGGATTTCAGTCAGGAAGGCGAATCCCGGCAGTCCTGCGGTGCAGACCTTCAGGCGCTCCGGAGCGATCTGCAGCCGTTTCCCGTAGGTTTCCGCGCCGTTAGCGCCCTTCATCGGCGTCCTGCCCATTCCCCAGCACCGGTATCCCCGGTCCAGGAAGATCGCTGTTGTTCTCGCCACAGGCTGCCCGAGATTGATGACCCTGGCTTCCGGGCAGTGCTCGTCCATGTCGTCGCACAGGCGCGTCACGGCTTTCCCGGCCCGCAGGGTATGCATCAGCCCGCCGATCCCGCCGTTCACCCGCGCCTGGTCCGTCAGTCCGGGGTTGTCTTCCTCGTCGCTTCCCAGTGCGTTCCGGTCCATGAAGAACCGGCTCGCCGCCTGCGGATCTCCCGCGTAAAGGACGCAGTCCGCGCCTTTCAGGATCTCTTCGCGGTTTCCGGATGCGGTAAAGTTTCCGCCGATCCCCGCGTGCCGGATGATCTGCTCCGCGTATCCCCGCAGCAGGTCCTGCATCGCCGGGTTTCCTTCCTCCGCGGCGATCTCCGCTCCATGTTCCTTCCCTGCGAAAAGAAGGTCAGTCAAAAGGGTGGGCAGGAGCACCGGAATGTCCTGCCCGATCATTGCGATTTTCATCCGTTTTTCTGAACTCCGAGAGTGGCTTTCTGTCCGTTGATGTCCCATTCCTTCGCGGCGGCTCCGTCCTCCGGGGCGCTCCGCTTCAGGCTCAGGGCCAGGGTCGTCCGGGTAATCATGTCCTGGAAAGCTTCCAGCGCTGCGGCCAGTTCGTCCGATCCCTCGTAGGTCACGTGGATCCGGTCTGTCACTTCGAAGCCCGCTTCCTTGCGCATGGTCTGCAGCTTCGAGATCACTTCGCGCGCGTACCCTTCGCGGATCAGCTCTTCCGTCAGGTTGGTATCCAGCACCACGGTCACCCCGCGGTCTTCCATGGCGGTATATCCGGGCTTCTGCATCGGCTCGGTCAGCACGTCGTCCTTGGCCAGAACCACCTGGGTTCCGTCGATCTCGAAGGAGACTTCCTCTCCCCGTGCAAAGGCGTCCACAACGTCGTTCCCGTCCATTTCGCCCAGATGGGCGCCGATCTTTCCGAGGATCTTTCCGTATCTCGGTCCCAGCGTCCGCATCTGCGGCTTCAGCTTATAGGTTGTGAAGGCGCGGGCGTCCTCGGTGAACACGACTTCGCGCACGTTCAGCTCATCCTCGCACAGTTCCTGGTAGGCTCTGTCGAAAGCCGCGCCCTTGACGTACAGTTTCTGCAGGGGCTGGCGGACCTTCATGTTCGCGGCGTTGCGGCAAGCGCGTCCCAGCTGTACAACCTCCAGCAGCGCGTCCATCTGCTTCTCCATGTCCCTGTCGATCCGGCTCCGGTCACTCACCGGGAAATCGCACAGGTGCACGCTTTCCTCGGCTCCCGGCACGTTGTTCACAGCCAGGTTCTGCCAGATCTCCTCGGCCAGGAAGGGGATGAACGGTGCGCACAGCTTGCTCAGCGTCACCAGCACGTGATACAGCGTGGCAAAGGCGGCTTCCTTGTCTCCTCCCATGCCCTTGCCCCAGAAGCGTTCCCGGCCCCTGCGCACATACCAGTTGCTCAGATCGTCCACAAACGCGGCCAGCGCGTTCGCGCTCTCGGTCACCCGGTAGTTCGCCAGGTCGTCGTCCACTTCGTTGATCAGGGAGTTCAGCTTGCTCAGGATCCAGCGGTCCATCAGCGTCAGCTCCGCCTTCTCCAGCGGGTGTGCCACCGGGTCAAATCCGTCGATCTGCGCGTACATTGCGAAGAACGCGTAGGTGTTCTGCAGCGTCGCCAGGAATTTCCGCTGTCCTTCCTGCACGGCCTCCTCGCTGAATCGGCTCGGCAGCCACGGCGCCGATGTCGTGTAGAAGTACCAGCGCAGCGCGTCCGCGCCGAATTTGTCCAGCATCACAAAGGGATCCACCACGTTCCCCAGGTGCTTGCTCATCTTCCGGCCTTCCGCATCCTGCACATGCCCCAGCACAACGCAGTTCCTGAACGGCGCCTGGTCAAACAGCAGCGTGGAGATCGCTTCCAGGGTGTAGAACCATCCGCGCGTCTGGTCGATCGCTTCCGAGATGAAGTCCGCCGGGAAGTTTTTCTCAAATTCTTCCTTGTGTTCAAAGGGATAGTGCCACTGGGCAAAGGGCATCGATCCGGAGTCGTACCAGCAGTCGATCACTTCCTTGACCCGGTGCATCTCCTTGCCGCATTCGGGGCAGCGGATCGTCACCGCGTCGATGAAGGGCCGGTGCAGTTCGATATCCTCGCCCGGATCCTCGATCGCCATCTCCCGCAGTTCTTTCCGGCTGCCGATCACGTGCAGGTGTCCCTCTTCGCATTTCCATACCGGCAGGGGCGTTCCCCAGTAGCGTTCGCGGCTCAGGCCCCAGTCGATCACGTTCTCCAGGAAGTTGCCCATCCGGCCTTCCTTGATGTTCTCCGGCATCCAGTTGATCGTCCGGTTGTTCCGCACCAGGTTGTCCCGCAGCGCTGTCATCCGGATGAACCAGGTCGGCCGCGCGTAGTACAGCAGCGGCGTGTCGCAGCGCCAGCAGAAGGGATAGTCGTGGGCAAAGGGCACCGCGGCGAACAGCAGTCCCCTTTCCTTCAGATCCTTCAGGATCATCGGGTCCGCGTCCTTGACAAAAGTGCCCGCCCAGTCCGTGTCCGCCTCAAATTTGCCCTGTGTATCCACCAGGTTGATGAACGGCACGCCGTTCTCCCGGCATACCCGGTTGTCGTCCTCGCCGAACGCCGGCGCGATGTGGACGATGCCCGTGCCGTCTTCCATCGTGACATAGTCGTCGCATACGACGAACCAGGCCTTCCCGTCCGGCTCCCGGAAGCGGTACAGCGGCTCGTATTCCGTCCCGCGCAGCGTTTCGCCCGCGAACTCTTCCGTGATGGTGATCTCCTGTCCTTCAAAGACCTTCTCCGCCAGCGCTTTCGCCATGATGTAGGTCTTTCCCTCTGCCTGCAGCCGGCAGTAGGTCTCGTGGGCGTTGACGCACAGTGCCAGGTTGCTCGGCAGCGTCCAGGGCGTTGTGGTCCAGGCCAGCAGGTAGGTGTTCTCCTCTCCCTTGACCGGGAACCGCACGAACGCGGATGTCTCCTTGACGTTCTTGTAGCCCTGAGCCACTTCGTGGCTGCTCAGCGCCGTCCCGCAGCGCGGGCAGTAGGGCACGATCTTGTGTCCCTGGTACAGCAGTCCCTTTTCATGGATCTGCTTCAGGCTCCACCATTCGCTCTCGATATAGTTGTTTTCGTATGTGATGTAGGGATGTTCCATGTCCACCCAGTACCCGACCTGCTCGGACATTTTTTCCCATTCGTGCAGATATTTCCACACGCTCTTTTTGCATGCGGCGATGAAGGGCTCGATGCCGTATTCCTCGATCTGCGGTTTGCCGTCCAGCCCCAGGGATTTCTCCACTTCCAGCTCCACCGGCAGCCCGTGGGTATCCCACCCGGCGATCCGCAGCACGCTCTTCCCCTTCATGGTCTGGTACCGCGGGATCAGGTCCTTGATGACCCGTGTCTCGATATGGCCGATATGGGGCTTGCCGTTGGCGGTCGGCGGTCCGTCGAAGAAGGTGAAGTTCTCCCGGCCGTCCCGGAGATGGAAACTCTTGCGCAGGATATCCTTTTCCTTCCACATTTCCGCGGTTTGTTTTTCCCTTGCGACGAAATTCATGTCTGTCGCGACTTTATTGTACATGGCACTTCTCCTCCTGTGAGAATCACATAACTGTATTTATTTCGGTGTGTCCCGATAATAATCCTTTTTTATTCCGTCCGCAGCGCGACGACCGGGTCCTTCTTCGCCGCCATGCGCGAGGGAATAATCCCCGCGATCAGCGTCAGCACCATCGATACGCCCACCAGGATCACCCCGGCCGCCGGCGGCAGCGACGCCAGGTTGACGATGCCCGTCACGTTCAGCAGGATGATGTTCGCGATGATCACCAGCAGCAGGGTCACCGCGATGCCGAGCACGCCGGCCCCGAATCCGATAATCAGCGTTTCCGCGTTGAACACGCGCCCGACGTCCTTCCTGGATGCGCCGATGGCCCGCAGGATGCCGATCTCTTTCGTCCGTTCCAGCACGCTGATGTAGGTGATAATCCCGATCATGATGGACGACACCACCAGGCTGATCGCCACAAACGCGATCAGCACATAGCTGATGGCGTTGACGATCGTCGTCACGCTGCTCATAATCAGCCCCAGCACGTCCGTATACCGGATCGCCTGGCCTTCGGGAGCGTTCGCGTTGTATTCATCGATCAGGGCCGTGATCTTCTCCTTCGATTCAAAGTCCTTCGGATAGATCAGGATCGCAGAAGGTTTGTCCGGATCGCTGACGCCCAGCTTGCTCAGGTTCTCCTGCAGCGAGTTTCCGCTCAGCATCATCGATCCCTTCTGCACAAACTGCTCCAGCAGTTCCTTTGTCAGCAGCGGTTTGTACGCGTCCGGAATCATCCCCTGCGGAATCAGTCCCTTCTCCTCCATCAGGTTCAGGAACTCCGGCACCGTCATGCTGTCCAGCAGGCTCAGCGCGTCCATCGTCGTGCTGGAGAAGGGCTGCCCGGTAAAAACATCGATCCCCGGGTTCTCCGTCTGCTCCTTCACGATCTCGCTCTCCGAGATCTCCCGCAGCAGCTCGTCCATCAGCTCCCGCCGGTAGCCCACCGCGCCGTTCACCGTCGTGGCTACCGCACCGTTTGCCGGCTTCAGGATGCCGACCACCTTGATCTCCAGCGCGTTCTGCAGGGCGGTCATCATGTATTCCTCGTCGTCGCCCCGGTCTTTCCAGATCCCGCTGCTCTTCTCGTACTGGGCCGTCCCCGGCAGCATACGGAACCGCATGTTCATCAGCTCTTCATAGGAGAATTCCATCTCCTTGCTCGCGATCTCCTGTCCCTGCATCAGCGCGGCAAACTGGCCTTCCAGTTCGCTCTGGTCCTTCAGTCCCAGGCTGTACAGGATGTAGTCGCTCAGTTCGTTCCGGCTGTTCAGGATCAGCACAACCTCGTCCATCTTTTCCGGCAGCCGCCCGCTCAGGACCTCGTACTGGCTCTTCATCAGTTCCGGATTGTCCAGCAGCGGTTCAAACACGCTCATCCGCCGCATGAAGGTGTCCATCATCGTCTGCTGCATCCCCGCCATGGACGCGCCCATGTTCAGCCAGTCCATCATGCCGGTGGCTTCCAGCGCCGTCGATGGGTTCACCTGTACCGGTTTCCCTTCGTCGATCCGGTAAATCTTCAGCGGGGAGGAATACTCGTACTGGATTCCGGATACCAGGCTGTCCATTCCCGTGGCCGGGTCTTCCAGCCATTTCTTGAAGGACGCCAGGTCATTTTCCGTTATCCCGCTCATCCAGGAGCTCATCAGCTGCGTCATCCGCCCGCCGGAATAGACCTTCCCGTCCTCTTTCTTTTTTTCTCCGGCGTCGACGTCCATCAGCCCGGCCAGCGTGTCCGTCATGTCCATCGTCCGCTCGTCAATCTCCAGCGGATACGAGCTCAGCGTGTCCCGCTGTACCCGCTCGATGTAGCTGTCCACCCCGTGGGAAATGCTCAGGATCAGCGCGATCCCGATAATGCCGATGGATCCGGCAAAGGCGGTCAGCAGTGTTCTGCCCTTTTTGGTCATCAGGTTGGTCAGGCTCAGCTTCATGGCCGTTCCGAAGCTCATGGAGGTCTTCTTCACTTTCCCGGTTTCCGCCTCTTCCGCCGCGCCCCTTCCCTGCTCCGCCCGGCCGTCGCTGATCACTTTGCCGTCCAGCAGCCTGATGATCCGCGTCGCGTATTCGTTGGCCAGCTCCGGGTTATGCGTCACCATGATCACCAGCTTATCCCGCGCGATCTCCCGCAGGATCTCCATCACCTGGATGCTGGTCTCGCTGTCCAGCGCGCCCGTCGGCTCGTCCGCCAGCAGGATCTCCGGATTGTTCACCAACGCCCGGGCGATCGCCACCCGCTGCATCTGGCCGCCGCTCAGCTCGTTCGGCTTCTTGCGGATCTGGTCCTTCAGCCCGACCTTTTCCAGTGCCTCGATCGCCCGCGCCCGCCGTTCTTCCTTCCCGACGCCCGACAGCGTCAGCGCCAGTTCCACGTTCGCCAGCACCGTCTGGTGAGGGATCAGGTTGTAGCTCTGGAATACAAAGCCCACCGCGTGGTTCCGGTAGGTGTCCCAGTCCCGTTCGGTAAACTGCTTCGTGCTCTTCCCGCGGATGATCAGGTCTCCGTCGGTATATTGATCCAGCCCGCCGATAATGTTCAGCAGCGTGGTTTTTCCGCATCCGGACGGCCCCAGGATCGCCGCGAATTCGCTCTCGCCGAATTCCAGGTCAATCCCCCGCAGCGCCTGGACCCTGGTCTCTCCTCCGGAGTAAGTCTTCGTAATCTGCTTCAGTGTCAGCATCGTTCCCGGCTCCTCATGGTATATAGATAGGATATTTTATCACGCGATGCCTTCTCCTGCAAATAAAAAATAACCGGCGCGGCATCGCGCGGAATCTTTCCGGTTTGAGTGCGAAGTTTTTTGAGTGCGAAATGGGTCTTTCCGGTTTGAGTGCAAAGTTTTTTGAGTGCAAAACATATGTTTTCCGCCAGGAACGCTGAGCATTCATCGCTCCTCGCGCGGTCATGCTGTATTTGTGTGTCTGTGTGTTTGTGGTGCATCCGCTCCCTCCGTTTCATCGCATCATAATGATACGATTGTACTATATCACAAACGCTTTCAAGTGTCAATACTTTTTTATCAATTTTCTGGAAGAGATTTAACTTTTAAACTCATTATTGCGCTTTTTCAGTGCTTTTATCTCATATTATTCAGGTGGATTCATATGTCATATGGCAGGCGGTCTCGGTGCCGCCTGTTTTTTGCAGCCTCGGTTCTTCCCCGGCGCAGCGGTCCGTCGCGTAGGGGCACCGCGTGCGGAAGGGGCAGCCGGAGGGCGGCTGGATCGCGCTCGGCGGATCTCCCAGCAGCAGCGCCGCCTGCGTGCGTCGGCGCGGATCCGGCTGCGGCACAGCCTCCAGCAGAAACCGTGTATAGGGATGCCGGGGATGGCGGAACAGTTCCTCCGTCGGTCCCGTCTCGCAGATCTTTCCCAGGAACATGACGGCCACCCGGTCGGAAATATGGCGAACCACCGAGATATCGTGGCTGATGAAAAGATAGCTGAGGTGCTGCTTCCGCTGCAGTTCGCGCAGCAGGTTCAGGATCTGGTTCTGCACGGACACATCCAGGGCCGAGGTCGGCTCGTCGCAGACAATCAGCGCGGGGTCGATGGCGATCGCCCTGGCGATTCCGATCCGCTGCCGCTGCCCGCCGGAAAACTGGTGCGGATACCGGTGCAGGAACTCCCCGGGCACGCCGACCGCCTGCATCAGCTCCAGCACCCGCCGGGTTGTCTCTTCCCGCCCGCTGCAGATCTTCCAGGTCTCCAGCGGCTCGGCGATCAGGTCCCGGACGGTCATCCGCGGGTTCAGGGAGGCGTACGGATCCTGGAAAACCATCTGCAGCTCCCTGCGGCAGGCCTGACGTTCATTCCCGTTCATCTCCGCAAAGGCTTTCCCGCGGAACAGCACGTCCCCGCTGCTGGGTTCAATCAGCCCGATCATGATTCGCCCGAGGGTGGATTTCCCGCATCCGGATTCCCCGACGATGCCGAGCGTCTCCCCCTCCCGGATCTGCAGCGAAACCCCGGCAACCGCGTGAACGAACCTTTTCCTTCCGGCGGGAAAGTCCTTGCTCAGGTTTCTGGCTTCCAGCAGAACGCCGCTCATGCTTCCTCCTCCCCGCTGACCAGATGGCAGCGAACTTCATGTCCCGGCGCAACGCGACGCATCTCCGGAAAATGATCGGCGCAGTCCGGCCGGCATTGCGCGCAGCGCATGGAAAAGCTGCAGCCCGCCGGCAGGTGCAGCAGATTCGGCACAACGCCCTGGATGGTTTCCAGCACCTCGTCGTTGCGGTGCAGTGCGGCCACGGCGTTCAGCAGCCCTCTTGTATATGGATGCAGACCGTTTTCGAACAGGGTGATGGGATCCGCGTGCTCGACAATGCTCCCGGCGTACATGACGTACACGTCGTCGCAGATCTGCGCGATGACGCCCAGGTTGTGGCTGATCAGCAGAATGCTGGTTCCTTTCTCGCAAAGTTCCCGCATCAGGCGCAATATCTGCGCCGCGACGGTGACGTCCAGCGCCGTGGTCGGCTCATCCGCGATCAGCAGTCTGGGCTGGCATACCATCGCCATGGCGATCAGCACGCGCTGCCGCAGCCCGCCCGACAGCTGGTGCGGATAGTCGCGCAGCCGCTTTTCCGGATCCGGAATCCCGACGGATTCGAAAATCTTGATCGTGCGGCGTTCCGCTTCTGCGGTGGAAACAGCGCTGTGCTGCCGGATGGCCTCCTTCACCTGCTTCCCGACCGTCATCACCGGGTTCAGCCCCGTCATGGGATCCTGGAAAATCATCGACAGTTCTTTCCCGCGGATTGCGCAGTATTCCCGTCTGCTCAGCCGGGCCAGATCCCGCCCGGCCAGAAGAATCTCCCCGGAGACCAGTTTCCCCGGAGAGGGGATCAGGCCCATCACGGTCCGGGCCAGCATGGACTTGCCGCATCCGGATTCCCCGACAATCCCGACAATTTTCCCTGCCGCCACGGAAAGGGACACATCATTGACCGCCTTCAGTTCCCCTTTTTCGGTGAAAAGGCTGGTGCACAGGTGGCGGATTTCCAGAATGTTCTGTTCCATGCGTCATGACCTCCCGCCAAAGGATAGCACCTCCGCCACATCCGCGCGGATCACCAGTTCTGCCTGCTCATCCGCGGGGGTGGGCTCCCGGTTGATCACAATCAGGTGCTTTCCCCGGAAATCTCCGATAAAAGAAGCCGCCGGTTCCACAGAAAGTGAAGTTCCTGCAACAATCAGGGTATCGGCGTTCGCAATCTCCCGGCGGGCGCCGATGCATACGTATTTCGGCAGTGGCTCGCCGTACAGTACCACCTGGGGCTTGATCACCCCGCCGCATTCGCATCTCGGGATCCCTTCTGTCCGGAGAATGGCCTCCATCGGATAGGATGCGCCGCATTCCATGCATTCGTTCTCGTGAACGTTCCCGTGAAGCTCATACACCCGGATATTTCCGGCGGTTCTGTGCAGTCCGTCAATATTCTGCGTCACAATTCCCCGGAGCCTGTCCTGCCTCTCCAGTTCATACAGAAACCGATGCGCCGCGTTCGGCTGCGCGTCGGGATACAGCATGTACTTCCGGTAAAAGGCAAAGAACCTCTCCGGCTGAAGATGAAAAAAGGTTCGGCTGAGAATCATCTCCGGTGAAAGCCCTTCAAACTCCCCCGTATACAGTCCGGTTTCCGACCGGAAGTCTGGAATTCCGCTGGAGGTGGATACCCCCGCCCCGCCGAAGAAAACAATTCTCCGCGATTCCCCGATGATTTCCCGAAGCCGTTCCGTTGGATCTCCGTTCATGCAGTCTTTTTCTCCGCCACAGCACAGCTGATTCCTGTTGTCTCTATAGTGTTAATCCATATGCAAAACAACTATATCATTGTTTGTATGTTGAAATCAAGTAGGGCTCCGGGTCGCAGCAATCTTCCGATCCGATATTGACTTTTTTGTCCGTTTTTTCATAAAATGCCTTATCGGGAGGGATGGCCGTGACAAAAGATCAGTTTGATGATCAGGGGGATGATCTTCAGCCCTGCCAGATGCAGGAAGTGCTGAAACGGCAGACTGTCAGCTACAGGAAGCTGACGGACAATGATCTGGAGGTCTTCATCAGCATGCGGATCGCCCAGTTGCGGGAAGAAGGGGCCACAGAGGATCTGGATCTGAGGCCGCCGCTGATGGATTATTGTGCTCCTCTTTTATCAGTTCAGAGGCGGCATATCGCCCCGCGGTTACGACCTCAGCATCGGTCTTGATCCGGAAGCATATCCCATCAAGGAGGGATGGACTGCGGAATTGGAAGACCCGGATAACGGAACCGTAACCCTCACTCCCGGCTGGGACGTTATCGGCCCGTCTTGCAAGATAACGATCAGGGATATCAATCGGCCTACCAGTATTGTTCTGACAGATCCGGACGGAAAAACATACACGATCCCTTTGGTCGTGAAACAGGACGGAAGCGGAACCACCGTTTCGTACTGACGGAAAAATCAGCGTTTGACCGTCCCTTTGGAAGATCATGCACGCCCTTTTGCTGTATGATGGGAGAACAGACATGAAGACAAATGAAATCAATCTTCGGGATCCTTTTGTGTTGCTCGATGGTGATACCTACTATCTTTACGGAACACGCGGAGCAACCTGCTGGGGCCCGGCCACCGGGTTTGATGTTTTTACGGGCATAGACCTGGAAAACTGGGAAGGACCGTTCCCCTGCTTTGAGAATGACGGGACATTCTGGGCGGATCGGAACTACTGGGCGCCGGAGGTGCATCCCTGGCAGGGCGCTTACTTCATGTTCGCAAGCTTCAAGAGCGAAGATCGGCACAGAGGGACGGCTGTTCTGAAATCATCGTCACCCGCGGGGCCTTTCGTTCCCTGGTCTGACGGCCCCGTAACGCCTGCCGCCTGGGACTGTCTGGACGGAACGTTCTATGCAGATCGGCAGGGAAAACCCTGGATGGTCTTCTGCCATGAATGGATACAGGTCGGTGACGGAGAGATCCTGGCCATGCCGCTGACGGAAGATCTGAAGGCAGCTTCCGGGGAACCCCGGCTCCTGTTCCGGGCATCTGAGGCAGTCTGGGCAAAAGAATCCGGGCATTCTTCCGGACACCGGGGTTATGTCACGGATGGCCCGTTCCTGTGGCGGAACGGGAAAGGACGGCTGTTCTGCCTGTGGTCTTCCTTTTCGGAAGACGGATACACCCAGGGCCTGGCGGAATCCGACACCGGAGAAATCACCGGGAATTTCAGACAGCTCCCGCCGCTTTTCCGGAAAGACGGCGGCCACGGTATGCTGTTCCGCAGCAAAGAAGGACAGACCATTCTGGCGCTTCACAGGCCGAATCGCCATCTGGAAGAACACCCCGTTTTTATGCCTGTATATGACTTTACAGAAGATTCGTGTATGCCAAACAGCTGATAGGATGGCCGATCGCTTCCTGTTGTTCTGTGCCTGCTTGGAGAAATTTTCGAGAGGAACTTTTTTTGAGAGGAACTTTTTTCAATTCTGCTCATTCCTGCTTCTGCCTTGCTTTGGCGAAAATTGTCTCCAGCCGTTCCTGCGCCGCCTCCATGTCATCAAATTGGCAGAAAAAGAACGCCGGCTGCTCGAGCCGGTGTTTGCCTTTTCATTGGGAACTGTCCCCACGGTTCCGTGATGATAGTATATCATAAAGTCGGATGGGACACAAGTGTTCTTTTATATTTTGATAAAAATACTCATTATGAATTTATAGTTATTTAAATACATCCGTCATCGCGATCAATGCCGCCATTTTGCAGAAATTCCCGTCCGGGGCATACCCGGATGGGAAAAATGTTTCCTGTGCTGGTTTATTCCTGAGGCGCGGCGCTGTCTTCAGCGGCGGAGTTCATCATGGAGATAAACACTTCGGCGCCGAGGGTTTTGTACAGTTCCAGATAGGAGTCAATCATCTCGGCCATATCCGGATACTGCTCTTTCAGTTCGGCGGCAAAGGCTTCCATATCTACTTCTTCCCCGTTGGCGATGGCCTGAATCTTTTCCAGAACGGCGGCGGTCACCGCGGTCAGATCCGCGAAGGGATCCGGCTGCTCTTCCATGGTGCCGTCGGTATGATACTCCAGCATGCAGGCGTCACTGCTGATGCCGTCAAACGCCGCGCTCTTGATCACGAAGTCACCGCCGGGATTACCCGTCTCGTCCTCTTCGGTGGCCTTGATATAGGCATCAACGTCCGCGTCCACCACCATCGCATACTCGAACAGGCCGCTGCGCATCACAAAGACAACGTCGTCCCCATCGGATCCGGACTGAGCATCCGTATAGCCCGCAGCCCGGAGTTCCCCGATCGTCTTGCCCACCAGCGCATCCAGTTCTTCCTGGGGCATGGGCTGGACCGTGAAGGCTTCGCTGTAAGCAATGGGCAGCGTTTTGTTGTACTCCTCCGAAGCGGCAAAGGCGGCTTCCAGTTCCTCGATCTCTGCGGAATAGATGGCATTCTGCAGTTCCTTCGCCTTTTCGTCCGTATAGGCGATGTGACGGTACCAGATTCCGTCCTGCATGGTAATGACGGAGCAATAATCTTCATTGTTTCCGGTAACCGGGGGATCTCCCGATGCGTCCAACGCCTCGCCCACGGTGGCAAACATGGGGGCCAGCTTTCCTTCTTCTTCCGCCAGGGCGGCGCAGGCAGTAAACGCCATCAGAACCGCCAGGATCAGCGCAAAAATCTTTTTCACGGTGTTTTCCTCCATTTCATATCTGGTAGCAACGGTGCTTTCGCGTATCATGATATCACAGGCGGAAAAGAACGGCAAGTTTTTATGAATTTCATGCAATATCATCCATAATTGCGAAAAAGGCTGGATTTTTTTTCGGAGATATGCGATGATGCCGGAGGAACGAATTGCTGAAATAAATGAACAGGAGATATCAATATGTACCAGGCAGATGAAAACCGCTATACGGAAATGCATTACAACCGCTGCGGAAACAGCGGCCTCATGCTCAGCGCCATGTCCCTCGGCATGTGGCATAACTTCGGATCTTCTTCCGTGTACGCCAACATGGCGGAGATGGTGACCACGGCTTTTGATCTCGGGATTACGCATTTCGATCTTGCGAACAATTACGGTCCGCCTCCCGGCTCTGCCGAGGAGAACATGGGGAAAATTCTGCGCCAGGAGCTTTCCGCCTACCGGGATGAGCTGATCATTTCCACGAAGGCCGGTTATACCATGTGGCCCGGACCTTATGGGGATCACGGGTCCAGGAAATATCTGATCGCCTCCCTGGATCAGAGCCTCCGGCGCATGGGATTGGAGTATGTGGATATCTTCTATCATCACCGGCCGGATCCGGATACGCCCATGGAGGAAACCGCCTCCGCCCTGAATCACATCGTTCGCAGCGGCAAGGCCCTGTATGTGGGCGTGTCCAATTACAATCCGGAGCAGACCCGGAAGATGGCGGAGCTTCTCCGCCAGCTGGGAACGCCCCTGACGGTTCACCAGCCAAGATATAACATGCTGGACCGGGAGTTCTTTGAATCTCTGGAGCCGACGCTGACCCGGGAAGGGATCGGATCCGTCTGCTTCTGTCCGCTGGCCCAGGGGCTCCTGACCGACAGATACCTCCATGGCATTCCCGCTGATTCCCGTGCGGCCTCCGCTTCCCCCTTCCTCAGTGAAAGCAGAATCACGGAATCCCTTCTGGTGAAGATCCGGGCTCTGGGGGAGATTGCCCGGGATCGCGGTCAGACCCTGGCTCAGATGGCCACCGTCTGGGATCTGCGGAATTCCCTGACTTCTGTGATTCTGGGTGCTTCCCGTGCCTCCCAGATCAGGGAAAATGTGGAAGCCCTGAAAAAGAAGGATTTTACCCGGGACGAGCTGGATCGCATTGATCAGATCCTGAAGCAGTAGGACATCCATAAAGAAGGCGGAAAAATGGAAATAAAAACCAGGCGTCTGACAATCAGGCCGATTCAAATGGGTGATGAAAAAGCAATTCACGAATACGCAGGGGATAAGAGCCTGACCATGATGTACTTCCTCCCGAATGAAACATTTGAGGAGACCGCGGAGTTCGTAAAGAAAAACGCGGAAGAGTGGAAGTCGGCGGATCAGACCAGCTTTGAATTTGTTATTCTTCTGGATGGAAGAATCATCGGCGGATGCGACTGTGATCTTGGCCACAGCGAAGACAGATCCTATGCCACGCTGGGATGGATCATCCACAGGAATTACAGAAACCGGGGATACGCATCGGAAGCCGCTTCCGCGATTCTGGATTTTGCGTTTGAAAATCTGAAAATCAGCAAAGTATACGCCCAGTGTGACATCAACAATCCGGCTTCCTTTGGTGTGATGCGCAGGATTGGGATGAAGTGCATAGATGATAAGGGGACCCGTACCTATCCGAAAACCGGGAAGACGTCGGGAGAGTACACCTGTATGATAACCCGGGAAGAGTGGGAAAAGGCGATTCGATAAGAGAAACCTGTAATCAAAATCGTTGCTTGCTGACCTGGCTGCCTATCGGCGGCTCAGGTGCGGATCCAGCACGTCGCGCAGCCCGTCGCCCAGAAAGTTGAAGGCCAGCACGATCAGCATGATCGCCACGCACGGAACAAAGCACAGCCATGGCGCATTGTACAGATACTGCCTGCCGAGATTGACCATCAGTCCCCAGGAGGCGCTGGGCGGCTGAATTCCCAGTCCGAGGAAGCTGAGGCTGCTCTCCGTCAGGATGGAGGCGGGCACATTCAGCGTGAACAGCACAATCATGGTCGGAATGCAGTTGGGCAGAATGTGCCGCAGGAGAATTTTGTTTTTCCGGACGCCGATCACACGGGCGGCCTCCACATATTCCTGCTGCCTCAGCTTCAGCGTTTCCGCCCGCACGACCCGCGCGACGCTGGCCCAGCTGACCACCGCCAACGTCAGGAAAACGTTGCCGATTCCGTCGCCGAGCATGAACATGAAAACCATGGCCAGCAGGATCGACGGAAAAGCCAGCATGATATCCGCCGCCCGCATGATCACCGTATTGATGATTCCGTCAGAAGTGCCGGCAATGATCCCGAGCGCCGCGCCGATCACCATGCTCAGCAGCGTGGGAACGATCCCGATCAGCAGGGAAACCCGGGCGCCGTAGAGAAGTCGTGTCAGCACGTCCCGTCCGCCCTCGTCCGTGCCGAGCAGGTGTTCGGCGGACGGCGGCGCCAGCCGGTGCATCAGGTCCATCTCATCGGGTGCGTACTGCGTCAGCAGCGGCGCGAACGCCGCCGCGAGGATAAACAGGAGAATCAGCGCGAACGAAAAGACAGCCAGCCTGTTTCCCCGGGCCATGCGGCGCATCAGGGTGCCGAAGGTCTGCGCCTCGCCGATCTGGCTCTCCAGCTCGGCTGCCAGGACGCCCTGCTCCTTTTTTTCTTTTTTCTGTCGTTGCTTCATCTCTCTCACTTCTCTTTCCGGATCCTCGGATCCAGCACGGTATAGAGGGAATCCGCAAGGAAGTTTCCGAGAATCACCACCAGCGTGGAGAAAAGCGTCGTCCCCTGCAGCAGGGGAATATCCCTTCCAGAAATGGCCTGAACGGCCAGCCGGCCGATTCCGTTGATGGAGAAAATGGTTTCCGTGATCACCGCGCCGGAAAGCAGCCCGGAAAACTGGATGGCCATCATGGTAATCACCGGAAGCATCGTGTTGCGCAGGCCGTGCCGCAGGATGACGCGGATCTGTCCGAGTCCCTTGGCCCTCGCCGTGTCAATGTAGTCCTCCTGCAGGATGTCCAGCAGCGTTGAACGCACAAGCCGGGCAATGCTGCCGGCGGAATTCCATCCCAGGGCAACCGCGGGAAGGATATACCCCTTCCAGCTGTCCGTCCCGGAGATGGGAAGCCAGTGCAGGTGATAGGCAAAAAGGTACTGCAGCAGCATCGCCACCATGAAAACCGGCATGGAGACGCCCAGCAGCGAAAATCCCATGAACAGGCGGTCCGGAATCCCATCCTTCCGGACAGCGGCCAGGACCCCGCAGACAATCCCGAGAATCCAGGCGAACAGCGACGCCGCCAGGGCCAGCTTCAGCGTGTTCCCGAAAGCGGCCCCCATCAGTTGGGAAACAGGCCGCTTCAGGGAATAGCTCGTTCCGAATTCCCCGCGGAACGCGTCGCCGATGTAGCGGAAAAACTGAATATGAATCGGCTGATCCAGGCCGAGTTCGGCCGTCATCCGGTCAATGGTTTCCTGGTTGGCATGCTCGCCCATCATGGTGGCGACGGGATTCCCCGGAACAATGCGCAGCATGATGAACAGCAGCAGCGCCACCCCGAGCAATACCGCCAGCGCCTGCAGGAAGCGCCGGAAAATCGTGTGCGTCATTTCAGCGTGACATCGGCAGCATAGAAGTCAGTGAAGCCTGCCCATTGCGGCGTAAAGCTCTGAACCCTGTTCCCGATGCAGTAGAGGTGCAGGGTGGTAAACATCGGAACCCACGCGGCATCCTCGCAGATGATCTTCTTTTCAAGCGCCTGGTATTCAGCTTCCCGCTCCGCGTCGTCAATAATGGCGGACGCAGCGGCGACCCGGGCCATGATTTCGGTGTCCGGATAGTTCTGGCTGCGGATGGCGCTGTTCTGCGCGTTCCCGAAGAAAGTGTACATAATGTTGGCCGGATCGTTGTAGTCCATTCCCCAGCGGGCGACAAACGAGTCCATCTCCCCGGCGTTCCGCAGGGCCAGCCAGCTGGCGTGATCATAAGTCTTGACCGTCGCGTTGATTCCGACAGCCTTCAGCTGCTGGCTGATGAACTGGTAAACAAGCTGGATATTGCTGTCCGCGGAGGAATCCATCGACAGTTCAAAGGAAATGCTGCCGTCCTGGTATCCGGCGTCCTGCAGGATCTTCCGGGCCGCGTCCGGATCGTAGGTGAAGCTCTTCAGTTCGCTGTTGTGGCCCCAGACCCCGGTGGGAATAATGCCCTGCTCCCGCACGGCGTTTCCGTTATAGATGCTGCTGATGATCGTATCGCTGTCGATCGCCGCGCCGATGGCCTTCCGCACCTGGACATCCTTCAGGAAGGCCTGGTTTTCGTTCATGGAAAGGTAAACCACGCCCACCATCGGAGTACTGACGATCTGATCCGGATAGTTCACCTTGTAGGTCGATTCAACGATCGCGCTGTCCAGGGACGCCAGGTCGATCAGGTCGAGTTCCCCGTTCTGGAACATCAGGTTCTGCGTGTTGGCATCCGGAATCACGCGGACGATCAGCTTCCTGACGCTCGGCGCCTCTCCCCAGTACCGGGGATTGTATTCCAGCGTGTAGTGATCGTTCACAACCCACTCGGTCACAGCATAGGGACCGGTGCCGATGGTGTCCGCCGGTTCCACGCCGAACTGCGCGCCCATCGTCTCCGCGTCGACGATCGACATGGCCGGTGCGGACAGTTCCGCGAGGAAGCCTGCGTTCGGGGCGTTCAGCGTGATGGAGAAATGCGTGTCATCCTTCACGTTAAAGCCTTCCAGCGACTTCGCCTCCCCTTTCATCATCGCCTCTCCGCCGACGACTTCCAGCGGAATGTCAGTGTTCTGGTCGGCAATGGTCAGCAGCCGTTCAAAGGTAAACTGCACGTCGGAGGCGGTCAGCGCGCTCCCGTTGGAGAAGACGATCCCGTCCCGCAGGGTGAAATCATAGGTCAGCCCGTCCTCGCTGACGCTGAAATCGGCGCACAGGCTGTTCACCACCTGGCCGGTTCCGTCCACAAGCCGGGTCTCAAACAGCCGGTCAAAAACGTTCATCGGAACCAGGTAGTTGTCCGTCGTATGGGCCGCGTCCATCGTGGTAATATCATAGAGCACCGCTGTGGTCAGCAGCCCTTCCTCCTCGGCGTAGGCTGCCGGAGCGCAAAGGGCCAGTACCAGCGCCAGCACAGTCAGCAATACGGTTATCTTTCTCATACAGATTCCCTCCTGAATCATTTTGTTTCAAAAGTCTCACGATTTCCCGTCCCGGAAGGCGGTTTTCGGAATGTACCGATAGGATGATTGTATCATATTATGATCCCCGTATCAAACAGAGATTGGATCCGTCGTCCGGACAGTTCATATCTGAACAACGATGATGATCGGGTTGAATCCCCTTTCGCGGATCAGCCGGATATCCGCTTCCATGATCTGCTGTCCCTGCTTCACCTGTTCCCCTGCCGCGGCAAGCACTTTGAACCCTTCCCCGTTGAGTTTCACGGTATCCAGCCCGGCATGGACCAGGATTTCCTTCCCGTCCTCCCCCCGCAGGGAGACGGCGTGCTTTGTCACCGCCACCGCGGTTACTGTTCCGCTGATTGGGGCGTAGATGCTTCCGTTCTCCGGGATAATCCCGACGCATTCTCCCATGATTCCGCCCGAGAAAACAGGGTCCGGAATCTCTTCCATGGGAATCAGTTCGCCGTCGGCAGATGAATGAATGCCGGTTTTGTCCGTGAGGCGATATTCAAAATGGTTCTGACCCGTCAGATCGGCGGGAATGTGGAAGATCAGATCCTCCCGGGTGACATGCCGGTGCGGTGTTTGGGGTTTCTCCGGAGCATGGCACAGCGCTTTCAGCTCCTCCGCGACAAACTGCACGGAGGTGCCGATCACCACCTGCAGGGCATTCTTCCCCGGCCGGATCACACCCGCCGCGCCGGAGGACCGGATCACCTTCTCATCCGTCCGGCTCATCTCCTTCACTTCCAGCCGCAGACGGGTGATGCAGTGATCAACGGACAGAACGTTTTCCGCTCCGCCCAGTCCCCGGAGAATGGTCGCGGCCATGGCGGCATACTTTCCGCCGCCGCTGCCTGCGGTTTCCGGGATGTCCGGCCGCGGCGCGTTTTCCTCATCCTCCCGTCCCGGTGTCTTCAGGTTCCATCTGGGAATCGTGAACCGGAATACTGTATAGAACAGCGCAAAGGCTATTGCCCCCAGCGGAAGAATCAGCCAGGTCTTCGCCGCCGCCGGCAGCGAGGCGGAGAAGATCAGATCAGTGACGCCGCCGGAGAAGCAGAACCCCGCCCGGAAGCCCGTGATGACCGACAGAAAGGTCACAATCCCATACAGCAGCGCATACACAAAATACAGCACCGGGGACAGGAACATGAAGCTGAACTCAAAGGGTTCCGTGACCCCGCAGACAAACGAACAGACCGCGCTCGAAAGCAGAATGCCCATGGCCGCTTTCCGTCTGGCTGGCTTCGCGCTCCGGATCATGGCCAGGGCCGCGGCCGGAACGCCGAACATCATGCAGGGGAAGAATCCGGACATGTACATGCCCAGAGACCAGGTTACATCCGCGCTGGTCTGTCCTGCCCAGAAATGGGTCAGGTCGCCCAGGCCGATGGTATCAAACCAGAAGACATTATTCAGCGCGTGATGCAGCCCGAAGGGAATCAGCAGCCGGTTCAGGAAAGCATAGAGGCCGGCGCCGGCCGGGCCGAGTTTCTCAATCCCGTGCCCCAGGGCCGTCAGCCCGGAGAAGATCAGCGGCCAGATGATCATGAGCACAAAGGCGAACGCGATGGAGAACACCCCCGCGATAATGGCCACAGCCCGCTTTCCGCTGAAAAAGGACAGCCAGTCCGGCAGTTTCGTTTTGTGAAACCGGTTATAGCAGACCGAACCGATGATGCCAGACAGAATTCCGATAAACGGGTTGTTGATTTTGGAAAAGGCCAGCAGACGGTTTTCATCCTCCGCCATGGAAGGAATCATGGTTTTGATCGTATCCGCGTTCAGCAGCGTGATGATCATCAGCCAGGAAACCAGGGCGGCCAGCGCGCCGGTTCCGTCGTTTCCTTCCGACATGCCGATCCCGACGCCGATCACAAAGAGCCAGGCAATATTGTCAATCAGGGCCCCGCCGGCCTTGATCATGAAAAATCCGATGCTCGCCGCAACCCCGGAGACATCTCCGCCCTGCATGGCCGCCGGGCACAGACAGTATCCCAGGCCCATCAGCAAAGCGCAGATCGGCATGCAGGATACCGGCAGCATCAAAGCCTTTCCCAGTTTCTGAAGATATTTCATCTGAGTCCTTCCCCCTCCTGTTTCTCCGGGAATCCGTCAGCGCTGTTCCGGGTTTTCCTCCGCGCGTATTGCCCGGTTTTCTTCCGCGATGGCCACCAGAGATTCGTAATCCGCAAGGTTATAGCTTTCTTTGCTACCTCTTCTATACCATAACCCATCCTGATATGATTGCAACCACAAGTCTTACGAAGCATGTGAGTGTGCAGGTTTGGAAGCAACACACCCTTCTCCCCCGCCTCATCATTGGCTTTAATGACCATGCGCTTCAGGTACCGGTTCACACTGCCCTGATTGTGTGCCGTACCCTCACGCGTACAGAAGATGAAATGGTAGCCCCGGCGCCCTGGACCTCATCATCCGGATGGGCAGTAACCACCAGATAATTCATGAAAACTCATCTCCGTACCGATTTATGCCGCAGGTTTGTCTGCCGTTGCCGGCTCCGCCTCAGGATCTTCCGCCGGTCGGTCAATGATTTTGATCCTTCCGGAACGGGTTGGGAATATGGTCGGAGACAATATGAGCGATGTCTGCGGCAAAGGCTTTGAATTCCTCTGCGTTGAAATCCTGCTGTGAACAGCCGACCTCGAACTCCGTATCGTCATAGTGGGTATACCACCCTGTTTCATAGAACCCGTTTCTGAGATAAAAGCGTTTAACCGCGTTGCTGACATCGGGAGAAGCAGGCGCTTCATATTCCACGACAACCTGTCGATCCGGATTCTGCCCGATCAGTTCTCTGACGGCCTGACCGCCGATTCCCTTCGAGCGAAGGTCTTTCCTGACGGCAAAATATGCCAGGTAAATCAGTTTTCTGTAATACCGGACCGCCATAAATCCCACAGGTTCCTGATCCACATCAATGCACCAGACCTTCGCGCCGGTAGCCAGCATGTCGCTCAGCGCGCAGCGCTCGATTTCCGGGATCGCTTCCTCGTTGATGGCTTCCAGAATCGATAATTCCTCAGAGTCTCCCGTAATCTCCCTGATTTCCATCATGCCCTCCAGGTAAATCATGTCGTGGTTTTTGGAAGAGTCTCCGCACGTCTTCTTTTCTGAATCATAGCACCGTTGAACCGTTCTGGCAAGAAGGATGTTTTAAAGGAGGCTGCCCTGTCCTTCCGCTGAACAGATTGGCAGCCTCCCGTGTTCTATTTGTTCATCACATAATCTTCCGCGTTGATCAGATCCATATACGTTTCCGAATCTTCTCCCTTTGCCGCCGTTCCGGCGGAGAGCCTTCCCTTCATTCCTTCCAGAAACAGTTTCGCGAAAAGCACCGCGCCGTTGTACTGCAGATGGCTGTCATCCGCCAGGCCCTGTGGATAGTTTTTGTGTCCGGATGGCACATGGCAGTAGATTCCCTTGCTGCCTTCCTCTCCGGCCGCCTGTACCAGTGCCATGGTTGCCGTTTCCAGATCAATCAGCCGCACACCGCGTTCCCAGGCCAGATCCCGCATGGCTTGCGGATAATCCCCGTGGGTCGGCACCAGCTTTCCGTTTTCAAAGTGGCGTCTCGCCGCGGAAGTCACCAGTACCGGTTCCGCTCCCTGCCGTCTTGCCGCGTCAATATACATGCCCAGATATTCCGGATACGTCCCTCGCGCCGTGGTGTAACGGGCAGGATCCTGGCTCTTTTCGTCGTTGTGTCCGAAGGAAACAATCAGCTTGTCGCCTGGCCGCAGGCACAGTTCAATAAAATTCAGCCGTTTTTCAGCAACAAAGCTCTTGCTGCTTCTTCCGTTCACCGCCTCATTCTGAACGAACACGCCTCCCGGAAGCAGGGATTGCAGCACCTGTCCCCATCCGGTCATCGGAGCGGAAGCCGCCGGATAATCAGCCATGATGGAATCCCCGCAAAGAAACCAGGTAGGAATCCGCCTGTCCGGCTGCCACTGATCCCATCCTCCCAGCACGGATGAAACAGTCAGTGTCGCGGCCTCTTCATCGCTCAGGCGTTTCTGGGACGGATGCCGGGTGCTCTGGTCTGCTCGCACGCCGGTCGTCCTCCATTCTCCGCAGCGTTCCGTCACGGGCTTTTCCTTGTCCCAGTCGGCAAAGCCCTGCGGTGAAACCTTCTCATCCATTTCACATTCCAGGAACACTGTCCGGCAGAACTTCCGCCAGGGTCGGCCCAGATAAGCTTCCCCGTCCCTGCATTCCCCGGTCAGCCGGCATTTGTGGAAAACCAGTCCGTATGGCTGCTCCTCCGGCGTATTGGCCGCTGTATACAGGCCGCCTCGTTGATTCATGAACAGCGTGCACCGTTCAAACCAGCAGCGATAGGGCCCGAAAACAAAGTCGACATCTCCCTGGATATAACAGTCCTCAAAGTACTGCCGGCTATGAGTCAGCGTGGAATCGCCGATGCATTCCACCACTTCGGCACTGCCTTCCCGGCCCCTGATGTCGTCAACCACCCGCTGCTCCATCGGGCCGCAGAACAGCGTGTCCTGATGGGCAATCATTCTGCAGTTCCGCCATATGTCCCGGTCTCCCGCGGCATATACCGCCACCGCCTGGCCAACCACGCTGCCGTCTCCCGCGTCATTGCGGATGGTCAGGTTTTCCACTTCCACATTGTGCCCCGTAACCATCAGGGTAGCGCTCAGGAAAGTCCCCCGGTCTCTTCCGTCCGGATGCTTGTCCTTTGCGCATCCGTTCCAGGTCAGAACGGTCCGGTCTCTGGCTTCCCCGACGATCCGGATGTTGTTTTTATGCACAACCACCTTTTCATGATATTCATCCATCCGCAGCAGAATAATCACCGGTGTATGAGCGTTTTCAGGCACCGCGTCCACTGCCGCCTGCAGCGTGGTAAAATCTCCGCTTCCGTCTTTTGCCACAATATACATCAATCTCTGCCCTCCCGATTCTGTGTCTGTTCACACGAGTCCTGTTTCCTTCAGTCCTTCCGTGACAATTGCAGCCCATGCCTCCGCCCCGGCCCGTTGGGTATGGGTATCGTCCGCCTGTCCGTCCGGATAATCAGGATAGATTCCCTTCTCCACATGCATAAACAGCTTCCGGCTTTCCTCTTCTCCCAGTTTCCGCACATAGTCCATGCTTTTCTCTTCCACTTCGATCAGCGGCAGGTTCCGTTTCCTGGCCAGCGTCCGGATCGCTTTCGGATAATCGCCGTGAGCATGGATCAGCTTCCCGTTTCTCCAGTACCGCCGGCAGATCGGAGTCAGCAGCACCGGCTGTGCTCCGGCTTCCAGCGCTGTATCGATAAAAATCTCCAGATTCTTCGTAAAACTGGTCCAGGGATCCGTGTGCCTCCAGACCAGATCACTCCCGTCATTATGGGTAAACTGAATCAGCAGCAGATCTCCTGGCTGAATTACCTTTTCAATAGCCAGCAGTCGTCCTTCGGACAGGAAGCTCTTGGTGCTCCTGCCGCCCACCGCCCGGTTCTCGACCTTCACACCCGGCAGCATTTCTCCCAGCACCTGCCCCCATCCGGTGATCGGCGCTCTTTCCGTTTCATACGTTGCCGCCGTGGAATCCCCGCATATATAAATCGTCATTTGCTTTCCCTGCTTTCTGTGTTTATTCCTGTTGCCACGCCGTCATATCCGTCTGTTGCCCGGTCGGGGAAGACTGGTTTGTCAGCCAGAATACCGCTGTACCCCCGGAGCACCGCCCGGATGGTTCCATTGATCTTCACGGACTGCTGTGTCTGAAGATGGATCACCGAAATCCATGAAGATCCGCATCGGCTTCTGCCCCGGGCTGTTCCTCCTCATTGTTCCCTTTCTCATCAAAAAAGTGTCTGTCAATCCGTTTTGTGAATGCCTCGCCGGGGTTTTCCGGATTGTAACGGACAGGGATTTCCCGGCCAATGAAAGCCTTTCTGCCGAACCACTGCATGGTGAACCGGGAGATATCGGCCCGTGTTTCATATTCGGTCCCGTCAACGGTATAGAGAACGCGTGCATGGTAATCCGTCACAGGATCATCGTCCCGGTCCAGCTCGGTTTCTCCGACCATCTGGATAATCCGCCCTGCCGCCAGGCCGGTTGCCCGGCGGCGTGAGGTCATGCCGCGGCAGGATGCTGCGATCCTGCGGCAGTAAGCCGCCGGAAGCAGGATTGCCAGGATCAGTATCATGATCCAGGTGTCCACGGTCACCTGGCGGCACTCGATATCCCGGATCACCTGGTAAGCCATAAAGACGGCAATCAGCCCGATGAAAATCCGGAGCGTAACGGCAAAGGTATGTGCGGGCCTGGAAGGCCGCGAGGCAAACCAGAAGCTGAGCAGGTACATGAACGCCAGCACCAGGCAGCCTCCGATCACGGCCAGGGTGGATGGCAGGCTGCCGTAGATCGACAGCGCGTCATACCCGATCACCAGGACCGGCAGCAGCCAGAACACCCCGCAGGCAAACACCAGAAGAGAGGGGCGTTTCCGGTGAACGGCTTTGTAAACAAGCCAGTTGAGACCGACGATGCCCGCGGCGGCGAGAAGGATTGTAAAAACAGCCGGGTTGGATTCCCGGACGGCATCGCCGATCGGCCCGGCCAGAGCCCAGAGGCACACAGCCGGGCAAAGCAGATATAGGAACAGGCCTTTCAGAATCATCTTCTGGCGCGAAGGTGACATCCATTGTCTCACTGCCGTATTCATATCAGCGCCTCC
Organism: uncultured Clostridia bacterium; assembly: GCA_947166385.1. GTDB lineage: Bacteria > Bacillota > Clostridia > Christensenellales > Aristaeellaceae > Aristaeella. The sequence continues at coordinate 126,629 of CAMVEB010000002.1, read as the reverse complement.
ATATTCGCTCGGATCGTCGGCCACCCTGTTGTTACAGTTTCTTTGTTACGGTTTCTTTGCTGCAGTCTCTTCAGGATGATTTTAACGCCGGAAAAGGAAGAAGTACAGATCCAAATTGGAAAAATAGAGGCTGTTATCCTGCCGCCGGATATTCGTCTACATCAAAGGATGTTGAGAAAATTCTGACGCCGGTCTGGACACAGTTGGCTTCCCGATACTGTGAATCGTCTGAAAAAGTGGTCTATGAGATCATGAATGAACCGCACGGAATCGAAATACCGGTATGGAATGAGATTGTTTTTCGGGTTCATCATCTGATTCGTGCCATCGACCGGAACCATTATATCATTGTCGGCGGCGCGGACTGGAACAGCACAGCAGGCATGAAGGCGCTGCCTGATTTTCAGGATGACAGAATCCTCTATACATTCCATTTCTATGATCCTCATACCTTTACGCATCAGGGGGCTCCCTGGTGCCATATGGAGCGCGTGACCGGAATTCCGTTCCCGTATGATAAAAGCCGGATGCCGCCGTTGCCGGAGCATCCGACCGGGATTGAAAAACATTGCTTCGAAACCTATCCGGAGCAGGGAACGCTGGAGGCTGTTGCAGGGTGTTTTGATCAGTATGCGGAATTCAGCCATGAGCGGAATGCTCCGCTGGTATGCGGAGAGTACGGATGCAACGCTTTCTCCGTTGACAGGGATCAGCGGATCAATTGGTATCGCATTGTTTCCGACCTGCTTGATGAACATCGGATCGCAAGAATCAGCTGGGACTATTACGGTCCCTTCGGCTTGTTTGATTTCGTCCGGGACAGAACAATTCCGCCGCAGCAAATGCCTGCTCCGAGATTTCCGGAGGACTTGAATCAGGAGTTGTTAAAGGCGATGAAACTGAACTGCCAGGGAGATTTTTGACAGACGACCGCGATTTCAACTACTGATCCGGCTCTCCGCGGGACCAGAGAATTCTGTCCGTCGGCTGATAGTTTTCATCCAGCTCCGGGATAATCACCGGAAGTTTGCCGCGGACGTCTCCCACGCCAAAGCAGGCCAGCAGTTCTGCCGGCAGGTTTGTTGACCGGGTTGTCCCGTCCGCAGGAAGATCCCGCATCACGCCGCCCCAGTAGGCAAGCAGAATGGCGTCTACCCCCGGGAAACGTGCTGCGTCGTAGGGCAGCTGGCAGCTGACCAGAATCACTGTTTTTCCTGCTTCATGCACAGCGGAAATAATCCTGTCAAAGGTTCCGGAAGAGAATCCGTTCGCAGTGGCCGGATCCATGTAGGCCTGATTGGAAACCCGGTGTACCAGAATCACATGATCCGCGTCCGCAGCCGCCCGGATGCATTCCTCGTCATTGTCCTGGGTATTCCTCATCACAATGATTTCCGCTCCTTCCGGCAGGGTCTGCCTTTCTTCGAGCATCATCCGGGCCTGGTCACCCGTTCCTGCGCGGTTGGCGCAGGAATTCGAAAACAGGATCAGCGTCTTTTCGCCGGCCTTCACATCCAGTGGGAAAGCGCCTTTTTCATTTTTCAACAGGGTCAGGGATTTTTCAGCAATCTGCCATTCCGTTTCCAGATGGCCTGCAGAACCGATGTTTTCCCTGGCGGAGGCAATCTGCTCATCGGTCAGGGTGAAATCCGCCAGATCCAGAACGCCGTATTTCTGCTTCATTTCCAGAATCCGGCGAACGGATTCATTGATCCGTTCTTCGCTGATTTCTCCTCTTTCCGCCAGCGCGGCCGCGGTATCAATATAGGTATCCGTCAGCCGGAAAGAGGCTGTGTCCCTCACGGCTGGAAGGATCAGCATATCCACGCCCGCTCCGATGGCCAGCCGGATCGTATCCTCCGTGCTGAAGTTATCCGCAACGGCTGCCATATCCAGCGCGTCACAGACGATCACGCCGTCAAAACCCATGTCTCCGCGAAGAATATCCGTCAGGATGGTTTTGCTCATGGTGGCCGGAAGATAAATCTGTTCCCCTGTGGAAATGGAGGTATAGGTTTCTTTTTCGATCTGAGGATACTGGATATGAGCCGTCATAACCATGTCCGCGCCGGCGTCAATCGCCGCCTGAAACGGTACCAGTTCAAAATGCTTCAGTTCATCATACGTGCTGTTGATCAGCGGCAGGCCGGTGTGGCTGTCCGTGTCGGTATTTCCATGGCCCGGAAAATGCTTCACCACCGCCATGGTTCCGGTATCATGAAGTCCGGCCAGATAAGCGCATCCGAATGCCGCGACAGTCTGGGGATCGTCTGAGAAGGAGCGAACGCCGATGATGGGATTTTTCGGGTTGTTGTTGATGTCCATCACCGGTGCGAAGTCTGCCTGAATGCCCAGCAGAGCGAGTTCTTCGCCGTGGACCCGCGCCATGATTCGCGCGTTCTCCGTATCTCCCGTAGCGCCGAGTGCCATATTGCCAACCCCGATGGTGCCATAGCTGATCCGGGATACATACCCGCCTTCTTGGTCTGTAAAGAAAACCTGAGGCAGTCCGCCGCCGGCCTGATTGGCCGCCTGAATATCAGAAATCAGCCGAAGGGTCTGTTCCGCTTCCGCGTAGTTCTCCAGAAACAGCAGCATGCCGCCAAAGTGATCCCTGCCGACCATTTCACGGATCGGATCATTCAGCGCGGTAATATTTTCTTTGACCGGTTCCTCTTCCGGTTTTCCCCCGTTTTCCGCCGGTTCTTCCTGCCATACGCGGAAGGAAGCGATCATCATCTGCGCAACTTTGTCCCGAAGGGACATGGAGGAGAGAATGCGCTCCACCGGATCGCTTTCCGCCCCGGCCGGCGTAGCCATGGATCCGAAGGTCATCAGAAGGGTCAGCATCAGGCAAATCATCTTCTTCATCTGAATCATCTGTCAGGCGGGCAGCCCGACATTCCTTTCTCTGTTTTTCACGCTTCCACACCCGGTCTGCATGGATTCTATCAGTTTCAGCAACAAATTGCAAGGAGATCGGCAACCCACGATTGTTTCTGCGGCTGCAACAGTTGCTGCATCATCGGGTCATGAAGGAGAAATCACCCGCATTTTGACCTGGTGGCATGTAACAATCCATTAGCGGATTGACAAGTGACCTTTTGTTCACTATAATATTATGTGAACAAAAGGTCACTAAACTTGCTGCGAAGGTCCGTATGGCAAAGGATACGAAGGAGGTCCATATGAAAATTCTTGTTTTGAACGGCAGTCCCAAGGTGAAGAGCGATACTTTCCGCCTGACCGATGCCTTTCTCAAAGGCATGACCCAAAGCGGAGAACACGAAGTTCATATCGTTCATGTGAGGGAAAAGAAGATCGCGCCGTGCCGGGGCTGCTTCGGCTGCTGGCAGCGCGGAGACGGCCATTGCGTGATCGCGGATGACCAGAATGCGATCCTTGATCTGTACCGGGACGCGGACGTGATCATCTGGAGCTTTCCGCTTTACTGCTACGGCATGCCTTCCCCTCTGAAAGCGGTGCTGGACAGGACGATTCCGCTGGTTAAAATGAACATGGTACAGCAGCCGGATGGAACGGTGCGGCATGAAGCGCTGGTGGATTTTTCAGAAATCCATACCCTGGTGATCTGCGGATGCGGCTTCCCGCACTGGGAAGGCAATTTCGACGGCCTGAAGAAGATGTGCGAAGTCTGCTTTGGAAATCCGGACATCGTCTGCGTACCGGAAACTCCTCTGCTGAATGTACCCGCCGCAGCCATCGTCGCCGACCCGCTGCTGGCAAAATTCCAGAAAGCGGGAGAAGAATATGCCGCCTCCCTGCGTCTTTCCGCGGAAACGGTGGTTGAACTGGAAAAACCAATGATTTCAGCGGAAGAGTATATCCGGAACGTGAATGGAATCTGAACACCGGAGAAGCGAGAAACAAACCAGAAGAAATAAGCATGTGAAAATGCTGATCGCAAACATAGCGGGCGTTATCTGGGGATAGCGTCCGTTTTACTTGCTGCACGGAATAATGGAACAGATGCATCCAGCCACACGATCAGAAGTTATAAAAATCATCCCAGGAGGGCACGAAGCGATCCGTGCCCTCCTTTCTTGGAGGCTAACCATGACGAAAAAACTGATAATATGTATCATTTTCTGTCTGTTTCTTTTCCTAAACATGGAGGAATTGATACAACGCAAAAACGGCCCGGAGCCTTTGAAATCAAAAGGTCTGCGGGATTCGAGCATTTTCTCGGCTGTAGTTTTGATCGTCGAAAAGGGCTGGATTTTATGGGAATCTACTGCAGCGGGAATATGGCCGCGAACTGGCCTTCAATGCCGCGACGGATTTCCTTCATTATGACGGTGCAATCTGGAATGAGAATAAGGAAGACGCCTACGGCGCAACTGTTGAATTCCTTGACATCCAGCTAGCGGACGCAGAACTGCTGGTATTCGCAGCGAAGCAGGCTTTCCTGAACGCAGGCGGAGGTGAAGAAGCCCTGTCTGGCGGGAAGAAGGCCACTGCTGATTTGTCAGACGAACTGTTGGAACTTTTCTTTGCGTATATGCGAGCGAAGGCTTATCAGAGCTTTGTCATGCAGCGCCGGAATGCGAAGTATATGTTTACTTTGTTGGAAAATTTGACCTGAGCTGGCTTAAAGAAGAATACGATCAGGAAATGCAGAAACGCGCTGAAGAAGCCCCTGATATGAAAGATTATTATAATCAGAGAATTGCTATAGCACAAGCGGCACGGGAGCGTATCGGTGAAGAAGGAATCACTTGTGTCCTGACCTATAGGGTTGTGGAATATACAGAAGGAATGAATGACATGGATCTGTACACAAATGGAGGAGGAAGATCTGTTCAGTTTATCATTCGTCCAAAACAGTGAAAAAAGACCATGCCGAAATTCCAGCGAGCGTCATCATGCGATGATGTCCGTTTTTGATCGAAGCGGGAAATAATGATAGAATGACGGCGCTCCTTTAGGCTTATGAATCCCACCCTCGAGGAATGGGTCGCCCGTCTGGAGAAGCGGGTGACCATGCTGGAAGCCTACGACGGTGCGGTCGGTAGACCGATTGGCCTTGCAGGGCAGTCTGCAAGGCCTCTTTTTTCGTTTTGGGAGAAGTGTGATATTTTACTCAAATGTTGTATATTGTTTTTTTGAATCGTCTATTATTCGGGAAAGGAGGAAGCGAGACTATGAGCACGGTTCAGGATCCAAACCGTACACCGGAGGAAGAAATATCGCGTTTGGCAGAAAAGTACCAGCTTTCTTTACTTCGGCTGTGTTTCGCTTACCTTCATGACAGAACTCTTGCAGAGGACGCGGTACAGGAAACATTCCTGAAAGCATATCGGAGTATTTCCAGTTTCAGAAACGAATCAAGTGAAAAAACGTGGTTGTCTCATATCGCGATTAATTGCTGCAGAGATATGAACAAAAGCGCATGGACTCGTTTCTTTGATAGGAGAATCACACCAGATATGCTGCCAACGCCTTCAGAGAACCCATCGGAAAAGGATGATAACTTAACGGTTGCGGTAATGGAATTGCCTCCGCGTCTGCGAGAAACTGTGCTTTTATACTATTTTGAGGACATGACTACAGTGGAAATAGCTGAAACGCTTCATATATCACAGCAAGCTGTTTCAGGCAGACTAAAACGGGCGTTGTCAAAATTACGAGCCATTCTTGGCGATACACTTGAAGGAGATGAATTAGATGATAAGTAAAAAAGACGCTCAGGAAGCGCTGAATCGATCTCTTTCCGGTCTCCAGAGCAATCCGTATATTGTCCAGAAAATCATTACGGGCACAAAAGAAAAAGCATATAAAAGAAAAAAGTTGTCAAGTACTGCGATCATTGCTTTTGTTCTGGTAGGTATCATGGCATCCGCAATGGCCACTGGAATTGCTATCAATGGAAAACCCTGGGGTGTACTTAATTGGATTTTTGAAGCACAGCCCAACAGCACGACTGTTACTGCTACGCAGAAAATTTATACGGATTCTGAACAAATTTTGCAGGAGGCTACTGCGTCTCCGTCCGAAACAGAAGCAATAATTCCAATGGAAGTAGCGGCGATTTTAACAGAAAGCTGCGAATTTGATTTTGCCACACTTTCGATCAGGGAAGCTGTGACAGATGGCTACGGGATTTATCTATCTATAGCGGCGGTTCCTTCAACTCCTGATACGCTTTTGCTTGATTGGAGTATCAATCCATTTGAATCATCTCCAGAGATTATTGGTCAAGTATCGGATTATCCAAAGCAGACACTGGCTGAATGGGCAGTAAATCATGGATACAATCAACTAATACGGCTTTCCATAGGGTCACCTTTGCCTGAACCATATACAAATGGTCGATTGGTTTCCTCTGAAAAGTATGATCCTGATCCGACGATTGCGAATAAACAAACTGTACAGTCCGACAAATGGTCATACGACCTGGTAAGCAATGGTTCGTGCTTTGATTCCTATATTAATCAACAAATGGTATTAGAAGAGGATGGGACTTCTCTGATCATGATTGCCGGTGGCTTTACGAATCAAAAAGAATACGAAATTGCCTGCTTCATGATGCCATGGAGAATGACAAAGGAAGGGAAAAAAGATCCTGTTGATTATGATTCTTCTGGCCTTGACCCTCAAGAGCCTATATATGACATGGATAATCGCGAGCGGGGGATACTATCATTTTCCTTCCCAGATAAGCCTTCAGTCAGTTCAACAGTATTGGCAGAATACGATGGAGAAATCCCGCTGCTGTCTAATCCTGAGATGACCAGTCATATTCATGTTCAGTTTATCCGTACGAGTTTGAATGATTACTGCCTTGCGGAATACAGTGACCCAGATCGTGTATATGAGCATCTGTTGGTCTATAAGGATGAAACGCCTGGTAGCTTCATTTCTTATAGCAAACTATATGTTTCCTGCTATCAGTTAAACGGAGAAACTATTTCTTTCCTACGCTCCTGCATTGTTCCCAATGAGTTTCCAGAAACCATCTATCTCCAATGGGTGGACGATTATGAGAACATGAGGCAGACATTTACAATTAATAAGCAATGATACGAACTTGTGATTTTGTGGCAGCTCCGGCTGCCTTTTTTCGTTTGAAACAATCAAAATATCAGGCCGAGACGTCTAATAGATGTGGAGGTTGATGAGGATGAGGAAGCATCGACTGTGTGTAATTAGAAAGCAGGGCAATCAGTATCGTCAAACCGCATGGACGGTTTCCCCGAAAATTGCCCTGTGATATACCCCGACTTTGCCACTTACATAATAGATTTTGAATAAAGAAAATCATGTGAAAGCAAGGAAATCATTGACTTTTTCCTTGCTTTTTGTATGTGTTTCTGATATAATTAATACATAGGGCGATAAGGCCTTATTTGGAGGAACGTTATGTACGTCGAACTTACGAAAAACAATGGAATTCCTTATCTTCGGCTCGTTAAAGGAGTCCGCAGACCTAATGCCAAAGGTGTTATGACCGTCACAAAAAAGACCGTCTTTAACATAGGACCATTATCCCGGTATGACGATTGTGTAGCGTACAATAGTTTTACCGAAAATCGGAGAAATAATTCCCGATAATCGGAAGAGGAATTCCGTGAAAACGGAACGGGACATGTTGAAGCAAATATACCAATCTTATATCCTTTGTTTGAACGCGACTTCAGGCAAAGGAGGAAAGGAAATTGCTCAGCATGACCCAGATCAATCTTATCAGAGATTTGGCCAAAAGTGGATATAAAATATCAGAAATCCACGAAATGACCAAATCAGACCCCAAGACGATCACCAAGTACCTGGAGAAGGATGACTTCTCTCCGGAACCGCCGATCAAGAACGGTCGCAGTTCCATCGTGGCTCCCTTCCATGACAAAATCATGGAATACCTGGAGGAGGACAAGAAGCACTGGTCCAAGCAGCGCCACACAGCGAAGCGGATCTTTGAGCGGCTCAGAGACGAGGAGGGATACCCGGGAAGCTACGATGCGGTTCAGAAATACGTCCAGAAGCTGCGGCAGGAGACCAAGATGACCGGGACCCAGGAACTGGTCTGGGAGCCGGGAAGCGCTCAGGTGGATTTCGGTGAAGCCGATTTCAATGAGGATACGGACTGTGTTCGACGTAAGTACCTGACAACTTCCTTCCCGTTCAGCAATGACGGATTCAGCCAGATCTTCGGCGGTGAAACGGCTGAGTGCGTATGCCAGGGGCTGCAGGACATCTTCCAATATATTGACGGTGTTCCGCATCTGCTGGTGTTCGACAATGCCACAGGCGTTGGCCGCCGCATCTGTGAGAAGGTCGTTGAGACGGAACTGTTTTCCCGGTTCCGCGCACATTACGGTTTCCAGATCCGGTTCTGCAATCCGCAGGCAGGGTGGGAAAAAGGCAGCGTGGAAAACAAGGTCGGAACGATCCGCCGGAATCTCTTCGTACCAATCCCCACATACCATGATGTGGAGGAATTTAACAAGGAGCTGCTGGAAAAGCACAAGATTAAGGCGGCGGAAAAGCATTACAAGAAAGGAACTGTCATTTCAGAGCTGTTTGAGGAAGACAAAAAGCATTTTCTCCCTCTGCCGCGCAAGCCTTTCAATGTGATCCGGTACGAAACCCCCAAAGCGGACGGATTCGGAAACATCTGCCTGGATGGAAAGCATTACTACTCCACGAAGCCGGAAAACCACAACAAAAGGGTACTGGTTGGAATCCGGGCGCGCTATATTGATGTCCTGGAAGACAGCGGAAAGCTTCTGGTCCGGCACAAACGACTGTACGGAAAGGACAGAACGGACACCCGGGATTACAGCACTTCCCTGGCAATGCTTTCCCGCAATGCCGGTGCCTGGCTCAACAGCGGATTCCGGAAGGAAGTCCCCGATCTGATCCGGGACTACATTGACAACCAGCCGAAGGCAGAAAGGAAGTCAACACTCCGTTTGCTGAATGAGCTTTCGAATCAATACGGCATTCAGGCTGCGGTGGATGCGTTGAAACTGGCCATTGAAAAGAACAGCGTCAACAAATCCGATACCGCCATCCTTGCGGCCCGGATTACTGGGTACGGAATCGATACTCCGCCGGAACCAGGGCCGTCCCTCGCAATCTACGACCAGACCTTCCTTCCGCCCAAGGATGAGGGGGACAAGGAGGTGGTCGCATGATGAAACTGAAAGCACGCACCGAATTCGAAGAATCCATTCAGTCTTCCTGCAGATCCCTTTTCCTGACTTCTGCAATTCCAGATCTGGTCAACAGCGAAGGAACCATGAAACAGGTCGAATTCCTGGACGCTTCTTTGCGGAAGGAAATCACTACCCGGGAAGAAAACCGCCGGGAGCGGCTGGTTAAACGGGCGAAGTTCCCGATCTACAAGACTTTTGTCGGATATGAATACCGCTGCGTCAAACTGCCGCCGGCATTATCCCGGGAAGAACTGGAGAACGTCGATTTCATTAAGCAGAAGAACAATCTCGTTCTTTACGGGCCGGTCGGTATCGGGAAGACTCACATGGCGATTGCCGCCGGAGTCAATGCCTGCATGAAAGGCTACAAGGTTCGCTTCTTTACGGTAACGGAACTGGTGCTCAAGCTGGCTGAGGCCAGGAAGAACGGAACACTGGAACGTTTCCGCCGGGACCTGAATGAACAGGATCTCCTGATTCTGGACGAATGGGGGTATGTACCGGTTGACCGGGACGGTTCCCAGCTGCTGTTCCGGGTGATCTCGGACAGCTACGAGAGCAAGAGTCTGCTGCTGACCACCAATCTGGAGTTTTCCAAATGGGGCAGCATCTTTACCGACGACCAGATGGCTGCAGCGATGATTGACCGCCTGGTACACCACGGTCACCTGATTCTGTTCGAGGGAAACAGCTACCGGATGGAGCATGCACTGATGAAGCAGACTGCCCGTCAGCCTGAAGGAAAGAAGGTGTCCGCATGAGCAGCCAACAGCTCGTAAGCCCCTGGGAATATGAAGTCATTGACTACGAAAATGTCAGCCCTGAAACGTTGAAGAAATGGGAGAAGGAAATCCGCAGGAAAAACCAGCGTGATATGCGGAATTATCTGAAACGCTTCCCCGACGCCACGCCGGAAGAGAAAGAAGCTTTGCACAGCTGGATTCAGGCCGGCAACAGCCCCTACGAGAATGACGCCTACGTTTCCACCGAATCCGGCGGACCGATGGATTTCATTAGTGCACAGCGGTTTCTGGAAGAGGAATACCAGGAATACCTGAAGAATCCTGAAGCTTACCGGGGAAAGCCTGATCCTGATATGTCCTTATCCGGAGAACCGTCTTATAACCCGGAAACCGGAAAACTACTCCCGTTTTGATGCGGGTAAGCAGGAAATTTTTCGGTGTTGGTGCGGAGTGGCCGGTGTGATAGCCTTGCTGGCGGACAGCCAGAACGCGCCTATACGGATGGCGTGGGCGGGATGGCCGCAGGCTGGCTGGAATCACACCGGCAGAGGCTCCGTGCCAACACAGGAAGAAAAATTTCCGGGGGATTTTCGCAGTGCTTTCCATGCCCCGATCCGAAAAAGCGGAATTCCCGATCCGAAAACAGGGAAAAGTTTTTCCGATTTTGCGGAAATCCTATTGACGAAACACAGACGATGGACAACCGGATTACGTTAGGCGACTTAAAGACTCCTTTCGGGATGGGAATCCATTGATTCCTGAATTGCTTCCCTATGTAGGCGAGAAACCGGTTAAGAAGTACAGTATTGAATTTAGTAAAGGAAGCAAGTATTGTTTCGCCTCACCGAAGCGATTTGCGCCTTGCTTACTCGACCCAACATTTTCTGCTCTGGGTCTCGACCAATTGTTTGCCAGCATAAAGCATTCCTCCAAAGTTGAATATGATCTACTGGGCATCATCCGTCTGCTGACATATGGACGACTTCTTGAACCTGCGTCCAAGATGGCAACGATGCGGCAGAATGACTCCTATTACCGTCCTCTTGTCAAGAGCAGCAACGATGACAATGTTTATGATGCACTGGATGTTATATATGAAAACAAGCAGCAGATTATTCAGCGGATGAACACATGTATCACCAGAGGGATTGGTCGGAATACCAACACTGTCTTCTATGACGTAACGAATTTCTTTTTTGAAGTAGAGCAGCCGGATGAAGACGAACTAGACGAAGAAGGGAACGTCATTGAGTATGGACTGCGGAAGATGGGCGTTTCAAAGGAAAACCGGAAACAGCCTATTGTGCAGATGGGACTGTTCCTAGATGACAACGGCATACCGATCTCTATTGAAATGTTCCCGGGAAACACGCTGGATCATCTTACATTCCGGACAGCGATGAAGAACACCGTGGATAATCTTGATCTGGAACGATTCATTCTAATTGCGGACAGAGGAATGTATAACGGCACCAATATGTGTCATGTCCTAGACCAAGGAAATGGATATATCGTTTCCAAGAGCCTGAAGAAAAGTACAAAGAACGAACGGGCTTGGGTGCTTGATCAGGAAGGTTATACCGTTGTCAGCCCGGATTTCAGATACAAGTCCAGAATCGTCACCAGGACCGTGACCGCAGAAGACGGCAGCAAGAGGAAGATTCAGGAGAAGGTTGTTATCTACTGGAGCCGTGCTTTTTATGCTCGAGAGAAGCATGAAAACCAGTCATTCCTTGATTTCATTGAGAAGCTCAAAGCTAATCCGTCTGGTTTCCGGGTATCTGTTGCGCAGAGCAGGAGTCTGCGGAAATACATGAAGAAGGAAATGATCCACAAGGAAACCGGCGAGATTGTTGATTCTAAGAAACTGCTTTCCATGATTGATGATGACAAACTGACGGAGTTTAATGAACTGATGGGATATTACCAGATTGTTTCCTCTGAGCTGGAAATGGATGACCTGGAGATTATTGACAAGTACCATGGACTAACGCGAATTGAGGATCAGTTTCGAGAAATGAAGGGAACACTTGAAACCCGACCGATCTGGGTAAATACGCCGGAGCATGTTCAGGCTCATCTGATGATTTGCTTTATTGCTCTCACCATGATGCGGGTAATCCAGCACAAAATAAAGAAATCCTTGCCGGAAGATACGACGAAGGATCTCAACTGGTCCTATGGAATGCCAGGAGAAAAATTCCAGAAAGCGCTGTTGGATTGGCAGGTCGAGCAGCTCTCTGATGAATATTACAGGATGGTCAATGTCGATTCAGACGATCTGAGCCTGATCCTGAAAGCATTCATGCTCACAATACCTAACGATCTCTTTACCCGTGGTCAGCTCCGCACTCTGGCTTCTGATATATCAATCTTTTGACGTAGGTACATATTATTATGCAAAAACGAACCCCGAGCTATTGTGCTGCTTAGGGTTCGCTACTTTTTATGTGGCAAAGTCGGGATGAGGAAGCATCGACTGTGTGTAATTAGAAAGCAGGGCAATCAGTATCGTCAAACCGCATGGACGGTTTCCCCGAAAATTGCCCTGTGATATACTTGCCGCAACTGAAAAAGATTTTTTTCGAAGGTATCTGGAGAATATCCCGGATGAACTGTATCTGGCTCCCGTTGAAGATGGTGTGGCGGATATGACGCAGGCTGTTCGTGTAAAGTAATCCTATAATAGATTCCGGGAGGGCACGAAACGATCCGTGCCCTCCTGTTCATGGAGGCTGTTTATCATGACCAGAAAATGGATGATGTGTATTCTTTTCTGCTTTCTTCTTCTGCCTGCGCTTGCATCGGCGCAGGAAAATGTAAGCATTTCCGAACTGAAAGCAACTGCACCGGCAAAATGGACCTGTGAGATCCAGACAAATGAAGGGGAAACAGTAACAATTGATGCGCCTGTTCATATTCCTGATGTGGATGCTGTTCCGCTTCTGATGGTCAGCGGAGCCCCTTTTATCTATGAACTTGCCGGAGATGAGTCATTCCTCATTGGCAAAGCGGACGTTCGAAAGCGGGAGGAGATTCTTGATCCGGATAGGTTTTCGGAGATTGGATATCCTCCGGAGGATTTACTGGCTTTTATGCAGGAAATGCTTTCGTCCCACGGTGTCACAGATGTCGAACTGGTGCTGTACGGGGCAACAGCCCGGGGACCCATGTGTTATGTCAAACAAGGAAAAGTATTCAACAGAAAATACTCTTTCCCTTGTTCCGTTGCCGACACGACAAAGCCCTGGAAGAATGATACTACCCGAGGATATCATATTGGTGCGACTCAGAAAGTTGCGGGACTGCCCGTATTTCTTTCAGGAACCATTTATCCGATCCATTCCATGCATACATATTCCCACCTGCTATTTATTGACAAGGATCATTACAGTATTGGAATACATTTCGTCACCGTGGAAGAAACGCTGTCTCCGGATGAACAGCTCCTTCCCTTTGGCGCACTTCTGGAAATATTGACCGAACGAATCAGAAACGGGAACCTGCAGACGGTCCTGGAAATCAATCTTGGTTACTATATTCTGGATCAAAACCTTGTCAATCAGACGAGTGAAACAATCTGGCAGCTCATTCCTGTCTGGCAGATTCGTGGGTATGATAAAATTCTGGATCAACGTCTGGAAGGTGTCCTATCCACATACAGTGAAGAGGATCGGATAAAATATGATCCGGAGAATGTATATAGTATTTATATCAATGCATTGACAGGAGAACTCGTGCCAGCTGGCTAATCTGCGAAAGTCATTTTCTACTTATGAAACATAACAAGCGGAAAAGTTTGATAAAGGGAAAACTTTTGTAAGATTTCTTCATGATCTGCGTCTAATAAAGTGAAAGGAGGGTGGGAGCTGAATGCAGCTTGATTCTTTTGATCAGATCTATCAGAGCTACTTCGAATCGGTATACCGTTATGCGCTCTCCCTCTCCGGAAATACGCAGACTGCCGAGGAGATAACCCAGGAAACCTTTTTCAAGGCGATGCGTTCCCTGGATCAGTTTCAGGGGAAAAGCAGCCTGAAAAGCTGGCTCTGTACGATAGCCAAAAACCTATGGCTGTCAGATCAGCGAAAGAAAAAGGCCCAGCCAATTGACGATGCATTGCAGCTTCCGGATTTGTCTGCCGGACCGGAAGAAGCGATTGTACGCCAGGATGAAAGCATGCGCATCCATCGGCTGCTCCATCACCTGGACGAGCCCTATCGGGAAGTTTTCACACTCAGAACCTTAGGACAGTTAAGCTTCCGGGACATCGGAGAACTCTTTGGCAAGTCGGGAAACTGGGCTTGCGTTGTTTATCACAGAGCCCGTGCAAAGATCAAGGAGAAGATGGAGGAATGAATATGAAACTGCCATGTTCTGTTATACATGATTTGCTGCCGCTGTATGCTGAAAACATGGTTGAACCGGATACAAAAGACCTGGTTGATCAGCATTTGACCGAATGCCCTGACTGTCAGAAACGGTTTTCTGAGATTGAGACATCCCCGGAACCGCCTGTTGAAACGGTAAAACCGCTGCAATCGCTCAGAAAGGAAATCCGGAAGCGCCGCTGGTACACAGCCATCCTTGCTGCGCTGTGTGTATTTATCGCAGTCTTTACTTATTTCTTCCATGCCACGAGCATGAATTATATTCTCTGGCAGGATGGCTTGATCGAGGTTGTAGGTGTCGAAACCGTCAATCCTGCTGAGTATTACAGCGGTGAGGTGTATTTGCCGATAGATGACAAAGCGGCTCCTGTGCCAACTGTTGCTCCTGCTTCCGCGGAGCAATCTTGTGAAGCTTTGATTCTGAAGGTTAGCAGCTTCATCAACGGGTTTGAGGAGCATGTGGTCGTTGAGGATGACGGCACAACAACTGTCATCCTGCAGGCATTCAGCACAAATCAAGGTTCCAATCATCAAACCCAGTCGTATTATGAATCAACCTACTATCCTGTACCTGACCGTCTGATTTATGGGTTTGAACAGCGGCAGGTGCTGCTATGGGGAACTCCTCTGAATGGAGGAACAGTAGTTCTTCCTCGCCTTGCGCTGGGATATTATTTTCTGATTGCGGCAGGGTTGTCGGGATTGCTTGGACTGCTTTGGGTAATTTTCAGAAAATGGGACTACAGCTGGATTCTGCGCCAATTGTTCTTTGCGCCCATTTCCTATATCCTGTCACATATTCTTTTGAAAGGCACTAAGACAACAAGCAACTTTATGGAACATGATCTTTTCAGCATCCTCTTGGTAGCGCTTGCTGTATATGCATTCCTTTCCATTGCCTGGCAGGTATTCCTTAACCGAAGAAAAGAGACATAATATAAAAACGTCCATGAGGCTTATTACTCCGTGGACGTTAACTGGAATCAGAAAACTGGCGGACATCATTGCACAATGGTGTCCGTTTTTGATTGCCACTCAGAATAATGATAAAATGAAAAAAATTGGGGTCGTGTGCCGATTCTTCCTTCTCGACCGTCTAATGGATGTAACGTTACGAAACAGGAGGCAGAACACCGTGGACAGAGGATTCTTCATCGCAGAGATCGAAACCTGCTCGGACATGATGTACCGGGTAGCTTGGTCGATCCTGCGGAACGAAGCCGATGTGCAGGACGCATTACAGGATGCTGTCCTCAAGGCATGGGAAAAGCGGGACAAACTGCGGGAAGAGAAGTATTTCCGCACCTGGATGACCCGCATACTGATCAACGTGTGTTACGACACACAACGTATACATCGGAAAATCGTTCCACTGGACAAGATCCCTGTACAAGGTTCTTCTGCCCCGGATCCTGATCTGGCAATGGCATTGGAGGCTCTTCCGGAGAAGCTTCGATTGCCTCTTGTCCTCTGCTATTCAGAGGGAATGACCTATGAGGAAGCAGCAGACGTGCTGCGAATCCCGATGACGACTCTTCGAGGACGACTTCGCCGGGGGAAAAAAGAACTGAGAAAGGAGCTGGATGCGGAATGAAGCGTGACATGGACAATCTGAATCTGCGGGATGCTTTCAGGCCAATGCCGGAAGAAACCCGTGATGCGCTGATGAGTGCCGCTCGCTCCGTGAAGGAGGACGAACCCGTGAAAAAGGCAGCTTTTAGAACCGTATTGATTGCGGCTTGTGTTATCGTGGCAACTATGGCAGTAGCGATGGCTGCTGGACAAATCTTCGGTTGGAATGATTTCTTCAAAAAAGACTATGGCACTGATATCCCGAAGACAGCTCAGGAAATCCTGACATCAAGCGAGCCTGTAACCTGGCAGGAAGGTGACGTGCTTTTCACTGTACGGGAACGTTACAGCGATCCCAAGCTGGCCATGATTTCAGTTGAGGCACGGCTGGCGGATGGAGTGGAAGGCATTCTGACCGCAGATGATTTCACCATGCCCATCGGGGCTTACGGGGAGAACAGTCACAGTCAGGACGTGGCAAAACGACTGGGTGTTGATCCCCAAATGACGTGGATGGATGCAGCAAAGGAACTGAAGCTTCCGCTGTACAGCGTCGTTGCCATATTGGATATTCCGTCTGAATTCTGGGGCAGTGAAGAATACGGAGATCCCATGTTCAATGAGGATGGCAGCCTGACCTGGTTTTCTCTGCAACCCCTGAACGGGCAGATCACCGATGAGGAAATGAAGGCCAGGGTGTATCTCCGGACAAAACAGGTCAATTTAGACGATGCTGAGGATAATACCAACTCCATGGAAAAATATATGGATCTGACCATTCACACGGAAAAGGTTATTGCCACAGCAGAATACATTATCCCTGAAGATACAAAGGTACTGGATGCCTTCCGGATTGACAGCATCCACGCGGAGCTGCTGCCCAGCGGCCTGCATTTCACCACCAACCTGACCGCCCTGGAAGGTGCGACGCAGGAGATGGCCTTCGACAAACTGAGGGTGGACATCGTGCAGGAGAACGGAGAGGCTTATCCCACCGGTATTACCCTTTCCGGCGGCTTCTCCAATCTGGATACCTGGCCGCAGATTCCGTATACGCAGATGATCTCTGTGGTTCAGATTCCGGAGACAATTCATCTGGTGTTCCCCGATGCAAGCGGGAATGATACCATGCTGGTGCTGCAGCTGAAAAAGTAAAGATCCATTCGGAACGTCATTATTCGTAGAGACGCTCCTTTAGGCTTATGAATCTCACCCTTGAGGAACGGGACACCCGGCTGGAAAAGCGGGTGGCCATTCTGGAAGCATACAATGGTGCGGTCGGATGACCGTCAGGCCTTGCAGAAACAATCTGCAGGGTCTCTTTTTTGTTTTGGGAGAAGTGTGATATTTTACAAAAAGACAATTTTCTCTGCAATTATATATTTTTATCAGAATTTTTTGTATTATGGCTCTTTGGGCCCCTCCAAAACGTATAATAAGTGAAGATCTTCAAACGGAGGTTCCCTGATGAACAAGATTGCCTTCGAGGAGCTGTATATGCAGCAGCTCCCGGGATTGTTCCGGCTGGCTCAAAGCATTCTGCGGCAACCCGCAGATGCTGAAGATGCTGTCCAGCAGGCAGTTCTGCAGGCGTGGCAGCAGATTGATACAATCCAGTCCGGAAAAGAAAAAGCATATCTGGCCAGGATTGTCATTAATGAGTGCCATAATATCCAGCGTCTGCGGCAGCGTACTGTCCCTGTAACAGTATTCCCGGAACGGATAGAACCCGAAACGAAGATCATGGAACTGCGAGATGTGGTAGAAAGACTTCCTGAAAAACTACGGCTCCCGTTTCTGCTAGTTTACATGGAAGGATACAGTTCGCAGGAAGCAGCCTCCGTTATCGGCATAACGTTGTTTGCTCTGAAGTTGCGACTGAAACGAGCAAAGAAAAGTTTACGGATTGAACTCAGAGAGGAGGGAGAATCGTGAAGCAGTATACTCAAAGTGAATTGCAGAAAATGTATATGGAACCTTCAGAGGAACTGAAGGATCGCATTCACCAGGAAATATCCTCCCTCCCGATCAAGGAACAGGAGGAAAATATTGTGAAAAAGAAACTGTCTTTTAGCTTTGTCAGCGTAATTGCTATTCTTCTTATACTTGTTGCGGTGGCATATGCTGCAACGGAAGTATACCATCGGATCCGCATTAACTGGAAAGGCGAAACGGTCGAGGAGACCGAAGTGCCAATCGGGCCAGAAGCTACAGTAGTTCCGCCACCGGATGCACAGATGTTGAGCGATGAAGACCTCAGCCGGATGGCAGATGAGCTTCTGCAAAATTCTGTCGCGGAAGATGAATACGGATTGGTTTCCTATGAAACAACCGGAGGCAAGATGGGTGGAGCCAGACCAATACAAAAAACATTCGACTCATGGGATGAATTCCGGGAGTATATGAATCGTTCGTCCGAGCTTACTCTGC
This sequence comes from uncultured Clostridia bacterium, assembly GCA_947166385.1. Lineage (GTDB taxonomy): Bacteria > Bacillota > Clostridia > Christensenellales > Aristaeellaceae > Aristaeella. The sequence goes on along the minus strand of CAMVEB010000002.1, from coordinate 108,314 downwards.
CCACCTGGATCCCGGACGGATATGAGTTCCAGGAGGCCAAGGTTGGGATTTCCTGCAAAGCAGACGGGGAATACACGCTGATCGAAGAACGTCAGGAAGGTGCGATTACACTGAAACGGTACAAAATTGATGATTCCGATTCAGTAGTTGTGTGGTATTACATCAACTATAGGGAATCCGGCGAGGATAATCATTATCTTCTTGTAAGCTCAATGCTTATCGATGATCAGGAAGCTGACGAACGAACTTTTGATTTGACTGATGGGCAAAGCGCATCTGTGATTACTGTCCCGGGTATAGATGATGCACTTGCAATTGTTCGTAATGATCCGGCGTATAACAGTCTTGCAATGCGGAGAAACCTGAATCATTCCATAGAATGCCGCATGGATCCTATGTATGCAGAAGCTCCTGTGCCAATTGAACCCGCCGTATTCACCTGCGAGAACATCGATGTCTCTTCACCTTGGCTGGACATTGAGACTTTACAGAAGATATTTACTCCCGAATGATTGGCTAAAGCGAGCTTCCTACATTTGACTCCATTCTTCGGCTGTGGTACAACCATGGCCGAAAATCTTTTTTGTGATTTTTTCTATCAAGTGAATAAAACCCGGTGTCCTACTCGTCATTCATGGTGAGGGAGGTGATCGGCGATGGAACGTGCTGCGGTACCCAGCATGATCCGCGAACAGAGACTGAATCAATGGATCGAAAACTACTCTGATTCGATTTTGCGGACCTGTTTTCTCTATCTGTCCGATCAGACCCAGGCTGAGGATGCGACACAGGACACGTGGATCAAAGCTTGGAAACATATGGATGATTTCGAACGGAAAGGCATTGCCAATGAAAAGGCATGGCTTTTACGCATAGCAATCAATACCTGCAAAGATTACCGGCGGACAGCCTGGTTCCGGCATGTGGATCGGAGCAAGGCTCTGGATGAACTGCCGCCGCAGTTGATTGCCGTGGAACCGGAAGATCGTACTCTTACGCTGATGGTAATGGATCTGCCGGACAGATACAAACAGGTCATTCTTCTCCATTTCTTTCAGGGGCTGACGATGCAGGAAACAGCCGATGCGCTGAACACGTCACAGTCAACAGTGCAGCGCAGGCTGAAAAAAGCGGAAGAGCTCCTGAAAGGATCGCTGACGGGAGGTGTGACTTATGAAGGATAACAGATTGGAACAGCGGATTCAGCATTCGCTGAACGCAGAGCTTTCCGGGCTGAATACGACTTCCTGGCAGCGTGATCAATTCTTTGAAAACGCGACAGGAGGAACAAAAGTGAAAAGGAAGGTTTCAGTAGTAGGGGTACTGATAGCAGCACTGATGCTGATTACCATTACTGCATTTGCACTCACGAATGGATTCGGCATTCTGGAGTATCATCCAGATCAGTCTGCAAACCAGGCATATGTGGACAACATTATGACACTCAACCAGACTTGGGACGGAAAGTATTTTTCTGCCACAATTCATGAAGCAGTGTTTGACGGAATGAAAATGACATTTACCATGTCCATTTCTCCAAAGGAAAATGCAGATCCGGTATTTGTCATTCCTCGAATTACTGCGATATCCGGAGGCAAAGAGCTTCATACGTTTACGACACATTCGAACGTTTTTATGGACGACGGATTCTGGGTTCCCTGTATGGAACCAGATGTAATTTATGATTATGACCATATCGGTGTTGATGTGATTCTTACTGATGATTTTGTGACATTCAATCCGGTGGAGGATCAGGTAGAATGGGCTGTTTCATTTGACGTACTGCATACTGATTGGCCCATTGACTACACAGCAGAGGACGAACCCATGATTGGTGAACCGGAATGGACTGATTCAGATTATGAGAAATATGAGCATCAGTTCGTAAAAGCTTATGAAGAAAAACGTGTCCTGTTAAATCAGGCAGCCATGCTCAGTCCTTTTGCTGACGCTGTTCCGCATGACCCATCCATGGAAGATGAAATGGTATTCCCGGATTATCTCGAAACACTTTTAACCCAGGACGCTTTTACGATCGAGGAAAAATTCGTCTTCAGTTTTACTGCTGATCCGCTGCCTGTAAAGCACGAAAAGCAGTCAGTCAACTTTGAAACGCCGAATGGTCTCCTGGCACAGGTGGAAAGCCTTTCTGTTTCTGTCGATCAGATTGGTATAAAACTACGGATCACAAGGCCTGACTCAGATCAACCTCTCCAGTTGGAAGACTGGCAGGGTTGGTTAATTGCGGTTCTTGCGCAAGGAGCAGAAACAAGCTTCCCAGAATCGAATTACGGCCCGGAAGAAGACGGAAGCCTTCACTACAATATGCGTTGGACGATCACAGGTGAAACAAATCAATTAATTCTGATTCCCGTAGAAGATGAATTATATTTCGACGTGATCAAAAACCAAGGGCCAGTAACGGAAGAACAACAAGCAAGAATGGTATACATTGATCTTGAGTAATACAAAAGCTCCCACGGGGATTGTCCCGTGGGAGTTCGATATGTCCGGGTGTGGAAGTGTTGTTTTTTCGTCTAGGCAGATTTTTCAAAAACATATTGACATGATATAGTAGACGGATGTATACTATCATACGTAGACGATCGTCAACTATTTTTCCGGAGGTGTCATTATGGCTGTACAGGTAACAGAAGCAGAATGGAAGATCATGGAGGTACTGTGGGATCATTCTCCGCGTACCATGACGGAGATCACTGCAATCCTTGAACCGACGACGGGATGGACCCGGCATACGGTCATCACGCTGCTGAAAAGAATGCTTGAGAAAGGCAGTATCAGCATGGATGATACAGAACGGGCCAAGAAGTACACTCCCCTGATCACCAGGGAGGAAGCTTCCACCGAAGAAACCCATAAATTCCTGTCCCATATTTTCAAAGGGAAAGCCTCACTTTTGGTCAACCATCTGGTTGATTCCGGTGATCTGTCAGAAGAAGATCTGCAGCAGATTCTGGATGTCATGAAAGATAAGAAGAGATAACACCGAAGAACTACATAAACAAAGAAATCAGTCTGCTGTTTCGTCTGCTTAGCAGAAGGAGGTTTTGTTATGCGTTCAGCATTCGTCTACAATTTTCTGATTGAAGCCAATATCATGGCGAGTATCGCCATTATTCTGATGATTCCTCTTCGGAAGTTTTTCCGGAAACAGTTGGGGAACAGCGCAATCTGCTTCGGCTGGTTGCTGGTGGCCATCCGGCTGCTGTGCCCTTTATCCCTGGTGAATCCACTGATTCATACTATCCGATCCCCGTTTGCAGCAGATACCGCAATCCGACCGATTGCAGGACAGATCAAGGTGCGCATATCAGATGCATTAGGTGACCTGTCCAGTCTTTTCTGGCGCGCTGATAATCAGTCTGCTTACGAAGTGACCAATCGTCTGCAGGTTGGCATGGAAAATGCCAGTACGAGCATCACGCTGGCCAAAGTCTGGCTGGCAGGTGTTTTGCTCATTGTCGCCTGGTTCCTGTTCAGTAATATCCGTTTTCGTCTTCGCCTTCGTGCTGACCGGATTGACAGGATGTCCGGCGAGCTTCTTGAGCAGTATGAAGCCCTATGCAGACGGCGTCATATCAAACCCGTCCCGGTATACTTTACCGATCCTCTCCCCAGCGCTTGCCTGGTTGGTGTTTTTCGCTCTTATATCGCGCTGCCCCTCAGTGCCTCTCCACAGGATGTGATCCATGTACTGACACATGAAATATGTCATATCAAAAACAGAGACCATATCTGGGGAATCCTGCGCCTCCTGTGCTGCGCGGTGCACTGGTTCAATCCGCTGGTCTGGATCGCGGCAAGTATGAGCAGGACAGATAGTGAACTTCGCTGCGACGACCGTGTAACCCAACCGATGAATCAGGAAGAAAGGAAATCCTATGCAAGCGTGCTGGTGCTTGCCGCTGCTCGCAGGAACGCTCCAGGGTTAGGCGTATTGGCAACCGGAATGACTATGACCGGGAAACGTCTGAAAACCAGAGTCTCTACGGTTATGCAGGGCGGAAAACCCCTTCGCTGGCTTTCGGTATCTTTTGCAATGCTCTCCATAGTATGCTTGGTTGGCGCCTTCGCCACTTCAGAAACTCAGGAACAGATGGAGATGGGTGCCAGTTTGGTGGAAAATCAAAATCTCTTGACGGAATCAGTTACAGGGACTCAAAACATACAAAACGAAAGCGATGCCATCGAATATGCAAGATCCATTTGGAGACAGATCAGAATCAATCGCGTGGATGGAGACTATTCAGCTTACCGTCAGGACAATGACGATTGGTTTGTTTCAATGACTGTTGACGGTCAGGATACTTTTTCAGCGTTTTTTAAGAGTAACGGAGTGATCGGAGATATAGCGCAAAATCTGGATGACTATCGTTGGCTTACCAACGGTGAATATGTTGAAAGCAATTCTATGGATGCTCAGGAACTCGCAGACGTTGAAACGTGGATTGCAGACAGAGTGACTGCTCTGGTTCCTGGACTGATGAATGAACTGCAGGAATTACATCTGAACTATGTCCGGGATGTTGGAGATGCCAAGTATATCTTCCTCGGTGCGGACCCAAAGAACAGTTCCTATGATTCCGGGCTCAGTATCTTTATCCGTTTGAATGAAGATCACAGTTGCATACTCCTGGAACTGTGCTTGGCTGGAAACGGTTGAGCGGAGGCCGGAAAATGGAGCTGACATATGAAAACGGAGCGGCGATTCCGAACAGGTTGACAAAGAATCCTGCGTCTACTGTCGTTTCTGGATGGTATGACCAATACGGAACGGATGTCCTTCGCCTGTGCTTTATGTATATGCGGAACCGTTTAGACGCGGAAGACGCAACACAGGAAACCTTTCTAAAGGTTTGGCGGAAACTGAATTGCTTTGAAGCCCGGAATCACTGCAGCGCCCGGTCGTGGATTATGCGGGTTGCCTGCAATACCTGTAAGGATATGCTCCGGAAAAGCTGGCGGAAGCATGAGGATCGTTCTGTAACGCCTGAAGATTTGTCTGCCCTGGGAGATTCGTCCCGGGAAGACAGAGAACTGATGATGGATGTCATGAACCTCCCCGAAAAATACCGCAGCGTTATTCTGATGGTTTACTGGCAGGGTATGACAATGAAGGAAGCGTCGGAAACGCTTCGACTCAGCCAATCCACAATATGCCGGAGGCTGGAAAAAGCAAGATCTATGATTGACGGATAAATGGAATATGAAATCGGAGGCCGATATGAAAAGAATCATTGCAGTACTGCTGGTTGCGATTATCGTTTTTTCATTCACCGCTGCAGGAGCGGAAAACTATTACGATTACAGGATTCATGATCAGTATTTTGCACCGTTCGCTCCAGAACTATTCGGTGATAACAATGTTCTGTACCATGCATGGGGAGACAGAGATGGTAATGTCGGACTCGACTGGCATCTGCTCTGGTATCGGGACGGGAAACTGTTTAGAGATTTCGCCTATTCCACTGAAAAGCGCTTTAATCAGTCCATTTTTCTCCCGCGGGAAGATAATACCTGTGGTGTTCTGGTTCCCGGAAGGAAAGAAACTCGGATGGCGGATCTGGGATGGGACAGCAATGAAATTGAACCGGCGATTAATTATATTGAATTATATGAATGGACAGATAACGGGCTGGAATTACAGAAACAGATTCCCGGTGACTGGGAATGGACGGATATTAAAACGACAGACGACGGGTTTGTCACTCATGATCCGTTGAAAGGAACGCTTTCCTGCTTTGACAGCTATGGGAACTTGCTGCAGGAGATACCCATGACTGAAAAGATCCCGCAAACAGAGATCATGCAGCAAATGCGTTACGGACAGCTTGTAAATATATCCGGCGAGATCAGCGAACAGTGTGTCATCTTATTCCGGACTGAAATAGCCAACGCAAATAATGCCCGTTATTTGGCACTTTGCCTTGATCATCTGAAAGAAAAGTGGACTCGGAAATATCAATTTTCTCCAGGAATCGTTTTCCCGGGCGACGGATATTTCTATTGCCTTGAACGGGTGAATGACAGTAAAACCAGTCCGGTGAAAATAATCCGGTTGGATGAACAGGGAAATGATCTGTTTTCCAGGATGCTTTCAGCAGACAATCTGGTGCTTGGCTTTCATGTAAAAACATCGCCATTGACTGGAAATCTGATGCTCTATGGAAAGGCTGTCGCCAATTCCAAAAAGATCTACAATGTTTTCCGCATGGATCTGGATGAGAACATGAACCAGGTTTCACTCGATGTCCGTCAGATTGATTATTACGACGATTACAGCCCTTCTGTACAAATGCAGAAGGATGGCTCACTTTTTGTCCATTGTGTCGGAGGCGAAGAAGCAGATCGACTGATGAATGTGCCTACAGTTCTGATTCCTTATGATGTGCTGCCTGTTGCTGAAGCACATGGACTTCAACTGAAATAGGTGCCAGGATGTGTAACCAAGAATGTGAAAGAAAAATCCCCCATGAAACGTATGTATGATTGTGAAGATGCCAACGATTGACAGTCTTTGGAGGTGAAGTCAGTGAAACGTTTGGTTGGAATAATAGTCATTATATGTATGAGCATTTCTTTGCTTTTCGGCATTTCCTCTGCCGAACACATCGTGTATTCAGAACGCTGTCTGAAAATCAAGCAGGCAGAACTTGCCATACAGGAGAAATATCAAATTATTCCTGAAATGTATACTTTCTTTGTGCGTGAAGTGGCAGAGGATGATCATGGGACGGTTATCGTCACTTTGCGAGGACAGGATAATCTGTATTGGGTTCTGGGAACCTATACTGGTTCATCGGATGGCAAGGCTGAATGGAGCAATGAAGGAAAGCAGACCTATGGTGGATTTGAGGCACCGGCATGGGATGCTCTTCAACTCCATCAAATGATTGAGCTTACCAGGAAAGAACATGAAGTCGGATCTTACTATCATCAGTCTGTATCCATCGCCATGCGCGATGATCCGGAATATTCGGAATTGAGAGAACCGGACCCCATGCTGATTTACGAGCATGGATTTGAGATGACGGTTCCGCATCCTGATCATGAAACCATAGAGACTAAAAGTAAGTTCACCAGAGAGGAATTGAATCGGATCGCAGTAAATGTTATTACTGAAACTTACGGTCTGGATTCAGACGCAACTGAAAAAGTACATGAAGTGGACAGCGAGCCAGACTTCCGTTACGAGATCAAAGACGGCCAGTTAATTTACCATGCCTGGCTGGAACTGCAGCAGAGCAGCGAGATCGATTCCAAAGGTTTCAATGTGTTTACGGAACATGATGGTCAGTATCTTGTGGTAATCAATGCCGAAACCGGCGTCGTTGAAGATGTTGTATATGATGCACTCCTGAATGGCAATGGTTGATGACTTTTCAACAGAAATTAGACACGGAGGCTGGAATGAAACAGAAATTGCTCAGAACAATATCAATGATACTTGTTGTTCTCACTGCCTTTAGCACCGGAATCATTTCCAAAGCTGGTGCAGAGGAACAGAAATACTGGATCAATCCGAACGGCGGATCAAAATATCACCGGGTGCATCATTGCCCATCCATTCATCCCAGATACTATGACGGCATGATCGAAATTACGGAAGACCAGTTAAGCATGAACCCCTATAATATGCTTTCTCCCTGCAATGTATGCATGGATCTGGATCCGGCCGATTTTGATCTTCCGATCGGAGAACAGGGAAACCTGACTTCTGCCGCTGCGGATACTGAAACACTTCAGGATTTAGTCATTCAACACGCAAAAGACACTCTGACTGAGGTGTATGGATATACGGAAGAGCAGGCAGATCACTTCCAATTTCTGTTTCATGCGGAAGGTGAACTGGAATACTGGCCTGATGAAGATCATACCGCGTATTGTTACAGACTACACTTCGACCCTGCCACCGGAGATACAATTAGTTACACAACGCCCTTCTATGATGGCGGCTTTGAGAATTATCCCGGCGAAGGAAACATCCGGTCCGTCACCAACGCCTTTGTGGAAAATGACTGGTTGCACCATTGGGACAGTGATTCCATCGCAGCTTTCTCGCAGAAAGTATATGAATGGGGTGAAATCGTTCCTACTCAGACGCTTGCGGAAGGATTAAAGTCCGGAAACATCTCGTCCACTGACGCAATGCGGGAACTGTTCCTGGCCTCCTTTGGCCCGGAAGAAACATGGACATACGCAACGACCATCTGGCTGAAAGAATTGCTTGGTGAACTTTCTGATTCACCAAACGGTGTAAATACTGTATCACACACAAAGGATGAACAATTTGATATTGAACTGAAAAACGGAAGCCGCTGCGCTGTATCTTATTATCTGGAGACGATTCCGGAAGAAGCAAATCTGTCCCGCTTTACAGAACAGGGCTGGATACTGAAAGAGGGAATTCTCGCGGATTATATCCTTCCGTCCGGACACGATGACATGCAGGATACCTTTGACCGTGGTCTTTTTATCCTGAAGAAGGATGGACAGCGAATGGGTATTACGCTGATCCGGAAGGATGGCTGTTGGGAATCTCATCCTGTTGGCCCCTGCGTCCTCTCAGACCGGGATTTCACAATAACGCTGCAGACCGGAGGTGTTGACCTGACATTCCGCATAGAATACGAGCCAAAGGATGGAAGAATCATCACCTGCAATTGCTTTGCAGATGGGAACGCTTTTATTCATCTGGACAACTACAGCATTACAGAAGAATCCAGCGGAGATCGATTTCTCCTTTACTCGGAAGGAAGCGGAAAATGGTTCTGGCTAAACAATCGTTCCGGGCAGGAAAACACCGGAGGCGGTGATCCGCGCTATATCAGCAATGTTTACGCAATGATGCACTTTTCGGAACTTCCGGATTCCCCGGAAAGCTACGAAGCGTGGAATCGTTTCCCGTTTCCGGACGGATATTATATGGTAACCGGCGTTCACCTGCGGGAACAGATGTCTTCCCGTTCCAGAGACCTTGGATTGCTGAATTCCGGAACTGTTATCCATAAGACGGGTGAAGCTGATGGAGATCCGTTCTCATGGTATCAGTCGGAATTGGGCTTTCTGAAAGGATATGTTGCTTCACAGTACATCTGTGTTGATGACATTGGAGTGCCTACAGGTGACTTGTATGATCCACTTCCGGTTGCAGAAGCAATCCGAAAGACAGACCTGAAATCCGGTACAGGATGGTTTGACGGAAAGATTACAGATGTTTCGGAAGAAATGCGGATGCATGTTCTCTTTGAACGTGACGGCTGGTATTACGTGGTGATTCCGCAAAGTAGTCTTAGTTTTCACATGGACGTGAATGGCACCTATGGCTTCATTCCCAAAGACACAGTCCGGATCGGAAATACAGGCTATGATCTGGACTGGCCATGATAAACATTGCTTCCTGGAAATGTTGATTGATGCATTTTTCAGAGCTTGGAGATGAGTTTGTGATAGCGATAATGAAAAAAACAGTCTACATCCTGTGCTTTCTGATGATCCTGTCAGCGGTGATTCCTGCTATTGCTGATTCCCGGGAAACACTTGTTCAACAAGAAGCAGAAGAAATCGTCAGGAATTCATTCAATGCAGACTACGGTGTGATGGATTATTACGAACAATGCCTCAATGAATATGGCATATTTCGTTACTGGTCTGTTGAGCAAAAATACTGGGTTTGCAGCCTTCTGCCTTATCTTATTGACGCGGAAAAAGACAGATTACAGCAGTTTCATCCTGATTGGATTCCATCCGATTTGTTGGAAAAGACAATTCTTCAATGGAATTATGGACAAGTGAAACCGGGTATGATCTCCGAAGATGAAGCTGTAAATACAGCAGAAAACTTCATGACTGCGGAATATGGAGTGGACTGTTCAGAGTGGAAGGTTTCCATGTCCTTGTATACAGGACACTGGACGAAAGAGTTTATCTCTCCTTATTGGGTGATTCGTTTTTATGATAAGGCCGTGTTAAAAGCTGAAGTATGGATTAATGCTTGTACAAGTCATATGCCGACTCATCAAATGCTTGATGTACAGGAACGCGCCAAAAAGCAATTTGCAAAAGTGTTGCAGGAAGGATACATTGTCGCAGGGCAGACTGTAACCGTAGATATGATAACAGATGAGCAAGAAACGACTTTTTATAATGAAGAAGAAAACAACTGGATAACCATCATTCGCGTTGAGGATTCATATTGGAAAATATCAATAGATGATGAAACATTGGAGATTGTGGAAACGGATACTTCAAATGGATAAATACCATTCGGATGAAAAGATTGTTTTAGGGCTGTATATGTTATAGTTTGAAGAGTGTCAGGGGAATCGGTATTCTGTACACACAGAAATGAAAGGAGAAGAGAGGTTTGTTTAAGAGAACAATTATTGTAATTCTGGTTATCTCCATGATGGCTTTTTCAACAGCTGTTGCGTCTGAATCTGGTTTTTTCAGCGAACTGGCTCAAGTTGAATATGCGGATGAACGATTGCCCGCATTGGAAGAGATTGCAGAGCCGATTCCGCCTTCTTCACTGACGAAGAATGGCATCACTGTTGAACTTGGGCAGGGATACTATGAGGGAAATCGTGTGTTTATTTCCTTCAAAATCAGTGCAGATACGGATCTGATCGAACTTTACGAAGGTGCTCCTGATGCGGGAATAAAATGGAAAGACTTCATGGAAAACATGATTATCGGCGAAGAACCTGCCCATGCAGCTGATGAAAAAAAGCAATATGACTGGCTGGATGGTAAAAGTCAGCGTTGGCTGAGAGCTCCAAGCTGTTCTCCCAGAGACGGCCTTGATCTTGAAGACGGTACGTATCTGGACACAGTTGGGGGATATGAAAAAAAACAAGCTGACGGCACCATTCTGGGCTGGAAAGAGTGTATAATTCCTGAAGGAAAAGAAGCAGATCTGCTGACCTTCAAGCTGACTTTTTGTTGGTACACCATGCTCAGATTCCAAGATTACACAACGTACAGGGAAACAATCGAGTCCTCGGAAAATGACAGTATCACTTTCACCCTAAACAGGAATCATTCTTTCCAGTATCTTCAGGGGGCAACACAGGCTGCATCATATAAGGCAACGGTTGAAGTATCCATGGGGAACGTTGATATGAAAGGTAAAGTGCGGGTCATTTCTCCTGAGCAGGCTGCTAGCTGGATTGCGTGGCAAGAGGAAGAAGAAGAAACCGGCACAGATGTGATCAGTTGCTGGAATTTGTATCAAAACGGTGAGCTGGTTTCTGCGGATTTATATGGAGCGTCCGAGGTAATAGGCACAGACGAAATCGTGTTTGAAGTACTGTTTCCTCGCATGAATGATCTCAATGGCCTTAGCCTGGTTCCTGAATACAGCGAAGGCGGAGAAAAGCCAGATGAAGCAATTATCCTTGAACCTGTAATTCAATAAAAAAGAATCAGCAGAATTCACAGAATGGAGGAAGCCTCATGAAGAGACATTTCAGGATGATTCTTCTCGTCATAATGATTTGCACTATCCTTCTTTGTTCCAGTGCATCCGCCAACAGTTGGAACCTGAAAGGGAAACTGCTTCAGGCCATGATCAAGACCCATGATTGGGATGATTATATCCTTCTGGGTAATCAGGATGATCCGCTCGCGGTGATGCAAGCCCGTTATCATCACGCACTGTTCTTCGTGGACGATCTGGACAGGCTGCATGTTTACACGACTGCGGTTTATCAACCGGACGATAAACGTGAGGCGCCATCACTTATGGTCATGGATCAGGATCTGTATCTGAGCTATGGCAATGATGAGCAATATGTTTTCCGTCCCTGGACAGAGGACGGAGAATACCTGCTTTACAGCGCGACGATCGGCGATTTCCAGCTTATCTCAAACTGGGGGAATGAAGAAGAAGGAGCTTTTTCCTACTGGGCGAATGAAAAGGACAGCACAGCTTTATGGTGGGCAAAGGTACGTCTGTCTGATTTCAATATTAAGCTGCTTCCGCATTCGGTCACTGAAGTCCAGGCCATGAACCTGATGCGGGCACAGCTTGAAAGCAGCCTGCAGTGCCTGGGTTTTGTGGCAGGCAGCGGGGAAATCTATAATGTGGATCAGCCTGGGGAACTGCTGAAAGTTGGCAAGAAAGGGACTGCTGCTGTCTACAGTGCGCCGTACGGCAAATCCGCATGGCGTGCCGGGAAAGGCAAGGCGGCAGCTGGACTGAATGGAGACATCTGGCTCCTTTCCCAATACCGCAATGAAGAAGGTCAATCCTATGCCTGCATCCGGTACAATGTGAGTGAACGGACGCAGCGGATCGGATATACGCTATGCAAGGATCTAGGTCTGCCGGAGATCACAGACTGGCATCCGAACGAACCTCTTACCGGTTTTGCTCATGTGGATGTGGAAGCAACTGCGGATACCTGGCTGACGGACGATCCGGATGTAAGCCAATATCCTCAGTTTAAAGTACCGAAGGGCACACAGTTCACCTGTATGGGGCTGTATAACGACTATTATGTTTATGTAGGCGCGGAAGTGAAGAACGACAAGTTCGTGGATGGAGGGGCCATCATCTGGGGCTTTGTGCCGGTCCGGGATCTGAAGCCGATGGAACAGGAAAAACAACCGGAGGCTATGGATAAGCTGATCGGTAACTGGAAGGTCTATGCCGGTGGCTCCATGGCGGATGATTATCTGGTTTTCAACAGTGATGGTACCTTCACTGCCGGAATGTGGGACTGGGATCTTGATACGCCGGAACGGGTGGAAAATGCAGCCAGAGCATCTGGCACGTGGTATGTGACGAAATACAATCCTTTCACGAACCTGTACTGGAACAAGCCGCCTTATCAACTGACTCTGATATACAACAATGGCCGGGTAACGATTCGAGGATTGGATTTTGACGATGAAGGATTCAGTCTGACGAATGAGGAAGGCGGTGGAGGATATATTCCAGCTACGGAAGATGACGTACAACTGACAGAAGATCATGGATAAGATGGCTTATTTCCGTGGATGATCTGTCTTTTGATCCACGACTAAAGCTCCCGTCTACGTGGACCGAAGGATAAGTGAAGAATATTTATTCGGGTGCGTTATGTTTCACCCTCATGGCGACATATATATAGTGAAGTTGCTATGGGGGTGATGTGTTTTGACAGGATAGAGGCAGGAATTGATGCGGATGCAATACAAAAACTTCGTGTTTTCTGCATAGTGTCACTTGATGTTGTGGGAGGTGCCATCAATATTTTTCTGAGCTTCACTTATAAAATCCCCTGACTTTTGGGCGTGAGTAGTCAAACGATCAAACGATTGGAGGACTGCTCGATGACGACCCAAGAGAAACAGATGATTGCCAGTCTCAGCGAAAAGGGACTGGGGTACAGGAAAATCGCCGCACAGATCGGGATATCTGAAAACACGGTTAAATCCTATCTGAAGCGAATGACCGCCGCAGATGATCAGAAAGAACCTGATCAGTCAGCGGCGGTTTTTTCATGCCCGCAGTGCGGTGAAGAAATCAGGCAGACCCCGGGACGGAAAACAAAGAGATTCTGCTCAGATTCCTGCCGGTATAAATGGTGGAATTCTCATCCGAACCAGCTCCGGCGTGAATCGCTCCGGCAATCCGTGTGTCCTGTCTGCGGGAAGACCTTCTCGGCCTATGGCAGCCGTAACCAGAAATACTGCTCTCATGATTGCTACATCCGTGACCGGTTCGGGGGTGAGCAATGATGGAATTGACGAAGCAGGAGTTTCAGAATGAATGCCTTTTTTCGGTCACGATGAGTCATGTACGAAGCATGCTGAAGAAGGGACTGATTTCCCAAGATGAATACTGCCAGATGCGCGACAAAATGAAGCAGAAATACCATCCTGTTTCTGACGGATTAATTTCCGAAACGGACTTGCAAGCTACCGAAAACAGAGGATTAATACGACGTAAACGACTGTCCGGAGATCGGTTAGTCAAATCCATTCATGCCATTCTGTATAACACGGAAACTGGCGGATATACTGTATATGGACGGGCAGTGGCCAATTCCCGGGGTGTTTACACCGTATTCCGGATGGAACTGGACAGCCGGATGAATCAGCTGTCTCTCATTGTTCGCAGCGTTGACTTTTATCAGGATTATAACTTCTCAGTGACTGCTGCACCGGGTGGAGATGCATACGTATATTGCAGAACCTATGATGAAACCTATGTGCAACCGGTCTTGGTGCCGTTCAATGTATTGGAAGAAACTGAACCGCATGGATTGCGATTGCACTGATGACAGGAACAGTTTTTGAAATTGCTTCGTTGTATTTCCAGGAGGGTTGCGCATGAAAAGAAGAACCATCATCTGTGGAATTCTGATCATTCTCTGTATGCTGACATCTGTTGGGAATGCGGAAAAATATGTCGACGGAAAAACCCTGCTGGAGGAAATATTATCCTCATATTCCGCCGGAAATGTGGTTTTGTCCCGTCAGGTTCAGATTGTTCATTCGGCAGTTAACTTCAGAGAATCTCCCGGGGGGAAAGTGATAGCAAGCCTACAGGGTGGAGAACTTCTGGAATGTCTGGAGGAAGAGCAATACAGGGGAGCTTTGTGGTACCACGCCAGGTCTGAACGGTATGGAGACGGATATGTGATCGGCACATACGCGAAGCCCATATGGAATAATCAGAGCTACTGGCCGTTGTCCGAACCGGAAGACACCGTCTCTGTTTCGGATAACATGTATTTGTTTGCTTACTGGATGGGTACCTATCAGCTGGATCATGGCCTTTCTGTCATAGAGGATACTGGATCAGACAGAATGCTTAATATGGCGCCGATAACTATTCGCGGAAACATGTCCGTGGTTCCGGAGGATATAAAAATCGAGCTGGCATTAAAGCTGTATGAATACGGCATGATTTGTTTGAATGATGCCTGTGATCAATTGCGGAATGATTCCTTGCCTTTTGAAATCAGGGATGAAATCGCTTCAGATGTTTTGTGGAAACACTATGGAACGGATAATGTCTGGGAGATCATGACAAAGCAATCCCTTGTTCTGTTTATTCATGTGAATGATCTGCATAATGCCGGCGTACTTCTTTCTGAGAGGGACAGGATGATCGGAGGCGCTCTGCTGCAGAAGCTTGTCGGGGAGCATTGATTTTTCAGAGCAGAGGTAATCATCATGGCAAAACGTGGTTCCCTGATGAATAATCCGTGCGGGATAAGAAAGGACAAAGGAATGAATAAAATATGGTTTATCCGCCTTCTGTGTGCTGTGATGTTTTTTTCGGCATATGCTATTGCGGAGGATCAGGGCGAAACCCGAATCACTGACGCTCTCATGCAGGCAGGCATCACCGAACCTGTGCAGCTCTCGCAGTGGGGCGACACGGCAGCCTGCTTCACAGAGATAGAGGGTAAGAAGAGACTGGTCGTGCTTGAGAAGAAAGAAAACGTGTGGCAGATCAAAATCGACAACCCCACAGCGCTGATCCAGGATGCTGACTGGCCGGAACTGTATCTCGAAAGCGATATCTCGATATACTGGACCTATCTGCTATCAGATCAAGAAGTCCTCCGATATCATAGTTCACGAAACATAGACGGTGTCTGGGGACCGGTGGATCAATACTACGCGGATAGTGGTTACGGCGAATATACCCATAGCTGGATTACCATATGGGATGAAGCGCACGGCGGTGAGATTATCCGCAGCTTTTACATTTCAGACAGGAACGACAGCACGGAATTGATCCGGATGGATCCTCTGCCCGCTACGTGGGTAGGAGATCACATTATGCTGGCGGACTTTGATCTCCAGGGCTTTCCGACGCTAATCGACCCACAATTAGGTGCATGGTTTGAGACAGACCGTTTTTTTGTGGAAGCTTGTGCAATCCTGATGCCAGACTTCTCGTATATCAAATGTATTCTCAAGGATGGCGCCATGCACTTTCTCGTAAGAAGCCTGAAAACCCGCGAAAAGTTCTATGTGATTGTGGAGTACGCCAGTCAGCGGAAAGTAAATCTGATTATGAGTTCACCTCTGCCGGAAGACACATATTTAGGCGTGGAGAATTTTACCGATAGCTTATGGGTTGATGGGCGATGCGTGACGGTTCAGCTGCTCTATTCCGGCAAGGCAGGACTGGAATATATCTATGATGATGGAGCCTATTCAAAAGAATCCGGAGGCTTCCTGTTCTTCGGTGACCGTACGGTATGGGATGGCTCGGAAGTGCCGGCCCAAACCATCCTTTATGGAGATCATCCCTGGGGTGATATCACGCGGATGGATTGGAACCACCTGCCTCACAGTCTGGACGAGGCTTCCGCACAGATGGATGCCAGCGCTTATGCCATGGTGGTCAATCCCAAATCCACCGACCGCCTGCATCTGAGGGAGCTGGCAGACAAAGAGAGCCGTTCTCAGGGCAAGTATTATACTGGGACGCCTGTTGGTATTTCCGCACAGGACGGTGACTGGACGCTGGTTGTTTTCGGCGACTGGCGCTGCTGGCGCCGGGGATATATGATGAAGCGCTACCTGACCTTCGGACAATCCGGCAGCGCCCTGCGTCTGGATATTTCCGTCATGCCGCTATTGTATGCGGGGAGTGAA
Source organism: uncultured Clostridia bacterium (assembly GCA_947166385.1). Lineage (GTDB taxonomy): Bacteria > Bacillota > Clostridia > Christensenellales > Aristaeellaceae > Aristaeella. The sequence continues at coordinate 91,682 of CAMVEB010000002.1, read as the reverse complement.
AAACTGAAAGTCTACAAGGAGCCTCAGATCGGCGATTACATATGGCACACAGATGCGGACTGGAATACCATGAAGGTAATCGGAGTGATCGGAGACAAATGGTATCATGTCTGGTTTCCAGCCACCGGTGAATATGGTTTTGTGCAGCAGAGCGATCTTACAGAAGGAAACGGTTAATAGACGTAAAGGCTCGTTGAAGACATTGTCAGGAGACTTGTTTTTTGATAGAATTCTGTCTGTGCTGATACGTACTTTTCTTTGGGACAAGTACGGTTAGCCTTCACCTGAAGGAATCATCAGGAGGTCAGAATGGACGAACAGAAGAAGCCAAAGATTATCCGTTTTGCAGTTTTGCTTTCGATTCTCCTGCTGTTGATCTGCTGCGGTGCTTCCGCGGAGAATCTTTTGGAAAATGGCAACTTCCGGGAGCTTGATGAAGACGGGCTGCCTTCTGTCTGGTATACCGACGCCTATATTCTTGAACCAAGCTATTCTGACTTCAGAACCGGGGAGGGGCCTGCAGAACAATCCACATCCGTCATCATTCAGAACTACAGGTACAACGACGCGCGCTTTGCCCAGGCTGTCCCTGTGGAGCCCGAGAGTCTCTATTGCCTGAGCGGATATGTTCTTGCTGACAATATATCAGGAGGTCATGGGGCCAATCTGAGCATTGAGGGAGTCTATGCCTTCAGTGAGAAATACTACGACACGGACGGACAATGGCAGTATATTGAGTATTATGGGGAAACAGGTCCGGAGCAGGATGAAATCGTTGTGTTTGCCAGACTGGGCGGGTACAGCGGAGAAAGCAAGGGCCTTGCTGCCTTTTCCGATCTGAAGCTTGTCCGGGTGGACAGCGTCCCGGGGGACGGGATTGCGGATTTGTGGTTCAGGGAGCCTGATCCTGTCTACAGCGATGAGGAAGATGCTGAAAATGAAGCAGCCGCCGCGCCCGTCTGGCCGTGGCTGCTCGGCATCGTTCTTGCCTGCCTGCTGTGCGTGCCGATCATCATGCTGTATAACAGGCATCGTCCTCATCACAGACTGATCCGCCGGATCCGCCATGCGGAACCCCGGAATCCGAACGACTGGCATCCGGATCGCAGGCTGCGCTGGAATCGGAAGGATACGCTGATTCTGAGCGGTATCATCCTGGTTTATTCACTGATCAGCTTATTGACCCTGGGCAGTACAAAGGCGCCTCAGACCGGCTGGACTTCCAGCGGGGAAAATGAACAGATTGTTTTTGACCTGGGCAGCCGTCAGGAGGATTTCGAAATCCTGTATTATGCAAAGGTCAGTTATGATCATTTTTCTGTTTCTGTCAGCGAAGACGGGAAAACCTGGGAAGAGGAAACCTGGGCAGAGATGGATCAGGGGCAATGCTGGAAATGGAAATATGTCACTGTTTCCTATGAGACAGACAGCGGAGCGAGAACCTATACCGGTGCCGATCCATGGAATATCATTCATTTCAACGGTCGATACGTCCGCCTGTCCTCTCAGCAATATGCCCTTTCATTGAATGAAATCCTGTTCCGCCGTTCCGATGGCACCGTCATTTCCCCGGTTATTGTCTCCCGGTATGGCGCGGATCCCGAGAGCAAATACTATTCGGATCCTTCCGCGCTGATTGATGAACCGGATACGATGGAAGCCCTTCCTGCTTTGTTTGCGGACGAAGCGGCACAAAGTCAGAAAGCGGAACCTTCCTGGTGGAACAGCACCTATTTTGATGAAATATACCATGCCCGGACAGCTTACGAGTTCCTTCAGGGAACGGCTCCGTATGAGACCAGTCATCCTCCCCTCGGAAAGGAACTGATGAGCCTGTGCGTGGCCATCTTCGGCATGACGCCCTTTGGCTGGCGGCTTGCGGGAGCGATTGCCGGTATTCTGATGCTGCCCGGCATGTACCTTCTCGGGAAGCAGCTGACGAAAAAAACGGGATTCGCAGCGCTGGCCTGCCTGCTGATGGCTCTTGACTGTATGCATCTGACACAGACGCAGATCGCCACTATTGACAGTTTCCCGGTTCTGTTTATCATTTTCTCCTATTTCTTTATGCTGCGTTTCCTTCAGACGGATTTTGTGAAGGAAAAGATTTCTGTTCCCCTGATTTCGCTCGGTCTTTCCGGATTGTTTATGGGTTTGTCCATTGCCAGCAAATGGATTGGGATCTATGCCGGCGCGGGGCTGGCCGTACTCTTTTTCTGGCATTGTATCAGGGTCATTCGTCTGGAGAAAGACACCGTCAGCATACAAAAGCAGCCGCTCCCTTCCGGTTTTTCCGCGCCGCGCAGAACACTTGTCCTTTGCATGTGGTGTGTTTTATTCTTTGTTGCAGTCCCGCTTCTCATATATCTCCTGTGCTTCATTCCTTATTTTGCTCACAAGGCCGATCAGATTCATTCCCTCTCTGACTATCTGACCGAAGTCTGGCGCGTACAGATCCATATGTTCAACTATCACAGCACGCCCGGACTGGGAATGGATCACAGTTTCTATTCGCCCTGGTGGGAGTGGCCGTTCATCCTGAAGCCAATGTATTACGCCAATGAACTGTATGTCCCGGATACTGCTTCTGTCCATCACAGTATTTTCTGCATCGGCAATCCGGTCATCTGGTACGGCGGTGTTGCCGCGCTGCTTTATTGCGCAATCCGGTCCGTGTTGGGGAGAAGATATCAGTCATCGGCTGCTCCCGATCTTTCCTGGCATCTGAGATCCACTTCCTATGATCCCCGATATGCATTTCTGTTTATCGGTCTTCTTGCACAGTATCTGCCATGGGTTCTGGTGCCGCGGGGAACCTATATTTACCACTATTTTGCAAGCCTGCCTTTCCTGATGATCGCTGTCACCCTGTGTTTTGACGGATATCAGGAAAAGACAGCCAGGATCATGAAAGTCTGTTCCATTCTGCTGATGATTGCAGCTGCTGTCTTCTTCGTGCTTCTTTTCCCCTATGCCAGCGGGCTTGGCGTTCCTTCCGCGTGGCTGGATATCGGGCGGAAGCTTCTCAGGATATGGTATTGAATCTTTTTTCTCCCAGAGGCAAAATAACCCGTCATATTTTTCCCTTCTCGTCCTGTATTCCGTTCTTTGCCGGTGCTATGATGTGTTCACGGTCAGGGAAATGAACCCGACCGGGAATGACCGGAAGCAACCGGGAAAGGAGGACTCAGAAGATGTTCTGGATGATGAATGGACGTAATCGGAGGGGAATGGGCGGAGGACTGTTTCTGATTCCCGGCCTTCTGTTCGGCGGATTCTTCGGCATCTACGTGATTCTTGCCGTGCTGAATGTCGCCGGTGTGGTGATCGGTGCTGTGTTCTCCGGATTGGCCGCTGCTTTCTGCGGCGTCCTCCGTGCTGTTGGTTCCGTGATCTCCGGGATCGGAGCGGGCATTGGCAGCATCGGCGGCCTGGTGATCGGCATTGTTCTTGGCCTGGGACTGTACTATGTGATCCGGAATCACAGGAAGAGCAGCAGCGCTGCTGAGGAGGAATAAGAGATGCTGTTCCTGATTGTCGCTTTGATTTGCGGCGTTTGGATGCTCGGCAGAAGCCCGCGGCTGGAAAGAAGCCCGGCCGCCCGGGTGGAGACAACGAAACCCGCGGTCCGCGCCTATGTGGACGGGAAACCAGTAAAATCACACTTAATGGAGTAAAATAATTGCCGGTTGCAGAAATCACCTGCAACCGGGATTTTTCTGTATGAAAATGGTCTGTATGAAAATGGATGAAAATTTTACTGCCATGCTTCCCCACCCATTCGTATAAACCGATGAAGGGACCGGAAATACAGCAGACTTCTCCTGGTTCTGCTCCGGCTCCCTTGAAGCTAAAGACCGCATGTGATATGATGATCACAGCAGGAAATGACAGAAAGAAGGTTATGATGATGAAAAAACTGCTTACCCTGGTTCTTGCGCTCTGCCTGGCCCTCACGGCCGCGGCCGCCTTTGCGGAGGAGGAAGATTTCCGCTGCTACACGGATGACAATCCGGAAGCTCTCCCCTACGTCAGCACCTGGGTTGCCGAGGACGGCGACTGGCGCATCGAAGTGTACGATGAGGACGGCGGAATCAAGTACATGGTCGTCCACAAGCTGGGAGACAACAAAGAAGACATCTGGGAATACGCCGCGGCCCTCTCGGCGGACAAACAGTCGCTGCCGGCGGTTCCCCTGGGACTCCACTATCAGCAGGACACCGTCTCCGGCAACTGGGATATAACGTATTATGAAGACGGCGATGCCACGCTCACGATCAATGAAGCAGGCAACCTGATCTGGACCGATGCGAAGGAAGATGCCGGCAAGGGCCTGGAATTCCAGAAGATCGGGAATTTCTTCGGCGGCCGTTATATGAAAGGCAGCATCGAGGTCCTCTTCTACGAGTGGTACGAAGGACAGTACGATATCCGCCTCTATCAGCGGGGAGCAAACGGCGAAATCCTGAAGGATGCCATTCTGAAGGGCGACTACGACGCCGCGACCGATACGATCACCGCCGAAGGTGAATTTGAAAACGAAGATCCCATGACGATCGTCTTCTCCTATGATGAGAACAACAATGTCGTCTGGACGGAAAGCGGCGAAAGCACCGCCATGGATTACAGCTATTACACGGACTGATCCATAAGCAAAGCCTGCCTCCCCAATCGGAGGCAGGCCTTTTTTACTGTTCCCGGAAAAACTCGATTTCCTCGCCCAGCGGGCCATAGCAGAAAGCCATCCTGGCATGGAATTCCGGCCGGGAATTCACTACGATGTCCTTCGGGTCAATGAAGACCGTATATCCGGCCTGCCGGACTTTTTCCGCAACGGCATCCACGTCTTCCGCGGCGAACGCAATATGCCGGAGCGCCCCTTTCTGCGGGATGCCGGGACCGTTGCTGAAGATCTCCAGCATTCCCCGGCCGGTATCGATCATGATGCCTTCCGGCCATTCTCTTACGACCGTGCACCCGAGCAGGTTCAGGTAAAAATCCTTTGCCTTTTCCAGCGCTTCCGCGGTATCGCATTTCATGGAGATATGATGGATGCCGCGGACAGGAGCGAAAACGGATTCCGTTTCCAGCAGCTTCCGGAGGACGGGACGGATCGGCGGAGAAATCTCCTCCAGCCGGATTTCCTCCCGGCGGAAGAAGCGCAGCTCCTCTATCTCCTCTTCCTGCCGTCTCAGCTCCCCGTGATACCGGCGGCACAGGTAGATGATCTCCACGTTGGAGACCTCATCGCCGTTCGGATAGACATAATGGACTTCCGGCCCGGAATTGATATCAAACAGTTCCAGTTCCTCCGCGGTCAGGCCCATTTCCTCCCATAGTTCCCGCCGGGCGCAGTCCTCGATCTTTTCATCGATCTCCACCGATCCACCGGCATACCCCCACAGATGATTGTCCGTCCGGCGGCCGAGCAGCACCCGCCCCTCCGGGTCGACACAGATGATGCTGGCCGCGCACTGGATGATCGTCCGCCGGCCGACCAGCTTACGCATTTCCGAAATGTATCCGCTCACGGTTTCCCTCTTCTTTCTGCCCGGATCGCGATTTGCCCGCTGCTTCCCGATCCGCTGCCGGTTCCCTTTATTCCCCGAACAGCTGGGTGGAATAATAACGCTCGGCGGTATCCGGCAGGATGGTCACCACGGTTTTCCCCTGCCCAAGCTTCCGTGCCAGCTTCAGCGCGGCAGCCACATTGGTTCCGCTGGAAATTCCGCAGGCCAGACCTTCCTCCCTCGCCAGGCGGCGGGATGTCTCAATGGCTTCCTGGTCGGTGACCACATAGATGTCGTCATAAATATCCCGGTTCAGGATATCCGGGATGATGCCGTCTCCGATGCCCATCTGCAGATGGGTCCCGATGGTTCCGCCGGCCAGGATGGCGGCGTTTTCCGGCTCCACGGCCCAGATTTCAATCTCCGGATACCGTTCTTTCACAGACTTCCAAAGCGTACCACTGATGAACGTCTCTGTCAATTTGCCTGCTGTTTTTTGGCGGCAGGGCTTGCCAGTTCGCCGGAATTGCCTTATCATGAAATGAACAGCCTTGCTGCGGAGGAAAGAATATGAAAAAACGCGACCGAACAGGCCTGGCCGCTTCTGTGAAAAATATCTGGGAAGATCTGAACCAGTCCATTTTTGTCGGAAACCGACTGAGAGAGAACGTGACTTCCCTGACTTTTGTCAGCCTTTTCTGCGTGCTCCTCGGGATTGTGCTGACCGTCAACAACATGATTATACGCGGCCTGCCCCTGACGGATACCCGGGCGCTCATGTCGCTGGTGACGATCCTGGCCGGCGCCGGCTGCGCTTTCTGCTGCCGCGTGCTGAAGCGCCGGGAAATCGCGATTCTGATTCCCGTCGCGTTTTCCGTTCTCGCTTTTACGGTCTATGCCCTGACCGGATATGCCGAGGGCACCGGGATTCTCTGGTCCCTGATGGTGCCCATCGGAGTGTGTTACTTCATCTCCGTCCGGGCCGGCATCCTGATCTCCGTCTATTATTCCCTGCTTTACTTCATTCTTTTCCTGACGCCCCTCGGAGCCCGCACGGCCCAATACTATACGGCGGCGTTCACGGAGCGGTTTCCCCTGGCTTATTTCACTCTCTCCGTCTTTACCGCCATCGCCATGATTCAGTATCACCGCTATGTGCTGCTGGAGATCCGGTATACGAACCGGCTGAATGAGGAAGTCGCCCGCCAGACCGCCGTGGCCGAAGAGCGGGCGCAGAAAATCGAGCAGATGTCTTTCCAGACCATTCAGACGCTGGCGAATGCCATCGACGCCAAGGACCCCTATACCAGAGGCCATTCCACCCGGGTCAGCCAGTATTCCGTGCTGCTCGCGCAGTCATTGGGCTGGGACGCGGACCGGGTCAGCGATCTGCGCTACGCGGCGCTCCTGCATGATATCGGGAAAATCGGCGTCCCGGATTCCATCCTGAACAATCCCAAGCGGCTCACCGACGCGGAGTATGCCATCATCAAATCCCATACCACCATGGGCGGCGAAATTCTGCGGGACAGAACCATGGTCCGTCTGGCGGAAGATGTCGCCCGCAGCCACCATGAGCGGTATGACGGCAAGGGGTATCCGGGCGGCCTGAAGGGGACGGAAATCTCCGAAGAGGCGCGGATTGTCGCCATTGCGGACGCCTTCGACGCCATGAGTTCCAACCGGATCTACCGGAAGGCCTGCAACCGGGACCACATCCTCACCGAGCTGAACCGCGGCCGGGGCACCCAGTTTGATCCGGACTTCGCCGGCGTGTTCATTGGGCTGTGGGAGCAGGGAGAGCTGGATGAAATCCTGAAAAGCGATACGGCTGAAGAACCGGAGCAGGCATCCGCTCCCTCCTCCCTGCTGCAGGAAGTGGTGGAAGCCTTCGCCTCCCAGAACGCGGCGGACTCCATCGATATCGTGACAGGCATTATGTCCCGCTCCGCCGGTGAGGGCGCGATCGCCCGCCGCATGCAGCAGAAAGGCGGCTGCTTCGTCTTTTTCGATATCGACAACCTGAAGCCCATCAATGACACCCATGGCCATGAATACGGAGACAGGGCGCTCCGGCTCATGGGCGACACCCTGCAGGCCAACAGCGGGGACGGCCTGTGCTGCCGCCTCGGCGGGGATGAATTCCTCCTGTTCCTGCCGGGCATCAAAAAAGAAGACGCGGAATTACGGGTCCGGAAGATCCTCGCTGAATTCGACACCGGAAAGCAGGAGGAGCCGCTGATTGCCATGGCCACCATCTCCGCCGGCCTGGTGATGTGCTCCTCCTCCGATACCTACATTTCCGCCTATAACCGGGCGGACAAGGCCATGTATTCCGTCAAGCAGAGCGGGAAAAACGGCTACACCTTCTATAATCCCGAAATCGGATCGGACAGCACGGATATCAACCGCCTCCTGCCCGGCATCCGGGCCAGCGGCCGCTATGACGGGGCCCTGGATGTGGATTACCGTCAGTTCGCCCGCCTGTATGATTTTATCGAAAACCTGGAGAGACGTTTCAACCAGCCCTATAAGCTGGTGCTGATTACGCTGGAGCCAGGCGATAACGATATCAACGTGAGCACCGAGGAGCAGGAAAAGGCCATGTATTATATGGAGCAGGCCATCCGGCAGACCATCCGGAACGTGGACGTGCTCACCCGATACAGCAGCCGCCAGTACCTCGTGATCCTGGTGGGCACCGGAACGGAAGGCGTAAAAATCGCCGTGGACCGGATGTTCCGCGGCTATTACAAGATGAACGGCAGCGGCACTTTCTCGCCGTCCTATACGGTTGCGGATCCGGAAGAAGCGAAGCAGAATCAGCCCGGTTAAGGCTGTTCCCGGATCAGGTCGCTCAGCTTTTTCCTGCTGAAGAAATCGCGCAGCATCTGATCATATTCTGTCCACAGCGGAAGCGTCTGGCATATTCCCCTTCGCGGGCAGGTGTTCTGCGCCTCCGCCAGGCATGCTACCGGTGACATTGACCCTTCCATCAGCGCCAGAATCTCATACAGCGTGTATTCATCCGGTTTCCGGCAAAGCTTGTATCCGCCGCCCTTTCCGCTGACCCCGGTCACCAGTCCGCCCGTGACCATCTCCTTGACAATGATCTCCAGGTATTTTTTGGAGATTTCCTGTCTTTCAGCGATATCTTTCAGCGGAATATACTGTCCCCGGTCGTTTTCCGCCAGGTCAAGCATCACCCGGATGGCATACCGTCCTTTTGTGGAAATCATCATTCATCCCCCCGGCCGTATTTTTGCCTATTATACCGCAGGGTGAATGGGTTCATCAAGCTTCCCGGAAGAAAATCCGGCCAAAAAGAGAAAATTAAAAAAAATCTATTAACCCTATTGACATGGTAGGTTAATGGTGCTATGATACGGCCATTCCAAATGATGAATGCGAGGAGGAAAGCTTTATGTCGAATATTTACAAAGGAACACTGGGACTGATCGGGAACACGCCGCTGGTGGAAGTCACCAATATTGAAAAGGAGCTGGGGCTGGAAGCGACCGTTCTCGTCAAGCTGGAGTATTTCAATCCTGCCGGGAGCGTGAAGGACCGCATCGCAAAAGCGATGATCGAGGACGCGGAAGCCCGCGGCCTGCTGAAGGAAGGTTCTGTCATCATTGAGCCCACCAGCGGGAACACCGGGATCGGCCTGGCCTCCATTGCCGCCGCCAAGGGGTATCGGATCATCCTGACCATGCCGGAAACCATGAGCGTGGAGCGCAGGAACATCCTGAAGGCCTACGGCGCCGAGCTGGTTCTGACGGAAGGCGCCAAAGGCATGAAAGGCGCCATTGCCAAAGCGGAAGAGCTGGCGAAGGAAATCCCCGGCAGCTTTATTCCCGGGCAGTTCGTGAACCCGGCGAATCCGGCCGTCCATAAAGCCACGACAGGCCCTGAAATCTGGAAGGATACCGACGGCAAAGTGGATATTTTCATTGCCGGTGTCGGCACCGGCGGAACGGTAACGGGAACCGGCGAATATCTGAAAGAGCAGAATCCCGCGGTCAAAGTGGTCGCGCTGGAGCCGGAAGACTCCCCCGTGCTCTCGGAGGGCAAAGCCGGAGCGCACAAGATTCAGGGCATCGGCGCCGGATTTGTGCCGGATGTGCTGAACACGAAAGTATATGATGAGGTCTTTAAGGCTTCCAACGCCGACGCCTTCGCCACCGCCAGGCTGCTGGCCCAGAAGGAAGGCATCTCTGTGGGAATCTCCTCTGGGGCGGCGCTCTTCGGCGCGATTCAGCTGGCCAAACGCCCGGAAAACAGGGGAAAGGTCATCGTGGCCCTGCTTCCTGACAGCGGCGACCGTTATTATTCCACGCCCCTGTTCACGGAATAACCGGAACCGGCCTTCCTTTTCCTGTCATGGGACGGCCCTCACACTGACCTCACCGGATGAAAGGGCTGCCGTGGATCCGTCCGCATAGCGGACGATCAGGCGGCATTCGCTGTCAAGATCCAGCGCTTTGGCAGCCGCGACGGAATCCCCGGAGATAACGTTGATCTCCCGTCCGATCAGAAAGCAGCGTCTTTTATATTCTTCCGCATAATCCGCGTTTTCCAGGTCGCTGCAGAGCCGGTAAAACGCCCGGAGAAACGCGGCCGCGATCCGGCTGCGGAGATCCGGGCGTTTCTCTTCGGCAATCGCCCCGGCAATCTCCCGCAGTTCCGCCGGGAAACCGCCGGAAGGCTCGTAGACGTTGAAGCCGATCCCCATCACGGCCCAGTCGAGCCTGCCGGTTTCCGGACGGACGGAAGCTTCCGTCAGGATCCCGCAGGCTTTTTTCCCCCGGACAAACACATCATTGACCCACTTGATCCGCGGATGCTCTTCCGTGCAGGATTCGATGGCGGTACAGGCGGCAACCGCCGCCGCGGTCGTGATCCTGGCCGCTGTCCCGGCCCCCGTCTCCGGCCGGAGCAGAACGCTCATATACAGCCCCGTTCCGGCAGGGGAAGCAAATGTTCTCCCCAGCCGTCCGCGGCCGGCTGTCTGGGCGGAAGCGATCACGGTATGCCACGTCCTCAGGCTGTCCGGATCGCCGCTGCGCTGCGCCAGGGCGGCTTTTTCCTTCAGATAGGTGTTCGTGGAAGTGATTTCCGGGAAAATTTCAAGATCAAACAGATCCGCGTCCTCCGCCAGGCAGGACCGGATTATATCTTCCCTGATGACATCCTGCTCCGTGATATTCATGCTTTCCCCCCAATTGCTTCTGGCTTCGGCGGAAAGCATAGCACAGGAAAACAGCCCCGTCAACTTTTCCGATCCGGCTGAACGGGGCGCCCGGCGAAATAAGCTTGCAAAAATCCTCTCTGTGCTATAAAATGGTAAACGGTAATCTGCAATGACTGAAGGAGGCCGGATTCATGGCGATGAATTACGTCTTTATGACGGACAGTGACAGCGATCTGCCCTATCACCTGAAAGAAAAGTACGACATTCCTGTCGTATATATGCCTTACGCGCTGAATGGGAAGGAATATTTCGACGATCTCGGCCAGACGCTGGATCATAAGAGCTATTTCGACGCCATGCGCAACGGCGCCGCCCCCGTGACCTCCGCGCTGAATGAGGAGACTTATCTTGAGTATTTTGAGCCGATCCTGAAAAACGGGCAGGATCTCCTCTTCGTCGCCTTCTCCAGCAAGCTGTCCTGCACGCTGCAGGCTGTCTATTCCGCGCGGGAGAAGCTGCTGGAGCAGTATCCCGACCGGAAATTTGTTGTGGTGGACACGCTGAGCATTTCCGGTCCCATGACGCTGCTGATTCTGAAAGCGCATGAGATGTACCGCGCCGGCAAGCCGATGGAAGAGGTCGCTGAATGGCTGGAGAATAACAAGCTCCGCGCCCAGGCCTACTTCACCGTGGAAGATCTGAAGTACCTCAAGCGCGGCGGCCGGATTTCCGGTGCGGTGGCCGCGGTCGGCACCATGCTGGATCTCAAGCCCATCATCATCGAGGCCAGCGACGGGACGCTCCAGTCCGGGGAGAAGGTCCGCGGCCGGAAAAAGGCCCTTGCCTACATCGTGGATGAAATGATGAAAGCCGAACCCGATCCGAAGGAAAGCCCGATTCTCATCCTGAACGCCGACGCGCCGGAAGACGCGGAGCGCGTGAAAGCCGCCGTGGAGCAGAAGCTGCCCGGCGCGGAAATCATGATCGAGCATGTCGGTCCCGTCATCGGCGCCCATGCCGGCCCGGGGACCATCGCCCTGTGTTTTATCGGGAAGACAAAGCGGAATCCGTAATAGCCGTATGGCGTGAAAAGAGCTGTGAAGAAATGACTGAAAAGTCATCGCTTCACAGCTCTTTTATGATGCTCTCGGTTACCGGAGGAATCCGTTGATAATCTGCTCCTCCGCCTCCGCTTCGGTCAGGCCCAGCGTCATCAGTTTGATCAGCTGTTCGCCGGCAATCTTGCCGATGGCGGCCTCGTGGAACAGGGAAGCATCCACATGATCCGCTTCCAGCCCGGGAACGGCCAGAATCCGTCCCTGATCCATGATGATGGAGTCACACTCGGTATGCCCGCTGCACGCGGCCTTCCCGATGATCTTCGCGTCAAACTTCTGGAAAGAGCGGTCGCGTGCCACGGAGCGGCTGACGATATCCGCGCTGGAATCCGTTCCGTTCAGGTTCACGCTGTAGGTGCTGATGGCCCGCTGTTCCCCATGGGTCATCAGGCGTTCGCGCACCACCAGTTTTGCCCCCGCATCCAGTTCCGCGATCGTGGTCCGTTCCGTATCGTCCACGCCCTTGATCTGCACCATCTCCATTTCCATGGAGCTGTTTTCCTTCATATAGACTTCCGTGCCGGGATTCAGTATCCGCTTCCCCGCGCCGCTGCCGGAGCCGTAATGCTTTTCCACATAGCGGACCTTCGCGCCTTTCTCCAGATAGAAGCGATGAATTCCGTCGTGCTGGGAATCCTGATTGCCGCAGTTGTCGATACCGCAGCCGGCGATGATTACGACATCCGCGTCCTCTCCGATGAAGAAGTCGTTGTAAACCACCTCTTTCAGCCCGCTTTCCGTCATCACGACGGGAATATGGACGCTCTCGTGTTTTGTGCCGGGTCTGATCCGGACCTCCAGCCCGCTGACATCCTGCTTGGAGACAATCTCGATGTTGGCGGTGGAACGGCGGCCGGCGCTCTGGCTGTTGGAGCGGATGTTGTAGGCGCCCTCCGGCACCTCATGGAGATCGGCGACTTCCCGCAGCAGCCTTTTCTGAATTTCGTCCAGGGGTGTCATTCCGCCTCGCCTCCTTTCCCCATCGCCCGGATTCCGCCTTCGCAGGTCAGCTTTTCCGCGCTGTCCGCATCCAGGAAGGGATAAACATCCTCCCGGCGCCCCTGCTTTTCCACCCGGCCGTCCTTGATCACAATGATCTCATCCGCGATCGCCAGAATCCGCTCCTGGTGGGAAATGATCAGGATGGAACTGTCCTCGATGGTCTCCCGCATGTTCCGGAAAACATCGATCAGGTTGCGGAAACTCCACAGGTCGATCCCCGCTTCCGGCTCATCAAAGACCGACAGCCGGGCATGCCGGGCCAGCACCGTGGCAATCTCGATCCGCTTCAGTTCCCCGCCGGACAGGCTGGCGTTCACTTCCCGGTCCATATAGTCCCGGGCGCAGAGCCCCACGGAGGACAGGTATTCGCAGGCATCCGCCACGGACAGTGTTTTCCCCGCCGCGATGCGGATCAGGTCCAGCACCCGGATTCCCTTGAACCGCACCGGCTGCTGGAAAGCGTAGCTGATCCCCAGCCTCGCCCGCTCCGTTACATTCCTGTCCGTGATATCCTCTCCGTCCAGCCGGATGCTGCCGCCGGTGGGTTTTTCAATCCCGGCAATCAGCTTCGCCAGGGTGGATTTTCCTCCGCCGTTGGGACCGGTGATCACGATGAGTTTCCTGTCCGGAACGGTCAGGCTGACATCCCGGACGATTTCTTTTCCCTTTCCTTCCGACTCCACCTGGAAGGATACATTGATAAGCTCCAGCATTCTTTGCCTATTCTCCTTCAGTTCTTTGCGGCCATCAGTTTCTTCCAGAGATAGCCGTCCATATTGCCCCATTCGCTGACCGTAATCTGCTCCATGCCGAAGCTTTCCATCACCGCCAGCAGAATGCAGATCCCGTGGACCACGATATCCGCCCTTCCGGGCTGGAGCCCCGGCAGCCGCAGGCGCTCCTCCATGCTCATGTCCGCCAGTTTTTCCCCGATCTCCCGGATTTCCTCCAGCGATACCCGGGTGCCGTGCATGCTGGTCCGGTCTGTCCAGGGGATTCCGCGGACCATCGCCGCCAGCGTTGTAAACGTTCCGCCGGTGCCGACCCAGACTTCCGGCCGGGGGAACGGCCCCGTTTCCTCCGTCTTCTTCCGCAGGATCGCGGCTGCCTCCCGCTCCACGGGAATCATATCTTCCTTCCCGGCAATGGGCAGTTCCCGGAACAGTCTCACCGCGCCCATCTGACAGGAAAACGCGCTGCGGATCTCATCCCCGCATCCGGTGACAATCTCGGTGCTGCCGCCGCCGATATCCACCACGCCGCAGAAGCATCCGTCCTTCACCGCCCGCGAAGCGCCGATGAAGCTCAGCGCGGCTTCCTCCTCGCCGGACAGGATTTCCGGAACGGTGCCCGCCGCCGATTCAATCGCCTGCAGGAACGCCTGGCCGTTGGCCGCGTCCCGGGCGGCGCTGGTCGCGAATACGCCCAGCTCGTCCACATCATGCCGCCGGGCGGTCTCCGCCATGCGGGCCACCGCGTCCGCTGTCTTCAGGATGCTTTCCTCCTGCAGCATGCCCCGGCTGTCCAGCCCGGCAAACAGGCGCGTCCCTTCCCGGTCCCGGTACAGGCGGTCAAAGATTCCCCCGTCGTTGCGGGCAATCAGTTCCCGGACTGAATTGGATCCGATTCCGATCACGGCAGCCTTCATGCAGATCCCCCCTTACTCGGCGATTTCATCCACCAGGGTCTTCAGTTCCTCATCCGTATAGGCGTAAAGCGCCTCGGGATTGGTAAACTCAAAGCGGATATCCTCCGCATTGACATACTCATAGTCGCTCCTGGCGGCGGAAACGATATAGCTCTCCGATCCGACAAAGCTGATCCGCCCCTTCAGGTCCTTGTATTCCTCCTCCAGTCTGGCCAGTTCCTTCTGCAGGGCTTTCTCCTGTTCCGCCTTGCGGCCCAGATCGCCCTTCAGCATCAGGTGCAGACCGAGAAAGGCGAGCAGAATCAGCAAAAGAAGAAACACGAATCCCTTCACAGTCATCGTTTTATGCATGCTGTCCCCTCCCTTCCCTTTCCTGATACAATTCTCTGTGATCCGCGGCAAATCCTGCTTTTCGGTCTCCGCTAAAACATGCTGAGCTGGTTGGTTTCCGTCATTCCCTCCAGCGCTCCGTGCGCCCGCAGCATGTCGATCACCGCGCTGCCGGCTTTTCCGCGCACTTTCAGATCCTCAATGCTCAGGAACCGGCCTTCCTCCCGGGCCCGTACGATCGGAACCGCGGCGCTTTCTCCCAGTCCCGGCAGGCTGATGAAGGGGCAGCGGATATTCCCGTCCTCGATCCGGAAATGCCGGATATCGCTGCGGTACAGATCCACCGGCAGGAACCGGATGCCGCGGCAGTTCATTTCCAGCACCAGCTCCAGGCAGGTGGCCGTGTCCTTGTCCCGGGCCGTGGGCTTGTCCATATTCCGGATTTCGGTAATCCGCTGCCTGGCCGCTTCGGGGCTCAGGATCATCGTGCTGGCGTCAAAGCCGTCCCCGCGCACCGTAAAGTACGCGCAGTAGTAGGCCAGCGGATGGTGCACCTTGAACCAGGCCACCCGCAGCGCCATGGTCACATAGGCGACGGCATGGCCTTTCGGGAACATGTATTTGATCTTCTTGCAGCTGTCCAGGAACCATTCCGGCACCTGCGCCTCCACCATGGCCTGCTCCATCTCCGGTTTCAGTCCGCGGCCCTTCCGCACGCTTTCCATCGTGGTAAAGGACAGTTTCGGTTTCACGCCCTTGTCCATCAGATAGTTCATGATATCGTCACGGCAGCAGACGCATTCGCTCAGCGTGGCGGTGCCGGAGGCAATGATCTCCTGCGCGTTGCCCAGCCACACATCCGTGCCGTGGCTCAGGCCGGAGATCCGCAGCAGCTCCTCCATCGTGTGGGGTTTGGTTTCCTCCAGCATGCCCCGGACAAACCCGGTGCCGAACTCCGGCACGCCGTAGGTCCCCGTATTGCAGAGGATGTCTTCCGATGTCACGCCCAGCACCTCCGGGGAGGTAAAGAGGCTGCGCACATCCGGATCGTCCAGCGGGACATCCTTGAAATTGATGCCAGTCAGTTTCTCCAGCTCATGCAGCATCGTCGGGTCATCATGCCCGAGGCAGTCCAGCTTCACCAGGATGTCATGCATGGAGTTGAAATCGAAGTGCGTCGTGGTAAAATCGCTTTCCAGGTCATCCGCCGGATGCTGCACCGCGGTAAAATCATAGATCTCGTATTCCAGCGGTACAACCACCATGCCGCCCGGATGCTGGCCGGTCGTCCGCTTGACGCCGGTGCAGGTCATCGCCAGCCGTTCCTTCTCGGCGTTCCCGGCCTGGATGCCCCGTTCCTCCAGATATTTCAGCGCATAGCCGTAGGCGGTTTTATCCGCCAGGCCGCTGATGGTGCCCGCCCGGAACACATGATCGTGCCCGAACAGTTCCTCCACATAGTGGTGCGCCCTGTTCTGGTATTCTCCGGAGAAGTTCAGGTCGATATCCGGCACCTTGTCCCCCTCAAAGCCCAGGAACACTTCAAACGGAATATCAAAGCCATCCTTGGTCAGCGGCTGCCCGCAGTCCGGACAGTTCCGGTCCGGCAGATCCACACCGACGTGGTACAGGCTCTTGTCCACGTCAAAATAGCCTCGATGGCAGTGCGTGCAGCGGTAATGGGGCGGCAGCGCGTTCACCTCGGTAATCCCGCACATCCTGGCCACCAGACTGGAGCCGACGCTGCCCCGGCTTCCCACCAGGTATCCGTCCTCCAGGGAGCGGGAAACCAGCTTCTGGGCAATCGCGTACAGCGTACAGTATCCGTAGCCGACAATGGATTTCAGTTCCTTTTTCAGGCGGTTCTCCACCAGTTCCGGCAGCGGGTTGCCGTACATCTCCTCCGCGGTGGACCAGGTCATCTCCTGGATCATATCCTCCGCGAAATCCCAGAAGGGCTGGAAGGTATCCTCCCCCTTGGGATGCTTCGGAAACAGCCGGATTTCCTCCACCATATCCGCGATCTTCCGCGGGTTCTCAATCACCACTTCCCGGGCTTTTTCCGCGCCCAGGTAGGCAAATTCCTCCAGCATCTCGTCGGTGGTCCGGAAGTACAGGGGCGGCTGCCGGTCGGCATCGTCGTACTTCAGGCCGGCCTGAATGATCGCCCGGCCGATGGCATCCTTCGGATCCATGAAATGCACGTCGCCGGTGGCCACCACCGGTTTGCCCAGTTCCTCGCCCAGGCGGACAATCTGCCGGTTCAGGTCCCGCAGCTCCTCCTCCGAGTCTGCCTCGCCGTTGCGCAGCATGAACGCGTTGTTGCCGATCGGCTGAATCTCCAGGTAATCGTAGAAGGATGCGATCTCCTTCAGTTTTTCATGGTCCTCCCCCCGGACAACCGCCCGGAACAGCTCTCCCGCTTCGCAGGCGCTCCCCAGAATCAGGCCTTCCCGATGCTGGCGGATGATCTCCCGCGGCATATGCGGGGTGCGTTTGAAATACTCCAGATGGCTGATGGACACCAGCCGGTTCAGGTTCACCAGCCCGGTCCTGTTCTTCGCCAGCAGGATGATATGCCAGCTTTCCCCGATCGCCCCGCCCTGCAGGATGGCGTTCAGGTCGCGGTCCGTCCGCACCCCGGGGTATCTCTCCCGGATCTCCTCCTGCATCCGGGCCAGGCACTGCGCGGTCGCAGCCGCGTCATGCACCGCCCGGTGGGCGTTCTTCAGGCTGACGCCCAGGTGTTTGCACAGCGCGGCCAGCCGGAAGGATTTCAGTTTCGGATACAGCTTGCGGGCCAGGGTCAGGGTGTCCAGCACCGGCCCGGTATATTTCAGCCCCAGCCGTTTCAGCTCGCTGCGCATCAGGCTCGCGTCAAAGGAAGCGTTGTGGGCCGCGATCGGGCAGTCCCCGATGAACGCCAGCAGTTTCGGCAGCACTTCCGACGCCTTCGGCATTCCCTGCAGATTGGCGTCCGTGATCCCGGTGATCTCGGTAATCTTCGGCTGCAATGCCTCCTCCGGGTCCACCAGCTGTTCGAAGGTCTCCACCACCGTGCCGCCCGCCAGTTTCACCGCGCCGACCTCAATGATTCTGGCCTTCGCGGTGTTCAGGCCTGTGCTTTCAAAGTCCAGCACCACAATCGGCCCGTCCCAGGCCCGTCCGTCCGCCCCGGCCGTCACGGCTTTCTCGTCGATCAGGTATCCTTCACAGCCCGGGATCAGCTTGATCTTTCCCTTCGCTGCCCGGAATGCCGCCGGGAAGGACTGCAGCACGCCATGATCCGTGACGGCGACCGCCGGATGTCCCCATTTTACGGCGCGGGCAATCAGATCCTCCGCGGGGGTCAGCGCGTCCATGGTGGACATGTTGGTGTGCATATGCAGCTCCACCCGCTTTTCCTCCGCGGTGTCCTCCCGCTCCTCTTTCTCTGTTTCCACCATGTCCCGCACGGAAACGGAAAGCTCCCGGGCATAGTTGTCGTACATGCAGTCGCCCCGCAGTTTGACGTTCATGCCCAGTTTGATGCGGTCCGCCTTTTCCGCCACCGCGCGGCGCTCCTCGTCCGTGATCGGTTTGTTTTCCGCGTCCTCTTTCCGCGCGAAGCGTGGCCGGTAGCGGAAGAAGTATTTGCACAGAATGGAACTGGTATAATCCGTCACCGCAAAGGAAACCAGCAGCATTTCGCCGCCTTTCAGTTCCTTTTTCTCCAGCTTGAAGATTTCCCCCTGGATGACGACCAGACCGCTTTCCCCGGTCAGTTCCTTGATCTCCACCGGCCGGTCCGCAATGCTCCGGCCCAGAATCGGCCTACCCACGGCGGCGGCATCCGGATCGAAGGCCGGCTCCGCTTCCGGTTTTTTCCCGGCTTTTTCCGGTTTTTCCGTCTTTTCGGCGGGCTTGCGCACCCGGGGCTTCTTTTCCGCCGGAGCCGCCGCCGGTTCGCCGGCCCCGCCTTCGTTTCCGGCCTGGGCGGCGGCCCGCTGTTCCATTTCTTCCCGGGTCACGGTCCAGACCATTTCCCGGCGTTCTTCCTGCATCTTCCGCAGGCGCTCCTCCCGGTCGCCCGCCACCGTCAGCTCCACCCGGACCCGGGCGTCGAAAATCTCCCGGATCGCCACGGCCAGCCGGGGCCCGATGTTCTTTTCCGACATCACCCGCAGGCAGAACTCATCCGGAAGCACCAGCGTCAGCAGCGCTTCCTTCTCTCCCGAGGCCGCCTCTTCTTCGCTGCGCAGCTGGTTTTCCTCAATCTGCCAGCCGATCTGCCCGATCCATCCCGTCGCGGAGGGATAGTTCCGCCGCAGGAAGTCCACCAGCACCTGCCGGTACGGCGTCGGATCCGCGAGGAAATCCCTGCGCAGCCCCCGGGACACAATGCGCACAGAAAGCGGCCGCCCGGGAAAGAGTTTCTGCAGCAGGCTTTCCAGCTTCAGGAACTGCTTCTCTCCGGCCAGCACACTGGAGTCAAACGTGATATAGGTTTTCTGAAGAGATTTGACATACGTCACGCGGGGAGCGGACAGCTTTCCGTCCAGCTCCGGAATTTCCCGCGCGATGCGTGCCATCAGATCTTCGTAACTCATTGCTGCCCAACCATTTTCTTTACTTCCGCGATCAGCTGCTCCGCCAGGTCGCCTTCCACCCGCCGGGGTTCCTGCCCCCGCACAAAGAGCACGCCGCCGGACTTCCCGCCGGCAATGCCGACATCGGCCTCCCGGCCTTCGCCCAGGCCGTTCACCACGCAGCCCATCACCGCCACCTTCAGGGGCACGGTGACATCCGCCAGTTCCTTTTCCACGCGCCGGGCGATCGCTTCCACCGGGATACAGGTCCGCCCGCAGGTCGGGCAGGCGATCAGCTGCACGCCGCGCACCCGCAGATCCAGCGCCCGCAGGATATCCCAGGCCGCTCCGGCTTCCGGGACAGGATCACCGCTCAGGCTGACCCGGATCGTATCCCCGATCCCGTCCGCCAGCAGCGCGCCGATCCCGATGGCGCTCTTCACGGTCCCCTGCCCCGGAAGCCCGGCCTCGGTCACGCCCAGGTGCAGGGGATAATCACACCGCCGGCTGGCCAGCCGGTAGGCTTCAATCGTCAGTTTCACGCTGCTGGACTTCATGCTCAGCACAATATCTTCGAAATGCGCCTTCTCCAGCATCCGCGCGTGGTTCAGCGCGCTTTCCACCAGGCATTCCGCGGTCGGTCCGCCGTATTTCTCCAGCAGTTCCTTTTCCGCCGATCCGCTGTTGACGCCGATGCGGATCGGAATCCCGTGAGCCCTGGCGCAGTCCGCCAGTTCCCGCACACGGGCCTCCCCGCCGATATTGCCCGGATTGATCCGCAGCTTGGCAATGCCGTTCTCCGCGGCGCGGATCGCCAGCCTGTAGTCAAAATGAATATCCGCCACCAGCGGCACAGGGCTTTTGTCCGCCAGCGTCCTGACCGCTTCCGCGCACGCCTCGTCGTAAACGCTGACGCGCACCAGGTCGCAACCCGCGTCGTGCAGCGCGCGGATCTGGCGCAGTGTCGCTTCCGTATCCCGCGTATCCGTGTTGGTCATGCTCTGAACCAGCACAGGGTTCCCGCCGCCCAGCGGAAGATTTCCGACTTTAACCGTTCTGGTCATATGGCACAGTCCTCCCTGTTATTCACTGAAACAGACGGATCACGTCCCGGAAGGTGAAGAAGACCATCAGCGCCAGCAGCAGGCCCATGCCGATCAGATGGACCATGGCTTCCTTCTGGGGCGGCACCGGTTTTCCGCGGACTGCCTCAATCAGTCCGAATACCAGGCGGCTTCCGTCCAGCCCGGGAATCGGCAGCAGGTTCATCAGCCCCAGGTTGATGGAGATCAGCACCAGCAGCTTTACAAACATGTCCAGTCCTGCGCCGGCGCCGCCTTCCTTCACCGTATCCTCCACCTGGGAGGAGATCATGGACACAATGCCCACCGGCCCGGCGGTCTGGTCCAGCCCCTCACCTTTGGTCACCAGGTTCTTCAGCGCCCGCAGGATCGCCCCGCCGGCATCGACACTGTAATTCCATGCTTCCCGGAACCCTCCGAAGAAACCCGGATGGACGATTTCCGCCCGCCGGTATCCGTTGATATAGACGCCGATCTGCATTTTGCCGGCTTCCTCGTTCCAGACCGGCGTCACGCTCAGCTGTTCGGTTTTCTCCCCGCGCCGCACGGTCATCTCCAGGGGCCCGTCCCCTTCCTTCCAGCCGGCGATGGTGTCCAGCAGGGTCTCCATTGTGCCGTCCAGCATGTTTTTGCCGTTGATTTCGGTCACGATATCGCCGTTCTGCAGGCCCGCCTCATAGGCCGGACCGGCTGCCATGACCTCCGCGATGAAGGGATCGTACTCCTCCTTCTCGGTCGGCACGGCAATGCCGCTGCACCAGATCAGCACCGTGGCGGCCACAAAAGCCAGCACAAAGTTCATCATCGGCCCCATCAGGATCACGAACATCCGTTTCCAGACATTGTGCTTCCCGAAGGCCCGGGGATCGTCCTGCTCCTTTCCCGTCCGGTCATCCTCGCCGTAGAAGGAGCAGTACCCGCCCATGGGGATCGCGCGGATCGCAAAGGTCGTCTCATATTTTTTGCTTTTCCATCCCGCCAGTTTCGGTCCGAAGCCGACCGCGAACTCCCGCACGTCGATCTTCATGGCCCGCGCCGCCATAAAGTGACCGAATTCATGCACCACAATCAGGATGGCCAGCAGCAGGATTGCCAGGATAATATACACTTTCCGAATAATCTCCTTACCTCAGTCATTGCGGGACAGAACGCACAACGTCCCTCGCCCGCCGGTCCGCCTCGAGGATCTCCTCCAGGCAGTCGGCCGGAAGCCCGGCCAGGCGGTCCATGGCCTCTTCCACACGCCGGGCGATCTCCCCGAAGGGAATTTCCTTCCGGAGGAACGCGGCCACCGCTTCCTCGTTGGCGCCGTTGAAAACCGTGCAGGCGGCCCCGCCGGCCTTCAGCGCTTCCCGGGCCAGCCGCAGCGCGGGGAACTTCCTCTCGTCCGGTTTCTCGAAGGTCAGGCTTTTCAGCGCGAACAGATCCGGCTCCTCCACGCCGGTTTCCAGCCGTTCCGGATACGCCATCGCGTATCCGATGGGCACGCGCATATCCGGAAGCCCCAGCTGCGCCAGCACCGCGCCGTCCCGGAAAACCACTGCGGAATGCACAATGCTCTCCGGATGAACAACCACTTCGATCTGTTCCGCCGGCACGTCGAACAGCCAGCGGGCTTCCATGATCTCCAGCCCTTTGTTGAACATGCTCGCGGAATCAATGGTGATCTTCGCGCCCATGCTCCAGTTGGGATGGCGCAGCGCCTGCTCCGGGGTCGCCTGCGCGATCGCTTCCGCCGTCCAGGTCCGGAAGGGCCCGCCCGAGGCTGTCAGCAGGATCTTCTCCGGCCTGTTTCCGCCGGCGGCCTGCAGGCACTGGAAGATCGCGCTGTGCTCGCTGTCCACGGGCAGCAGCGGCTTGCCGGTTTTCGCCGCCAGGTCTGTCACCAGGTGCCCGCCGGTCACCAGCGCTTCCTTGTTGGCCAGCAGCACCTGCCGCCCGGCCTCCAGCGCGTCCAGCACGCTCTGCAGCCCGGCAATCCCGACGATGCTGACCAGCACCTGGTCCGCGTCCACTTCCGCTGCGGCCGCCTTCAGCGCTTCCTTGCCGCTCATCCAGCGGCAGAATTTCAGATCCGCCGGAATCTCCGCCGGATTGATGCCTTCCGTCAGCCCGGCCATTTCCGGCCGGAACTCCCGCACCTGCTCAAACAGCTTCTCTTTGCTGCCCCTGGCCGTCAGCGCGGTCACCCGGTACCGGTCCGGATGGCGCCGGCACAGATCCAGCGCCTGGGTCCCGATCGAGCCAGTAGACCCCAGAATCGCAATCTTCTTGATCATTCAGACACCCCTGTCCCTTTCCTCAGAACTTCAGGAAGAACAGCCGGAAGCAGTACATCAGCATCGCCATGAACAGCACGCTGTCCAGCCGGTCCAGCATGCCGCCGTGGCCGGGGAAGATATGGGAATAATCCTTCAGCCCGCAGTGCCGCTTCACCAGAGAGGCAAACAGGTCGCCCATCTGCCCGACAAAACCGCCCGTCAGGCCCAGCAGCAGGTACTGCCACCAGAGGGGCAGATAATTCCTGGTCGCTTCGTTGCACAGCCAGAAGGTCAGGAAGTAAATGGCCATCGCCGCGATCACGCTGCCGGCCAGCCCGCCGATACTGCCCTCCACGGTCTTCTTCGGGCTCACCGCCGGGCAGAACTTATGCCTGCCGAAAGCCTTCCCGACATACAGCGCCATCATGTCCCCCATCAGCGGGATCGAGAAAGTCACCGTCAGCAGGACCACTTCCACCGCGTGCCAGGGCTCCGTGGCCGAGGTCTTCCACCACAGGTATGGGTCGATCAGGCCCAGGGTCACCAGGGCCAGGCCCGGCAGCGCCACCGTCAGCAGCGGCAGCGCGCTCATCGACAGATCCGTCAGTTCCGGTTCCTTCCGGAACAGCACCTGCACCGTCATCGCCAGCAGGGCCGCCAGCACCAGCGGAATCATCACCTTCTGGCTCAGCAGGGATGTCAGCGGGATCGAGAGTACCATGGCCGCCCAGGTGGGCCAGGTGACGATCCTGTGCCCGGCGCCGCGCAGCGCGTGCATTTCCTCATACACCGCCATCCCGACGCAGATCAGCGTTGCCAGCGCCATGCACCACCCCGGCAGCCACAGCAGCACCACCAGCAGCAGAATCAGCAGAGCGCCGGTAATCGTCCTTTGCTTCATTTTCTTCCTCCATACCGCCTGTCCCGGTGCGCGTAGGCATCCAGCGCCAGGTCGTATTCATGCACGGTAAAGTCCGGCCAGAGCACCTCCGGAAAAACGAATTCCGCGTACGCGTTCTGGTACAGCAGGAAATTGCTCAGCCGCTGCTCTCCGCTGGTGCGGATCAGCAGGTCCACATCCGGCTGCCCCCGGGTGTACAGGTGATCGGAGAGGGTCTCCTCGGTAATCTGATCCGCCTGCAGGGCCCCGTTGCGCACCAGCACCGCGATCTCCCGCGCCGCCTTCACGATCTCCGCCCGTCCGCCGTAATTGATGGCGATGTTCAGCCGCAGTCCGGTGTTCCTCTCCGTCCGTTTTTCCGCTTCCTTCAGAACTTCCCGCTGCTTTTCCGGAAGCCTGCCCTTGTCGCCCAGAATCAGGATCCGCACATTCTTCGCGTCCAGCTCGTCGATCTCCGAGGAGAAGAAATCCAGCATCAGCTGCATCAGCGCGCTGACTTCCTCCTCGGAGCGGTTCCAGTTCTCCGTGGAGAAGGCGTACAGGCTCAGCACCCGGATCCCCAGATCGTCCGTATGCCGGATGATTTCCCGCAGCGCTTCCGTCCCCTGCCGGTGGCCTTTGGACACGTTCAGGTGATGCTTTTTGGCCCATCGCCCGTTCCCGTCCATGATGATCGCCACATGCTTCGGCAGCGCGGCGAACTCCGTCGCCGTGCGGGGTGTTTTTTTCAGTGCCAGCGTCAGGGCTGCCTTCCACTTCATGCTTGTTCCCGTCCCCTTTTATACGCCCAAAACCCGCCGGAGAGGCGGGTTTTGGATTCATCCGGCGGCTTGTCCGTCAGACCTCCATGATTTCCTTTTCCTTCTTGGCGTAGATCGCGTCCACATCCTTGATGGCCTTGTCCGTCAGCTTCTGGATCTCTTCCTCAGCATCCTTCTGGTCATCCTCGGTGATCTCGCTGTTCTTCTTCATTTTCTTGATCTGCTCGATCGCGTCCCGGCGGATGGAGCGGATGGCCACTTTCGTCTCCTCGGCGCCCTTGGAAGCCACCTTGGTCAGATCCCGGCGGCGTTCCTCATTCAGCTCCGGGAACACCAGACGGATGATTTTCCCGTCATTGGACGGATTCAGGCCCAGGTCACTCTTCTGGATCGCCTTTTCAATCGGGGAAATCATTTTCGCTTCCCAGGGAGCGATCACCAGCAGCCTGGGTTCCGGCGAGGAAATATTGCCGATCTGGTTAATCGGCGTCGGCGTCCCGTAATAGTCCACCATAATCCGGTCCAGCAGCTGCGGATTGGCGCGGCCGGCGCGCAGGCCCATCATGTCCCGCTCGTATACGGCGCAGGATTTCTGCATTTTCTCTTTCGCGGTATTCATCACATCGTCTACCATGGTTTCTCCCTCCTCGTGTATCCTTCAAAAGGTCATCGGATCCTTACTGATTATCTTGGGCCTATTATACCGGTTTTTCCGCGGATTGACAAGCGGAAACGGTCAGGAAAACCGGCTCAGCCAGATCGCGAGGCAGATCCCGGCCCCGGCCAGGAATCCCAGTCCCGTCCACAGAATCCCCCGGTTTTTCCCCCGGCTCCCGGCCCGCCTGGCCTCCACATAATCATAGTATGTCTTTGGCATGGCGTTCCGCTTTTCCTCGCTGAGGATCTGGCCGAAAGCCTTCCGGACCGGAAAGCTCAGCCCGTCAAAGGCCCCGTGGGCGGAAGCGAGCGAGAGCAGGCCCATCCCCGTCAGCAGGACGCCCGGCACGGTCAGGGCATCGCACAGCTTTCTCCAGAAAGCTTCCGTCCCGGTCTCCGGCACGCCGCCGATCAGGAAAACCCCTGCCCCGGCCGCCAGTCCGAATCCCAGGGCGATCAGCACCCGCCGGACCCTCATACGCCCAGTTCCTTCCGGTATTTTTCAAATTCCGCGTCATTGCAGTGGATATAGTGCCCCGGGGTAATTTCCCGCAGGGAAGGCTTGTCCGTGCTGTAGTCGTGCTCCTTCGCCGGCACATATTCAATCCGTTTCCGGTTTTTCTCGTAGTGGGGA
Source organism: uncultured Clostridia bacterium (assembly GCA_947166385.1). GTDB lineage: Bacteria > Bacillota > Clostridia > Christensenellales > Aristaeellaceae > Aristaeella. The sequence goes on along the minus strand of CAMVEB010000002.1, from coordinate 66,016 downwards.
TCCGGATAGGGAATCGCACTCAGAAGGGATCTGGTGTACGGGTGCAGCGGATGGGCAAACAGCTCGTCCGAGGTCGCCAGCTCCACAATCCTGCCGAAATACATCACGGCGATCCGGTCGGAGAAATACTTGACGACGCTCAGGTTATGCGCGATGAACATAATCGTCAGGCCCATGCGCTCCCGCAGGTCGTTCAGCAGGTTGATCACCTGCGCCTGGATCGAAACATCCAGCGCGGAGATCGGCTCGTCGGCGATGATCAGGTCGGGTTCCATGATGATGGCCCGGGCGATCCCGATCCGCTGGCGCTGTCCGCCGGAAAACTCGTGGGGGTACCGGTCCGCATGCTCGCGGACCAGACCGACCAGTTCCAGCATCTCATAGACTTTCCGGTTTATATACTCCTTATCCGTAATCCCGCGGATGATCAGGCCTTCGGCAATGATTTCCCGCACTGTCATCCGGGGATTGATGGATGCGATGGGATCCTGGAAGATCATCTGCATCCGGGTCATGACGTTATCCTTCGCGGCAACCTTCCGCTCGGTTTCATATTTCCGGGTCCGCTCCTCCGCGGCTTCCCCGCTCAGGGACTGCATCTCCCGGTCATAGGCTTCCTTCAGCTCCTTCAGGCGCTTTTCCCGGTAAAACTCAACGCACTTGCTCTTTTCCACCGAGCTTTCCAGCGCGTTGTCCTCCGCCTGCCGCAGTTTTTCCCGCAGTTCCCGCTTCAGCTGTCCGGCTTCTTCCGTCCGGCCCGCCTTTTTCGCCTCCGCGATCCGGGCCCCGTAGTCCTGGCGAAGCTGCGCCTTCAGCACCGGCAGCCCCTTCTCCGTGGTGGAGATCTTCAGCCCGTCGAAATAAACATTGCCTTCCGTGGGATCGTACAGGTTGATGATGGTCCGCCCGGTGGTGGTCTTGCCGCAGCCGCTCTCTCCCACCAGGCCGAACACCTCGCCCTTCCGGATAAAGAAGCTGACATCATCCACCGCTTTGGTCACGGCGTCCCCGCTCCGGAAATACTGTTTCAGGTGCTCCACCCGCAGCAGCACATCGGAGTCTTCCCGGATGCCCGCGTTCTCCCGCTTCTTCAGCAGGTGCCGGTTCAGCAGCAGGCGGATGACACGGCACAGGAAGAGCAGCAGGATGCCTGCCGCCAGCAGCCATACCCACAGAGCGACCAGCTTCCAGAAGAAACTGACGATCGCGATCTGGCTGCGGTTATCCGCTTCGCCCAGAATCTTCTGCAGAAAACTCTTTTCCCATTTTTTCACAGTGGGCACCGTGGTCAGCGCGCGGGCTGTCAGATCCGCCTGCGTCCCGTCGTCCGGCGCCGCGGTCAGCACCGGATAGGAGAGATCGCCTTCGGTTTTCGCCAGGGCGTTCACCTGATCCGCGAGCGCGCCGTAGCTGCCGTCGAATCCCGGATCCTTCAGCAGCTCCGGCAATACCACCGCCAGAAGCGTCCCGGTGCTTTCCCCGCCCAGATCCAGATCCGGATACCGGGTGCGGAGCTGTTCCGCCGTCTGGTCCAGCAGGGCTTCCAGGTCCGCTGTTCCGGCTCCTCCCTCCCGGGTAAAGACCGCTTCCAGCGCGTCAGAGAAGCTGTCGGCGCTTCCCGTTTTTTCCTCCCGGCGGATCTCCTCCAGCACAGGCGTGTAGGCTTCCATGGTGAAAACATCGGTCATCCATGCCCTGACATCCTTCACAGGGCTGCCGTCCGCCGCGGAGGTCTCCATCATCCTGCGCACGGCGCTCATGAACTCATACCAGGATCCGGCGTCCTCCCCGTATTCCCCGGCAAAGGCTTCATAGCTTTCGCGGAAGAACGGCTCCTGGGAAGCCGGTTTCAGCGACGCCAGCTTGCCTTTCTTGGGCGGGGCGGCCAGTCCGTCGATGTATTCGAAGATCTCCCGGATTTCCCGGTTCTCCTGCTGTTCCTCCATGCTGTTCAGTCCCAGGCTTTCCGGATCCTGCGCCTTCAGCCATTCCGCCGTCATCCGGCGCGCTTCCGCCTCTTCGCTCCGGGCGGAGTCTTCCATCCGGTCAAACCAGCTCCGGAAATCCGGGTCAATCACGGTCAGGCGTTCCTCTTCCTTCCGGTCCCGGTTGCCGACCGACCGGCTCAGCGCGGAAAAGAAGTGCCGGTCAAATGACAGGAAATCGTTCCACCGAGCGGATGCTCCGAACCGCGTCATGCCCTGGTCCAGCATCTCCCGGGTGGATCCGGTGTTAATCAGCGCATACAGCCCCAGCACCAGTGACAGCAGGATCAGCACAATCCCTGCCACCTTCAGGGCAGAAGAGAAGCGATGAATCGTTTTCATGCTTCAGCACCTCCTTCCGCCTCTTCCCGTTTCCGCATCCGTCTGATCCGTTCCGTCACAATCACGGGGGGCTCAACTTTCGGCGCGTTCGGGTGCAGCAGCCAGGTGGCGGCCTGGTGCGTGTCGCTGATCCGGAACATCGGCGGCTGCTCCTCCAGGTCGATCTCCATCGCGTAATGGTTCCGCGCCGCGAAAGCGTCTCCCTTCGGCGGCAGAATCATGTTCGGGGGCGTCCCGGGGATCGCCTCCAGCTTTTCCTTTGTCTCCAGATCCGGCATCGACGCCAGCAGCGCCCAGGTATAAGGGTGGCGCGGGTCGTAGAACACATCGTCCGCCGTGCCGTACTCCACGATTTTCCCGGCGTACATGATCGCGATCCGGTCCGCCATGTTCGCCACAACGCCCAGGTCATGGGTAATGAAAATTACGGAAAGCTTCCGCTCTTTCTTCAGCCGGTTGATCAGCTCCAGGATCTGCGCCTGGATCGTCACGTCCAGCGCGGTGGTCGGTTCATCGCAGATCAGGATATCCGGATTGGCGGACAGCGCGATGGCAATCACGATCCGCTGCCGCATGCCGCCGGAAAACTCGAAGGGATACTGATAATAGCGGCGGTAAGGCTCGGGAATGCCGACTTCCTTCATCAGCTCGATCGCCCGGTGCCGGGCCATGCTCTTGCTCAGTTTGTAGGCATACTCGGAGGAGCGGTCCTTCAGGTAGTCCACCATACGGACCGCGTCGGCCGCGAGATCCGCATGCTGTACGGGATCACTGCTGAAATGCGAGATCATATAGGTCACCGTATCAGCCATTCCCCTCCGGGTCTTTTCCAGATCCACCAGATTCATCGGCACAACAGAGGGCGCGAATTTTCCTTTCGCGGTTTCGCGGTTGTACCGTTCCGTGTCCCGGGCAAACCGCTTCTCCTCCTTCGGATTCTGCTTCAGGCCGGCAAAATACCGGTTGATATAGGCCAGCATGCTGCTGCGGAAAACATACGCGCGGTTGTCCTTGTCCAGCGCCAGCCGGTCAATCGCCTGCTCCACAGCGTCCGCCGCCCGCCGGACCGCGGCTCTGCATTTGCCCTCATCCGGTTTCTCCTCGGTGAACACGGGCAGTTCTTCCCGCAGAACGTCCAGCGCGCGGGCCCTGGTCTTTGCCGATTCAGCGGCGGACCATTTCAGCGCCTTTTCGGTATCCCGCAGGAAATCCAGCATAAATCCCTCGTCCAGCGCCTTGCGTCCCCGCTCGTTGATGGACGCGACAGACTCCGCGGCGAGATCGGCGCTCTGGCCGTGGGCAGACAGGTAACCGATCCGGAAGAAGTTCGGCTTCTCCGCAGCCGGATCCAGCGCCTGCTCCAGCCTCTTCTTCAGCCGGGTGAGCGCATCGCGGAGATCCGCTTCCCGGTCCATGGTAAATCCCTTTCCCAGGGAGGCAATCCGCGCCGTTCCTTCCGTAAAGTCCGAATCCTCCGCGGGAATCACCCAGGGATCCCGCACCATCGTTCCGGCATGCGCGATCCGTCCGCAGATCTCCCGGACGTTCCGCTCATCCTTTTTCAGCAGCGCCAGGTCCGCCTCCTCGATCGTGTCCAGGATCCCGACCGCGTTCTCGCATGCGTTCTGGAAGGCGTTCTCCATTTTCACCCCGACGGAGGTAAACTGATCCAGTTCCCGGCATTTTGCATCGGCGTTTTCCACGCCCGCCGCCGTCATGTTCTTCTTCAGTTCCTCCAGCATCTGGTTGAAGCGCTTCCTGCCGTCCGCGCGGCGCTCCTTGTTGTTCAGCAGCATGGCCTCTGTCAGCTGCTTCCCGATCCGCATGATCGGGTTCAGCGCGCTCAGCGGATCCTGGAACACCATGCTCAGCTTATGCCCGCGCAGCGTATGGAATTCCTCTTCCGGAATTTTCAGCAGATCTTTCCCGTCATAGATGATCTCCCCGTCTTCCACCATGGCGTTCCCGGCCAGAATACCCATCACGGCCCGGGTCGTCACGGATTTTCCGCTGCCGCTCTCGCCGGCGATCGCCAGCGTCTCTCCCTCGTTCAGGTCGAAGGAAATATCGCGGACCGCGCGGACCGCGCCGTTGTTGGTGCGGAAGGAGATTGTCAGGTTCCTGACTTCCAGTTTCTTTGCCATATCAGTCTTCCGCTCCTCTCAGAGAAGGATTGAACGCGTCCCGCAGTCCGTTTCCGAACAGGTTGAAGGAAATCATCAGAATGGAGATGAACAGGGCCGGGAAGAAAATGATGTGCGGATAGGTGCTCAGGTATCCCTGGCCGGCGGCCAGCAGCGTGCCAATCGAGGTCAGCGAGGACGTCTCCAGGTTGATGATGTGCAGGTAGCTCAGCATCGACTCGGTAAAGATCACGCCGGGGATCGCCAGCACGGATCCGGTAATAATGGTTCCCAGGGAGTTGGGATAGATATGCTTGAAGATCAGCCGCCGGTCGCTGGCGCCCAGCGTCCGGGCCGCCAGGACGTATTCATGGCCCTTGAAGCGGTAGAACTGCATCCGGACCCGGGCCGCCATCCCGACCCATCCGGTCAGCACGAAGGCGAACAGCAGGCTCGGCAGCACCCCGACCTTCTGGGCCAGGTGCAGCTGGAACAGCGTGGCCACCACCATGAACGGCACATCATACAGGATATCGGAAACCCGCTCCATGACCATATCCACCGCGCCGCCGTAATATCCTTCCACAGCGCCGTAGACCCCGCCGATCACAAAGTTGATCAGCGATACGGAGATGGCCAGCAGGAAGCTCAGCCGGGCGCCCGCTGCCAGACAGGTCAGTATATCCTGCCCGTACCCGTTCGTGCCGAAGAGGAAGCAGGGTTCCTGGCCGTAGATATAGCGGAAATACTCATAGTAATCCACCCGGACCCGGTAGCCGGACTGGTTTTTCTGCGCGTAAACCAGCCAGGTATTCCCATCTTCCCCGCCGTTGTCCCAGGAAACCCGCAGGCTGTCATACCCGGCTTTGTCCTTCTCCGGCGATGTCAGGTAATTGGGAATCGGCTCCCCGTTCTCATCCAGGGCGGGGGTTCCGGTGGAGGTGGAGGCTTCGTTGGTCAGCTGGTACCAGTAGTTGGCCCCCGCGTTCCCCTGCAGAAAGTCAATGTTGTAGGTTCTGGACAGCGGATAGATCACCTGGATTCCCGTCTGATCCTGGTAATCCTTCAGCTTTCTGTATTCCTCGGGCGTCAGGTTCAGATAAGCGAACCCGACCCGATAGTAGCTGTCCACCTTGACGTCGTGGTATTCCACGCCCTTGGCGTCGGTATACACGCGGTTTTCCCGCATGATGACATTGCGCCCTGTTTCCGTGCCGATCGCCCGGACCGCGTTGTAGCTGTCCAGGTTCAGGTTCTCCTGCCTGCCGCCGTCCCAGAAGCCGAGGCCCGCGAACAGCCTGCTCTTCGGCTGCATCGTCTTGTAGTACCCGGAGCGGAAGTTGACGTCATAGTCGCTGATAAAGGGCACAATCACCGCGAAGAGCACCAGAAGAATAATCAGCACAAAGGCCACCACAGCGCTCTTGTTCCGCACAAAGCGAAGCCAGGCATCCTTGAAGTAGCCGATCGGCTTGGTTTTGATCCGCTCGTCATGAATCTTCTCATCCTGCTGGATGAACCGGAATTTCTCCGCCGGAATCTCCGGAATTCGCTGCTCATTCATCATTTTTTCGACCCCATCCTGATTCTCGGATCAATCAATCCGTAGCTGATGTCGTTGACAATGCCGGATGCCAGACCGATGAAGGTGTAGAACATGCTCATCGCCATGAAGAAATTGTAGTCCCGCACATTGATGGAGGTAATATACAGGCTTCCGACGCCGGGGATGCCGAAGATGTTTTCAATAATCAGCGAGCCGCCGAGGATACCGATGAATTCGCCGATGATCATCGGCAGGATGACCACCATGGCGTTGCGGAGCGCGTGCCGGGAAATGGCCTGGGCTTTGGTCAGCCCTTTGGTCCGGGCCAGCAGCATATAGTCGCCGGTCAGCACCTCAGAAAGCTCCGCCCGGGTATAACGTGTCAGGCTTGCGACCGTGCTGAATCCCAGCGAGAAAACCGCCGGCAGCATGGAGCTGAACATCTTCCAGCTGAACAGGGACCCTGCCTTGCTCAGGGATTCCAGCTGCAGTGGGAACCATCCCAGCCTGAAACACAGAAAATACTGAATCAGGAAAGCATAGACATAGTTGGGGACGGAAATGAAAATCATCACCAGCGTGGAGATCAGATGGTCCTGCCATTTGTTCTTCTTCAGCGCCGCGTAGATGCCGAACGCGAGTCCCAGCGGAATCGCCAGCAGGATGGAGTACAGGTTGACCAGCACGGTATAGGGCAGCTTCTGCATCATGACATTCCAGACATTCAGCCCCTCGTACATCTGTTCGCCGACACCCCAGTCCCATTCCGTGATGATATTCTTCAGGAACAGGTAGTACTGAACCAGGATCGGCTTGTTGTAGCCCATCTTTTCCCGCTTGGCCAGGATCAGGTTCACATCACGCCCCATCTCGCGCACCGCAGGCAGCGGCAGCAGCTTGATCAGGATGAAGCTCATGGTCATGATGATAAACATCGTCAGGAACATGAGCAGGACGCGTTTCAGGATATACTTGCCCATCAAATCTCCTCCGATTTCCGGATTCCGTGATCAACAGCCCAAAGCGGGCACGAGGGGAAACCCCGTGCCCGCGAAAGCATGGACCTGTATCAGCCGGGAATTAATACACCAGCTCGTTCGCCGCGATGTATTCCGCCCAGGCCGCGTCGTCGTAATTGTAGGTCATGAATTCAATACCGCCGAACGACACCAGCGTGACATAGGTGTCAGAAGCGGACTGAACCTTCTGGCTGTCCATGGAAGCGGTATTCCGGTAGTATACCGCAGTGGTGGGATACCAGTTCAGGAAGGCCGCTTCCAGCTGGGCGTAGAACGCGCAGCGGGTGTCGTAGTCATAGTCCGTGAACTTGCCCAGCACGCTGTTGATGGATTCCACGGGAGCGCTGGCGTCTGCCCACAGGGCCCAGTTCTGCAGGGTATCGCTGATTTCCTGTCCGTCCACGACAAACTTCACGGTGATCTTGGAAGTGTCGTAGCCGTATTCCATCTGCTGGCCACTGCCATCGCTGGCGTCGCAGTAGCATTCGTACAGGATCGTGAAGGGACTCATGGTCGCGCCGCCCCAGGTGGTGAAGATCATGTCCGCGCCGCCGGAGTAGTTGGTGTTGTAGTAGTCCGCGTCGGGCGTCATCTTCAGGGAAACCTTGCCCTCGAAGCCGCTGCCCTTGCAGGCTTCCTGCAGATGCTCGTTCAGGTAGGTGAACATCTTGACATAGATTTCATCGCTCTGGTATACGCGGAATTCAATCTCGATGGGGCTCTCGCCGTCGTAGACCTTGGCGTCCACGGCCTTCTGATAGGCCACCTTCATCAGTTCCTGCGCCTTGGGCATGTCGTAGCCGGTCATCGCTTCGTACGCTTCATCCAGCGTGGCGTATTCCTCGCCCTCGCCGTACTTCACGTCGAACACCTTCAGCAGTCCGGCCTTGGCGAAATCGTTCTGCCGGTAGTAGGCGCCGGTGAAGGGATTGTAGCAGTACAGTTCGTTGATCAGGCCGAATCCGGCGGTGCCGGCGGCGGTGTAGGCGGTGGCGAATTCTTTCCGGTCATAGCAGTAGGAGAACGCCTGCCGGAATTCGTCGATTACCAGCACCTGGCTGTTGGTTCCGCGTTCCTTCAGCTTGTCATAGTTGGTGTTGAAGCTCAGTTTTGTGGTATAGCCGTTGTTCGGGCCGTACTTCACATACTTGGAGGTGCCGTATTTCTGCATGTCTTCGGAATCCAGGGCGATTCCGTCCACTTCGCCCTTTTCAAAGGCCATCATCGCGGTCTTGTGCTCGGCGATCACGGTCACCTTGATCACGTCGGTCTGGTACCGGCCCAGATGCTTTCCGTCGCGGTAGCCGTACCACTCCTCGTTCCGCTCCAGGGTGTATTCCTTGTCCAGTTCAAAGGAAGTCATCTTATAGGGGCCGTAGGAGGTCGTCGTATCCAGCGACCGGCAATAGTTGGTGGTGATGCTGGCCGCTTCGTCTTCGGTGGCCACTTCCTTGCCGTCCGCATCCCAGAACTTCTTGCAGGCTTCGTACAGGTCCTTCTTGACCAGATAGCTGGAGCTCAGGTTGTAGGGAATATAGAAGCTGGCTTCTTCCACAGGATTCTGCAGAATGAAGTCGATGGTGTAGTCGTCAATGACCTTGAAGCCGACGTCTTCCCACTTGGTGTCCGGGGCGACGGAGGCCGTGTACAGGTACTGAGCGGCATAGGCGTTGTAGGGAGCACCCTCCGCCAGGTAGTTGTCAAAGATATACTTCGCGGAAACCCACGCTTCGTCGGCATTCTCGTCCTCGATGCCGGCATCGCGGTACATGGTGTCGTCCGTGATGTTCACGTACTGGGGCGCGGCGTTGCCGTCGGCGTCCGGCGCACCGACGATGTTCCAGAAGCTCAGGTCCAGATAGACATCGGTTCCGGCTGCCGTCAGGTTTTCGGCGGTGTCGGTGATCAGGTCATAGGCGGTCTTTCCCGCATACAGGTAGTTCTTCGCGTTGTAAATCACGAAGGAGCCGGCGTAGTAGCTGTCCGCGCGGCGGTTCATGATTTTCGGATTCAGCAGCTGCTGGAGGGAGTATTCAAAGTCATAGGCGTTGACCTTGGTGCCGTCATCGAAGGTGATGTCCTGATTCAGGGCAATCCGCCACGCCTTGTTGGTTTCCCCTTCTTCCACGCCGAACTTTCCGACGTATTCCGCGGTCACATCCTTCGGCATTTCCGCCGCCAGTTCCGGCTGGACGGAATAACCGCTCTTGTCGCTGTTCAGCACAAAGCTATAGAATCCGGTGGAGAGATATCCAAGGATCGAGCTGTCATCGCTGGTTTCCCAGGACAGCGGGTCCCAGTTGGAGCTGGCTGTCAGCGCGGACGTAAAATCATTATAGGTATAAACCTTTTCATCGGTGTAGTCCTTGCCTTCCACGCCGGCATAAACATCGGTCGTTACCTCGGAGCTGCTTCCGCCTCCGGCTTTCACGGTGGTGATTTCTCCGCCGTCGAACACGCGCTCGCCGGTTTCATAGGATGCGGCCAGCTCAAATCCTTCCGCCAGCGCGGACACAGCGCCCGCCACCATGCAGAGAGCCAGCACCAGGGCCAACAGTTTCTTCATTTCAGGGTTCCTCCTTTATATTTTATTATTTCGGGCTCTTTCCCGAATAATAATCCAGAATGCTGCGGGGCAGCCCACAGGGGGATCCGGTTTTCTCATTAAATGCTTTGTTAAAAAATGCGTTGTTATTTTATCATACTGTCCCGGAAATTGCAAACATTTCCTGCGCCCCTGACAGCAGCTTGACAGCGCCTCCCCCGGCGTATAAACTGCGGAGCGGGAGGGTTTTGCCGCATGCGTCTTCGCTCTTTTCGTCTCCGGAATTTTCTGGTTTACCTGTCCGCCGCGCTGGTCTACCCGGTCATCGTGCTCGTCACGGCGGAAAACAGGCTCCTGAAGTTCATCGATTCTCTGACCGTGGTGGGCCTGGTGATGATCATTCTCGGCGTCGTTTTTTCCCTGATCGGGCACGGCGATTTCGATATCATCTCGTATGTGGCGCAGCGCAGCGCCGCCCGCGGGCATTTCAAGTCCTTTGCCGCCTTCCGGGAGGATCAGGAAGAAAAAAGAAAGGATAGCGCCAACTATCCTCTCCTGACAGGAATCCTGTTTCTGGTCGCGGCAGCTTTGCTGACGCTCTTTGCTTACTGAGCGTTCGCTTTCTCCGCGTTTTCCGCGTATTTGGCCGCCTGCTCAGGCGTGCAGTATACATAGTGTCCGCGCCGGATTTCACGCATCGCGTAATCCGGCCCTGTTTTTTCTTCCGTCGCGTCGGCGTATACGATCGGCTCCCGCTGCTTTTCGATGATCGGATCCGGCATGGGCACCGCGCTCAGCAGAGAGATGGTGTACGGATGCAGCGGATAGGCAAACAGCTCCTCCGTCTCCGCGATCTCCACGATCCGCCCCAGGTGAATGACGGCGATCCGGTCCGCGATAAACCGGACGACGGACAGGTCGTGGGCGATAAACAGGTAGGTCAGGCCCTTTTCGTTCTTCAGTTTGTTCATCAGGTTCAGCACCTGGGCGCGGATCGAAACATCCAGGGCGGAAATCGGTTCGTCCGCCACCACGAGCTTCGGCTCCATGATCAGGGCCCGCGCGATGCCGACACGCTGCCGCTGCCCGCCGGAAAACTCATGGGGATACCTGGATTTGTGCTCCGGCAGCAGGCCGACTTCCTCCAGCGCCCGGTCCACCTTGGCGATCCGATCCTCCTCATCCCGGTACAGGTGGAAGTTGTACAGTCCTTCCGAGATGCAGTATTCAATCGTCGCCCGCTCGTTCAGAGAGGCGGCCGGATCCTGGAAAATCATCTGGATATTCCGGATCACGTCCGTGTCTTCCTGCTTGCTGAGACTGCCGGAAATCCGTTTCCCCTCAAAGGTGATTTCCCCGTCGCTCAGCTCGTTGATCCGCATGATGGCCCGGCCGATCGTGGTCTTGCCGCTGCCGGATTCGCCCACCAGCGCGAAGGTTTCTCCCTTGTAGATGTCAAAGTTGGCATCCTGGACGGCTTTGAATTTCTTTTTTCCGCCGTTGTCAAAGGAGATCTCCACATTCCGCAGGGAGAGCAGAACCTCCCGGTCAATCGTTGGAGACATGGAAGGCACCTCCTTTGGATGTCATCTTCAGAATCTTCTCGTGCAGGTTCTGGATCGCAGCGGGCTTCTCCACCTTGGGCGCCCGCGGATCCAGCAGCCAGGTCTTGGCAAAATGGGTATCGCTGACCTGGAAGAAGGGCGGCTCCTTGGCAAAATCCACCTTCAGTGCCTTCGGGTTCCGCGGCGCAAAGGCGTCGCCCTTGATTTCGTTATACAGGGAGGGCGGCGTTCCGGTAATGTAGTACAGATCCTCCCCCTTGACGCCCAGCTGGGGCAGCGCGGAAAGCAGCGCCCAGGTATAGGGATGCTGCGGATCGTAGAAGATCTCGTTCACCGTGCCGTATTCAATAATCTGCCCGCCGTACATGACGCCGACGCGGTCCGCCACGTTGGCCACCACACCCAGGTCGTGGGTGATGTAGATCGTGGTGAATCCCAGCTCCTTCTGCAGATCCTTGATCAGCTTGATGATCTGGGCCTGGATCGTCACGTCCAGCGCGGTAGTCGGCTCATCGCAGATCAGGATTTCCGGATGGCAGGCCAGCGCGATGGCGATGACGATGCGCTGCCGCATTCCGCCGGAATACTGAAAGGGATAGTTGTCAAAGCGGTTTGCCGCGTCCGGAATTCCGACCCGCTCCATGATGCTGATGGCCTGGGCTTTCGCCTCCGCCTTGGACAGCTTCTGATGCTTTTCAATGACTTCCGTGATCTGGAAACCGATCGTCCGGATCGGGTTCAGCGACGTCATGGGATCCTGGAACACCGTGGCGATCTTCACGCCACGGATATCCGCCCAGTCCTTTTCTTTCGTCAGTTTGGTCAGATCCTGCCCATGGTACATGATGGAGCCTTTGGTGATTTTGCCGTTGGATTCCAGCATGCCGGTGAAGGTCTTGGTAAAGACGGATTTGCCGCTGCCGCTCTCGCCAACGATGGCAAAGGTTTCCCCGTTGTACAGATCCAGCGAAACATTCCGGATCGCTGTCAGGTAGCTGTCCCGGACCCGGAACTGCACCTCGATGTCTTTTGCGGAAATAATGATATCCTTCATGTCTGCCTCCTCACCGATGGGTGCGCGGATCTGTCGCGTCCGCCAGCTTCTGCCCCACAACGTACAGGGAGATGGCAATCGCGGCCAGCACCAGCACGGGGATCCAGAACAGATGCGGATACCCCGTCATAAATGACTTGTACTGGGAGATCGTGCGCCCCAGGGAAGCGTAATTGGTGCCGAGCCCCAGCCCCAGGTAGGACAGGAAAACCTCATAGGAGATCAGCAACGGGATCTCGCGGGAGATGTACGTCACAATCACCGAGACCAGATAAGGCAGGATGTTCTTGACGATCATCGTGAAGGTCTTCGTTCCGAGACATTTGCTGGCCATGTTGTATTCCCGGTCGCGGATGATCATGACCTGCGTCCGGATGAAGTACGCCACAAAAATCCAGTCGATGCAGACCATGACAAAGATCAGGGATCCCAGCCCGGCGCCGAGCACATAGGACAGGATCATCGCCAGCAGCAGGTAGGGAACGTTGGACACGACGTTGTAAACCTCGATCATCCATTTGTCCATCTTTTTGCTGAATCCCCACAGCGCGCCTACGAGGATGCCCACCACCATGATGATGGTCGTACTGACGAAGCTGACGATGATGGAGTTCCGGGCGCCGGCCCACACCACGTCCCACACCTCATTGCCGATATTGTCCGTGCCGAAGATATGCTCCCTGCTCGGGGACAGGTATTTCATGTCGGAATTATTGATGTTCGGGGCCACCGTGGGGGAATAGCCGGAATACATCGGCTGAATCAGCGCAAACAGCACCAGCGCGATCACGAAGATGGTCAGCGGGATCGTCACCTTGCTGCGCACAAAAGTCCGCCACACGGATTTCCAGTAGGAATACCGGGGCGCCGCGATATGTTCCGATTCTTTCTCATCGAATTCCGCGAATTCAAACAGGTTGTCCAGATTGTCTTCCATCGGTCTTTCCATCACGATCTACCTGCCTTCTCTGTTAGTGAAATCCGCGGGTCAACCTTGGTCAGGATAATATCCCCGAGCAGGACGGACAGCACGGAGATTGTCGAGAACAGGAAAGTCAGCGCGACAATCATCACATTGTTGTACTGGTTGATGGCGTTCGGCAGCATCTTGCCCATACCGCCGACGGAATAAATCGCCTCGGTGATGATGGCGCCGGTGATGCAGCCCGCCAGGGAACTGGGAATGCCGTGCACAATCGGAATGCTCGCGTTCTTGAAAATATGCCTCGAGAAGATTTCCTTCCGGCTCAGTCCCTTGGCCTTGGCAAACTTGACATAGTCGGAGTTCATCTGGTCCACCACGTACCGCCGGATCCACAGCATCAGCGAGGAGATGGACGGCAGCGCCAGGGAGATGATCGGCAGGATCCAGCTCCGGAGATCGGAGGGGCCGAAAGTGGTAAACACGTTCGGCAGGCCGAACCACGTCGTGCCGAGGTACCGGAAGATATAGATGTATGCCAGCGAAGGCACAGAGGTGATAAAGATGATATAGAGCATGCCGAATTTATCGATAAGCCCGTCCTTGTTTCTGGCCATGGCCACGCCGAACGGCAGGCCGATGCCATAGGCCAGCAGGAGAGCGAATATGCCCATGATAAAAGAGGTCCCGACCATCGAGGTCTGATCCTTGAAGGTCGTGTAGTTTGCGTAATGATCCACAAACTTTTTCCTGTCCATGCGGTCCAGGTTTTCCTTGTAGGTCAGCGATCCGAAATTGATCGCCGAAGAGCCGGTTTCGCCGGTCTCAAAAGTTACATCGCGCTTGACCTCGGTTCCCTGTGAGGAGAACATGACACTCAGCGCCTCCAGCCCCTGATAGGTCGGATAGGATTCCCCCATGTTCAGGGTGATAATATTCTGATGAATGAACGGGAAATGCGAGTCGGTGTAAATCAGGTACTTATGAATGGTTCCGCTGCCGATCAGCGCCAGGCCGCCGGTCGGCGTTCTGCCGAAATAGATCTTGCGTTCCAGATCCGGATTGTTGGGATCCTGCACGCGGTTCACATGGTCAATCTGGATCAGATTGCTGAACCAGTTCCACATCCGCTGAAAAAGGGGCCGGTCCTTGTAGGCGTATACGCGGTTGCTGACCGTATAACGCTGCACCGTGTAGCCCAGCGATTCATAATGCTCGATAAACTCAGCCGTTTCCTTCGAATCCGGCTGGATCGCGTTCTGCATCTCGCTGCTGCCCGCCTCATACCGTTCCAGGCAATAGTCGTTGATTTTGACAAAGTCCAGGTATCCCAGCTTCATCCAGGTGTTGTAGACGTAGTCCGTCTTGTCATCCGGTTTGCCGCCGAGTTTCCGGTATGTCGCGTCTTCAAAAAAGATATTGTCCCTCGGAACCAGGGTATATACCAGCGTGAAAACCACAAGCATGATAATCACAATGGAAATCACGGACCGGAGGAGACGCTTCAGGATGTACCCTCTCTTCATAAAAACAAAACCTTCCACTGGGCAAGGCGAAAGCCGGGAGAATACTCTTCCGGCTTTCGCCTTGGTAAATTTACTTGGGATTCATTCAGTTGTACCGGTTTACGGATTATTCACCCGCAAGCCATGCTTCCTTGGCAGCCTGATAGTCGGCAGCCAGCACGGGTTCGCTCTGCAGCTTCATGTACTTGAAGTAGGGAACCACGTTGTAGGAAGCCTGGCCGTACAGACCGTAGGCAGCGGAGAAGGGCACCACCTTGCTCACCACCAGGTTCGCGCCGCTGGTGCTGTAGGGACGGATGATGCCGTTGGTCAGCAGCATGGCTTCGCACTTGGCGAACAGGTCGATACGCTCGTCGCCCGCGGCGACCTTCGCCTGGTCCAGCAGCTTCTGGAAGTCATACAGACCGATGGCTTCCTTGGCAGCCTTGCCGGATTCGCTCTCGGTTTCTGAGGCGAGGTTCAGGCCGGAGTAGTTCAGCATGTCGCCGATTTTGGAATCGAAGCAGTTGATGTAGGTCAGCGGATCGCCGTAGTCGGGACCCCAGCCCGCGCCGAAGGAGAAGTCAATGGAGTTGTCTTCACCGGTGGGGATGGAATAGAACGCGGAGTAGTAGGTGGAAGAGTTGCCTTCCAGATACACCAGGTTGACCTGCACATAGTCGCCGATGGCCTTTTCGATGGAGTCCTTCATGGCCAGGGCGGCGTTCTTGTTGTTCTCACTGCCGGCGAATACCGGGTAGTCCAGGATGATGGGCCATGCGCTGATGGTATCGCCCAGTTCTTCCTTGGCCTTGGCGGCGAACTTCGCGGCGCGTTCCGGATTGTACCAGGCGTCCTGACCGTCGTTCAGGTTGATGCCGGCGAATTCGGGTTCCATCTCTTCCACATACTTGGTCAGGATGGTGCCGTAGTTGGTGCCGTCGCTCGTCACAGCGAAGGTGTAGGGAACCAGGGTGTTCCGGGCGGCGTCCAGCGCGCGCTCCTCGCCCTTGGTGATGGCCTGGGTGGCCTTGGTGGAGTAGGCGGCGTAGATCGCCAGACGGAAATACTTGTTCAGGATCGCGGCCTTGGCGTCAGCCTTCTGCGCGTCATCCTTCGTGGTGGTCACCACGGACGGATCGTTGTACAGCGCATAGCTCTGACGGTCGAAGTTGAAGGCGCCCCAGTAGGAGGTCGCGGTGGTCATGCTCTTGTACTGATTGTCAGCATAGAGCTCGTCAGCCTTCTTCACAACGTCCGGCAGGCTGGAGTTGATGCTGGTGGCGGTCACTTCGCCGTTCACGAACATGTTGAAGTTCTGGGCGGGATCGCTGCCGTCGGTGTAGGACACGACCACGTGCTGCACGTGTACGTTTTCCTTGTCATAGTAGTTGGGGTTGGCATCGAAACGGACTTCCTGAGCGGAAACCAGGGAGCTCAGGATGTAAGCGCCGTTGTACAGGATGCTGGAGGGATCCACAGCACCGAAGTCCGCACCCTTGGATTCGAGGAACTCGGCGTTGATGGGCCACAGGATGGAGTAGGTGGTCATGCCGTCAAAGTACGCGCAGCTCTGGGTCAGGGTGTAGGTGATCAGGTCGCCGTCCACCTTGATGCCGACGTCATCCCAGGTGCCGGTGCCGTCGATGTAGTCCTGCAGACCGACGATCAGGCCCTGAACCAGGGACAGCGTCTCGGACTGGGTGGCTACAGCGTGCTGCATGCCGGTCACGAAGTCTTCCGCCTTCACGTTGTCGTACACTTCGCCTTCGCTGGTGGTCCACACCGCGTCATTCCGGATGTGGAACTGCCACTCGGTGCAATCCGCATTGTAGCCCCAGCTGTCCGCCATACCGGGGATCAGCTTGCCGTGAGAGTCCTGGGTCATCAGGCCCTCGATGAAGTTGCTGGTGTAGTCACCGTTGGAGGACTTGTTGTTGTACACATAGTCCAGGGTGGTGATGTCGAAGCTGTCGATCATGGAATAGGTGTCAGGATCTTCAGCCATGGCGAAGCTCATGCAGCTCAGCACGAGGGCGATCGCCAGAACCAGGGAAAGGATCTTTTTCATGGTATTACCTCCATAAAGATTTTATTACACGGGGTTTCTCCCCGAATAATACAGATATCGGAAACGTTTCCAGCCCGGAAATCCATTCGTTTCCTGAAAAGCACCCGACGATTTTATCATATCGGCTAGGAAAATGCAATCAGCATGTCTTGTGCTTTTTTTCCCGGATCCCCTCTATATCTTGTTGTTTTGATTGTCCGCAAGCGGGATTACAACCTTTCCGGGCCGCTCTTTGCTTTTGAAATCCGCCGGAAAAAACAGGAAAAAAACAATTCCCCGCCCTTTCTGTGATAAAATGCTTCGGGAAGGGGGAATGGCCATGCTTTACCTGATTACCAACGAGCATGCCGGCTGCGGCGGAGCCGCTGCGGTGTTTTCCCGCGTCCGGGCCATGCTGGAGGAAAAGAGGATTCCTTTCCACGCGGACGTTACCGCCCGTCCCGGCCACGCGGCCGAACTGGCGGACGATGCTGTGAAAAACGGAGAAAAAGAAATCGTGTGTCTCGGCGGAGACGGCACGATTTTCGAAATCGTGAACGGCCTGGCCGGCCGCTTTGTCACGATGTATTTCGTTCCCTGCGGAACGGGGAACGATTTTGTGAAAGTCCTTGATCTTCCGGCGGATCCGGTAGAAGCGCTCAGCGCCCAGCTGTCCGGCGAACCCCGCCGGCTGGATGTGGGGAAGCTGAACGATTACCATTTTCTGAACGTGTCCGGTTCCGGTTTCGATGTGGAAGTGCTGCGGCAGGCCGAGCGCTTCAAGCGGCTCGGCAAGGGGCGCGTCCCCTATCTGATGGGTATCTTCGCCGCGCTGAAATATTTCCGTCCCCTGCCGGTGGAAATCACCTGCGACGGGGTCACCGAGAAGCGGGACGTCACAATCTTCTCCGTCGGCAACGGCTGCTATATCGGCGGCGGCATGAAGGCCGTTCCCCACGCGAAGCCGGACGACGGGCTGTTTGATCTGGTGATCGCGGACCGTTTCACCCGCCCGCAGATCCTGCAGATGCTGAGCAAGTTCATCCCCGGCCGCCATGTGGAGCTGCCCGGCGTGTCCGAGCGCCGCTGCCGGTCGCTGACCGTCCGCTGCCCCGGCATGGTCGTGGATGTGGACGGCGAACTGATCCCGATGGATGAAGCCCGCTACGAGCTGCTGCCCGGCGCTCTGGGCGTCCGGCTGCCTGTTAAATCCTCATAGGTCACGCCGTATTTCTCCGCGATTCCCCGCGCGAAGGATTTCCCTTCCGGCGGGGCGATCCGGATCCGGAACGTGGCCGTTCCGTCCTTGCTCTCCGACACCAGGGAAACCGCTTTCCCCGGCGTTTTTTGATTGTCGGCCGCTGCAATGTTGACCGCTGTATCCAGGTCATACGCCAGCTTGTGCATATGCGTGTTGTAGATCGTGCGCGCGCCCTTCTGCAGGATCGCCCGCAGGGAATCCACCGCGATATAGTATCCTTCCTCGAAAGAGGTGGTGGAAAACGTTTCGTTCAGCAGGATCAGGCTCTTCCCGGAGCTCATGTCGTACAGTTCCCGGAACCGCCGGCATTCCTCGCCCAGGCGCCCCAGGTCCAGCGTCCGGTCCTCATCCGCCGGGAAATGCGTCAGCACCAGGTCCGCCGGATCAAAGACGAAGACGTTTGCCGGCACGGAGATCCCGCACTGGGCCAGCATGAACAGCTGCCCGACCGCCTGGGTCACCGTGGTCTTCCCGCCCCGGTTGGCGCCGGTCAGCACATACACCCGTTTCTCGCCGTCAAAGCGCAGATCGTTCAGGACAGCCTGGCCCGGCGCCACGCTGCCGATCAGCTTCAGATTGTAGAACCCTTCCGCCCGCATGCCGGAGCCGCCCTCCGGCGTGCCGGCCTCCGGCTTGCAGAAGTGCCAGCCGGCCTGCTTCAGCCTGTCCAGGTATTCCGCCCACCGGACATAAAACACCAGTTCGGGAATCAGGCCGGAGATATCGCGGACGCTGAGATTGATATACTTTCCCAGCACTTCGCGCAGGTGCCGCACCAGCCGTGTCAGCAGCGTGGTGGCGGCGGAGTCAAACTGCCTCGGCACCTCCGAGGATCCGTCGTCCCGGGGAATGGAGGCCATGGTCATCCCGATGATCGGATTGCGCAGCACCGCGCCCGCCTCCACCAGGTAGTTCATTCCGTCCGTAAAGCCGAGGGGCGGCGAAGCCGGCTGGTAGTTCATGCTGCCGCTCCATTCCGCCTCCGGGCTGATTTCATCCCGCGGATTCACCGCCGTGATGAAATGCTTCAGCACGCCGGAGCGCGTAAAGGGTTTGGCGTTCACCGCCACCAGCCCCATGTTGATCGCTTCGAACCGTTCGTTGACGTTGATCCCCACCGTCACGCTCCGCACGCCGGAAGCGTTGACGCGCAGTTCCTCAACATCTTTGCGCAGCGCCGCGAAGCCGTTGCTTTCGTAGATCCCGATGATCGTCTCCCGCAGCGTGATCAGGCCCTCGGAACGCAGATCCGCCCCGGACAGGCATTCCCGGATTTCCTCCACCGACACAATGTAATCCCGGTATTCCTCCAGGCGGTGCATCAGATCCCAGATTCCGGCCTCGTCCCCCGCGTGCCGGCTGACGACGCCGTAGTCGTAGAACATCTTCACCCGGTCCAGTAGCTTCATCAGCCGGTCCCGTATCTCCGGATGCCGGGAAAGATCCTCAAACACATCCGCGCGGAAACGGCAGACCTCCGGATCCGCGGTCAGGCTGGTCATCACCCGCTCCAGCAGGGGAATCTCCTGGGGCTTCGCGGCCACTTTCTCCACGATCGCATCCAGGCCGAGGTCATGCCATGTCTCCGGCGGCACCTGCCGGTACGTCACCCGGTCCTGCCAGGGAAAAAGAATGCTGAGGCTGTTTGGCTTCATGGCGTCTCCCCTGCCTTATCCGTTGGCAATGCAGCTGTAATATTCAATCTGCCAGTCCGGCCGCACCCGGACCACCACGAGAATCCCGTCCCAGTCTTGGGCGATCGGATCCTCCATCAGGCAGAGATACAGGTTCTCCCCGTTCTCATACCACCACTGCACCTGCAGCTTCTCAATCTTTTCCCGAAGCTCCGGATCCAGATCCGCGATGAACGCCAGCACTTTCTCCGACTCCTCGGAAACCAGCTTTTCGTCCGGATAAGCGCTGAACGTGTATTCCACATCCCCCTGCCAGTCGTTGACCATGTTGTGCATTTCCAGCACAAGCCCCTGCTGATCCCGGAAGCAGTCCAGCATTGCCGAGCTGTCCTCATTCCGGAATTCCGTATAGCTGTACCCGTCCATATCCCGGACGGTCACGATCATGTCGTCTCCGATCTCCCGGCCGGCCCGGGCCCATGCGGTTCTGGCCGCGTCCGCGACGCGGGCCGCTGTCTCCTCATCCAGGAGAGAACCCTCTTCCTCCGGCTCCGCCGGTTCTTCCTGTCCTCCCGGCAGCCCGTTTTCCCCGCCGTCGGGCTTTTCCACGCCGTAGTCCGCGGGGTTGAATTCCTTCACGATGCTCTCTCCCCGGCCGGAAACGCCGATGTCCAGGGAAACGTCCAGCGTTTTCTCCCCGTCCTGCCCCGTGGTCAGCACCACGGCGATCTTTCCGGAAACCCCTTCCAGCTGTCCTTTTTCATCCAGCGTGAAAAGGAGATCCGCCTCCTTCAGCGCCAGGGACTTCGTGGCCGCCAGGATCCCCTGCGTCACGGTGATGTAGTATTCCAGGGGCATCATATGCTGGGCCTGGACATGCTCATAGTCCGTGGCGAAATACCGTTTCGCCGCGTACTGGGCCAGTACGTTCAGCCCGCTGTTCACCAGGGCCGGAACATCGCCGCCCGCCCGGATGCGGATTTCCTTCCCGCCGTCCTCCGCGCCCACGGATTCCACCGTGCCGCTGCCCTGCAGCAGATCCGGCTGTTCCAGCAGGGTTTTCACCAGACTGACCATCAGATCCATCTGCACCGTTCTGCGCAGGATCGTGCTCTGGGCGCTGTCCGTTCCGGTCCGGAAGGTGCCGGGATGGTAGACTTCCATGGCGAAAATCCGCTCGCCGTTCGCCACGACCGTGAATCCGTTGACCCGTTCACCGCCCTCGGCCCGGGGGGAGGTCAGAATCAGCTTCCACAGGGAATCCTCCCCGTCCTGAATATACTCGGCGTCCGCCGTCTTGAACCAGGCTCCGTCCAGGGAGAAGTTCACCTTTCCGGTCATCGTGACGTTCTCCGTCTCAAACAGCAGCTCCTCCGATGCCCGGAAAACCTCGCCCAGCAGCTGTATCTCCGCCTGCAGGCCGCTCGCGTCCCCATCGTCCTCCAACCGGTCGAACGCTTTCCCTTCCAGCATGTCGTCCCCCGCGCCGGTGATGACGATCTGCCCGCGTTCGTTCTCCGTAAAGACCGCTTCGCAGTCCTTTTCATACACATTGATCCGCTCGGACGTCCCGTCCTCGCCGTCCTCCACATGATCGCAGGTCACATGGCTCGCCTTCAGGGTCTCCCCCTCCAGGACGCACAGGTAGTTCCATTCCGTGGCGTCAAAGGCGCTGTTGCTCCAGTGAATCAGCACCTTGAACCCGGTCCCGTCGCCGATCACTTCCAGCGTGGCCCGGTCGTCCATCCAGACGGTGCCCTCGACGCCGTCCTGCGCCCAGAAGCTCTCCTCCGCCAGGGAGAAAGTCCATCCCGCTGTCATCATCACCGCCAGGGCGATCAGGATTGCTGTCAGTTTCTTCATCATCATGTCCTCCGTTTGCGTGATACCCCATTATACCATTTTTCCGCTCACCTGTCAGCCGTCTTCTCAGGGATTCAGCTCACGCCATGCCTCCTGCAGGCTGTCGATAATGTTCAGGTGCTGCGGACAGGCCGCCTCGCACCCACCGCAGCCCACGCAGTGATCCGCACCGGCGTCAGCCTTTCTGATCATGCCCATCACCCAGTCGGTTTTCGGGTCTGTCCGGTACAGGGAATAATTATTCCATACGGAGAACACGCCCGGGATATCCACGCCGTTGGGACAGGGCATGCAGTAGCGGCAGCCCGTACAGCCGACTTTCGTACGGCTGATATAGGCTGCGCGCACGTCATCGATGAGTTTCAGCTCGTCTTCGCTCATGATCCCCGTGTCCACGGTATCAAAGATGCGCAGGTTCTCGTCGATCTGCTCCGCCTCGTTGCAGCCGGACAGGACAACCGCCACTTCCGGATGATTGCACAGCCAGCGGAAAGCCCATTCCACCGCGGACCGCCGGACCGGAAAGGCGTCATAGAGCGCCTGAACATTGTCCGGAGCGCTGGCCAGGCGCCCGCCCAGCAGGCCCTCCATGATGACCACCGGGATTCCTTTGCTGCCGGCAAGCTCCAGGCCTTTTGTCCCGGCCTGGTTGCTGATATCCATGAAATTGTACTGGATCTGGACCATATCCCAGTCCCAGTCGTTGATGATGTATTCAAACTCTTCATAGGGGCCATGGAAGGAGCAGCATTTGAAACGGATCTTCCCTTCCCGCTTCATGTCGTCGAAGAACTCCCGCGCGCCGATTTCCTTCATATGCTCCCACTTCTGCCGGTTCAGGGCGTGCATCAGGTAGAAATCGATATGGTCCGTCTGCAGCTTTTTCAGTTCCTCCGCCAGCACGGCCTCCAGATCCGCCCGGTTATTCACCATGTCCGACGGCACCTTGGTGGCAATGGTCACCCTGTCCCGGTATCCGTCTCTCAGCGCCTTGCCCAGGACGATCTCCGAGGTTTTGTCCAGGTAGACATAGGCGGTATCGATATAGGTCACACCGCCGTCAATCGCCCGACGGATCAGGGAGACGGCCTTCTGTTCGTCAATGACGCTGTCCCCGGAAGCGGGGCCGTTGAAGCGCATGCATCCCAGGCCGAAGGCGGACGTCCGGATGCCCAGTTTTCCCATGGTGCGGTACTTCATCTGCAGTCTCTCCTTTTCTTACAAAACCTTTTCCCGAACTTCTTACAGAACCTTATTCAGGAAATCCCGTGTGCGCGGGTTCTGCGGATTCCCGAAAACCTCCTCCGGAGTTCCCTCCTCCAGAATGCTTCCTTCCGACATGAATAATACACGGTTCGCCACTTCCCTGGCAAACCCCATCTCATGGGTCACAACCACCATGGTCATTCCGTCCCGGGCCAGCTCCTTCATGACATCCAGCACTTCGCCGACCATTTCCGGATCCAGGGCGGAAGTCGGTTCGTCAAACAGCATGATATCGGGCTTCATGCAAAGGGATCTGGCAATGGCCACCCGCTGTTTCTGGCCGCCGGAGAGCTGGTGCGGATAAGCATTGATCCGGTCCTGCAGGCCGACCCGCTCCAGCATGGTCATCGCCCGCTCCTTTGCTTCCTCTTTGCTGCACTGTTTCAGATCCACCGGCGCCAGCATCAGGTTCCGCAGGACATTCATATTGTTGAACAGGTTGAAATGCTGGAAAACCATGCCCACCCGTTCCCGGATTTTGTTGATGTCCGTTCCGGGATCCGTCAGATCCTGTCCGTCGATGATGATCCGGCCGCCGCTCACCTGCTCCAGCTGGTTCAGGCAGCGCAGGAAAGTGGATTTTCCGCTGCCGGAGGGACCGATAATGACAACGACTTCCCCTTCATAGATTTCGGCGGTAATATCCCGCAGCACCTGCAGGCGGCCGAAATCCTTCCTCAGGTTTTCCACCCGGATCTTCACGTTACCTGGATTCATATTTCAGCCTCCTCTCCAGCACCTTGGCCGCCCACTGCAGCAGCAGAATTACGATCAGGTACATGATGGCGACAATTCCCCAGGTCTGAAAGGAAAGGAACGTTGCCGCCACCACGTTCTTCGCCGTATTGACAAGCTCCGGAAAACCGATGACGGAGAGGATGGAAGTGTCCTTCAGGGTGATGATAAACTGATTGATGATGCTGGGAATCATCGTGCGGATCGCCTGGGGAAGAACCACCCGCTGCATGGCCCGCCAGTAAGGCAGTCCCAGGGAACGGGCCGCTTCCATCTGGCCGATATCCACGGACTGGATGCCCGCGCGGATGATCTCCGCCATATAGGCGCCGCAGTTCAGCGCCAGGCAGATGGACCCCGCCTGCAGCGCCGTCAGCGTCACGCTGCCGATTTTCAGGATCGTATTGAAGAGAAACGGAACGCCGAAGAAGATAAAATAAGCCAGCACGATCATCGGAACGCCGCGGATCAGATTAACGAAAACCAGCGCGATCCCGCGGCAAACCTTATTGTTCAGCACGCTCATGATCCCGACGATCAGTCCGATGATGCAGGCAAAGAACAGTCCGTAAAGCGCGAGGAGCAGCGTCTGCCCCATGGCGGTCATCAGCAGCGGGCCGTATTTCTGGAAAATCTGGATCAAGGCAACCCGGCTCCTTTCAGACGGAAAATTGGGGGAACAGATTCAAAAGAAGGGAGGGCTCAAGAAGCGCCTCCCTGCCTGATATTCCGGATCCGGCAAGCATCCGTCAGTTGCCCAGGTATTTCGCCAGGATCTCGTCATACTTGCCGTTGGCCTTAATGTTGGCCAGGCCGGCATTGAACTTGTCGATAATCTCCTGCTTCTCCGGGTTGAAGATCGCCATGCCGTAGTCCGCGCCCTCGTTTTCCGTCCCGGGGACCAGCTGCAGCGGCACGCCGTTGGACTTGATATAGTCCGCCATAATCGGGGTATCATCGAAGCAGGCGGCACACTGCCCGCTGATGACAGCCTGATAGATGTCAGGAGAGCTCTCGAACGTCACCACAGTGAAACCATAGGTCCCCGCGAGGCTGTCCGCGTAATCCTTGCTCATCGTCGCGGTCTTCACGGCCACGTTCTTTCCGCTCAGTCCTTCAAAACCGGTGATGTCAGAGCCCTGTGCCACCGCCATGGACTGGGTGGCCGTATAGTATCCGTCAGAGAAAATCCAGCCCGCGTCGATCCGCTCCTGCTTGATGGAAGCGCCGGCGATCATGGCATCCTTCTGCCCGGCCTGGCAGGCGGCGATGGAAGCGTCCCAGCCCAGCGGCTCAATGGTGTAGGTGAATCCCTGATCCTCGGCGATGGCCGCCAGCAGCTCCACGTCAATCCCCACCAGAACGCCGTTCTCATCCGTGTACTCAAAAGGCCTGAACGCGGTATCCGTTCCGAAAGTATAATCCTCCGCAAACGCGGCAGCGGTGCTCATCAGCAGCAGGGCACTCAGCAGGATCGCAAACAGTTTCTTCATCATGTCATTCCTCCCTCAAAATGTTTCAGATATCGATGTTTGGCACGCCTTTGCACCTCAGTAAGACGCGCGAATTGTAAAATGAAGCCTGCCGCTTGTCAAGGGATAATACATTCAAAAAACAGAAGATATCTTCCTGAAAGCTGTTTCTTTAACAAAGCTGTTTCATCAACGCACACAGGCATCGTGGCATGGCTGACGGCAGATATGACAAATTCGCAAATAAAAAATTCAGACGTCTATCAAGGCTGCGCACCGAATTCGTTGTTCCGCGACATAACCTGAGAATTATTAATTCCAGGCCCTTTTTGATTGGCCGGAAAGATTTCCTCAGGTCGCTTTTTTCTTGCGAAACGAAGGGATCAGCGGGTATAATAAACAGGAACTCTGCCCCAGGCTGGTGCAGAATCAGGATTGTCATGGATATCGTTTTTTTCGAGAAGGATTAACATCGAACTTTGTATTTTTGATGCAGCAATCCGGATTTGCGGAGAAACAGAGAATGAGCAAAAACAAGTTGAATCTGGTTGTAGATATGAATGGCTGTCCGAATCGCTGTCTTCATTGTTGGCTTGGTCACATGCCCAACAGAAAGATGGAAGAGGGCTCAGACATTTTTATTGTCAATTTCTTCTCGCCTTATTTTGATCAGATTGCCTATTACAGCTGGTTGCGGGAACCGGATTATTGTGACGATTATGAAGAACGCTGGAAAAGGGATCTGGAAATTTCCCGAAACGCTGTCCCGGAACGTTTTGAGCTGGCAAGTTTCTATCGTATTGTCAGAGACTCTAAATATGTCCCTTTTCTGCGATCTGTAGGCGTGAAGAAAGTACAGCTGACCTTTTTCGGTCTCGAAGCCACACAGGACAGATATGTCGGCAGAAAAGGTGCATATCAGGAAGTGCTGCGTGCAACAGAACTGCTCATAAGCGGAGGTATCACCCCGCGCTGGCAGTGCTTTATCAATGAAGAAAACCTGGATGAAATTGTTCAGCTGTTCCGGTTGGCAACGGAGATAAAAAAGGAACGCTGTCCTGAACTGGAGTTCTTTGTCCATGAGGGCAGTTGCGAAGGGGAAAACCGGAAACTATATCCGATCCGCATTCAGAAACATCACATTCCGGATGAGCTGAAAGAATCATTCCTTAACCATGACAATATCCTTTCAGAAGCAGAATGTTATCATATTTTAATGGATGATCCTTCTTCTCCGGTTTTTCAGGTCGGGAGTGAAATCACATTAAACATCTCCAACCGTTTTGATGTTTACTATAATTTCACACATATGACTAAACCCTGGAGAATTGGCAATCTGAAACAGGCCGAACCGGAAACACTTGTTCGTGACATCATGTCCGGAAATACGCCTGCGCTGAACGCAGCGAACCGATGCTCATGGTCTGAACTAACACATGAATATGGTGACCCTTCATCAGAAAAGGTTTTCAGTTTGGATGACTTTAAGATGTATCTGTTCAACGAATACCTGAATCAACAGATGCAGAACACGATGAGTACGTACCCCTTCTTTTAGAATGGTCTGATAGAACTCGCTTTGCTGATTGATCTCGCACAGTTCATATACATCAACGCTTTTACCTGTTGCGCGATGAAGGTCATCCGCCAGGGAAAAAATGTCAGTCGGATCAAATAAAGGTCCGCCGATGACCAGCAGATCGATATCGGACTGGCGGTCCGCTTCCTTCCGGGCATAGGGACCGAAAAGGATAGCGTTTCCGGCATGGTATTCTTCAGCAATGATGTGATGATCGTCACCAGACCATCCTGAGTAAAGACTTCCGGGTTTCCGGCAAAAAGAAATATGAGATGACAGTAAAAAGTCGCAAACGATTGCAAAAAAGCGGCAAAAAGCTGTGAAGCAGGGATTGCCCGCTCCACAGCCATCGATGTTTCATCGGCCTTTTCTGATTTATTTACCCGGTTTAGAGAAGGTGACGTTCAGGTTGGGTTCAATCGTAATGTCGGTCACGTTGTCGTCTATGCCTGTGGTAATCTCAAGCAGGCCGGCTTTGACGGTGATCTGCAGCTTGGAACCGTCGTTCGGGTTGTAACAACCCATTTCAATATCCGCACCGTCGTCAATGTTCTCGACGGCGACAGAGGAGGTTCCCTTGTCGTTGCCAATCTTCAGGTTGACGATTTTTTCACCGCAGCGGTTGTAGACCTTGAAGTTCTGGAGGGTGGACTTCGCTTCTTCCTTCTTGCTGCAGGAAGAGAAAACAGCCAAGGCCAGGATCAGGACCAGGATCAGTGCGAATACTTTTTTCATGTTTTTTACTCCCTTTTTTGCTTAGATCTATTATATATTGTTTTTCTGACCATTATATCGTTTTTTACACCGGTTTGTAAATCGTCTTTCGTCTTTTTTGCCGGGTTTAATATCCAAGGCTCCATCGATCAATCCCCGTTTTCAGCTTCCGGCAGGCCGGTCAGGGCAACAGGATCGCGGTGACGAAGCCGAAGGCACCGGCGAACAGAGCCTGGGACTTCCAGGACTGGATCATTTGGGATACTTCATGATGGTTCGGTTTTATCCGGAAGGCTTAACTGAACGAATTTGATATGGTCGTGCTGACGATGATCCCCGTCAGGATGATCATCACCAGAATCAGCACCAGTTCCTCGATAATGGCCTGAGTGATCGCGTTCGTTGCGCTTAATGCGGCAGCCGCACCTCCCGCCTGCATGTCCTTCAGCACCATGGATGCCGCAAACAGACGGCGTTCGCTCGTCCCGAGGGATAAGAGGCCATAGCCCTTCTGTCCTTTCAGCCAGTTGTCCACCTCACCAATGGACGCCACCGTTTCATTCAGATCATAGTCGGCATCCGCAAAAGCGGCATATATCACCATGGCCTTATCCCTCGCGGTTTCGTGTTTCGCGGCCCTGCATGCGTTATACAAACCAAAGAAAGCCTCCAGTTTCCGGTCCGCGGGCCTGTCGGAAAGCGCTAGGATCATGGCTGCTGACTGAGCAACGTCCGAGCCGATCTTATAATCATTCTTCATGGCCTGAAAAAGTCTTTCCGCTTCTTCAGCCGCCTGTACGGGATCTTTGCCCGCCATGATCATCAGGGCGACAAGCGACATATCGTTTTCATCCGTCAGGAAAGGATGCTGCTTTTTCAGCATGGCGTATGTCTGGCGTGTTTTCTCCACGACCTCCGTGCGCCGCTCCCCAGGGCAATTCTCCACGATGGTTGTCGCCGCCATCGCGAGCATCTCGCCCAGCAGCCTGTGATCCGACTTAAGTTTCCCGTATACGTCCATCACATCATCAATGTAGGCGGCCGGGTCGTTCGCGAGCGCCATTTTCGTCACGATCACACGCTGCAGCGTCCCGCGGAAGTTCGAAAAGATACCGGCCCTGCTCTTCAGAATGCCGCCGCATTCCCTGATACGTTCCGCATTGACCTCGCGCCCGGCGTTGACATGCATCATCGCACAGAGTTTCAGAACTGCTTCATATTCGATCTTTGCCACCTTGCGCATGGCTGTCTCATTGCGAATCTGCGCCTCGCAGATTTCCTGCAGGGATTGTTTCACTTTCTTGTCCTCCTATTAATTCTGTTTAATCAAGTCGCCTTCGTTCACCACTTCATAGGCACCGAGTTCGTTGGTCTTCTTCCCGTCCTGCGCTTCCCATTCAGCAGTGATTTTCCCGCCTTTGAAAACCACGACAGCACTATCATCGGGTCTCGCCATCACCATGAATGCGGCCAGAGTGGAATCATTGTCTGCTTCCGTGGCAGATAAACAAGATTTTGACCATTTCCGAATTTTTCCTCACTTATTGTCATGCAAACCTTTATTTTCAATGGTTCCCGCTCGCCTCATTTTTTGACTATCGCACCAATCTACACGTTTTGGCACGTATTTACGCCACGATTTTGCGTCCAATTGGCGTACGGTTTTGGGTTTTCGGCGTATCTGTGGCGTACAAATTTGGACAGCTTACATCGCGTTTTCATCCTTTTTCTTCGTGATCAACTTCAGCTGCTCCGCCGCATACTGATAATTGGAATGTGTATAAACATTCATCGTCACGGATGCATCTGAATGCCCCATCAGATACTGAAGCGCTTTCACTTCCATTCCCCTCTGGGCCATCCTCGTGCAGAACGTATGTCGATACACATGCGGCGTGATGTGAGGTAACGGTTCGTTCGGATGCAGTTTATTGTACTTGTACATCGCCCAGCGACATTCATTTTCAATGTGCAGTGCCACCTTTGGATTGCCGTTCGTATCCAACAGAATGAATCCGGTATATCCGTTAACGATTAATTCCGTCTTCGGTTTCTTCCTCTTATCCACGATGCGCTTCAGGCTTTCGTAAACCTCGTCCGTCATCGGGATGACCCTGCAACCGCTGACCGTCTTGGTTTTTTCAACAAAATAGCTGCGGTGATCCTTATGCCTTTCCTTGATCAGTTGATGATCTACATGGATTTCCCGCTTATCAAAGTCGACGTCCTTCTTGGTCAATCCACAGAATTCACTGACTCGCATTCCGGTACCCAACAAAACGATAAATTCGTCATAATACTTCGAATATGTCTTGTCATTCCGAATAAAGTTCATCCACCGCGATTCCTGTTCCTCCGTTAACGCCACTCGCGGCACAGTGTCATTCACCACCGCGTCCGTAATCTTAAAGGAAAAAGGATTTCTGCGGATGATCTCTTCATCCCAAGCCAAGTCAAACGCCGGCTTGACTACACCGCGAATGTTCGTAATCGTGCAGTATCGCTTGCCTTCCTGCTGCAAACGAATAAACCACAGTTTTGCGTCTGACACTTTTATACTCCTGATTGGCCGTTGAGCAAAAGGATCTTTGGTGAGCAGATTCAGAACTGTACTGTAATTGATTTTGGTGTTATACCGGGATACAGTCTTCAACATAAGATAACGTTTTACCAGATCCAGCATCGAAATCTGACCGGCAACATAGTTTACACCTGATTCTTCTTCGAGCGTTTTTTTAATCTCGCGTTCTTTTTTTCTGAGCTCATCCAGCGTATCTGCATAAACAGAGCGACGTTTTCCCCATGGATCTGTATAGCGGTAGTCATACCGAAGATCTTTCCGCTGGCTTTCACCGTCTCTCAGTACTCGACCTTTTTTGTCTTTGCGCTTTCCAGACATAAACCCTCCTTTCCCTTATAGCGCAAAGAACTCTTTCGCTTCATGGTAATTATACCATACCGAAAGAGTTCTTACGAGGATTTCATCTGTGCATTTTTCTTTGTAATTATCAAACAGCGCTCATTGCGTCGACTTTCTTTTCAAACAGCTTGCGTTTAATGGCCGCATGGCTTCCTGTCCAGAGAATCCACTCCGCTTCCGGTTCGTCCCGGATCATTTTCCGTAGTCGGTTAACTCCAATATGGAAATAATCAGAAGCTTCCTCTGTGGACAGCACATACTTTTCATAAACCGGTATTTCTCTTTCCATCATGACGACCTCCATGGTTTCCTTTAAAATCAGGCACCGGAGGTCCGATGCCTGACCATATGACTATCGATCTAATTCGCTTTTGCCGTATTTTCCTTTCCCTCGGCAAAAAGGCGAACAACAGACAGCGGCTGGCAACCGCTCATAGTCCCACAGTACCGATGTTTTCTATAAAACTGTCATGCACCGCAGGATCTCCACCGCAAGTCTGGTGGGTGGCCGTGAGGAAGTATCATTATCGCCCGGAAAATATCGTCGCGCGCTGTCCTGCCACAAACAGTTCCATGCGTTGCGTGTATCGCTCGTTTTCCTTCATCGCGCCGCCGCATGCCCGCTCCTTCTCCCGGGGAACTGTATCTGTTGTCCGGATATTCTTCTGTCAAGGTTCGATCAACGGATCAGCTCATCTGTTCCTCAATTGTTCGGACCAGAATGCCGATCTGAAGGGTGATTTCCATCGGCAGTTTTGACCCTGGTATTATTTCCATGAGCTCTCTGCCATACAGATAATCGATCGGGACCTTGTAGAATTCGGAGATTTTCTGAAGCATGATCGCATTTGGAAGATATTCACCAATCTCCCATCCTCTGACAGCTGACCGGCTAACCCCAATTGCCGCCGCAAATTCTTCTTGTGAGAGTTTAACATCTTGTCTCAGTTGAATCAGTCGAATTGAAATGATCCTTTTCAGATCCATCATTGTAATCACCACCTGTATTGTATTCAAAATCCCTGTCAGTTGCCTGTACAAAATCTGTCAGGTTTCCGTCAGGTGGTGCTCTGGTCGCTCGATAGATGGAATACCATCGTGTTCTCCCATTTGCAAAGCATCCTACACTTATTTCATGTGTTCAGGATTGATTTAGTAACACAAGATATATGGATCTCTAACCGCCTGGGACACTATTTTTTCTTAACTCTACACTGCCATTTCCGTCTGTGTTTTTATCAACTAATTATTCCCTTTTGAATATGGAAGATTAACTGTCAACATTGATCCGATGTTTTTTGTATGTACACCAATTATCCGGATTATCTGATTCGCTACATGGCTGATTCTGCTTCTGTTATGTTCTGTTTTATAAGACTTGAAAAAGAAAAAAAGCATTACATTCTCTTGTCATCTCCTCAGATTTCAAAGATAATGCCAGTTTCAAACAGAGTATTTTGATATTTGAGAAATATAATATAAGCAACCGGAGTGCTTCATGTGTAATCGTCAAAAAATCCGTGTCTATTAATCAACCGCTTTCCAAGATAGAATGGATCAGAGAATCCATACAATCGAGGGAGGCGTTTTACAATGGATAAATCCGTCATGAGCGTCCGGATGCAAAAATGGGTCGGGATTATCCAGAATACGGTAAACAGCGGCCTTACCAAGAATGAATACTGCGCCAGGAACGGGATCGATCGCAGTCAGTTTTTTCACTGGCAGAAACGAATCCGGGAATATGTTCTAAAACAAAATCCAGGATTGGCATTACCGCCATTTCGTGGTCATATGCAGCAAATCCGTGAAGTGAATTCCCAAGTCATTGCTTCACTACCGGTGTTTTGTGAATTGAAGCCGAAAGAAGAGCTCCCTGCTGTACCTGTTGTTCAGCCGGAACCGACCGCTCCCGTGGTTCTGGCCGTTGCTGCTTTTTCAGCCGGAGTTATGGTCCAGTTTGGCCAGTTCCAGATATATGTCAATGAATCTGCCAGCGAGAAAACATTAAGGCTGGTATTCTCGGTGATTCAGCATGTTTAGGGAAGCAAGCGGAATCAAGCGCGTAATTGTAGCCTGCGGCTTATCCTCATAAAACTTTTATCCTCATCTTCTCTCAGACACATTGAAAATACTGCATCATCTTCCAAAAAGATGAGGATAAATCATATTCATGGGATAATGGAATAATCATTACTGAAAGGGGTGATTCCATCATGGATTATCAGAAGACCGTCAATCACGTCATGAGTTTTCTCAAAGAAAAAGGGGTATGTTCCAGCAGCCGAAAGTCTCATCAAGAATGCTACGCAGCCCTCGGCGAGTATTTGCAGACAACCGGGGAACAATATAATGAGACAGTACCCTTCGCCTGACAGACAGTAAATTCCAATGGCCCAATACGCCGGAAGAGGCTCGTGACATAACTATGGAACAATATCACCGGTTGCTGGATGGGTTTGCGATTGAAGGGACCATTCGCAGGTACAAAAAGGTGGAGGACGAATCCCTTCCGAAACAACGAAATTCAATAAATACAACACTTTATGAATCCTTTCCGTTCCTGAAAAATAGTTACAAAATAAATGGCGTTATGTAACGATCGTTATTGACTTTTTTCTGTTAAGTGATATAATATCCTCGAAATTGGAACGAGGAGTGATCTGGATGGCCATTATCCAGCAATACCACAAAGATACGGATACCACGTACGTTTACGAATCGGAGAGCTACTGGGTTCCGGAACTGGGGCAATCCAGATCGAGAAGGAAACTGCTGGGGAAACTTGACCCGGCGACCGGCGAGATTGTTCCCTGCGGAAAGCGGGGGCCGAAAAAAAAGAAACTGGAAGCCAGCGGAGAGCAGATATCCGCCAGTGAATATACCAAGCTCCGGGGCCAATACGAGCAGTCGCAGACAGAGGTGAGAAAGCTGAGGCTGAGCCTGACAGAAATGGAAAAGGAGTTAAGCGATCTCAGGAAGCAGAACCAGCGGATGGCCAGTACCATTCAAAAGATCCGCGGACTGATTGCTGAATAAGAAATCCTTCTCCAATCTGCATAAAGGAGCAAGCCGTCATGATGACAGCAACGATGGAAGCCTTTCGTCGTTCCCCGGAGGGAAAGGACGGGGCGGAAATCACCGAGATTGCTGTCAGCCTTTTTTGTGCGAAGAAAGAGTTGGAGATCCGACTGAAGGAAACGGAGAATGCTAGCAGCGCGATAGCAATTGAATACCAGCAGATGAAAGATGCGCTGAACGGCGCCCGCAAGGAGATTGATACGCTCCGGAAGCAGAACCAGCATCTGACCGGTATCCAAACAATTCAGACAAACGATCTTTTCGGCCAGAGCACTGAGAAGACAGAAGATATTTTGAGCCAGGTGCTTGAAGGGAACCTTCCAACAAAGGACCCGCTGGCTGAAAACGCCGGGGAGCAGAAGGAGGAAAAGCGGATTAATCGCCGCAGAATCGGAGAAATTATCCCGCTATTCAACGATCTGGATGCCCGGAAGAGCAATGGACGGAAGAAGCGGATGGATCTTTCCGGCCCTGATGTCCAGAACTTCTTTGACTACGACATTAACAAACTGAGCCGGGAGTACGGGGAAGGCAACTGGCGATTCGCTTACTGGAAGAAAGAACGGAAAGTCGAGCTGATCCGCCGATCCACTTACCTGAAGGTTATCTACACGCCAATCATTTCCGTTGGACTAGACCACCGGCTGATCCGAATTCCGACAGAGATCGCACTGATTCCGAAGAGTGTGGCATCTGCCTCCCTGATTTCCCAGATTATGCTGGACTGGAACAGGATGTATCTCCCACTGTACAGGCAGGAATCCAATCCGGATCGTTTTGGCTTTGCCTTATCCCGACAGACGATGTCCAATTGGATCCTATATGTTGCGCAAACGCATCTCCGACCAGTATATGAATATCTGTGCCAGTTGCTGAAAGGATACAGATACCAGCATTGTGATGAGACTTACTATTCCGTCGTACTGGATGAACGGGGACCTGGAGCCAAGAGCTTTATCTGGGTTCACCGTTCCGGTGAATTGGCAGATGTTCCGCAGATTGTGGCATACTGTCACGAGAAAACGAGGGGTGCGGATCATCTCCGGAATTTCTACGCCGGTTTGCTGGAGATGATTTATCTGACCTGCGATGCTTATACCGCTTATCCCTGTATCGATGATGAAAGCAAAAGCACGGACTGATCACTTTAACCGGCTGCTTCATGCACTGCAGAAGGCGTTTTGTGGAAGCACTGTTGGTTCTCAATCTGAAAGGATTAACAGATGAACAGATCCGAAACCTTCCGGAGGCGCAGGCTATTCTGCTGATTCGGGAGATCTATCTGGCGGAAGATACGCTGAAAGAACTTTCACCAGACGAGCGGTTGAAATGCCGCAGGAAGGAAGTTCTTCCGAAAGTGAATGTCTTCTTTGATTTTATCCGCAGTATTGATCTGGATAATCCCCTTCTGAACGAGAAGATGCAGGATGCGGTCCAATATGCTCTGAACCAGGAGATCTGTCTGCGCAGATTCCTGACAGACGGGAGCATTTCAATTGATAACGGAATTGCGGAACGAAGTGTGAAACCGGTAGCGCTCTACCGCCGAAACAGTCTTTTCAGTTTTTCTGTCACAGGGGCGGATCCCATGGTGACAATATTCACACTGATTGAAACCGCCAAAGCCAACGGTGCTGATCCTTATTTCTTCCTGAAGTATCTGATGGAACAGATGCCGAAACATCTCTATGACAAAGGACGTGACTACATGCCGGATCTGATGCCATGGTCTAACCAATACCGACGTTATGAGTCTACATACAGAGCGGCTGAACCAGGTTAGGGCTCAGGCTCCGACAAGCAACGAAAGGCCGCGAACACCGAAGAAGCGAAAACCGATTACCCAATCTGCCTGACAACAGAAGGACACTGCTGGTTACTATGGCGTGGCCTCCTTGGTGTGGGAAAGTGTGGAATGGATCCACACTTTTTTCACTAAGTGCAAAAAGTCCGGAAAGAAATCCAGACTTTTCACTCTAGCATATTGGGTTGACTAAAACTAGACACGGATTATTTGATGATTACCTTCATGTTGTTATAGTAGCAAAAATAGAATATCCTTTGTAACAGAATAACTGCACAAAGAGTCTTTAGTTATAGTCATATAAGTTAAAAAGGTTGTATGATAAAATAGAGATTTCGTTTTGTTGTTAATATTTATTTTGCATCACTTAGGTACAGATGAATATCCATATGAGTGTTTACTAAAAGTCAAAGCCTAAAAATGATGGAGGAAAAATGCCAATGTACACAAAAGAAATGAACACATTTTATAAATATGCTGAATCTAATGAGAAAGCGTTGAAAAAAATAATAGATTTCGGTTATGACTATATTGTTCCAGTTGAAAGAAAAGGATGTAAGCTTTTACGATATTTCTCACTAAAATATCCCAAAATGGCTTCATTAATTAGATATCGGCAATTTTTTGAAAATACCAAACCTGAACTGGATGACAAACGGATTATCATCATTGACGACGCAGCTAAGTATACTTCTACACTATACGATTATCGTATATATTTTGAAAACTTAGGAGCAAACGTAGATACATATGCATTTATCGGAAATGATAAACTTGAAAGAAAAATAAGAAAACAATATGATGAAAAAGCGGTAATATTAAGATATTTACCCGAATCAACGTATCAGGAATATATTGCACAACAATCAATAACTCTATCCAAAGCAGATAACTTTTACGATATTGATCATATTCTCTTCAGAATACAAATGAATAAAAACGACATGAAGAAAACATTTTACCGTATTATGGAATTGGGCAGGATAGAATTTACAAATGATGTTTACACACCATCGAAAATAACAAAATTCTGCTTGTTTAATCTAAATTTCCCGGTTCACACACCTTTCGACGTGGATACGGGAGTAAATGCTAGTGCACTACAGAAGATTCGTTTTTCATATAATTCAGTTACTCAGGTTTTATCTATTGTCCCCCTGAATTTGGTTTCATGGGATACTATAAACAAAGAATCGATTTTTGAGTGTTTAAAACAAGTACCATTAACAACACTATATAAAATGGACAGTAAGATTATAGAAGATGAAGGTATATACATGAATATTCTTTTTATCTCATGTATATATATGTTGAGAGACTTTCTCAGACAATTAGGCACAACTATCGATCCACATTCTTTATCTATCGAAACATATGATTTAGGCGCCTATATGGGTGACCAGAACAGATTAAATGATTTTGTCAAATCAATCGATCGGTTCTTGTCAGATCAATCGGATATTATTGACAATGTTCTTTCTGTATGTACCAGATGTACAGAAAAATGCCCTGAAACCTTTGATTCAGTATACGATGTAATGCATCACCTTAGAGAAAAATACGAAGAAAAAGTCAAAACTCTTTCCGATGTTTTAAATGTTCAATACTTCCTCTCCTTTAATGCAATCATCAGCCATTATCACGGTAAAGCAAGTTTGATGAAATGGGTAGATATTCTTTGTGACCGAGGTGTTCTGGTTACCAGAAACAGATTGATCAATGGAGTATTTATGCGGGTTTGTCGTTCCGGAGAAGGTGATCCAGACCATATAGACGAAAAAACCGAGATGCTTCTGCCTGTGATCATAAGCCTCTGTGGAACAAATAAAACAGAAAATAATACAGATGAAGGAAGCGAAACTGAACAAACCAAGAAAAAAGAAACAGCAATCGCACCCTCGAAACATTTTTTCAAAGTTCAGGCAACATACTTAAACAAGATATTGGCAAATTTAGCGTATGATTATCCGAGCAATCAATACGATTTCCACGGGTTTTACACGGAACCTTATATGTACGGGCCTTTAACCCACGCAAAAAAAGCATTAGACAACGAAAAAGCATATCCTCTCTACCAATTCAATAGAATCTCTTCATATTGCGAATATGATCAGTCGTCAAAAATGTTTATTGGTGCAGATCCCCATACTTTTAGCGAAATGATAGCTGAAAGGTTTTCGCCAACGGATATGACACCTTTATCAGAAATAATTAATTATGTCAAAGGTTTAATTGCAATCAAAGAAGACGCAAATAAAGCAGACATCTTGAATGAACTGGTATTATGTAGAAATCCTCAATATTTTTATAAACATGTATATTACGACATTGACTTGGCTTTTAAAAACATTAGAACGGCAATGATAGTACAATCAGATGCTATGTCTGAATTATTACTGCGAGATGCAGCGAAAGTTGCTAATGAAGCAATAAAAAAGCTAAAATATGATCAGGATAAAATCTTTCAAAGAGTAGATAAATGCCTCTCTTCAGATATGACGTTTTTTAATGTTCACCAGAAAATCAAAAACTCTCGTGTATTTTTCCCCAAAAATCTTAAAACAGATATTATTCCCCAAATACAGCAAATTGCCACGCTTGAACAAATCATGGTAAACTTCATGCTATGGGAAAAGACTTTGGATATTAAATACTACAGTAAATTTGATGCATTGATCAGAACTGTCAATAACCCTATTATAAATCAGATCGTTGAATTCGTGGATAAAGATTTCCCGGAGCCTGATAAAGGCAAAGAACCAGCTCCAAACTTTGATCTTCCTTATGATCAAATACGTGCTGATATGTTTGCAGAAATAGCCAGATTATTTCAAGATATACCACAATATGACGTAACATCGCGGCAGGAAATGCTGACAACTATCAACAAATGTGTTAATCATATCCGAAATAATAATCTGAATGAATTTTATATATTGGATTTTGATTATTCAAGATACAGAAATCTTGAAGGACAGGCAGTTAAAAAAATCCCATTAATCATGCAAAACTACGCTTCTAATGCAATATCCCTGTATGAATCAGCTGAATATGTATTTGGAGATGTCGGAGAAAACAACAGAGGCACATGTATTTTTACACATTTTAAAGATGCAATCAGTTTTGCCAGTGGACTCCTTGACTACCAAAGGAATCAAGGATTAAATCAAGTGCATATTAAATTTGGATGTAGTAAAGGGGAACAATCATACAAAAAGCCTTTGGATGTGGTCGTACAAAACGCATGGGAAAAGGCTGAATGTATTCCAATATCTCCCTATGTGGATTCAGTTTTTTCAATCCTTCAAGACACATATAATTCATTAAAGAAAGATGATCAAAAGAAGTTTATTGCCTTAGCTGATGTTTATCTGGGGCCAGAAAAGGAGCAGTGTCATATGAGTATGGAATTTGGAAAAACGGACCCTACTGCCGTTTCTGGTTACAATCCAAAGGTGGCAGAAGATGTTTCAATTGGAATTATTACTGTTCTGACAGAAGAATTTATAGCTATGAAAAATATGCTTAATTCTCCCATAAATATCATTATTCCTAAAGATCCGAAACAAAAATACTCCCGTGCTGTAGAATACTGCATGGGAACATTAAAAACTCGCAACAGCCAAGAAACCAAGATCGTTCTGGTACGCACTCAAGGGCAGGGTAATGATTCCGCTGCTATACGTGTTACGCAACTGTTGAACAAGTTTCCCAATATTTCTATTGTGTTTATGACAGGTATTGCAGGCGGTATACCTTCTGCTAAAGCAGACCCCAAAACAGATATCCGTATTGGCGATATTATCACTGCGACGGGAATAATTAATTATGATTTCATTAAGGATAAAGGAGAAGTAAAAGAACTGAACGGTCCAAATACAGCTCCAAATCCCGCAGCAATAGAAGCCAGTAAAAGATTGGATGAACTTGCACTTGAGGACAAAAAACTATGGGAAGATTATATCCGTGCATATATACAGGGAAACCCAAAATTCGCTCAGCCCGAAAAAAGAAAAGTGGCTTTCGTTACAGGTACACGAAAAGAAGAAACTGTTCCAAAAGAAGAACAATGCAGTCCTCGTATTTTCCATGAAAAAATAGCCAGTGCAAACCGTCTGCTGAGAAACGAGAGTTTCCGTGATGAACTGAGGAACAAATATAATACTTATGCTGCGGAAATGGAAGGATTTGGAATAGAAAACGCAACATATGAAGCTGAAAGAGGATATTTTGTTGTCAGAGGTATCTGCGATTATTGTGATACACGAAAAGATGATTCCTGGCATTTTTATGCCTCACTTGTCGCCGCTGCTTACACAAGAGCATTAATTGAAAACTTATTATTTTGAATCTCCATGGCAGTGCAGCACCGGCATGGAAATTCAAATATTACTCCACAACGGAAAAAGTATTAAGAAATAATGCCGACACGGTTTTATCGTAGAAGACCGGAGTTTTTACTGCACTGAAGGAAACAAACCCTCAGAAGTGAATGATACATTCGCTACCATTCTTCTTTATTTGAAGCATTCCTCAATCATTTGCCAGTAAACGAATATTCAGATTTATCTTAATTGATTTGGAGATTAATACAATGACAGAAGATTTGAGATGGAAAAAATATATTCTCGGATATCCTCAATCTGGTCTTTAATTTGTATTCTATCGAACCTGAAGATATTGTAACAAAAAGAAGTGTCATCACTGACACTTCCTCAATCAGAAAATGGCTGACTGCAGACAGATTTCCAAGCATCAAATCTTTAAAAGAACTTCATGTTATTCTTAATAAATTATTATCAGAAAGCAAAATTAATTATCCTATTTCCGTTCTCTGTGAAGACATAGAACCATTATTTGCAGATATCGGATTGCTGGATCTCCAATCTTTTGTAAAATCAAACGAAAATAATGTTCCATCTTTTATTACTACCATTCTGGCATACTGTGCTACTAAGGCCAAATGTAATATTAAAACGCGCAGCCGGCTGCAGCCGGTATGCCAATCTCAGGACATCAAAACCCAGGCAATTATTTTTGATTTTGATGGAACACTCACCACCTGTAAGGCAAATCGCACAACATGGGAATATATCTGGACGAAGCTTGGATATGATGTCTCCATGTGCCAGTATTATCATAAGCAATTTGATGAAAAGAAAATCACTCATCCTGAATGGTGCAGTATTACAGAAAAATACTTTAAAGATAGAGATATGAATCTCCAGATTCTGAAAGAAATAGCAACAGAAATAAAACTTATGCCCGGTATAGAGAAATTTCTGTCATTGATGCGAGAACATGATATTAAGCTTTATATCGTATCCGGTTCCATTTTCCATGTGATACGTTATGCACTGGGTCCATACTTTAGCTATTTCGATGGTATCAAGGCAAATCAGTTCTTTTTCAATGACGATGACAAGCTGCTAAAAATCGTTGGGACCGCATATGATTTTGAAGGCAAATCGGAATATATCAAAATGATCTCGCACGAACTCAGGATAGATACCTACAGCATACTCTTTGTTGGGAATTCACTTAACGATGAATATGCCTATCGTTCAGGAGCCAAAACGTTGTGTATCAACCCCAAGTTAACTGATTTCAACAATAAAACCATCTGGCATAATTGCCTTGAAAGATGCCATGACCTGAATGAAATCTTTCCTTTCCTAAATCTCTGATAAATTAAGATCTGCAGCTCTTATCCCATTCTTTTACAAATGTCCACAAATGTCCGAATAATTCGCATAAATGTCTTATGCAATCTATTTTTTGTCCTCTTTTTCCTGAGTATAATAAAAGCAGCAGGGGGGCAGCGTCATTTTCTGATCACCGTTTCCAAACAGGCAAAAAAAGAAGGAGGATGCGTATGAGTACTACTACAACTACAGCAACAGCGCTGAGCCTTGCCGAAGGAGTATGCAAGGCAACCACATCGTTAATCAGTGTGTACACTTCCATTCGCCAGATTCGCAAGCAGGAAATAACCGAACTCAAATACAGGATCAAAGCTTACACTATGTCTTCATATTCTCGTTATGTCGGCCATGTGGTACGCACAAACATCGAGGAAATCGCAAAGACCCAGCATTGTATTGATGAGTACAACCTCACCGGTGCAACTCTCAATTACGCAATGAAGCAGCTCGAAATCCTCAATGACAATCTTGCTCTTGCATTGCGCGGCTTCCAATGTGCCCACTAAGATCTTCTTTGTGCAAACAGTTGTAGAAGGAGGAACATAACCATGTGGCCCATTTTCAGGAAGAATGATCAGCCAAACAATACAGCTATCGCAGAAAAAATCCCCAGATTATATCGCTGATGACAATCTTACCTTTACCAAATCCGCTGCCCATCCTGTACAGACGGAAAATATGCCCCCCGCAAATGACAGCATTCGTCCCTTTGCTGACTCACCCTCTGACACAGATTATCAGATTGCATCGGAGGCGGTTCTTCAAGAAGATGATATGAAGCGCGATCTCGGCCTTCGTGTTATAGCAGCGCTGAATGAATGGCGCACCAAATATCATCTTGAATCTCTTCCGGACAAGATCGTTCTCACTCAGGTAATGAACATTCTTCTTGTTCTGAAAAACACACTCTAACACGCGGAGGCGATCTCCATGTTCTATATCCTCTTTATTGGTATCATTATTCTGGCATGGCTGGATATTATTCCTCTGAGATACTGGTATACCAAGTACAAAATTATCTATGAAGGAAAAAAGACCCGCCTTATCATAAGACTGCTGAAGCTGGTTGAATGGTTGCTTTAATCTCGCGATTCCGGGACTTGTACCAAAACGATCTGTATGGGTTCCGGAGCCAATCAACAATACTCAACGATTATTAACAAAGGAGGACAGGAGCATGTATACTTTCATTAGCAGCAAAACAGAATATGATAACAAACTGTAACAGGCTGAATATGTTTATGAGCGTCGTGATTATCAGACTGCAGGAATGTACTTTATTATGCTGAGAAACACGGCTTGCTCACTATGTCATATCTGAAAATGAAAGTACAAGATTGCAACACAACGGTTTTACAGATTAATTATCAAGCCCTATTTTGCATGCTGTGTCTCTTTTGTTATCCATCATGCTGTTTTCTGTTTAATACGGATTGAATCGCGCGCATTACATGATGGAAAAAACATGAAACACTACTACAACGAGTGGAAAATAGTTCGTCTTTCGAAGCTATTGCTCAGCCTTTATCATGACTGGGGGATTTTGGAGGACGCTTCTGATTTTTTATGGGAGTAAATATAAATGAAAAATGACCGAAATATGCTCCACAGTTCATAAGATCATTTCCAACCCCACCGTAGGTATATGGATCATTTAGAGCCGAGAAATAAGTTGGATGTTCTTCGCTTTGGGCTGTTGCTGACTCATTTATTTGATCGATTACCGACTTGATAAACTTTTCGGTCTTTGCAATTTCAACCGAAGAGAAACCCCGGATATCTTCCCAGCGATATTCTGGCAACCAGCATGTCGCACGATCTATATCTACATCAAAAAGGTTCTTTTCGCATTCAATGCAAGCCTTTATTTTCCCATCTGGGTGAAGCCTTGAGCAGTTTAGAATAGTCCCATCTTTAGCCTCGAACAATTGGCGCAAAGTAAAAACCTCCTTATGATTCAGACTATCTGTTATCCTCCGTAAATCCAGAGATGTTGGTCGTCATATAATTCAAAAAAGAATGCCAAGCCTAGCCCCTTCCGAGCTCCTGAGAAGTATACCATTTCCACATAGAATAAAGGTAGAACCACAGCCCAAAAACGGAAAAAATAGCGTTCCACCATCACCTAGTGAAGCGCCAGCCTTTAAACCTTCTTTACACCACTGCAGTAGTTCCCCAGGCTTCACCATCATCCTCCGGCCTGTCCATCTTCTCCTGCTCCATTCTCGCGCTTTCGATCTCACCAAGCCATTTCATTTCTTCAGCGGCATTCTTTTCACTTTGATTTCTTGACAAATCCTAATATTATCAATGCTATGCTAACTATACAAAGCAAAGATGGTATAATCCAGTAGCCAACACCTATGTTTTTAAATAGATCAGGAGAGTAACTGCTATTGCTAATTAGATCTTTAATCATATTAATTCTACCGATAGAAAGTAACACTATACAACCAAGTATTGAACTACTTAAAGATATTAATCCTGAACAGATAAGAATAGTTCTAGTAATATTATTGTTCATAATCGATTCTCCTCGTATTATAGAGTAGTAGTTTATAGAGCTCCTCTCCAAGAGCTTGTGCCACACTGCTGGGGATGCTGTGGATTGGTATCGTTCTCCTACCGCTTGACGGTTCAAGAAAGGCTCCAACCACAGTCCCCTTGTTTGTTCGTTAATCAGTTAGATAC
Organism: uncultured Clostridia bacterium; assembly: GCA_947166385.1. Classification (GTDB taxonomy): domain Bacteria; phylum Bacillota; class Clostridia; order Christensenellales; family Aristaeellaceae; genus Aristaeella. Next base: position 22,635 of record CAMVEB010000002.1, on the reverse strand, counting down.
CGCTCGACGGTTTATGTAGAACGAGGTTACGAGTGCAAGAGGTACTGTGGACCCAGCAGCATCAATAAATCGCAGGAGGGATTAACCATGGTTTACCTCGGAATTGATGTCGCTAAAGACAAGCACGACTGCTACATCGTAAACTCGGATGGAGAAATCCTCGCGAATGTTTTCACCATCCCGAATGACCAAACTGGCTTCAACTTGCTTCTCCAAAGGCTCAAGTCTGTAGCACCGGATCTGAGCAAAGTAAAAGTAGGGCTTGAGGCTACTGGTCATTACAACTACAACATCCTCGGATTCCTTCTTGACAAAGGTCTGCACACCTATGTCATAAATCCGTTGCACGTCAATCTGTTTCGTAAGGCATCCAACATCCGCAAAACAAAAACTGATCCGATTGATGCGCGTACCATTGCAGAGATGATAATGTCCAATGTAGTTCTCACGTCCTACACGGCCAAATCATACCACAATGAAGAACTGAAGTCACTGACAAGATACAGATTCGACAAGGTTCAGGAACGGGCCAAACTGAAAACTTCTGTTGCCCGACTCGTCAGTATCCTGTTCCCGGAATTGGAAAAACTTGTTCCAACACTCCATATGCATACAGTTTATGCGCTGCTGACCGAATTTCCGGGAGCGCACCAAATCGCATCCTGTCATCTTACCCGTTAACTCACCTGCCTTCTGAATCTTCCAAAGGTCGTTACAAACGGGACAAAGCCATTCAGATCCGTGAGACTGCCAGAAGCTCCATTGGATCGGTGATGCCTGCCAAGTCCCTGGAGTTAAAACACACCATTCACCTGATCGAGGTTCTTACTGAGGAAATCGATGAAATCGAACTCTCAATTAGGCAAATCATGGATGCGGATCCATCTCCAATTCTTACAATCCCTGGAATAAACTACCGGATGGGAGCCATGATTCTGGGGGAAATCGGAGACTTCTCTCATTTCTCTTCACCCGACCAGATTCTTGCTTATGCCGGGTTGTCTCCATCCACATACCAGTTCGGTAAACTGTACAACGCTTATCCTCACATGGAGAAACGAGGTTCCCGCTATCTCCGTTTTGCCTTGTTTAATGCTACCCGATTCGTCTGCAATTGGGACCCGACTTTCGCCTCATACCTGGCAAAGAAACGTGCCGAAGGGAAACATTACTACGTCGCTATATCTCATGCGGCCAAGAAACTTGTCAGGTTAATCTTCGCTCTGGTCAGATCTGGCCAAGTGTATTCTCCGGCAACCTGATGCTGTACCCTTCGGAGCCTGAGCTCTTTTTTCGCTGACGCTCAAGCAGCCGGCAAAGCGAACTTTTGACAAACCGAAGCATTCAAGTGCTACACTCCCTTTATGCGAGGGCAGCTGCAGCTTTGTTTACTGTACCCTCCGTCGCCCTCGCTCGACCAATTTCAGCACTTGAATGAGGTTTGTCAAAAGCGGCGGTGGTTTGCGAAACTTCTTTTGGATTTCTCCCCTCAAAGACTTGACTTTTAATAGTTGTCGGGTAGACAGATCCCTTACGAGACCTGCCCCCCACAGATCCGGACTTGCGGCTTGCCCGCATCCGGCTCTTTGCAAAGTTAATTCATCACTTCAGTTTCCGTATATACTGACATAGATTCTTGGTTTGGCCAGCGGGAAATTCTTCATAAGATCTACGAAGGCTCCCCACGTATAACTTCTCCTCTGGCTTCTTCTGTTCAGACATTTATAAAGGAGTTTTCTAACACACTGCACAAACCTCGATAGCATTACCGAATTGTCAGTTATACCGTAGTAATGGAAGTAGCCAACAAAAACTTGATTTAACCATTTAATCACATCCGGTACAGGCAATCCATATGTTATTAGCCTGTCTTGGATTTCCTTGTCCATTTCTTTGTCTTTCTTGTTGAATTTCTTCTTGCTGGTTTTCCTTTTCACTCTGAACTGTCCGTTCCGTCCTTCGGAACAGTAGTGCGTGAATCCAAGGAAAGTGAAAGTTTCCGGTTTCTTTCCATTCCGGTGCTTACTGTTTTCGTCAGCATATCTGCCGAATTCTATCAGTCGACTTTTCTCCTTTTCCAGGGATAGTCCAAAGTGTTCCATCCTATCTCCCAACATGTTGTAGAACGCCTGTGCTTCATCTTTGTGCTGAAAACAAACAACAAAGTCGTCAGCATATACTACAAGTCCACAGAATCCGCGCGCCTTTGGCTGAACTTAATGGCAGTCAAGAGACCGTTATTCCGTTTCAAGCAGAATAAGCGTTCAACGCTCCGTTTTCCGGAATTTGCATTATTTCGCATAATAACAATAGGATAATGTAATCTGTGGCATTAACGGCTTATATGCGTAAGCATAGGCTGTATCTATTACAGTTTCTTCTAGATATAAAATCGGATTGCCATTTTCATCAAGTCTGTATTTGACTTCTGTTTTAATTAATTCTTGGTAGATCGTATATTTTTGATAGTATCTTCTCACGTATGCTCTGATAAATTCACCTATATTTAGTGCTCTGCTTGCTTTTGTTACTGTAAATGAATAACTCTGCCCAGCAGTAAAACCAACCGATAGTTCAATATCATGTAACGTTACACCAAACGTACCTGTTATTGATGCATTATTTTCTTGTGTATATGAAAAAGAATCTACTTCACCCGATTGTGTTGCTGGTTGTCCAACATAAACTAATTCCCAACCATATCCATTGTTTGTGTAGGAGACACTTTGAGATTTTATTACCCATCTCGTTCCAGCATCTCCTGGTTGCACCCTGTTGTTAGCTCGCTCTGTAGTGGCATATGAATAATTACATATAATCATACAAAACAAAATTGCAAAAACAAAAAGTATGCAACGCTTTTTCATGGTTGTACCGCCTTTCTTTATGAATTAATAAGATGTAAAAATTGACAATTCCTCATGGTAGAATCCCCCATTTCTGTTTAATAAGAAACCTACAATTCCTCAGGCTTAGTCTTTTCGTTCGATCTCGTGCTTTTTCAGTTTCTCTGGTACTTTGCCTTCAAAGGATCCCCGGATGCTTTTCATTCCAGCATGCTTTTCGCCATAGGTGTAAAACCAATTCGCCAGTTTTTTCCACAGCCCTTTCATTGCCATTCACCCCCTTTCCGTGATTGTAGCCACATCATAGCATCGCGATAAGGGTGGTAAACGGATCTGATCCGAAAGGTCGAAAAATCGATTTGAAATGCAGCTTTAGCTCCAAATTGGTGTCTGATTTACTCAGCTTGGGTGACTAAATTACTCATTACATGGTTGTTTACTCAATCATCCCGTCAGAAATTTTAATAGTAAGCATCAAACGATTCGGCGTTGAGAAATCCATCTCATTACAACTGTTCATAGTAAGAGTCAAATGATAAGGCGTAGGCCTTCTTTCCATAAAAATATCATTCTGTAATTTTAGCTTTGTTGGTTTCGCTCTCTGCGGTACTCTTTGGAGGAGCGGATAAAATTCCTGTTCGGAAAAAGTCTTCAAATTTCGTCAGTATTACTGTTTCATACCTTAGAAGATGAAGTAGGTCATGTTCTTTTGCAAAAGCAGGGGCTTCTTTTTCGACTATAGCAGCATATGCTGCTATATCGGTATCGAGTATTCTACTCTTTTCCTCGAGTTTAGCATAAGATAAATCCCCATCCGCTGGAATTGAAGCAGGATGAAATGTGAATTTTGACATTGGTTCTGCTGAACGTATTCTTCCTGCAAGAAATGGGAGGATAGCTGCCGATTCAACATATCCTATGTTTCGAGTATGAACAATATAAGGTAACGTCTTTAAGTAATTGTATGGCAAAATCACCTTACCACCCACAGTCGACCGAAATTTGCATTCGATGATCCTCTGTTTCCAGATTGGCGTCTTCTGGGCGTTCTGGATCTCGTAGATTGTCATGGTGGCACCTCCGGTTGCACGAATTCGTACGAATTAGTGCAAATTCTCGCAAATTAGTGCTACCATTAAAGCACAGTCAAGTTACGATTCACAGACGCCGAATCGTTTGACGGATACTTTTAATATTACGACTGCACCATTTGCACAAGTCCATGTTATGTGTAACCATGATAATCGTTTGGCCTTGCTTGTTTAGATTTGAGAAAATTTCCATAAGGTGTTTAGCGGAATCACTGTCCAGTGAACCTGTGGGTTCATCTGCAAGAATCAGGGGAGGTTGCATAACTATTGCTCGTGCTACTGCTACTAGCTGGCATTGGCCACCAGAAAGCTGATTTATTCTTCTTGCCTTAAGATGCCCTATGCCAACTTTCTCAAGTATCGTTAGTTAAATTGTCAAGGGTAGTTTAACCTACATTGAGGGATTCTCCAACTTCTTCCTCTGATTATCTGGACCCTGTGTGTTAGGCTTAATCATTTACTTATTCGAAAGTGCGCTGTCTTTTTTTCAACTACAATAATTCCATCATATTTTTTTTCTTGTTCAGGCAAAAGCGTATGAGTGATATGTAAAATCAGTGTGTTTTCGAGATTAAGCAATGTGTTTTCCATTCTAATCGCCATCTCTTTAGGAACAGCCGAAGTAAACTCGTCCAATATCATAATACTTTTCTTTTTATACAATGCACGGGCAAAAGCTACCCGTTTCTTTTCTCCTTCAGACAAAACCGTGGCTAATTGAGACAGTGCCTCATCAGATTCATGACTAAGAAAATGGCTGAGTAACAAAACCTGTTTCAGTCGTTCTTTATCGTCTGCTTCATTAGCAATAATATTTGTTTTTATGTCAGATGATAGCATAACAGGAGACTGTCCTACATAAGCGATAGCATGAATCAGATCACCACAATGAATACCTCTGTAATCAGTATCGTTCCAGAGGATCTTACCATCGGTTGGATTAAGCATTTTCAAGAGAAGATTGATAAGCGTTGTTTTTCCACTTCCGCTTTCTCCAATGATAGCATACTTTTTTCCGGCTTGCAGTGTGAAATTTAGATGGCTTAAAATGGGATCAGATACGTAAGAGAAGCCCACATCAACAAATGTGATTTTCTTTAGCCGTGGCAACGGGTGATCCGACGCGCTCCATTCTGAATGCCCTTCTATGGCTTTTTCTGTAACTTGTTGAAATTCCATACGGATTGGCTTTGTGCTTCGGATCTGCCCAACCCCTTGCCCCAGGCTGCTTATGGGGGAGAGCATCGACGATGCTAATTGTGTCATGCCCAAGATACCAGCTATCGTCATATTTGAATTGTAGTTCAGCATCAATCCAGCGATTCCAATGATTGCAAGTGTGATGATCGGTTCTATCATTGTACTGATTACGCCTAGTAGATTATATTTGGTATTCAGTTTAGCGTATGTTTTTTCCTTTACCTTTACAGCATTTGAATATCGTTTCAGAAAAAAATCTGAAACATTGTAATCAGCCGCAACCTGATAGCTGTTTATCAGGATCGTCATTTCGTTACTCTCAAAAGCGGTGCTTTCGACTAATTGTTTCTGTGTTTCCAAAAGCTGCTTATTAATTCTGTGCGTCAGTAGCATGTATACGCTGAACACAAAAACACAGCTCAGTCCCAGCTTCCACTGATAAATGACCATTGCACCCATGGAGATTATCAATACGCTAATATTACGGACCAGTTGGATAAGCGGTGAATAATAATTATTCTCCATGCAATCAATAAGGTGATGAAACTTAGTCAGAGTATCTCCTTTTTGTGTTTTTAAGTATTCACTGTGACTTTGCCACAGAAAGCCATGAAACAGTTTTTCTTTCAGATTGATACGTATACTTTTGATCGTATAAGAGTTAGTCCACCTACTCAATGCAAAAACGAGAATGTAAATTGCATAGTATATAAGCGCAGAAGCACAGAAAGCAGGATAAGTCCTGTTTTCCCCCAGTGCATAGTTAACTGCCTCAGATAGCAACAGAGAAGTACCAAGAGCAGTGATTCCCTGAGCCGAACCCAAAGCTGCATCAAGAACAAGAAGAAAATATACATTTCGTTTCTTTTTAATCATTTTTTTTATATCCATTGATATTTATCACCTGATTATACATTTCTCTGAAATAAGTCCTATGGGATACAAAAATCATTGCAGTTTGATGATGTTCGTTCAGCAGAAAGAACTCAATCTCTTTGCCGAGCTTCTCATCAAGTTGAGCAGTAACCTCATCCAGTAGAAGCAACTCAGGCTCATACAACAATGCTCTGGCCATGGCGATTCTGGCACACTGACCACCAGACAGATTGCGACCATTCTCTTCGATGCGACTGTCGAGCGACATTGAAAGCTTAAGCTTTTCAAGCAAACTGATGATTTTACATTCTTCTACAGAACGGTCAAAGATCAGGTTTTCTTTTAATGTACCTTCAAATAAGAATGGCGTTTGTGGGACATAAACCATCTTGTCAGTACAGCTGATTTTTCCGCACTGAGGCGCATAAAACCCGCTGAGAACTTTGAGTAATGTGCTCTTTCCACTGCCGCTTGGTCCGATCACCAAGGCTTTCTGACCATGATCCAGACTGAATGACAAATCTGACCAAAGACATCTTTCCTTCTCAAATCCAAATGATATACCCTGAATATCCATGACGACATGTTTATTCTTCTCTGGAATGCGGTAATCTTTTGAAACTGGGAAAGCAGTTTCTATTTCTTCCCGCAACGTCTCGCTACCCTTCCTTTTAATATATAGATTTTGCATAGAACTCCAGCTGTTAATAATAAAAACGGACAATTCTGCACAAGATATAAAAATACCGATGCCGACAAGTCCTCTGACAGAAAGGAAAGCTCCTATCAGTAGAATGAAAATATACACAGTCATATTCTGCGATACTGTAATTGACTGAACACGATCAATCATTCGCTGATACCGATATTTCGCATTTTCCATTAACTCGTTCTTCTTTGAGAATTCTCGCATTGCCCAATAATCCATCTGTTGAAGATGGATCTCATCAAAGCTCTGATGAGTATCAAGAACATAATTACTAAATGAAGCAGCCTCTTTCTGAAAATTAGATTGCTTTTTCTGAACAGAAACGGAGAACTTTTTGCTGACTAGACCTGACAAAGCGAGTACAACTGCAATAGCGACAAAACAGGGCCAGGACAAGAACAGCAACGTGGCTATAGAAAAAACAAAAAGAATGATCTGTTTTTGTAAATACAAGCCAAGGTATTCGTGCTGGAGAAGAACCGTAGGGATTTTGTTCTGGAAAAAGGCGATGTGCTTTTCATCACCTGTATCTACCTGTTGCCAGCGGGACTGTTGTAAATACTGCTGCGCCTTTTCTGCTTTCATGGATGTCGAAATACAGCTGAAAACCTGTTCTTTATAGGAAGCCTCTATGATCTCAGAAACAATATAAATGGCCAGAAATACTATTATCAAGAGCAGCAAGTTGTATTGAAGCTTATTGTTCTCCAATTGGGTTATCAGATTTGTTTGGGAAATCATAAATATACTGTAGCAGAGAGCGGAGATTAAATGAATAGCAAATAAGACGCTCTTCCCTTTTTGAATCATCTGTTTATTACTTATAATCGTTTCTTTGTTCATAGAGCACCTTTAATAGGGAATTGCATGTTTGCTTTTCAATTGTACATTTCCGCTCTCCAGAGATTCGTCTCCTATATATACATCCAGAATGGCAAAGGGGAAGAAATACACAATCTTGACATGAACTATCCCAAACAAATGTCAACCATCCGTTTTGATCTCCATTATCTAAAATTTCATCTATAGTATTATTTGTAATATTTCCGATCGATACTTCATGGTTTTGCATTGATAGTGCACATTTGTACACATCGCCATAGCTATCGAAACAAACGGTATCTTTATATATAGCTTCGCAAGGAATAGTAGATGAAGAAATGTTCAAATTTGTCAAAAACGAAACTGATTGATATTTTAGAACATGCTTGGCGAGTTCACATAAGGCTTCTGAATAGGTAGGCAAGTCCATGTAACGACAAAAACCTTCTCCTTTTGCTCCTTTGCCTTCAAATCCAGTAACTGGATAAAAAGAAAAAAACACTTTATTCCGCAACGAATCCATTTTCATTAATGAATCAATCATACTATGAATGCTTTGTATATTGTCTGTAGAAACATTACTCCTTAAAACAACAGTAAATTTGTCAACAATCTTTTGAAGATTAGACACAATAAGCGAATAACTAGATTCACCATTTTTCATTTTACGTGTTTTGTCATGATTAAGTCCATCAAGTGTGACTTGTATTTGAGATATCCGTAGTTTTACCAATTCATCAGCAACACTATCAGTGATAAGTGTTCCATTTGTTACCAAACTCGCGAAATACCGTTTTTCATTCTTTTCGCAGAAACTAATCAGTCCTTCGGAAATTATTCGCAAAATTTTTAATCCAAGAAGAGGTTCACCACCAAACCATGTAAGTTGTATGCCTTTGTGTCTACTAACAAGTAATTGGCAAGCTTCAAGTATTCTATATGCTAACAAATCATTCATAATTATCTCATTCTCATCGACTTGGAAGCAATATACACATTTCATATTGCATCTGTATGTTGGTACGATTGTAACATTAACAATATCGTCACCAATTCGCTTCTTTGATACCAATAATGAGTGAAGCATTTCGTATTCATTCGTATTATTTTCAACCCATATACCTGCTCCCACCAGAATCTTCCAGTCTTCTGTAAACTCCCCAACAAAAGAATCAACCTTCCAATAAGAATGAGGAATGAGAAGCAACGCCGTAGTTATTGTGTTAAATACAAGAACTCCTTCATCGTATTTTTCTATTAAAAGGTTATATTTTGATTTTATATAAGTCATAATCAATGTCCTCAATAAAAAACCAGTCAACATCACATTCCTTCTTTTTCAAATGGAGTTGACTGGTTTATATTTGTCTACTCAATTAGAATATTTGCACTACAGGATTCGGGCAAGAAACAGGCTCGGAAAGGCAAGCACATCCCATGGCTTCAATTTTGCGCGGAGGTTTAATTACGATTATTTTCTTTTGCTTTTCCTGCGCATTTTGCTTTTCCATATTGACACTCCTTTCATTCTCCGGTGAAAACAGAAACATAAAACCAACCATTTTGATTGTAGCAAATTTCTGACCTCATTGTCAATAAATACATCACATTAAATATTTAGGCTGAAGTGGCTGAAGTGAAAAGGTTGCTTCCAGTACCGAGGGCAGTTCCTGGAAATAAGTCTTACATGAGAATCCGGTTTTACAAGCATATATAGGTGCAACGTAAAAATTTGATAGTATGCCAGAAAAAATTAGTATAAGGATCGTTGCGCAATTTGAAAGTATTATTTCACAATTCATAATCCTTACGATTCCTTTCCTCGTCATAGCTTCTTATATGTATATTAACATAAATCTTCATCTCGTCTTTTTTTTATTTCCATCAGTAACACAATCATTGTCAACAGGATCTTTTGCTATAGTGAACGGTAGTTCTGATGGATCACATCTGGCCAAATCCTTCAAATAATCAGAATAGGAATAACCTCTTTCAAAATATGAAATTGCTTTGACATCATAGAAATCTTTTTGTGTGGCGATAAATTTGGGCATCATTACTGAAATCCTCTTGGCCTCCTCACTATCTATTTCCGGGCTAAGATTCAGATCGATATATCCTGTATTCGTAATTTGTCCTTCATCAGGAATAGTTGCGCCCAGTGATAATAAATCAGATAAAGAATCCATATTATAATAGTATACAAGGCTACCTACCGATATATCTTTTATTAGATCTCGATGATTAACTAGCCAAAGAGTAGTTTCATCTACGGTTGCATGTGTCTCACCTGCGTATAAAAGCAAGTTAAACTTTACCCATATATTATTCTGTCGACATGCAATCAACAACTCTTCTGCTTTTTCTAAATAATGTTCTGGATTGCCTGTTTTATGCATGTTCAGCAATTGTTGCTTACTTGCGCTTTCTAAGCCAATGTCCAAGATCTTTAATCCTGCGTCTTTCATGAGTGGCAGCATTTTTATTGGTACTGTTTCAACTCTTGAAGTACACCTCCACTTGAACGCGGTTTCTCTTGATAGAATGCTTTTGCATAGTTGTGCAATCCATTGCTTTTCAAAAATAAAATGAGGCGCTTCAAAATATACAGAATAATCGCCAAACACTTGATCTAAATTATTCAATTCATTTATTATAATCTCTATAGGCTTATTGCTAAGGCGCATCGTATTCTTATCGGCACAAAACTGACATCCTGCACCACAACCTCTAGATATTTCAATACAAGGCTGATATTTTTCATAATCATAGAGCAATTCATAGTCCAACCAATCGAAACATTTTTTACTGCCGTCTGGAATCAATTCCCACCCAGGAAACGAAAAATAAGCAGCAAGCTTTCGCTCGCCAAAGCCCTCGATTATTATGTCTGCATATTTCAATTTGTCTCGAATCCACTCTACGTGATTATCAACAACCCAACGGCCACCAACAATTATTGTCTTACCGTATTCTTGTTTTGCGATCTTACAAAACTGAATGCACCATGTAATTGAATAATAACTAGGAATGGACAAAAGGAAGCATTCACAGTCGTTATGAATATTTATTCCAGATTGTTCTATGACACCGAAGATGTCATTTACTGTACAATTGTCTGCCTGGAATACGGTAATATCAATATTGCCATGATGCCTCAATATTGTTGCCAAACCAAGCAAACCGTAATTGAGATATCGGATATGATTTCTAATAGGATTGCTGCCTTTTTTTGTTTTTAGATGACCTGCAGACACTGCAATCACTTTTTTCACTTTTTATCTCCTTGCATTACCAGATATGTCATTTGCAATGATTCCTAAAACACCAATAACTAGGGCGACAATAATACCAGACCATCCTGATGATTGTTCGGGTTTGAAATGTGCTATGATAATTTGGTAGGTAAAAGCAATTGCTATCAGTATGATCACATATTTGATAATAAGCTTTCCTATAAAACTGTTAACAAATCGACTTGCAATATTTTTTCTTTTTGAATAGATTTTTCGATCATCCAAGAATTGTTTCTCATAACTCTCTTTAAAATGTGCTTTCAAATACTTGGGGTTGTTTACCCACTTGTTGTCTTCTAGCCACTTTTTATATATTTCTTCAACGTCAATCTTGCTAATCTTTTCTAAATGGCCAGGAGGTGTAGCAAGTCCTTTTTCACTAATTGGTGTATTCAAATAGTAGAATACAAGTGAAACGATTCTTGCACCATGAATACTCTGTTTAATGTTATTAATTCTTTGCTCTTCATCTGTTAGATTATGAAGCATTATCAGTGATTGCCCACAATACTCCGGATCTAGCATTGTACCAACATGCCCAAATCCTTGTTTCACAAGGGACACTCTCGAGTGATATGTACCTCCTATCTTTCTTGTGATGTATATGGACTCTCTGGTAAGGATACAAGCTGTCTCATGTGGTGGTACAATAATTGCATCCAGTTTCGGATCATAGAGATACTGACCTTTGCTACTCCAAGCAAACTCACTCGCGGTTAAATCTATTGAATTATCCCGAAAATTGTCCGTGTCAATTGGGCAAAGAAAAATATTCTTTCCAATCTCATGATAAATGTCTTCAATGCTTAGCATTTTGCATCTCCTATTTCTTTAAACAATAAACTAGGCATAGCTTCTGTGCTGTTCTGGTATTTTTGGCTTTTACACAAGTCAATCTTACCAGAAATCTCTTGAAAATAAATCTGACAAATCGGGATATTTGGATAAACTTTTAATGATTGTACACTTACTAATTCTAATGTCCAATGCCCGTCGAAGCCTGCTTCGCCTAGACCAGCTGTCACATGAACAAATAAGCCCAGTCGAGCAACAGATGATCGTCCTTCAATAAATGGAATGTATTTTTCAGTATATGTACGTTCAATCGTGGATCCTAAATATAATCGATGTGGTTCGAGAATAAGTCCATCTTCCGGGATTATTATTTCAGAAGCATTGTTCTGATGCTTCATGTCTAAAACGGGTTTATCATACACTAATAAACGACTTGATAATGATAAATTATAACTATTTGAGTTGATTTTCTTTGAATCAAAAGGTGATATGATAATAGTATGATTAATCTCATCCATAATTCTACTTCCGGAGAGTATCATTCACGATCACCTCTATCCAAATTGCGTCTTGACCTCTATCCAAACTGCATCTTGAATGATTGATACTATTCTCTTTTCTCATATGTAATTATCTTTTATTTCGTTATGAAAGTCAATACTTGACACTCTATCGACGTTTCCAATCCGTAATGATTTGTTTGCTTTTCTTTGTACAGTTTTTCCTGTTGTCTTTCTGTGCAGGACAGTATTCTTTGTCGTGCGGCTTCGGTTCGAGTTTAATATCATCAATGGCCATGTCTGCCTTTCCTTTGCACTGCTGATGAAGCAGGAAGCTGTATTTCCCGCCGGAGATCTTTTCAATCTCGGTGATCTCCTCCGGCTCGATTTTCGCGCGGATTGCTTTTCTCTCCTTCGTTAGCGTACGGGGATCCACATCTTTTGACCGACCAAAGAGCTCCCGGATAGCCTGGATGGTCTTGTCAATAATAGACTTCTGCTTCTCCCGCCTCTCAGGATAGCTCCGAGCCTTGGATTTGACTTCCGCCACATAGGCTTGCAGTTCCTTCATTTCGGCGTGGTTTTTCTTTCCACATTTCTCAAGGATTCTGCTTTCGGTTTTCTTCATTTTCCGGATATTAGTTTCCAGTACCGCTATCTGATCTGACAGCTCCCGGCGCTGGAAAACATGAATCGGTGAAAGAGCATCTCTTTCCTTGATCAGCTCTTTCCTGGATTGGATGGCAGATTTCAGTTTGTTGTGGTTCTCCATATATTCATTCAGAATCGGTTCCATCCTCGCGACATACTGTTCAGCATTCCTGTTAGCATTGTCATTATGCTCCAGCAGATAATACCCGACAATCATATCCCGCCGTTTAGATTCAATCCTGTACGCCAGATCCCTGATCACATCCACGGCGGTTTCCGTGACCTTAACAGCTGCCTGCTTCAGCTTCTCAATGAAGGCTTTCCAGTACCGGATATCCTGATTATCCTGCCTGATCTGCCTGTTCAGTTCGCAGCGTTCAGAAATACCGCCTTTCTTCTCCAGTATCCGGGCGGCAACTCCTTCATGAATGGTAGGATGTTCATCAATGCCTCGGTCAGCATGGCTCCGGTGATCAATCCTCTCCTCACTTCCGGCACGCTCCAGATGTTTGTTAACGACGACATCCCAGGCAATCCGCCATTGCTGCAACTGTTCTTCACTGTTCCATCTGGCCGCGATGGGATTCTGCCTGCCGTATCGTGTGTTCTTCGGATGCTTGCTGGTTCGTTCGTAACCGTGCGCTTCACCCTCTGACATCGGCATATATACCTTTTTCTTGCCGACCAGATAAGGATACTGTTTTTCCCATCCGTCATTCCGGGCTTCTTTGAACTCGACGGCAGTGAAACCGCGCTCTTCACCGTTCCGGATGCACAGGTATTCCTTCTCTGTTTTGTTCTGCCAGGTGCCATCCGGGTTCAGCGGCCTGACCGTCGTCATGATATGGGCGTGGGGATTATGCCCGTCCGTATCATGGATCGCCGCATGAACGCACATGCCTTCATCGACAAACTGCGTCTGAATGTATTCCGTCAGGACAGAAACCCACTGATCCCTGTTCAGCTCAACCGGCAACGCGACGATATGTTCCCGGGAAAGGCGGCTTTCCTTGCTTTGTTCCGCGGCTTCCACCGCGTTCCAGAGCTGCTCCTTGTCCTGCCAGGTTTCAGGCGCCATGGGCGGCAGGAATACCTGTTCCCAGACAAGGCCGCCCTTGCGGGTATAATCATGCTGGATGCCATCATAATCATTGTAGATGGCGGAACAGCTGATATAAGCGGACGCGGCACAGGCAGACCGGCCTTCGCCCCGAGTGATTATCTTCACTTCGTTATGGTAGATTGCCATGGATGATTCGTTCCTCCTTTCCGGCTCCGCAGAGCCTGTTTCTGCTTCTCTTTCAAAAGAGAAGTGATGGATGCCCGCAGGCATCCTCCCCGGCAAAGCTGCCAGTGGCAGGTTTGCAAACGAGGTTGACAGGCATGAGGATCATGCCGATTGCATATTTTCCGTGCTGATCGGAATCAGCGTGGGAAATGTGCGTCAACCGCGCAGCCGATGATCGCCGTGCCCGCAGGCAGGGCGACATTGGCTGGCGATCTCCGCAGAGATCGCAAATCCCCCTCGGAGAGCGCACGTGTCCCGAAGGGTCTACCGCCGCCGGCCCCCGGCCGGTGGTGAGTAAGTGCGCCCTTACTCGGGATTAAAAAGAGGCACCCGACTTTCGCCGGATACCCTGTGGCTTGTTTCCCGTTTCACGTCAGGCCCCAAGTTTGTTTTCCAGAACATGCTGCAACGCCTCCAGTTCCATTTCCTTGGCTTCAGGGAACGCTTTCTCAAGGATCGCGCCTTTCTGGATCAGCCGCCTCGTCCGCGCTCTCCGTTCCTGGTCCCTATTCCGGTTTTCGGCTTCTTCCAGACGGTGCTTCGCCTGGATAAGCTCCTTTTCCGGATCAGATGAATGAATTACTCTGGATCCCATGGTTCATGCCACCTCCTTTCCCGGACATCAAAAAAGGCACTGCTGACGATCTGGTGTCTACAGTGCCTTCCTGGTGTCAAATTCGTTTTTTCTCTTGATTGAAAACCGCTTATCCTGTATTCTGACACCACAGAGCGCTGTTCTGGTGTCAGGACAAGGAGATAATAGATAAAGAAAAACGGCACGTGTCGTTTACGTACCGTTTTAAGACAGCCTGTTTTACGCAGGCTCTTTCGTTTCAGCCGGCTGGGATTCAGCCTGCTGTCTTGCTTTCCGCCTTTCGTATTTCCGGCGGTTCTTCTCGCGGGTCTTTCTCCGTTTTTCCTCCAAAGCCAGCTCTTCAGCCGTAGGTTCAGGAATCGGCAGATCAAACTTGCCAACGTATTTCAGGAAGATTTCAATCTCCTAGGCACGGCAGCCGTCAATCTTTTCCGGCGCATGAACGAGGATCTTGTCCACAAACTCATAGATCATTTGCGGCGTCAGTTCCGGGAAATCCGTGTACCGATCCACCAGTTCCAGAAAACGATTGACGTTTTCAGTGTCCTGCTCATATTCATCCAGCTGTTTCGTATCGGTTTCCACGACTGCTTTCAGGTCCTTCTGCTCTTTATCATATTCACTGAGCAGGGAATCAAACAGTTCGTCGGAAATCCGCCCTGTTGCAAAGGATTCATACAGCTTTTTGATCAGGGTATTCAGTTCGGCGATCCTTTTCTCAGATCTTCCGATCTTTTTCTTCAGTTCCTTCGCGGTTTCTTTCTGTTTGATCGCAGCTTCCGCGCGAACCCGCTGAATAAATTCCTCCCGGTTTTCAAGAGCATAACTCGCAACATACCGAATCGTTTCCAAGATCAGCTCATGAAGCGCCAGCGTATTAACATAGTGTCGGCTGCACTGAATATCCGTACGCCGATCCGTGCGGTTATACGTCGCGCATTCATAGTGATCTTCCTTATACACCTTCAGGGTGGCCTGATTGGATTCTTCCTCCTTCTCCGGCGACCATCTTTTCCGGTGATTGTACATCCGCGCTCCGCAGTCTGCACAGTACACCAGTCCGGTCAGAGGATTGGAAAAACCAATCGTATCCGTCCGGTGCTTTACGTCCTTCGTGCGCTGGGCCAGATCCCATGTTTCCTGATCAATAATGGCTTCATGGGTATTCTCCATGATGATCCATTCTTCCGGAGGAAGATAAGTGATCTTCTTATCCTTATACGATTCCTTCCGGTGCCTCAGATTGACAGAATGGCCGAGGTACTCCTGCTTAGGGATCAGTTCGGCAACGGAGGAACTGGCCCAGTCATACGGCCTGGTCATATCAGCCCGGTTGACATTGATTCCGTGCTTTGCCTGATACACTGACGGGCACTCGATCTTCATGTCCCTGAGCTTTGCGGCTATGACCGCGGGACCGTATCCATTGACAGACATCTGATAAATCAGCCGTACAACAGAAGCCGCTTCCTCATCGATCAGCCAATGGTGTTTCTTCTCAGGATCTTTCTTATACCCGTAGATCACCATATTGGTTGTGGGAATGCCGGCCTTGATCCGTGCCTGGTACGAGGCTTTCCGCTTCTTGCTCAAATCACGGAGGACAAACTCATTGATCAGATTGAGCATCGGCGCAAACTCACTGGTGCTCTGGTCAATGCTGTCAACACCGTTGGCGACGGCAATGAAGCGGACATTGTTCTGCCGGAAGAAGATCTCCGTATAATAGCCCGTATACAGATATTCACGTCCGATACGGCTCATATCCTTGGCGATCACGGTTCCGACCTTACCGTTTTCGATATCTATAATAAGCTGCTTCCATGCAGGGCGATCAAAGTTCGCTCCGCTGTACCCGTCATCGGTATAGTGGACACAATGATCAAACCCATGCTCGGAAGCATAGCTTTCAAGATACCGTTTCTGATTGACGATGGAATTGCTTTCTCCTGAGACATCGTCATCCCGGGAGAGGCGCTCATACAGCGCCGTAATCATATGATCCGTCTGCCTGTTTTTCATAGGCGCTCCTTTCAGGCTGAACGGCTCATCTGTGGCATGGTCATCATATCACAGATACCGCCGTTTTGAAAGCCGTTTTCAGTTTCAGTATCAAAAAAAGCAAGGTCATTCCGAATCATTCGGCTTACCTTGCTTTCGAAGTTTTCTTTTTCGTCCGGGCAATAGTGGACGACTACCCTGTAGGTGGTACTGCCGATCCGTCGGGTAAACGTACCGGCGCTCTTATATGCCTTCGGCATACGGCCCTTCGCCTCCTTTCGTTTTCAGTTGGTTCCCTGAGGGGTAGATTCAGATATAGCATTTACGATATCCCCTTTCAGTTCTTCGGTGCATTCGTATTCCGATGCATCCACTCAATCAATGCCTGTTTCACAACCATCTTTTTCCCGCCGACGTGAAGCGTAGGGAAATCCGGCTTGTTCAGCAGGTTATATGCTCCACTGCGGGAAAGATGCAGCACTTCCGCCAGCTGACCGGCATCCAGTACATCCGGCAGTGCTTCCAAAAGTTCCCTGGGCATGGTTCTTCCTTTCCGGGATCAGAAATCCCAATGTATTTGAAGGCATACAAAAAAGCAGCCATAGTTTTCATGGCTGCGTTAGAATGATCGGCTGGGTTGGGTCCAATCCGTCTGTTTTTGCCCCTTCACTATACAAGGGCATGAGAAAGGCCGTTTTTTTCCAAGCAAGCGATAAAATCTTGCCCACTGTCAAATGGTTTCATTTGATTCAAACAAATTTCTGTTATCAATTTTTTTGCTAATAAAGGTGCGTTCACAGCAACACATAACAAGAAGAATTACAAGAATTATTAAGAACAAAAAAATGAATACAAGAAGTACTATTCTTAGCCATGGCAAAACATCCGGTTTATTGACATTTTCAAAAAACTTTACGCTCAATATGGCAACTATAGCAAAATAGCAAGGAAACTGTGCAACACCTCCGACTATGCCCCAACCGTTTGCGCTGATTATTTTGCTTTCCCATTGAAATATAGGTTTATCTTTATGTAGTTCATTGATTGATTTCTCAAGATGCCTGATGTACTCGCTTATTCTGATCATACGAATAGTATATTTTATAATATTATAGAAACTCAATAAGAATAGAAATGGGAGAATAATGAACACATAGTTTACTTCATCCGAGTGTTGGGCATCAAATAAGAATGCATAGTAGATTGCTATTCCATATGCTCCTAACGAAAACGAGATAATAGTCAAAAAAGATGTTTGAATTGAATTTTTCTCTGAAAAAAGATATTTGATCTGTTCTAACAGCATTGATTCCACTAAAGCATTATCGTTTGCGCCCTTTGTTTGTTTACAATGTTTACCCATAATTATCCCCCTGTTGCAGTTGTATTCTGAATTGGCTCACAATCTCACTTGTGTCATTTGTTTCATAATTCTCGAATTCCATCATCGTCTGGCATATCCTTATACGATTCCTTCCGGTGTCTCAGATTGACAGAATGGCCGAGGTACTCCTGCTTAGGAATTAGTTCAGCAATGGAGGAACTGGCCCAGTCATACGGTCTGGTCATATCAGCCCGGTTAACATTGATTCCGTGCTTCGCCTGATACACTGACGGGCACTCGATCTTCATGTCCCTGAGCTTTGCGGCTATGACCGCGGGACCGTATCCATTGACAGACATCTGATAAATCAGCCGTACAACAGAAGCCGCTTCCTCATCGATCAGCCAATGGTGTTTCTTCTCAGGATCTTTCTTATACCCGTAGATCACCATATTGGTTGTGGGAATGCCGGCCTTGATCCGTGCCTGATAAGAGGCTTTCTGCTGTACCCGTCATCGGTATAGTGGACACAATGATCAAACCCGTGCTCGGAAGCATAGCTTTCAAGATACCGTTTCTGATTGACGATGGAATTGCTTTCTCCTGAGACATCGTCATCCCGGGAGAGGCGCTCATACAGCGCCGTAATCATATGATCCGTCTGCCTGTTTTTCATAGGCGCTCCTTTCAGGCTGAACGGCTCATCTGTGGCATGGTCATCATATCACAGATACCGCCGTTTTGAAAGCCGTTTTCAGTTTCAGTATCAAAAAAAGCAAGGTCATTCCGAATCATTCGGCTTACCTTGCTTTCGAAGTTTTCTTTTTCGTCCGGGCAATAGTGGACGACTACCCTGTAGGTGGTACTGCCGATCCGTCGGGTAAACGTACCGGCGCTCTTATATGCCTTCGGCATACGGCCCTTCGCCTCCTTTCGTTTTCAGTTGGTTCCCTGAGGGGTAGATTCAGATATAGCATTTACGATATCCCCTTTCAGTTCTTCGGTGCATTCGTATTCCGATGCATCCACTCAATCAATGCCTGTTTCACAACCATCTTTTTCCCGCCGACGTGAAGCGTAGGGAAATCCGGCTTGTTCAGCAGGTTATATGCTCCACTGCGGGAAAGATGCAGCACTTCCGCCAGCTGACCGGCATCCAGTACATCCGGCAGTACTTCCAAAAGCTCCCTGGGCATGGTTCCTCCTTTCCGGGATCTGAGATCCCAACATATTTAAAGGCATACAAAAAACAGCCATGGCTTTCATGGCTGCGTCAGAATGATCGAATGATCGGCTGGGTCGGGTCCAATCCGTCTGTTTTTTGCCCCTTCACTATACAAGGGCATGGGGAAGGCCGTTTTTTTCCAGGCAAGCGAAAAAATTTATCTTTTTTTCAGGTCCTGTCAATTATGCCTCGTCTATCGGGATTCCATCCTCGTCAGGCGGGGGATTGATAAACCTTTCATAGGCTTCTGCCACCCTGTCGATTCGTTTTTTTGCGGTGCTGGGTGTCTGATAACCAACGGCTTTTGCAATATCTTCCAGTTTAACTCCCTGCATGCGCATTTCCAGAATGCGTTTGTCTTTTTCAGAAAGACTGGCTTTGAACTCTTCGATATTCCTCTTTTCAACAACTTCCTGTTCAACAGCTTGTTTGGGATCAGTCAGCTCTGCTCCGCATTCATCTGCTCGACAGAATAATGTGGATGGTTCCGGTTATGATTCCATGTGCGAAGGAAATCTGTTCGTTTCTGACTGAAACCATCATAATCTTCCGGCTGGCGGTTATTCCATACGGTATCAATGCTCGGCTGAAGATCCAGATCCTTCACCGCTTTGTCTGTCATTTTTTCAACCGTCGCGATAAACAGTGCGAGAGGCACCCAGGGGAAAGGCTGCTTTTCCGGCAAGGAGAACAGGAAAGGTATATTCAGGTTGAGAATCTCATCGAACAGATGGATAAAATGGGTGGCAATCATATATGCCATTCTCCACATTGGAAAATCCCCGGAGTAATTGTTCCAACTGCCCGGAATCTTCTTATAACCGCCTTTTCCATCCGGAACCTTGAGGCATCTCCATATGGCGCTGCTGTAGATATCCATAACAACCAACAGGAAGCGATCTTCCACAACCAGTTCCGTATGATCCAGGTCTTTCAGCATCAGCTTCATATTACGCGGGATTTTCAGCAGTTCCTTGTCGGGAATCAGTTGCTGGGGAATGAAATAAAACAGCGGTAACCATTTCAGATAACTGGTATTCGGGATAATGAATCTCCCGCTTTTTCCATCTGTTTCATAAATAATGCGTCGGTGCTGTTCGTCATATTTATCAGGGTCTATAGTGGTTGGATCAGGATAGGTATAACCGTCATCCGGATCAGACTCTGCCTTTTTAGCTTTGGATGCTTTCTTTTCAAGCACCGGTTTATAGTCATCATCCTCAGCTGACCGCATCTGCCGGTATTCTTCATTGCTGACGTCATGACTGCCATGATGCTGGGTATCATATTCATTGGCGTTGAGCATTGATCATCCTCCGGTTGTTATCGTGCAAAGCATTATCCGCGAAGTGTTCCTTCAAATTGTATGCTGGCAGGATTGGACTGTCAACGGGAACAAAATAAAAAATCCCTCGCCGGAATTGCATGTTGGCGAGGGAACAATACCTGCTTTTTCTTGTTTTGCTTGTTGCCTGTATTGTTTAGATTCATCTTTTGGGGAATAACCTTGTTTTTCGTTTTGATTCGTTGCTTTCTTTGTATATTTTAATTAGAGTTATTGCTCCTCCGATCATTGTAACAATGAGCGTTGGCGCTAGATATACGTTTTCCTTTATTAAGTTGAACAATGAAGGTATAAGACTGTTGCCAGACAGTTTGAGCGTGTTTGCATAACCCAGGCAAGATAAGAGATATTTGCCGTTTGCACTCTTGATTGTTACCGAAACTGAACTATTGCTACTGTACATGTTTAACTCTTGTGTTTGAATAGAATAACAGTTCGGTTCAGGATTATAATGAACAGCAATGTCACCCGTTCCGCGCAAGACGCATTCGCTTATACTACTGATCTCCAAATCATTGATAATTGGGTTCATGAATTCGAATCTATCAAATTCTGAAAGATATGCGCCATTAGTTAATCGCATTATTGTTTTTCCATCAAATTCAGTTTGTCCATATGGTGTCCTGACTTTTATTTCATAGCCCTCTATAACAAGACAGAAAGAAGTTTTATTGTGAATAAACAATGTGTCACCTATGGACAGTTGTTAGCGTCGGGTGAAAACAACCATTTTCAGTCGGGTGAAAACGACCAATTTCAGTCGGATGGAATGTGCCGTTCCCGATGAAATCATCTGCTGAAATCATCAGACTGACGCCGCCGTAAACACGTCGGCGTGCTTGCAAACAAAGGAGATCGCCTGTTTATCATCTGAGATTGGCTCTTTTCGTCCGACTATTTGTGGCTTTTTTCGCCCGACGCAAAATGGCACTTTTCGCCCGACCCGTAGTGGCTTTTTTTGCCCGACGCTAACACAGTTTCATGTCATGACTATTATTTTCCATACTCTTGATATAGTCCGTTCTCGGAAGATCTTCGTTTATTATTCGCTGTCTGAATAATAATCTGCATGATATATCACTATCATCAGAATTATCTGGCTCAATGCGAATAAATCTATTGTTACTTATTGGCTTAAGCTCAATAAATGAAAAACTCAACTG
The DNA here is from genome assembly GCA_947166385.1 of uncultured Clostridia bacterium. Taxonomy (GTDB): domain Bacteria; phylum Bacillota; class Clostridia; order Christensenellales; family Aristaeellaceae; genus Aristaeella. The sequence continues at coordinate 908 of CAMVEB010000002.1, read as the reverse complement.
AGCATCATGGCCAAATTGCACTTCATTGATTTCAAATGTTTTTTCTATCATTATTCTTCCAAAGCTGTTACTTTCACATATTACTTTTGATGAATCAATGTCAACCTTTTCTATAAGCATTTGTCAATATTGATTTGATTTGTCTCTATGTTTGCAGAAAAATAAGTGTTATGTGGAATAAATGCAAACAAAAAAAACAATAAAAGGAATAAAACAAAACCAATTCTACAAGACTGTACAAATAAGGAACCTTTCATAAAGTTTTTAACTTTGCTTACTCTCTCTTTCTTCATGGCATCCTCTCCGTAAAGTTGATTTTATATGTTGTTATTCTTAGTGTATCGAGGCAAGTGCTTGAAGTCAATGAAAAATCCTTGCTGGGTGTAATTGGCAAGGATGTAACAATGTTAATTGCAAATCAGTTCATTGAATAGAATTTCTTCCGCACATACATGCAATGTGTTCATTCTTCCGACCCAGAATCTCGGATCTTTCGCTTTCAGGCTTTCTGTAATACCTTCTGCTTCTGCCATCTGTGGGATCATCTGATCCAGACGTTTCTGACAGGTTTCATCAATCTCATGAAGGTGTTCCATAAGGGTTCCGTCCAGGATCATTCTTGTGTACAGGCCAGTCCGGTTCTTTTCCAGATACTCCCGGCGTATTCTCCCGTACTTTCCGAGAGGTTTTTACTCTTGCTCGGTTAGGCCAAGATCCGGAATCAGGTAGTCACCGCACTGAATGTACTTTCCGCCGTGTTCTTCAAAAATGGATTTCATTTTCGTCCCTCCTGTGGTATTATCAGCCTATCAAGGCTTTGTGATGGGTTCGCATAGCTGTGAATCCATCTTGCTGTTAGCGTCGGGTGAAAAGGGCCATTTTGCGTCGGGAATAAAGGGCCATTTTCA
>CAMVEB010000001.1 GCA_947166385.1 uncultured Clostridia bacterium | reverse complement strand
GAGCGCATCCTTGGTAAGGATGAGGTCGCCAGTTCGAATCTGGCTATCAGCTCCACCAGCTCCAGGGACGTTGTATCAATGGCTCCGGGGCTTTTTTGTTGCCATAAACTGGAAATCTCAGAAGCCAAAATCTGGCTGATTTTCGCCAAAATATAACTAAAATATAACTATTGCTGTTGAAACGTTTTGCTTTCGATGGCAATTCTTTTTTTATGTGGCATTATTACCCCCAAAACAGCTCATACCCCCATTTTCGCCTGGAAGTAACCTCTCCCTCACACAACACCCCCGGCCCGCCATTCCGCGGTCCGGGGTTTTCTCTCTTTACCCCTCACATCCGCCTCGTTTCCCGGGAAAAAACAGGGAACAAAAATAGGACCGGGGGAGGAATAACCTGCCGTATTTTTCTGCTTTGGATCTGTATTCTTTATTCCGGACACTGTATATTGTTTTCACGGTCAGGGATATGACCGATTCGATTCTTCTTTTCCGTGTATATCGAAAGAATCGGATGACTGCTGCCAGGGAGGAAGTATGAACTGGGAAAGAAAGCTGGCAATCCGGGAGAGCCGCAGGGCGGAACGGGAGCAGAGGATCATCGCGATCCATGCCAGGATGGAAGCGCGCAGAGCGGAACATGAGCAGAAGCTGAACGCCATTCACGCCAGGGTTGAGGCCCGGAAAGCAGAACTGCATCAGCGGAAAACATAGAAACACACCGCCGTGAAAGCGGCGCCGAATCCGGAGCTGCAGGCGATGAAGGCTGCCATGATGGCGAATGTTCCGACCATACACTTTCCGGAAGACGATCCGAAGTACAATTTGGCCCGGAAGTATGAAAAAAAGTCTGATGAAGTTCGGTTTTAAATCCCCCCGGTGAGTTCAGAATCCAAAGAGAATCTTCAAAAACAGCAACACCAATACGATCACAATCACCGGGCGCACAATCTTTGCTCCGTTGGAGAGTGCCAATCCTGATCCTACATAATTTCCGGCCATATTGCAGAGGGCTCCGGCAAGCCCCAGCAGGAAAACAACCTGTCCGTTCAACAGGAAGACCACCAGGGACGAAAGATTGGATGTCAGATTGATGACTTTTGCCTGCGCATTGGATGCGGAAACAGACATTCCTGCAAAAACAGTAAAGGCGATGATCAGGAAAGTTCCCGTACCGGGCCCGTAGAATCCGTCATAACCGCCGATGATGAATGCCGAAAGAATACAGATGATCAATGTCCTTCTGTCGAAAACGGCCCCTTCGCTGTGATCTTTGAACAGATGACGGTTGAGAACAAAAAAGGCAGCAATGGGCAAAACCGCGAACAGAACGTATTTCATGATCTGTTCGCTGATCAGCAGGGACAGGTGCGCACCCAGCGAAGAGCCCACAAGCGCAGCAACGACAGACGGAACCGCCAGTTTCAGATTAATCAGTCCATGCCGAAAAAAACGGAAAGTGGAGAGGGAAGTTCCGCATGAAGACGACAGCTTGTTTGTGGCAATGGCCTGATGGATCGGAAGTCCCGTTAGGAGATAGGCGGGCAGAGAAATCAATCCACCGCCGCCGCCGATCGCATCAACAAGGCCCGCGAGAAACAGAAGCGGGCAGACAATCAGAAAAGAAACCGGTGTCAGCGGCATCATTCTCCCTTCTTTCTGCGCTTTTGTTCCGCTGTTTCTGCGCGATACAAAGTATATCATCTGAATGGAGTCTTGACCAGTCTTCTTCGGGGATCGGTCATCCGGGGGGACGGCGCGTGGTCAATGAGCAGTGTGAGCCTTCGGTATAAGTCATGGCAGGAAAAGGGTTTTGATCATTGAACGTAGAAATGTTCCAAGCCAGCTGCCCCTTCGTGTGGAAAAATCCGGTTGAACCGTATGACAAAAAGGAGGACACTATCTGATTTTGCATCTATGCAGCTGAGCTAGATCGGATCAGAAGAGGCACTGAATCATGAAGGAACTGTATGTCACGGATCTTGACGGGACATTGCTGAACAGGCAGGATCGTATCAGTCCGTTCAGCGTCCGCGTCATTAACGAACTGGTAGACAAAGGTTTGCTGTTCACCTATGCGACAGCCAGATCCCTGGTATCCGCCTCCAGGGTCACCGAAGGGCTGAGCACAAAGATTCCGGTGATTGCCTATAACGGCGCGTTTATTATTCAGCCTTCTACCGGGGAAATTCTGTCCGGGGAAGGATTTACGGATGACGAAAGAAGCAGGGTCAGAGAGATCCTGGACAGGTACCGGATCAGTCCCCTTGTTTATTCTTTTATCAGCGGTGTGGAAAAGGTATCCTGGATTCCGCAGCATGAAAATGACGGGATTCGCAGATATCTGAACAACAGAAGGGGAGACAGGCGGTTCAGGGCTGTCCATGATCCGGATTCGCTGTATCAGGGCAACATATTTTACTATACCTGTATCGGTGAAAAAGATGAACTGCAGCCGGTATATGATCTGTTTTCCGGTGATCTCCGTTTTCGATGCACGCTGCAGCAGGAACTGTATCGCCCGGAATACTGGTGTGAGATCATGCCGGCGAAGGCATCCAAGGCGAACGCGATCCTGAAGCTGAAGGAAATGTGGGGATGCAGCCGGGTGATTTCCTTCGGGGATGCCATCAACGATATCCCGATGTTTGAAATCTCAGACGAATGCTATGCGGTGGAAAATGCGGTCGACGAATTGAAAGCGATTGCGACAGGTGTCATCGAAAGCAATGAAGAAGATGGTGTTGCAAAATGGTTGCTTGGCGTCTCGCGGCATCTGCCATAGATTTATTTTTCTCTTTACAGAATATGACATATTCTGCTATAATTTACCAATTTAAGGGAAAAGTGCAAAAGCCGTTATCCGAAATGAGAGGGGCAGATGATATGCGGAAAAAACTGTGGTTCGTAGTCCTGATGATTCTCTCACTGAGCATCATCTGTGCTGTATCCGCGGCAGAGAAATCCGGAACCTGTGGCAAGGATGGGGATAATCTCACATGGAAGCTGTCTGATCAGGGGGTATTAACCATTTCCGGATCCGGAGACATGGTGGACTATAACAAAGAGATTTTCCGCCATGGCTGAACGATCCAGTGAAAAAAATAGTGATTGGATATGAAGTGACCAGTATTGGGAATGGAGCTTTTCTTAACGCCGCTACGACGGAAGTCAGGATTCCGAAGAATAGTAAGCTGACCAGAATTGGCGAATATGCATTTTCATTTAGTGTCCATTTGACGAAGTTTACAATTCCATCAAAGGTGAAAATCATAGCCAACGGTGCGTTCGGATGCTGTCTCGCTTTACAGCGTATTGACATTCCTTCCAGTGTAACCAGCATCGGTTCCGGAGCATTTGAGGGCTGCTCGGCCTTGAATACACTGATGATTGGAAAAAAAGTTAAGAATATTGGCTACAGAGCATTCTTCGCCTGTTTCAAATTGGATAAAATCGTCATTAAGACGAAAAGGCTGACAAATAAGACGATTGGCGCGGAGGCTTTTACAAATGCAGGCACTGCGCCGACTGTCACATGCCCCAGGGGTTTGATGAAAACCTATAAAAAGCTCCTGACGAAGAAGGGGATCAGCAAGGACGCAAAGTTTCAATGAGGGTGATTGTTCATGAAGATCCCACCGATTTCCGGGAGATCGTCCAGTTCGGATTGCCGTCCACCGCGGGCGGCAGTCTTTTTTTCTGTTCGCCCGGCAGTGGCCGGGAAACGAACAAAAACATTGGTTCTACCTTTTTCCCCTTGATCATGATATACTCAACGGGAAATCTGGCAGAAAGCGGGGTGATGGAATATGGAACGGCTGCGCTGCGTTGTTGAACGGATCACATACCGGAATGAGCAGAACGGATATTCTGTCATCAGGTGCAGCGCCGAGGACTGTCAGGATCTCATTACAGTCGTTGGCGCGATGCCGGATGTTCACGTGGGCTCTGTCCTTTCCATGACCGGGGAATGGCGCATGGATGCCAGATACGGGCGGCAGTTTTCCATGGACACCTTCGAAGAAACCCTGCCGGCGACCGTTTACGGCATCGAGAAATATCTTGGTTCCGGGCTGGTGAAGGGCATCGGGCCGATGTTTGCCAGGCGCATTGTGCGGGAATTCGGCGCTGATACGTTAACAGTCATTGAAGACAGACCTGACGATCTGATCCGGGTTCCCGGCATCGGGAAGGTCAGGGTGGAGAGTATCAAAAAATCGTGGGCGGAGCAGAAAGAGATCAGGAACATCATGCTCTTCCTGCAGGGACATGATGTCAGCACGGCGCACGCCACAAAAATATACAGGCACTACGGGCCGGAAAGCATCGATATCGTTCGTGAGAATCCATACCGCCTCGCGGATGATATCTGGGGTATCGGATTCAAAACGGCGGATACGATCGCGGCAAAACTGGGCTTTGGGAAAGACAGGTATGACAGGCTGCGCAGCGGCCTGATGTACACGCTGAACAAGCTGGCAGAGGAAGGCCACTGCTATGCGGAAAGAGAACAGCTGATCGAAACGGGATCAACGCTGCTTGATGTCAGCACGGATCTTCTGACCGACGCGCTGAATGAGATGATCCAGGCGGAGGATGTGATCATTGTCCGGATCCCTGACAGCGAGGAGGATGCGATTTATCTCCCGCCGTTCTTTTATTCCGAGATCGGCATATGCAAAAGACTGAGAAAGATCAGCGAAACCGCCCCGGCAAAGCCGGTCGGCAGGCAGATGCAGATGGCTAACGGGTTGGAATATGACGAAGTTCAGCTCCAGGCCATCCAGGCGGCGAGAACAAGCAAGATTCTGATTCTGACAGGTGGCCCGGGGACAGGCAAGAGCACCACGACCATGGGGATGATCCGTTCTTTCGCAGGCATGAAGATCCTGCTTGCCGCGCCGACCGGCCGCGCGGCAAAGCGCCTTTCCGAAGTCACCAGCATGGAGGCAAAGACCATTCACCGCCTGCTGGAGTTCAAACCGCCGGAGGGCTACAAAAGGAAAGAGGATCATCCGCTGGAAGGCGATGTCCTGATTGTTGATGAATGCTCGATGGTGGACGCGATGCTGATGTACGCCCTTCTGCGGGCTGTGCCGGATTCCATGCGCGTCATTCTGGTTGGCGATGTGGATCAGCTGCCGTCCGTCGGCGCCGGGAACGTCCTGCGGGATCTCATCGAAAGCGCTGTCTTCCCGGTTGTCACGCTGACAAAGATTTTCAGGCAGGCCGCGTCCAGCAGGATTATCACCAATGCCCACAAAATCAACCATGGGGAGTATCCTGACCTGTCGAACGGAAAAGGAACCGATTTCTTCTTCCAGAGCGCGGAGGAACCGGAGAAGGCGGCTTCGTTGATTGTTGATCTGGTGCGGAACCGGCTGCCGAAGTTTTACGGCGTTTCTCCGCAGCTCATCCAGGTGCTTACGCCGATGCAGCGCGGAGTGGTCGGCGCGGCAAATCTGAATCAGGCGCTGCAGGCGGCCATCAATCCGTCTGTGACCGACAGGCAGGGGAATGCTGCCCCGGAACTGCACCGGGCCGGCTGTGCGTTCCGGCCAGGGGACAAGGTCATGCAGATCCGGAATAACTATGATAAGGAAGTCTTCAACGGCGATATAGGAACCATTCAGGGAATCGACATGGATGAGAGGACCGTGACGATCCTTTTTGATGACCGCCGTGTCGCGTATGACGCGGCCGAACTGGATGAGATTGTTCTGGCATACGCGACAACCGTCCATAAGGCCCAGGGAGCGGAATATCCCATCGTCGTCATGCCGGTGATGATGACCCATTTTGCCATGCTGCAGCGTAATCTTCTGTATACCGGCGTCACCAGAGCCAGGAAGGCACTGGTGCTGGTTGGCCAGAAAAAGGCTGTCGCTTACTGCGTCAAAAACCAGACGGTGGACAGGCGGAATACCCTGCTGGCGGAGAGGCTGTCCGGAAGGGTGACAGACAGTCCTGCCGGCGGGATCGCGCAGGTGGGAATCCGCAGCAATCGCTTTATCTGTTTTGATGTGGAGACGCCCAACGCCAGGAACGACCGCATGAGCGCCATTGGCATCACGGTTGTGGATCACGGTGCTGTCACAGAGGAATTCTTCAGCTATGTGAATCCGGAGGAGCCGTTTGATTCCTTCAATACGGAGCTGACAGGAATCAGCGCGGAGACCGTTGCCGCCGCGCCGACCTTCGGACAGTTGTGGCCGGGGATCAAACAGATGATGTCCAGCGGGGTTCTTGTCGCGCACAACGCTCCTTTTGATCTGGGCGTCCTGAAGAAGTGCCTGAATGACTATGGCATCTCTTGGAAGACGAGAGCTTCCTATATCTGCACCGTTCAGATCGGCAGGAAAATTCTGCCGGAGATCAGCCATCGGCTGAATGAGATGTGCAGCTATTACCAGATCGGGCTGGATCATCACAAGGCTGACAGCGACAGCCGTGCCTGCGCGGAAATCCTGATCAGATACCTGCAGTCCGGGGTGAATGTTTACGACCACAGGAAAACCTGGTGGATGAAGTAAACATTGGCCACTCGCATCAGCCTTATTTCTCTGATGCATTCGATCAGCATTCCTCATCCCGCCCGGGATTCTTGTCGTTTGCCCGGGAATCGATGATCCATACTGACAGTATGTAAAAGTTTTTTCTTATTGGTATTGGTAATGTCTTCCCTTCACTTCTGTTTCAGAATATAATAAAGCCGAATCATGAATCCGGAGGTCAGAAGAGATGAAATTGACGCTTGCCGAGAACATCCGCGCTTTTCGGAAAGAACGAAGGCTTACCCAGGATCAGCTTGCCGAAGCCCTGGGCGTAACCGTCGGCGCCGTGTACAAATGGGAATCGGGGCAATCCATACCGGAACTTGGCATGATGGTTGAAATTGCTGATTTTTTCGATACCTCCATGGATGCGCTTCTGGGGTACCGGATGAAAGACAACAGCGTGTCCGCAATCGAACAGCGATTGACGGAATACTGTCGCGTCAGGAATCCCGAGGCGCTGTCGGAAGCGGAAAAAGCGCTCAAAAAGTATCCGAATTCTTTTGAGGTGGTTCATGGCTGCGCTCAGGTATATGCCTTCTTCGGGGTGGGGAGTAAAGACCATTCTGAAACCAGACGGGCGCTGGAACTGTTTGAGCAGGCCAGACGGCTGATCCCGCAGAATCATGATCCGGAAATCAGTGAGCAGACAATTATCGGCGAGATGGCAAATGCATATATGCATCTGGACGAACGGGAAAAAAGCGTCGAGCTGCTGAAAAGGAACAATGCGGGGGGAATTTTCAGCGATGCAATTGGCATTGTGCTGGCATTGTATCTGAAGAGAACGGATGAATCGGAGCCATTCCTTGCAAAGGCAATACTGCGGAGTACGATCGGTCTGGTTAATTCGGTTGTAGGTCATGCGATTGTTTTGTCTTCACAGGGGAATTATGATTCCGCAAGAAAATTGCTGTCCGGCGTTATTGACTTCCTGTCCCCGCTGAAAGAAGGGAAAAAGGCTGATTTCACCGATAAACTCATGGTCATCTTGCTCGCCATGATGGCGCATATCTGTTCACTGGAAGGGGATATGGAAAAGACAACAGCGTACCTGAGCGAAGTCAATACAGGAGTCCGGCTGTTTGATGCCTCGCCTGATTATGGAATACAGACGCTCAGCTTTCCTGCGTTTCACAATGAAGTCGTTCTGATCGATGGTCTGGGAGCAACAGCGGCCGACAGCGTCGAGACATTCCTGAACATGTTGGGGAATCAGGAATTGTCCCAAAGATGGAAGGAGATGATCCGTGATGACCAATGAGAATAAAACTGTCAATGTATTTGCGAACAGGAATTACCGCCTGATATTTCTGGGAGCGCTGGTGTCAGAACTGGGTGCGCTTCTGTACAATTTCGCGGTCGGTTTCTACATCCTGGAAATCAGCGGAAACAACGCTTTCCTGCAGGGGGTGTATCTTGCCCTGTGCGGAGCGGCGATGCTGCTGTTCACGCCGGTTGGCGGTGTTCTGGGAGATCGGGTCAATAAAGCAAAAATCATGTATGTCTGCGATTATATCAAGGGCGGGATCATCGTACTGGCGACGGTATTTATGATGATTCTGCCATCGCCGACAGCGCATATCGTGATCCTGTTTGTTCTCGGCATTCTGGGAAATATCGTCAGCGGCATCTTCACCCCTGCCGCGGGAGCGATGCTGCCAAACATTGTGGAATCCGAGCAGCTGCAGCAGGCGAACGCTTATTTTTCCATCAAGAACTCCCTGGAAACAATCCTCGGTGTTGTGCTGGCGGGTTTGCTGTATGCGGCGCTGCCGCTGAATGTGCTCTTTCTGGCGGTAGGCGTTTGCTTTATCATCTCCGGCATCTCGGAAATGATGATTCGCTATGAGCATACGCCTTCTCCGGAACCTATCACGCTCAGGCTTGCTGTTTCGGACATGAAGGAGGGCATTCGGTATCTGAAGAGCCAGAAGGCGCTCCTGGCCATCATGGGCTCTGTCCTGTTCATCAATTTCTTCATCACGCCCGCAACGGGGAATTTTATACCATATTTTATTAAAACCGATCTGCAATCCGCTCCGTCCTATCTCTTCAGCAGCTTGCTGAAACCCGAATTATGGTCGTCTGTGTTCAGCGTCTGTATCGGCGCCAGTTCCCTGATCGGAGCCGCGATTCTCAGCGCGAGGAAGCAGGAGGAAAAATGCGGGCACAAGGTGGCCGTAAGACTCTGTGTGTTTTCGGGGGTGATGATTGTACTGGCAGCCGGATACTGGTGGTTTGTGGATCGCGGCGTCTCAATCAACGGATTCTTATTGCTGTTCTGCGCCGGATGCCTTGCGGTGGGCTTTCTGCTCTCGTTTATCAACATCCCGCTCAGCACAACGATACAAAGCAGGGTGGAAAGAGACAAGCTCAGCAAGGTGAGCAGTCTCCTGAGCATCTGCTCACAGGGAATGATCCCGATTGCTTCCGTCCTGGCAGGCGCGGCGCTTCAGGCATTTGGCAGCTCCACGCTGCTGACCGTCTGCGCGGCCGGTTTTACAGTCACAGCCATTATGATGTTGACGAACAGGCAAGTTAAATCCATATAGATCCTCCTTTAGCTGTGCTGCCCGCCGGTTCACCTCCGGCGCGGTTCCGGTGCAGAAAAAATCCTGAGCGTCCTCTCCGCAGCCTATTCCATTTTTCCGCAATCTGTTGTACTATTAAAAGTACGGCTTTCAAGGGGAACGTCTCTGCCTGATCCGAATCGGGAGCAAAGGCCCGGAAGCCCGACGGAACAGACGCAGCACAACGAAAAGGAGCCCTGACAGGCTGGATGAGAAGGATGAAAAAGCGTTTTCTGCATTTATGTCTACAAGCTGAACATCACAAGGGATGTCCATGTTCCGGTCCGGGTTGCGCTGTCCTCTGTCGATCTTGACGGGGTGCATACCTACGGGGAGAGTATCAGGCTGGGGAAGGATGTATCCCGTGTGGGCTTCAATCTTTCCGTCCTCGGATTCCTGCCGAACAACGGCTATACGGCCTATTACAAGCTGGATGGGATAGACACGGATTACACGAGCTATACGGACGATAACTGGAGCATATACTACACAAATCTTCCCGGCGGAAGCTACGATTTCCATTTCTATGTGACGGACGAATACGGCCAGGAGTCCAACCGGGTTCTGATCCATCTGGAGAAGGATAAGCAGTTCCATGAGCAGTGGTGGTTCTGGGTTCTTGTCCTGTTGTTTGCGGGCGCGCTACTGTCGCTGATTTCGTTCCTGATCATTCGCTTCAAGACAAAGCAGTCTCTGAAGCGTCAGCTGGAATACAAGAACATCACGCTGGAGTCGATCCAAGCCATTGCCCGGACCATCGACGCCAAGGACGAATACACGAACGGCCATTCCATCCGCGTCGGGTACTATTCCAGACAGATTGCGGAAAGCATGGGAATGCAGGCGGATGAGCTCGACAATATTTACTATATCGCCCTGCTGCACGATATCGGCAAGATCGCCATTCCCGACAGCATCCTGAACAAGCCGGGCAGGCTGACCGATGAGGAGTTCAAGGTGATGAAGAGCCATACCACCCGCGGAGCTGCGATCCTGAAAGGCATCTCCACCATCCCGCAGATTGTGGAAGGCGCAAAATCCCATCACGAGCGTTTTGACGGAGCCGGCTATCCCGAAGGCCTCAGCGGCGAAAACATCCCGTTCATCGTCAGAATCATCTGCTGCGCTGACTGCTTCGACGCCATGGCGTCCAAGCGTGTCTACAAGGAGCCGTTCTCGCTGGATGTGATTATCGGAGAGTTTAAACGCTGCTCCGGCACCCAGTTTGACCCGGCGATTGCTGAGGTTGTCATCGAAATGATCTCCTCCGGAAAGCTGAAACCGTATTCCGGCGAGAACACCTATCTCGGCAGCGACGGCAAGACGCACAGGATCAGAAAGAGCGAGGATCACCAGTAAGACAGATCGGGATTCTGTTGCGCAATCAAGTCTTACTTTCCAAATTCATTCAGAAGATTCATGGCCGTATTCCAGGCTTTCTCCGCGACCGCGTTCCCGATCAAGCCGGAAGCGCAGATTTCATTCTGCAGCTCATCCATGGCCTCCCGGATCGCGGCTGCCGCTTTTTCATCGCCCCTGGCGATATGCTCCAGCCGGGTGAACACCCAGTACCATGAATCCTTCCAGTTTTCCGGATAGATGCCCCAGCCTCCATTTTCCATGGCGTAGCACAGCCCCTCGGAAGGTTTTTCTTCCACCAGGTCCGGCATACCGGTTGCCGTATGGAAGGGGGCAAAGACTTCTTCTGTTTCCATGGGAAGATACGGGATAAAAACGCTGGTACGGGGATCCGCCATGGAGACCCATTCCACGGTGCCGGTTTTCGAAGAATCTGCAATCTGGAAGAGATGGGTCTCGAGGTTCCTGCTGCTGCTGATCGGCGTTTGCTGGACGAAGGCCATCACATCGCGGATGCTGAGCTGCTTCTCCGGCAGGATGTTGGTATACGGAGCCACGGTCCTTCCTTCCGCGTCCACATTGGAAATTCTGAATGCGTTTCCGTCGATGCCGTCCTGTGTCAGTTCCGCGGGATACAGGCGCTTTCCTGCCAGAAAATTCAGCCCCGCGGCCAGCCGATGATAGGTTGAATCCGGAGCTTTGTCATAGGACGCGGCATAGTCGATTCTCCGCGCCGCGGCATCTCCGACAAAAGTCCCCGCTTCCAAAGCGGTTTCAATCAGCCTGTCCGACGCAATTACATTTTCCGTATCATTCAGATCAATCAGACCGATGGCTGAAATGTTCGGACAGATGAAAACCATGTCCGCGTTCAGGCGAACCGCGATATACTGTCTGCCGCTCATGCTCTCGATATACCAGACCTCGTCGGCATCTCCGACGAAAACACCGCTGCCGGCGTTCGCGCCGTCGGCTGCAAAAATGGATGCCAGAAGCATCACTGCTTCACGGGCTGTGGACGCCTCGCTGAGCAGGATCGTGGGAATCTCCGCCTCCTCGATTCCGGTGGAATTATGGAACGGATCCACTGCGGTGACAGCTTCGTTCGCACAAAGGGTTTCCGTAGCCGTCACGGTGACGCCCCTGCTGTTTGTCCCGGCCGCCTGGTAGGGGGTATGTGCGTGCGTTCCCTGACAGTCAGGGCAGACGCCCAGGGAATTGTTGTCGCAGAATGCTGTGTATCCATAGCTGTCATGGGTAAAGGTCCAGGTGAAGCCAAAGCATCCTGTATAGACCTCGCCGGCCTGATGGACGCCTTCAGGCACAACGTCAAAGAGCTTGGGCCATCCCTCGTCGGAGAAATAATCCTCCACCCGCCCGAATATGGTGCTCCCGTCCGCTGTCATTCCTGATCCGGCATAGATGGCCGTACAGGCGGACGCCCCAATGGGCAGGAAAATCATGACGAGGAAAAGCGTGATGAGTTTTTTCAGCATGATCATACCCTCCCTGATCCGGTTTGTTGAACCGGTATGTTGATGGGTTCGCAGCTGAGAAAGACACGGAAGATCTCCAAAGTGATAACCATAGTATACAGCATATGCGGCAAAATTCAAAGGATTCCCTGTGATCCGCATCGAATCATAAAACCGAGGCTCGATATTTTCCGACAATGGCGAGGTGGCAATATGATTACAGATACTTTTGACAGCAATACGGAAGAAATCATCAAGGTATGGCGCAATGAAAATGCGAAAAAGGTGGATGCCTGCATCCTGACTTTCTCCCGGGAGATCCTGCAGTATGTTCTGGAACAGTTTGACTGTTCAAAAATCGGAGATCTTTATTCCTCCAACGGAGCGAATCCGGTTTACGGATTCGCTTATGAAGGCAGAGAATTCGCGGTGTATATGTCCTATGTGGGCGCGCCGGGCTGTGTGGCGGATATGGAGGATACGCTGTCCCTGATCGATACGGACAAATATGTGGTGTTTGGCGGAAGCGGCTGCCTGAACAAGGAGATTGCCAGAGGCAGAGTCATGGTTCCCACGGCAGCTTATCGCGATGAGGGGACTTCCTACCATTATGCCCCGGCATCAGATTACATCACGATCAGGAACAGCGACACTGTCGCAGCATTTATGGAGCAAGCAGGTCTTCCGTATATTCAGGGGAAAACCTGGACCACAGACGCCGTTCATCGGGAAACAAGAGGCAATTTTGAAAAGCGGAAAAGCGAAGGCTGTATCTCCATTGAAATGGAGTGCGCGGCGGTTCAGGCTATGTGTGATTTCAGGGGCCTGAATGTGTATTTCTTCTTCACCAGCGGAGACCTTCTGGATGCCCCCACGTGGGATGCCAGAAAAGAGAAGAATCAGAAAAAAGGGACTCAGCATGATCCGGGCCATTTCGATATTGCGCTGGAGCTTGCCCGTTATATTGTGGGATGACGCAGAACTGACTCGTATCCTCTTCCTGCATTCGGATTACCGCACCGGCGAAATGACGCCTCCGCATTGTCCGGAACAAGCGGATGGATGATCAGACGCTCTGTTTCAAAGTTCACTTTTGTGGAATCATGCTCCCTGATTACTGCAAAATCATGTCTGCGACACGGTCAACCGACAATCTGCTGGTGTCAATGGTGTTTTCCATCGATGCAAAGCGGGGCAGCGACTTCAGACTGATATCAAGCCATTGATCTGTTCGCCATTCGCAGCTGTGATCATTCTTCCACCGGCTGATCAGGCTTTCCTGATCACATACCAGGGTGACGCTTTTTACTTCTGCCCGCAGGGCATCGAGTCCATCCATCATGCTCCGGAGTACCCACTGATCGTCCATCAGCCAGACAACCACGACCATTTTGCATTCAGAACAATGCTGATAGTTGCTGATCATATGGAGAATATTATCAACTGCCATGGCTTTCGTTTCGCGGTTTCCGACAAAAGGATGAAGATCCATGCACCAATCGCCGTCGACGAAGGCGGTACCCGGATTCTTTTCAGCGATGAGCTTTCCGGTTGCTGTTTTTCCAACGCCCATAGGGCCGTTGATGATGATGACTTTCATATCGAATCAGGGTACCTCCTGTCATCAGAGTCACAAAGTTCCACGATGACGATCCTGTCACTGTCCTCCAATCATAGCATAAAAACCAACAGAAAAAAACCGGCTTTGTTCCTGCCGGCAGATGCAGGCAGGAATTTCCACTGCCTGAAAAGAATTCCTATACGGTTGCTCTGAAAAGCGCATAGGAACAGGAGGAACCCTGCATGAACATCTATCTTGCCCTGCTGCTCTTCTCCGTGATCATCCTTCTGTACTGGGTGATTACGGAACTGTTCACATTTTTCTTCCGCCTGACAGGGCTGCCGGATGACAAAGCGCGCTTTCAGGTGATCTCGTTGCTGACAGGTACCGGGTTTACTACGAGGGAAAGCGAAATCATCCTGTCTTCCCGCCGGCGCCGCAGACTGGCGCGGGTTACCATGCTCTTTGGATATGTGTTCAATGTCACCATTGTATCCGCGTTCATCAACGTGTTTTTATCCATGAAAGCCTTAGACGTCAGGCATAAAGCTTTCGGTTTTCTGATTCCGCTGAGCACAGTTGCCCTGATCTTTATTTTTATGCGGGTGCCGAAAATCCACGCCTGGAGAGATAATATTCTCCGACGTCTTGCGGATCGTGCTTTTGACCGCAAGGAAGCATTCAACGCTGTCATGCTGGTGGACAACATCGGTACCGAATCCATTGTCCAGGTCACGCTCCGCCATATTCCGGAAGAATATCAGGGGATCAGCCTGGCAGGGACCCAGCTGCGCGCGGAGACCGGTATCCTCGTTATGCTGGTGGAACATCCGGGCGGAAAGCCGACGCCCGCCGGGGCGGATACTGTGTTTGAAGCCGGCGATAAGCTGACTGTATTTGGGAACTATCAAACGATCTGCAAGACCTTCCATGCGCGGGAACACTTTGCGGATGATTGAGCATATTGTAAGTCTGCAGCAGCATGAGCTCTGGGACGGCACCTATACTCTCGACGATCTCCTGGATATCATGGAGCTGATCCGGATTCGCAGGGAAAATGAAACCCGGGCTGCCGAAGCAGTCCGGGAATAAAGGAGATAAAGTGTTACCGCGGATATTTTAGTCGTCACCGCACACACCGGCGATCGCGGCAGCGCCGCCGCCAACGATCAGAGCGCCCGCCAGCACGCCGATTCCGATCGGGCCTCCGGCCAACATGGCCAGGCCGCCCACCGCGGCGCCGCCCATGCTGCCGAAGAATCCGCCAAGGACCGACTTCCGCCAGTCAAATCCACCGTTCACCATTTCCATTTCGTCCAGATTCAGTTCCTGCATATTGTTATTCATCTTCATATCCTTCTTGCCCTGTGGGCATCCTAATAGCCGTCAGCCGCCTTTCAGGGCGGCTGTTTCTACGCATAAGAAAACCCGCAAACGCTTACAAATCAACGCTTGCGGGTCTGTATGCCCGGCAGGATTCGAACCTGTGACCTTCAGAGTCGGAGTCTGACACTCTATCCAGCTGAGCTACGGGCACTCAACGGATGGTATCATACCACAGGGAAAGGGGAAAGTCAAATCAAATCGTTCACGATCGGAATGAAATCTTTCGCGATCGGAATAAGCGTTTCTTCAGCGCTCTGTTTCTTTCCGTTTCAGTCTTGAAAACCTTCTTCCGGATACGGTATAATAACAAACAGAGGATAAATCCGGCGTTCATAAAACAGATGATCAGAAAATCATTCCGAAACGGTCGGTTCCGGAATGCGGGAAGAGACAGACGGACCAGACAGAAGGGAGATACCGGGGATGATGAAAAAACTGTTTGTGTTGATTCTTGCGCTCATGCTGCTGCCGGGCCTTGTTATCGCGGAGAACGGGGGATGGACATGCCTGTCCTGCGGGCAGCGGGGGAATACCGGCAATTATTGCTTCAATTGCGCGGCCCCCAGGCCGGACGGCACCTGGACCTGCCCGAAGTGCGGACAGACCGGGAATACCGGGAACTACTGCCCCAACTGCGCTGCCCCAAGGCCGGAGACATCCGCGATCGGCACGGATACGGGCATGTCGGCGCCGGCGGATATCGGGATCAAGGTGGATCCGGAGCTGGAGCAGATTCCGGGGGAATCCGACAAAGTAAAAATAAGGCTGATGGATGCGCAGGCCAATACCTTTATCGCCAACAAGAAGAATCCCGATCTCTGGTCTCCGCTGAAAGCGGTGGATGGGGATGAGAGCACCTGCTGGCAGTTTTCCGCCAAAAAGATGAAAAAAGCGTGGATTACGCTCCTGCTGAGCAAAGATGACGTAACGGTGGACGAGATCTGGATTAAAAACGGATTCTGGGCTTATAACGACAAGGGAAAGGATCAGTATCCCCTCAACGCCAGGCTGAAAAAAATCCGGGTGGAGTTCATCTATACCAACACAAACATTTTCGAGGACGGGCTGGAATTCACGCTGCCGGACAGCCGGGAGGACTGGGTTCGTCTGGATATCGGGCAGCACCTTTATGTGGCAGGGGTCAGGATCACCCCGCTTTCGATCTATAAAGGTTCCGCCTTCCCGAACGATGTCTGCATGTCGGAGGTCATGCTGGTGCAGAACGCCCCGGCGGAAATCGCGATGCCTCCGGAGGAAATCAAGGGAGCAACGGTCTATGAAAGCCGGGCTGATATAACCGGGGTTGGCCTGAAGATGCGGCTGGCAACCCGCTCGGGTCCCGGCAATGAATATGAGGAACCCGGAACCTTCTTTATCGATACCTGGCAGGATCAGACGGTCCGCGTCCTGAAGAAGAAAAACGTCCGGGACGTCTGGTGGGTGCAGGTGGATTTCCGGAATGGCACGAAGAGCCGCTACCGGGTGTGGACCGGGGAGAAGCGGGTGGATGTGGATCTGAACCGGGTGAAGGAGGAAATGCCCATCTGCGCGTGTGATATCAGGCCTACGTCCGATACGTATTTCGGCCCCGGCGGAGACTATGCCAAGGCAGGCTTTTCGATTAACCGGAGTGCTGTCGGGAATATTTTCGGCCGGGAAAACGGATATGTGGATGTGGAATTCTGGTACGAGGATGACGGGTTCAACGGGAACCACCGGGTATGGGTGCCGGAGAGCGCGGTCTATAATCTCTATTACGGCGATGAATCGGGGGAGTATTGACCGCTGACAGCACGGATGCCGCGGGATTTACTGATAAAAAAAGAGCTTGTGCTCCGGCTGCGGATGTTGTATAATAACCTAAATACATGATCTATATATGGGGTATAGCCGGATGCGGCCAAATGTGAGAAAGGATGAGACCTTGATGATGATATCCATGAGATGCAGACGGATCCTTGCCGCTGTCCTGTGCCTGGTGCTGGTGTGCGGGATCGTATCCGCGGTGGCGGAGACCAGGAAGATCCGGGGGAGCAATCTTGTTCGTCTGCGGGCAGCGCCATCCACAAAGGCGACGGTGCTGGACGCTTTCCCGAAAGGGACGGAGGTCAAAATCCTGAAGAAGGGTGTTGAATGGTGCAAGGTTCGGGTGCGAGGGCAGGAAGGGTACATGATGACCAAGTACCTCTACACCAAGACCGAGCGGGAGGAGATGGCTGACCCGGACGGGAAAACGATGTATGTCTGGACCCCTTCCGGGACGAGGCTGAATCTCCGCGCCGAGCCGAATTCCGACAGTGAAGTGCTCGGCTCCTACCGGGTCGGCACAAAAGTCACCATCCTGAAGAAGGGGAGATACTGGTCGCGGGTATCGGTCAAAGGGAAAACCGGGTATATGGGCAATGATTACCTGGTAGAAAAGAAATAATGAAGTGTTGGGGGCAGCCGGATCGGCTGTCCTCCATTTTTTCGGAGGACGATTCCTGGCGGGGAGCCGAATGCCGCACGACTTGATAGACAGGGGAAGAACGTGATATAATCGCCCGGCGATCATTCCGAACTGACTGATTATGCGGATCGGCGGCGGGCTCTTTCCGGGGTTCGGGCCGCCTGCCGGGGAAGAAGAAAGATCGGAAAGAAGGAGAAAGGGACCATGGAATATATTCTGGAAACCCAGGGCCTCACAAAGCGATACGGCAACAAGGACGCGGCCAGGGATATCAATCTGCATATCGTGGAAGGCCAGATCTACGGCCTGATCGGCCGGAACGGCGCCGGCAAGACGACAATCATGCGTATGATCAGCGGCCTGTCCGCGCCGACTTCGGGCACCTATTCGCTCTTTGGCAAGACGGGCTACGAGATGGGGAAGATGCTGAAAAATGTCGGCGTGCTGATCGAGTATCCCGGCATCTATCCGAAGCTATCCGCCTATGAGAATCTGAAGATCAAATGCATTGGCGCCGGTATCCGTCCGAAGGGATATGTGGAGGAGATGCTGAAAACCGTCGGGCTCGAAAACACCGATATGAAAAAGCCGGCGGGCGCCTATTCGCTGGGCATGCGGCAGCGGCTCGGCATCGGGCTGGCATTGGTGGGCGATCCGAAAATCCTGATTCTGGATGAGCCGATCAACGGCCTGGATCCGCAGGGAATCGCCGAAGTCCGCCAGATGCTGGTCCGGCTGCGGGATGAGAAGGGGATCACCATCATGATTTCCAGCCACATCCTGGACGAGCTGGCCAAGGTGGCGGACAGCTTCGGGATTATCAATGAAGGTTCGCTTCTCGATGAGTTCACCGCTGAAGAGCTCCACCGTCGCTGCGGGCAGTATGTTGTGATCCGCACGGACGACCATGATGCCACCCTGAAAGCGCTCCGGGACATCGGTATCGGGGAGGTCATCACGGAACCGGACGGCACCCTGCGGGTGTCGGACCATCTGGATGATACCGCCGGGATGTCCCGGGCCATTGTGAATGCGGGCATCGCCCTTCGGGAGATCCATCTGCAGACGGTCTCCCTGGAGGATTACTATCTGGGCGTGACGGGAGGAGGCGAGCACAATGGGTAATCTGATTCGGATGGACCAGTACCGGATGCGCAAAGTAAAAGGATTCTGGATCTGCCTGGGGCTGGCGTTCCTGATTTCGCTGGGATATGTGCCGCTCGCCTATGTGATGCTGAATCTGGCCAAATCCCTGTCTTCCGAGGTGACGGATGTTTTCCCGGCGACCTTCAACCTCTACGAGCTGATCGGCAATCCTTTGACGGCCCTCATCATTATGCTGTGCCTGCTGTCTGCCGCGTTTTTCTTTTACGCGGACATGGAAAACGGCTATATCAAGAATATTGCCGGTCAGATGCCCAAACGCGGGTTTTCGATCCTGTCCCGTTTCCTGGCGGTCATTGAGCATAACCTGATTTTCATGCTGACGGCCCTGGTCGGTCAGCTCATCGGATCCATGATCTTCCAGCGGATGGTGACGGAGGGGAGCCTTGTTTCCGCGGTTCTCATGTTCCTGCTGAGGCTGCTCCTGCTGCAGAGCCTCTGCTCGATCCTGCTGCTGGTATCGTCCAGCCTCCGCAGCAAGTCTGCCGGCGTGGTGCTGGCGGTCCTGCTTGGAATTCCCGCCATGGAGCTGCTGTACACCGCGATTGATTCCGGGCTGCGGATGCTGCTGAACCAGCCGACCTTCACGATCGCACCCTATATGCCGGATGTGCTGCTGCGCGAGGGGAAGCCGGATACCCTGCGGGCCATCCTGTCGTCAGCGGTGACGATCGGCATATTCCTGTCGCTGTCCATCAGCGTTTTTGACAAACGGGATGTAAAATAACAGATTTTTGAAAGAAACTGAAAGAAAGAAGGAAAAAACAGATGAGATGTCCGCACTGCCAGGCAGAAAACCCGGATCAGGCAACCCAATGCTCCTCCTGCGGAGCAGCGCTGCAGAGCGCACAGACCGCACAGGCGGCCTCCGGCACCATGAAGGCGGTAACCACCGGCGGGATGGTGATCGGCAGGAAAGCCCGGGAAGCCCGGATCAGGGAAATCGTCGATCCGTCCCAGATCATTTCCGCCCAGGCGTATAACGGCGTGATCGGCGCGGTGCTCCTGTGGGGGCTGCTGATCAACTATATCCTCTGCTGGAAGGTTGGACCCTATACCAACCTGTTCCCGAATATGAGCCCCACGGTGTTCCTGATCGGCTATCTGATGCTGGTGATCATCGGAATGGTGATCACGACGAAGGCTAAAAGCCCGCTGATCAGCTTCCTCGGCTACAACCTGGTGGTCGTTCCGTTCGGGATCGTGATTGCCACCATTGTGGAAGCTTACGGCGGAATGACCGCGGCGCCGGTGACCCAGGCCTTCCTTTACACGCTGCTGATCACGGTCGGGATAACGGCCACCGTGATCGTCTTCCCGCAGTTCTTTGTGAAAATCGGCGGAGCGCTGAGCGTGGTTCTGCTGGCGCTGGTTTTTTGCGAAGTGCTGATGCTGATCTTCCATGTACGGCAGATCTGGAGCAGCTGGATTGCCGCCGGGCTGTTCAGCCTGTACCTGGGATACGATCTGTACCGTTCCCAGCAGTATCCGAAGACGATCAAAAACGCCGTGGCTTCCGCGCTGGATATTTACATGGATATCGCGAATCTGTTTATCCGGCTGCTGGAGATCCTCGGCGACAGCAAAAACTGACAGACGGAAAACGGTGGAATCAGGGGACTTCCCGCGGGAAGCCCCTTTTCCTTTGCGGAAAAGGCCGGAAAGAAGGATTGACAGGGGTTTGGAAGTTTGATAACATAACTCTTAATATAGGTAAAGGGGGATGAAAAGGAATGCTGCAAGACCGGATCAGAGAAGGGCTGACTTTTGACGATGTGCTGCTGGTGCCTGCCAGGAGCGAGGTGCTCCCGCGGGATGTGGATCTCTCTGTTCAGCTGGCCAGGAACATCACGCTGAATATCCCGATCCTTTCCGCCGCGATGGATACCGTGACGGACAGCCGGATGGCGATTGCCATGGCCCGGGAAGGCGGACTGGGGATCATCCATAAGAATATGACGATCGAGGAGCAGGCGGCCCAGGTGGATAAGGTCAAGCGCAGCGAGCACGGCGTGATTACCGATCCTTTCTTCCTCAGTCCGGAGAACCTGATCAGCGACGCGGAGGAGCTGATGAGCCGTTACCGGATCAGCGGTGTGCCCATCACCCGGAACGGGAAGCTTGTCGGCATCCTGACCAACCGGGATCTTCGGTTTGAAACGGATTATTCCCGTCCGATCGGCGAAGTGATGACCAGTGAGAACCTGATCACCGCCCCGGAAGGGACCACCCTGGAGGCCGCCAAGGAGATCCTGGCGAAGCACCGGATTGAGAAACTGCCGATCGTGGACGGCGAGGGCAACCTGCGCGGCCTGATCACGATCAAGGATATAGAGAAAACTTCCAAGTATCCCAACAGCGCCAAGGATGCCAACGGCCGGCTGCTGTGCGGCGCGGCGGTGGGCGTGACGAACGATGTCTTCGAGCGGATTGACGCGCTGCTGGATGCGAAAGTCGATGTCATCAATATCGACACGGCGCACGGGCACAGCCTGGGCGTGCTGAAGCAGGTGGAGAAGATCCGGAACAAATATCCGGATATCACGCTCTTCGCCGGGAATGTGGCGACGGCAAAGGCGACCCACGACCTGATCAGCGCCGGTGTGGACGCGGTGAAGGTCGGCATCGGCCCCGGTTCCATCTGTACGACGCGGGTCGTGGCCGGCATCGGCGTGCCGCAGATCACCGCGATCGCGGACTGCGCGGAGGAAGCGGACAAGTACGGTATCCGCGTCATCGCGGACGGCGGTATCAAGTATTCCGGCGATATCACGAAGGCCCTGGCGGCGGGCGGCAGCTGCGTCATGCTGGGCAGCCTGCTGGCGGGCACGGAGGAGTCTCCCGGAGCGATGGAAATCTACCAGGGCCGTTCCTTCAAGGTTTACCGCGGCATGGGCAGCCTGAGCGCGATGGCGGTCGGGTCCAAGGACCGGTACTTCCAGGAAGGCCAGAAGAAGCTGGTGCCGGAAGGCGTAGAAGGCCGCGTGCCGTACAAGGGAACGCTGGCGGATACCATCTTCCAGATGGTCGGCGGCCTGCGCAGCGGCATGGGCTACTGCGGCGCGAAGACGCTGGACGATCTGCGGAAGAACAGCGAGTTTATCCGGATCACCGGCGCGGGCCTGGCGGAAAGCCATCCGCATGATATCTCGATCACGAAGGAAGCGCCGAACTATTCCCGAAGCAACTAATCGACAGGAAAGCAGGGACGCAGAGTGGGTAAGCGGTTTTATCGGATTGCCGGCAGCCTGATCCGGGTTTTCTCCCGGCCGATGAAAACGGAATGGGAGAAGCCCTATGAGGACGGGCCCTGCGTGTTCGTGGTGAACCACGTCGGGGCCATCGGCCCGGTGGACATGATGGTGAAATTTCCGCTGCGGGAGAAGTGCCATCCTTGGATCAACGACGGAGTGCTGGAGGCGAAGAAAGTCCCGGCCTATGTCCGGCAGGACTACTGGTGGAAACCGGGCAGTTTCTTTGAGCCGGTTCTGAATGTGACGGTGCCGTATATCGCGGCGGCGATCCTGCCGCCGATCCTGCGGAGCGTTCCGTATGTGCCGGTCTACCATGATCAGCGGATCATGCTGACCCTGCGCCAGAGCGTGCGCGTCCTGCAGAAGGAGGAAGCGCTGGTGGTCTTCCCGGAGCAGCCCAGCGGATGGCTGAGCCACCATGAATGGATCAATACGGGATGGCTGCGGCTGGGAGAGCTCTGGTACCGGTCCAGCGGGCGGGCGCTGAAGATGTACCCGGTGCATATTGACCGGAAAAACCATCTGTTCAAAATCGCGGCCCCGGTCTGGTATGACCCGGCCCGGCGCTTTACCGAGCAGGAAAAGGAACTGGCGGACGCTCTTGCCAAAGGCCTGCGGGGAGAATAAAGAGCGAATAATCGGAGAGGACGGGAAGATGTTCCCGTCCTCTTGTCAAGCACCGATGTGCGGAAGAACGGAGGAAAGCCTATGGCAAAAGTCATCATGACCTGCGGGAAGATCTGCTGCGGAAAGAGCACCTATGCCGCGCGCCTGCGGGAGAAGAACGGCGGGGTGATCCTGTCCATCGACGATCTCATGCTGATCCTGTTTCCGGAGGGGGCGGGGGAGATGCATGATGAATATGTCCGCAGGACGGAGCGGTACCTGCTGAACCTGTCGCTGGAGATCCTCCGGGGCGGATCGGATGTGATCCTGGACTGGGGGCTGTGGACCCGGGAACAGCGGGAACGGATCCGGGCCTTCTACCGGGATCACGACGGAATCGCAAATGAGATGCATTACCTGCGGATCGGCGAAGAGGAATGGCAGAGAAGGATCCGGGGCCGCAACGGGCAGCAGGATCCTCAGGATCCGACCGCCTACTATGTGGATGAGGGCCTCCTCCGCAAGGTGGAAACGCTGTTTCAGGAGCCGGACGAAGCGGAGATCGATGTGCTGGTGGAAGGGTAGGGAAGAACGGTGATCACAGTCTATTTTCCGAACTGGAATATCCATACCGATTCCAGAAATCAGGTCTGCTGCCTGCCATGGGACCGGCTGGACGGGATCAATCATGCCTTCTGGAAGGTCGCTCCGATCAACGGCGGCTTTGCCCTCGTTTCCACCGATCATCAGGCGGATACGGATCCGGAGGATCCCCGGGCGCATTTTGCCCAGTATGCGGAATGTGCGAGACGGTACCCGGGCCGGAGCATTCTCCTGTCTGTCGGCGGGTGGACCGACTGCGGGTATTTTTCCGAAATGGCGCGAACGGAGGAAAACCGCGCCTCCTTCATCCGGAGCTGCCTGGAGGTGCTGGAGGCTTATCCCTTCTTTACGGGTCTGGATATCGACTGGGAATACCCTGGTATCGCCCGGCCGGCCGGGGCCGGCAATGAGGGGAACCCGGTGGCGGGGGATGACTGGATCAACTATCCCCTGTTTCTGAAAGAGCTCAGGGAAGCCCTGGACGGACGCTTTGGCCCCGGACGGCGGACGCTGACCGTGTGCGCGGGCGGCTTGGTTTCGGCTCTTTCCCGGCAGGATTACGCGGCGCTGCATCCGTTTGTGGACCGGATCAACCTGATGACCTATGACCTGACCGGCCCCTGGGAGGACCGCACCGGCCATCATACGCCCCTGTACGGGGAGCACTCGGCGGATACCGCGGTGCAATACCTGATGGCGCAGGGCGTGCCCGCGGCAAAGATCGCGATCGGATCCCCGCTGTACGGCCACAGCTGGAAGCTGCAGGAAATCGTACCGAATCCGGTTGGCTGCGCCGCCCGAAGCCTGAGCGACGGGGATCTGCGCTGGCATGACCTGATCCGCCTGGAACGGGCCGCTGTTCCGGAGGGGGTGCCCGGCTGGCATGCCGGGTATGATCGGGAAGCGGAGGCCGCCTGGCTGTGGAATGATGATCCTTCCTCTTCCGGATATCTGACTTTCCATACCTATGAGAATGCCGCTTCCCTGGAGGCGAAGCTGGCCTATATCGCCGGGCACGGCCTGGGCGGGCTCATCGTCTGGGAGGCGCACGGCGACAGCCCGGAGGAAGGCTGGCCCATGATCACACGGACGCATGACGGCATAAAAAAAGCGAGGAGTTCAGTCTGAACTCTCCGCTTTCTCTGTCTCGGGCGCCGGTTCCGGGGCCGTGATCATATCGCGGCAGAGGATGTGAAGGAAGGTGAGCGTATTCTCAATATTGCCGCCGTTGGGCGGGATGCACAGGAATCCGTCCCCGTCGCCTGCCTGGCAGTAGGCGGCGAGCCCGGGAAGGAAGGATTCCGGGATGCCGACCAGGTGGGTTTCCCCGTTGCTGTCGGTCCGCCAGCCGCGGCGCAGATCCAGGCCGCGGGCCGTAAAGAAATCCATCAGCTCCTGGTCATCTTCCAGCGCGACGAACGCCCCGTCCGATGAAACGGAGAGGAATTCCTCCCGGGGAAGCAGGTACAGATCGCCTTCGCCGGCGGCGAGATAGGTGATCAGCTGCATGGGACCGTAGGAATTGTCAGGCAGGATCTGGTTGGCGATCATCTCCTGCATGCCGGGCATTTCCTGCTCCCGGACCTTTTCCATATAGGCGGAAACCCTGTCTATATCGGCATAGCCGTAAACATAGAATTCCACCTTCTTGTCATCCGGCGTACGCGGAGCGGTAACGGTGAACAGCAGATCGACCAGGAAGATGCCGCAGGCGATGACAAGAAGATATTTCCACCAGTTATAGGTAAAATGCTGCCGCAGGGTGCGGCCATTCACAGGCGTTCTCATAGGACCTCCGGAAAACCGCACAGCAGCGCGGTCAAAAAGTTGAAAAAAGGATACCACGAAAGGCACAGAAAGACAAGGCGCGAAAGCAGGAAAAAAGCCGGAAGAAGGCGAATTATATCAAACAGGAGAGGAAAACAGGCGTACGGCCGGACAAAACTTCAGGAGAGAAAGGAAGATTTTGCATGAAGTTCGATCCGATTATCACCGTTGGCAGACAGTACGGAAGCGGCGGACGGGAAGTGGCGAAAAAGCTGGCAGAGGTCATGAATATTTCCTTTTATGACAAGGAGTTGCTGGCCGAAGCTTCCAAGGACAGCGGGATCTGCCAGGAAGTCATGGAGACCTACGATGAAAAGCAGGAGAAGAAATCCTTCTTCACGATGATCGGGGGCATCCAGGGCCGGATGGATCCGGGAAGCATGTACCTGGAAATGCCGCTGAACCAGCGGATCTTCCTGGCCCAGTTTGACACGATCCGGCGAATCGCGGATGAAGGGCCGTGCGTCATTGTCGGCCGGTGCGCCGATTATGTGCTGCGGGATCACCGGAATGTGCTGAACGTTTTTGTGAAGGCGGATATGGAGACCCGCGTGAAACGGATCACCCGGCTGTACGGGCTGGATCCGATGAAAGCAGAGGAAACCATCCGCAAGGCGGACAAGCAGCGGTCGACCTACTATAACTATTACGCGACGGGTACCTGGGGCGATGTGAACAACTATCACCTGTGCGTGGACACCGGCGCGGTGGGGATTGAAGGGGCCGTGGAGCTGATCCGTCGGGCGACGGAACTGCAGCGGGAAAAAGCTGAGGACGAGGATATCAAATGGTAAGACGCCTGGGGATCCTTCTGATAATCCTGGCCCTGCTGATTCCGGCGGGCGGAACCGCGGAGATGGCATGGAAGCAGGATACGGAAGGGCAGAAGATGCTGAAACGCTATACCGAGCAGGCAAACCGGCTCCTGACGGAAGGCGGGGAGATGCCGGTCAACAGCCTGTTTGAGATGTATTCGGGGTTCGCGGTCATGGGCATTACCGCGGAGCCGGACGCGGAGATGCCGGAGAGCGTGGAAATCACCGTAAAGCTGTCGCCGGAAACGCTGCTGACGCTGCAGCTGCGGGTCAGCGATGTCAGCCGCTTTCCGCTGATCGCGGCCAGCTTTCTGAAAGCGCTCTACGGCGACGGGATGACCATGGAGGATGCGCTCCGCATCCCGAAGGACCGGGCGGACCGGGCGCTGGGGACGCCGGACAACTCCTTTCTGGAGCCGGTGGAGGAAATGAACGGCACCGTTCCGCGGGTTTACTACGCCTATTATCCGAATCAGTATCACGACGGGGTGAACTGGATCCAGATGACGCTGGTGTTTCCGATGGCGGGGACCTGGGACGGAACCGGCCTGATCGTCGGGCAGGACGGCCGCCGGGAAGGCTCCGGCCTCGCGCCGGAGGATGAAGGCGATCCGGATTATGAGGGTTATTTCTCGCAGGACGACTATCAGCACCTGGAATACTTTGCCACGCCGACGCCGGAGCCGGACTCCGCCGCCATGGAACAGCTGGACAGGGAACTGCGGGTTCAGAAATAGCGCGGTTGTTTCTGTGTTGTTTTTCCGGAAAGAACTGGAAATCACTCGCCGGGAAGGGTACAATCCTTTCCGGTGAGTTTTTTTGTATACAAAGGAGGACGGCTTTGAAATGAGCAAGATCCGGATGACAACACCGCTGGTGGAGATGGACGGGGACGAGATGACCCGAATTCTGTGGGGCTGGATCAAGGAGATGCTGATTGAGCCTTTTGTGGATCTCCGAACGGAGTACTATGACCTGGGGCTGAAGCACCGGGATGAAACCGGGGACCAGGTGACCATCGACAGCGCGAACGCTGCGGAGAAGTACGGCGTGGCGGTGAAATGCGCCACGATTACGCCCAACGCCCAGCGGGTGGAGGAATATCAGCTGAAGGAGATGTGGAAGAGCCCGAATGGGACCATCCGGGCCATTCTGGACGGGACGGTTTTCCGGGCGCCAATCCTGGTCAACGGGGTGCATCCGACGGTGCGGACCTGGAAAAAGCCGATCACCATCGCCCGTCATGCCTATGGTGATGTTTACCGGAACACGGAGATCCGGATCCCCGGGGCGGGGAAAGCGGAGCTGGTTTTTACCGGGGACGACGGGCAGGAAATCCGTCAGCCGGTCTTTCAGTTTAGGGGTGCGGGCGTGCTGCAGGGCATGCATAACCTGGATGCTTCCATTTCTTCCTTTGCCCACAGCTGCTTCCAGTACGCGCTGAGCACCCGGCAGGATCTGTGGTTCTCGACCAAGGATACCATCAGCAAAATCTATGACCACCGCTTCAAGGATATTTTCGCGGAGCTGTATGAGCAGGAATACCGGCAGAAGTTTGAGCAGGCGGGGATTACCTACTTCTACACCCTGATCGACGACGCGGTGGCGCGGGTGATCCGGTCGGAGGGCGGGTTCATCTGGGCCTGCAAGAATTATGACGGCGATGTGATGAGCGACATGATCGCGACAGCGTTCGGATCGCTGGCGATGATGACGTCCGTGCTGGTCAGCCCGAACGGGCAGTTTGAATACGAAGCGGCGCACGGCACCGTGACGCGGCATTATTACCGCTACCTGCAGGGAGAGGAGACGAGTACCAACCCGGTGGCGACAATCTTTGCATGGAGCGGAGCGCTGCGCAAGCGCGGCGAGATGGACGGGCTGACGGATCTGCAGGCGTTTGCCGACCGGCTGGAGAAAGCCACGCTGGATACGATCAACAGCGGCACCATGACAAAAGATCTGGCCCTTCTGTACGAGGGCGAGGCCAACGCGGTGACGAGCCGGGTCTTCCTCGAAGAGATTGCAAAAAGAATACAGGCAGGTGCTTGACGATCTGGGAAGAAACCGATATAATAATCACAGGTCTCCTGGGGATCGCGACAGCTTTTCGGTTTTCCCCACATTTCAAAAAATGGAGCCCGGGTCCAAGGAGCGATATGTCATGCCCCCGTTTTATACGCCAGGGGACGGCAGAGTCGTTCGGCAGGGCACCAGCCTGCTTTACAGAGCGGGTGAAAAAACGAGAGCATCGGATCCCTGGGGTCAAGATAAAACACACCGGTTTCCGGTGTGTTTTATCTTGTGCGCATTTTCAGCCGTTTACCGGCTCAGCGTGATTCTCGTGGAGAAGGGAAGGCCCCAGACGTACCAGGAAACAATGGCTTCCCGGACGGAATGCATCGAGCGGGCGGTCAGGAGCGTGACGGAGAGATTGGAGGAGGATCGGGGGCTCACCGTATGCTCCGAGGGATCGCCGACGCGGAGGACATCGCCTTCCATGGGGGTCACCTGGATCTCGGCTATGTTCACGGGCAGGAAGGAATGATTCTCCAGCCGGACCGTCCAGGTGTAGAAAAGGTACTCCTCCGGAGAGCCGAGCTCGTCCTGGCGGTAGCGGGTTCCGATAAAGGACTCGTTCCGGATGCTGGTCTTCAGGGAATCAAAGACATCCTGCCGGAGGACGGGATCATCCGCGATGCAGTCGACAAAGACGACATTCAGGTTGCTGGTGAAATAGAGGTAGCCGACGCCGCCCATGGCGGCCAGCACCAGAATGACAAGGAAGATGGCAAAGGGTTTCACGGCGGGACATCCTCCATTCGTTTACTCTTCCTGGTTGGACAGGATCCGGTTCATTTCCTCGATCATTTCGGAATCCTTCAGGCTGAATTTGAACTCCACACGGCGGGACGCGTCGGCGTCTTCCCGGCCGTTCTCATCCAGGATCAGGTCGGAATAGCTGCGCCCCTTGGCGGTCAGGATCTGCTGGAGTTTCTGTTTCTGATCCCGGGTCAAGGACGGCATCCGCAGGCAGTACAGGGCGACCTGCAGGGCGCGGTCCTGGCTGAGCTTCAGGTTGCTCTCATAGGTTCCCTGGGAATCGGTATGCCCTTCGATGATGATCTCGCCGAGGTAGTCGGCGTATTCCTCCCGGAGGAGAACATCGAGATATACCGGAATAAAACGGTTGAGCAGCTCCTGGCCTTCCTCCTTGATGGTGGATTTGCCGGTCTCGAAGAAGACCGAGGAGTCCAGGACGATATCGCCGTTGTTCGGGTCGACCGTTGCCTTCATGTTGGCCAGGGCGAGGGAGGTCGACAGATCCCGGATCATCGTGGTCCGGATGCCGATGAGGTCATCGATCCGGCGGGCCTGGGAGTTCAATGCTTCCTGCTGTTCCGCCAGGCGCTGCGTGGCGGAATCCAGGTCCTTCTGCTTCAGCGACAGCGCGGCCTGCAGGGAGGCCAGTTCCTCCTCGCGAGTGATCAGGATGGCCTGGGTGGCGTTGAGCTCGGATTCCTTGGCACTCAGGGTATCCTGCATCTCATCGAGATCCGCCTGGATGATGATCAGGGTTTTCTCCTTCTCATCCAGCTGGGACTGGGCCAGGTTCAGGGCGATGGTCTGCTGGTCCAGCTCGCGGGTTTTGGTTTCGAGCATCGTGAAATACTGATACAGGCTGTAGGCCAGGATCAGCACAAAGATCAGGAGCAGGGCCGCCATCATATCGGAATAGCTGATCCAGCTGGCGCCGCCTTGGCCGCCGCGGGAGGCGCGCTGGTTGTGAATCCTCTGACGCGCCATGATTATTCCTCCTTCGCCAGGGTGACCAGGGTGGACGAGATGGAGGCAACGTTATCTTCCATGGAGGTCAGGATGGCGTGGATCTCCCGGAGGGAGGCCTCGCCGCTGTCCGCCGTCAGGGCTTCGATCCGCGCTGCCAGGGACTGCAGCAGGGCAGCCAGCTCCTTGTTCTCCTGCCGGAGCTGGGTGAGCATTTCCGCGGAGCGGGCCTCGAAGTTTTCATCCCGTTCCCGGACCTCGTTGATCTGCGCCATATAGGTGTCGAATTTGTCGAGAATATGGTTCGTCATCTCCTGCAGGGCGCGGGCGTTTTCCACGATTCCCTGGGCGGAGGCGACGGTTTCCCCGCTCTGGCGGGCGGCGATGATCTGGTTCTGGGTAACGGCGTCCATCGCGGTGGCCATGGCGGAGAACTGATTGCCCATGCTCCGGTCCATTTCATCCAGGAAGCGCGCGACAATGCGGTTGACCCCGTCGATCTGGTTGCGGGTGGCGCCGATGATGAACCGGTCCATCGAGTCGGACACGGGCGTCATCGCGCGGGTGATGCTGCGGCCCACGTTCTCGGCCAGGCGGTCCACCAGCGTTTCGTTGATGCCCTGGAGCATGAAATTGCGGTCCTGGTTCTGGATAATCATCTGGACATCATTGTCCAGCGGCCGGGACATCGCCAGCTGGGTGAAGGAAGTGACGAAATCATCGATCGCCCGGTAGCTGGAGCCCTGGGAGATCCGGTTGAGCATGTTGAAAATGATGCTGCAGCTGATGCCGGCCACAGAGGTGCCGAAGGCAAAACGCATCCCTTCCAGCAGGTTTGGGATGCCCTGAACCAGCTGGGCGGAATCGGCAAAGTTGAGGGAGGAGAGCCCGCGGGACAGCCCCATGAAGGTGCCCAGGATACCGAGAGAGGTGAGCAGATTGGGGATCAGCTCTGCCAGGGTCGCGTTGCCGGGGCCGTGGGTGACGGTGTCGTCATTGATGTAATCCTCCACATTGGTGGGGAGGCCGCGGCGGTCCAGCTGCTCTGCGTTCTGCAGGAAGCGCAGCCAGGTGCCGCGCAGCCGCTTGCCCACAAAGCCGGCATGCTGCCAGACAGGCTTGTCGGGAGACTGGCCGGCTTCGGCCTGGAGGCGGGAAATCGCCCGGCGCAGGGCGGAAGTCGTCCTCCACAGGGGAAGGAGACACTTAAACAGGCCGATCAGCGTTACGATCGCGATGGCTGAATAAACGAGATAGTCTGCCAGATCGGGCAGGATCTCCGTCACTTTCGAAAAATCAGGCACGATGTACACGCCTCCTTCATTCGAATAGATACGTCATTATATCATTTTGGAATTGAAATGTAAATGAAACATTTCTTTAACAAATCAAGCCAGAGCGCCCAGCACCTCGCCGACCTTTTCATGCAGAACCAGGTCGCACTCACTGTCCATGGGGGTGGCGTCCCGGTTGATGAGGACCAGGTGGGCCCCCCGGAAATACCGCAGCAGGCCGGCGGCGGGATAGACGGTGAGGCTGGTGCCGGCGACGATCATCAGATCCGCCTTGGAAATGGCATTTACCGCGCCGGAGACGACGTCATTGTCGAGCCCTTCCTCATACAGGACCACATCGGGCTTGATCCGGCCGCCGCAGGAGCAGCGGGGAACCTCGTCCCGGCTGTCCCGGATATACTCCGGGGGATAGAATTTGCCGCACTGCTGGCAGTAGTTGCGGTGAATGCTGCCGTGGAGCTCGAAAACCTTCTTCGAGCCGGCGGCCTGGTGGAGCCC
This sequence comes from uncultured Clostridia bacterium, assembly GCA_947166385.1. Taxonomy (GTDB): domain Bacteria; phylum Bacillota; class Clostridia; order Christensenellales; family Aristaeellaceae; genus Aristaeella. The sequence continues at coordinate 325,446 of CAMVEB010000001.1, read as the reverse complement.
GTCGATGTTCTGGGTGACGACGCCGATCAGCTTTCCTTCCTTCTCCCACTGGGCCAGCTTCAGATGAGCCGCGTTGGGTTTCGCGTCCAGGGGAAGCATTTTATCCCGGTAGAAGCGGAAAAACTCCTCCGGGCGGCGGACAAAGAAGGTGTGGGAAAGAATCTGCTCCGGGGGATAATCATATTTCTGGTGATAAAGCCCGTCCACGCTGCGGAAATCGGGGATGCCGCTCTCCGTGGAAACGCCGGCACCGCCAAAGAAGACGATGCGCTGCGCCTGGTCGACCAGCTGCTGCAAAGCTTCATTTCTCATTTCGTTCCCTCCTGCGGAGCGGCAGCTGGCTGCGCGCTCACCGGGGTGATCCCCATTTTCTTCATGCCGGAATGGATCAGGATAAAGGTGACCACATCCAGCACGGCTTCCGCCAGCATCATGATGCCGATGATCAGGTTCTGGTTTTCCCCGAGGAAAGCCGGACGGAGGAAAGCCAGCGTGCCGATCACCAGTGAAACGGCCGCAAAGATCAGCATCAGCCACCAGCGGTTGATCTGAACACATTTTTCGTCGAAGGCGAACTGGATCTTCAGGAACCCGCCGAAGATCAGGGACAGCGCCCAGATGGCGGGAAACACGGTGCTGAGGTAGACAGGATTAAACGCGATCATAATGCCGCAGAAGAGCATGCCCAGGCCCAGGGCCAGATCCGTTTTCGCGACGCGCGTAGCGGTATCCGACCGGATATAGCGGATCAGCAGCCAGATGCCGAATCCTCCGAGGAATACCGAGAGCACATACGACGCGACATCGATGACCACGGAATCCAGCCAGATCAGGAGAATGCCGCAGATCAGATAGAACAGAACGAGCGGGATGATAAATTGCAGGCTTGTCTTATCCCGCACCCGCTCGGGAGCAGGGACGGCGGCAGCAGCGGGGGCAGCGGCGGGAGCAGTCGCAGGGGCAGGAGCAGCGGTGGCTTTCTTCCTGCCGGATGTAAAATGAATGAATGGCTTTTTCATATCTCAGTATTCCTCCGGGAAATCATGATATGTTAGATTTCCACACGCCGGGGGCGGAATCCTTCCGATCCCGCCGCTTCGCCCTCCCTGTTTTTCTCTGAACGGGTGTGTTTTTTGCTTGTATGGAAAGGCCGGAAAAGTTGACAGGGGAAACGCTTCATGATAAGATGCATCAAGCAAAGCGGGGAAACCGCCTGCCGCTCCGATGGAGGGGCTTTTTGCTTACATGGGAGGATGAAGAAGATGAATCAGTATCGCGTAGGCATTATCGGCGCAACCGGCATGGTAGGGCAGCGTTTTATTTCCCTGCTGAAGGATCATCCCTGGTTTAAGGTGACCTGCCTGGCGGCATCCACCCGGAGCGCGGGGAAAACCTACCGGGAAGCGGTGGGCGAGCGCTGGGCTTTTGACTGGCCGATTCCGGATTACGCCGCGGACATGACGATTGTGGACGCGTCCGATCTGGAAACGGTGGGCGAAAAGGTGGATTTCTGCTTCTGCGCCGTGGATATGAAAAAGGATGAGATTCGCGCGCTGGAAGAAAGCTACGCGAAGCATGAGATTCCGATCGTCAGCAACAACAGTGCCTGCCGGGGCATCGAGGATGTTCCGATGGTGGTGCCGGAGATCAATGCCGCCCATCTGGAAGTGATTGAGACCCAGCGGAAGCGCCTGGGCAGCCAATACGGATTTATCGCGGTGAAGCCGAACTGCTCCATCCAGAGCTATGTGCCCGCCCTGACGCCGTTGCTGGACTTTGAGCCCACGCAGGTCAGCGTATGCACCTATCAGGCGATCAGCGGCGCCGGCAAGACTTTCAAAACCTGGCCGGAAATGGTGGACAACGTGATTCCCTATATCGGCGGGGAAGATGAGAAGAGCGAGAACGAACCGCTGAAGCTGTGGGGCCATCTGGAAGACAGAGGAAACGGCAAAGTCATCGTGAACGCCGCGGCGCCCGTGATCAGCGCCCAGTGCCTGCGGGTCGCGGCCAGCGACGGGCATATGGCGGCCGTCTCCGTGAACTTTGCGAAGAAAGTAACGAAGGAAGAGATCCTGGACCGCTGGAATCATTATGAGACCGAGGCGCAGCGGCTGGAGCTGCCCAGCGCGCCGAAGCCCTTCCTGCAGTACTTTGAGGATCCGTCCCGCCCGCAGACGCGGCTGGACCGGGATTTCCAGAACGGGTTTGGCGTCAGCATCGGCCGGCTGCGGGAGGATCGGATTTTTGACTGGCGGTTTGTGTGCCTGAGCCATAACACGATCCGCGGCGCCGCCGGCGGCGGCATTCTGACGGCGGAACTGCTGTGCCGCAAGGGATATATTCAGGCCAAAGGCTGAGAACAGGCAGGAAGGAGATTCCTCCGCTGCGGGCCGGGAGCCCCGGCGGGCGGATCTTCCGTCATAGGATTCGTAAAGGCAGAGTAGCGTTTTCCGCGTTAAGTGTCCATGGACGGGGAGTTGTCATGGAACGAAGCGGCGTAAGCCGCGCGGTGGGGAATGCGCATCCCGCTGCTTTTCGGCAGGAAAGCCTCTGCGAATCAACTGGTTAACAGATGATTGGAAGGAGGCTTTTTCCATGCAGAAAAACACTTTTCAGCGCAAGTATTTCCGGACGCCGTTCAGCGCCGATTACTGGCACCAGGCGTTTTCGGAGCTGAAGGATACCCGGTCGCTGGTTTTCGCGGCGCTGATTCTGGCGCTTCGGATCGCCATGAAACCGCTGAAAATCCCGATTGCCGCGGATGTGAATATCACGTTCGGGTTTGTTGTAAACGCCTTCGGATCCATGGTATACGGGCCGGTGGTGGCCCTGCTTTCCGGAGCGATTTCCGATACGCTCGGCTACCTGGTTGCCCCGAGCGGCGTGTATTTTTTTCCGTTTATCATCCTGGAAATGGCAGGCTCCCTGATCTTCGCCCTTTTCCTGTACAGTACGGATATCACCCCGGTCAGGCTGATCCTTTCCAAATTCTGCGTCAATCTGTTTGTGAACATCCTGCTGACAGAGCCGATTATGGTCCGGTATTACGAGCTGTTTTTCACCAGCGCCTATCAGCCCTTCGTCTGGGTCCGCATTGTGAAGAATATCGTCATGCTGCCCATAGAAGGCGTGATCCTGATGATTGTGTTCCGGACGATGATTCCGGCGCTTTCCAGGGCCGGGTTCCGGGTGACGGGGAAGATGGATCTGGATTATACGAAAAAGCATATCATTCTGCTGATCACGCTGTTCGTGATCGGCGCGGCTTCCATGACAGGCTATATCATTTATGATTACAACAACAAGTCCTTCAGCGCTTCCTATACGGCCGCGGAACGCCTTGAGAAGAACAGGCAGATGAATGAGTGGGTCACAGAGCAGCAGCCGAATCTGAAAGCCGACGAAACGGTGACGATTATCGAAAGCGCCCGCTCGACGGTCGGAAGCGGAGAAATGACCTATGATCTGGCCATCTACCGGATTGACTCCAAAAAGTTTGAAGAGAAGCGCGCGGAAGCGGAAGCAGCGGCGGCAGCGGGAAAGGAAGGCGCGAAACCGTATAATCTGGACACGCTGAACGGCTATTCCAAATCAAAGGCGGCGAAGGATGACGCGCTGATCCGGATCGGCACCGGAACGGCTGTGACGGATAAGAGTACGATCAGGAATGACGACGGCAAAAAGGAGTATTCCGTCGGAGAACGGATCAGGCTGGACATCAGTATGACGTGGAATGAGGAAAACAACCCATGACAAAAGCGAACAGGGAGAAGATCCTGGCCGGGTTGGAGGAACTGTATCCGGAAGCGAAAGCGGAACTGGTTTTCTCCAATCCCTATGAAATGCTCGTGGCGACGATATTGAGCGCCCAGTGTACGGACAAACAGGTGAACAAGGTGACGCCGGCGGTGTTTGCGCAGTATCCGGACGCAACGGCCATGGCCGCGGCGGCGGAAGAGGAACTGTATCCGATGGTGAAAAGCTGCGGGTTCCGGAGCAAGGCGGGGAACATCATCGCGGCCTGCCGGATCATCCGGGACGAACACGGCGGGGAAGTGCCGCATACCATGGAAGAGCTGACCGCGCTGCCCGGCGTCGGGCGGAAGACGGCCAACGTGGTGCTCTTCAACGCCTTCGGGATTCCGGCATTCGCGGTGGATACGCACGTTTTCCGGGTCAGCAACCGGCTGGGCCTGTGCAAAGCGGATACCGTAGAGGAAACAGAACGCCAGATGACGCGGCTGATTCCCCGGGAGAAATGGGGGCAGGCGCATCACTGGCTGATCTGGCACGGACGCAGGGTGTGCAAGGCGCAGCGGCCGCTGTGTGCGGAATGCGGCCTGAAGGAATGGTGCGAATACGCCAGAAACAAGAAACCGGCTTCAGAAGAATGAAGCCGGTTTCTGTCATGGAGGATTCATTTCGGTTTATTCCGCGTAGATCAGGTCGCAGGCCGGGTAGGACTCCGTTCCTTCCTCCGACTGGATCTGGTAGGAACCGATACAGGAGCCGTAGAAGAAATGCTGCTCCCCGACAGCGAAGGACGGTTCCTCGGCAGCCATGAAGATGATGAAGTTCCGGTAGTCGTCGCCGTTCTTCGTGCCGGCGGTGGTGACAATCCATTCATTGCCGGTATCCCGGATGTCGGTCACCCAGAGCGAATACCCCAGGGTTTTGCCGATGTACTGGTCCAGGCTTTTCACCAGGACGTTGTATCCAGGACGGAGGGCCTGGCTCTTCATGCGGGCGATATGCTCATCCTGCGTCAGATTCCGGGTTCCGCGGAAGGTGAAACGGCTGGTATCAAAGTTCCGTTTGGAGAAGACGACGGCCACGTCGTATTCCGCCTCCACAGAGGTGGGAATCTTGAAGGAGAAGCGCCCGGTGCCGTTGGGGCGGACGGTCTTGTCAAAGGTGGTGGTGCCGTTGGTGACGATGCACTGGACGGTCACCCCGCGCTCCGTGGTGCCGCTGAGCACCGTTTCATCCGCGGTTATCGCTTCGGGGAATGGCGCGTCAAAGGCGACGGGAATCATGGTCTTTTTGTACACAGTGGTGCTGAAAACCTTCTCGGTGACGATCTTGTCATTGACCTCGACATTGAGCGTCATCAGCCAGACGTTCTCCTCGGGAATCGTGACTTTCATCCGGAAGGAACCGGTTTTCACATTGGCGTCGGCATAGAACTTCAGGGGTGTGGCGGAATTGATCCGCATCAGGACACCGATGAGCTTGGCCCCGGGAACCGTCCGGCCTTCCACATAGAAGGTATCGGAGTTTGTCTCTGCCGGAGGCTCCGCGGTCACCTGCAGGAAAGCGGCGGTCGCCGCGGCGGCGGGGGAATCCGTGGGCGCGGAAGGATCAGCGGAGGCGGCGGGGGCAGCCGGAATCTCACCGACAGCGTCGGTGAAGACCAGGGTATTCACCGCGCGGGCCAGATCCCCGTAGTCGCCCGAGCTGAGCCCGCGGTCATAGACCCGGTAGTCCAGAACTACGGTGTATCCGCGGGCAACGGTCTTGATCATATGGCCCCAGTAAACCCCGGCATCCGTTGTGCGCTTGTAGGTCATGCGCAGGGCGTAATTCTTGTTTTTGTACTGATGCCAGTCGACCTTCTCCGTGAAGAAATAACCGGCATCAGCATAGGCCGGGGAGGACTTGACCTCATTGAGGTAATCCCGGCGCCGGTCCTTTGTGTTGACAACATCATAATACCGGCGGGCTTCGCCATCAGCGTTGACGGAAATCTCCAGGCAGGTGCGGGTGTTCCGCTTTGTCTCCTCCAGCCAGGCCTGCAGCACGACGCCGCGGGCCTCCCAGTCCTCCAGGAGGGATTCCTTCGACGTGCCGAGCTTGGCAAGATAGTCGGCATGATCATCCAGATTCGTCCGGGTGAGGATGATTTTATTGTCCCGCAGCGTCACGGAACCGGGACAGGGGGCGAGGGAATATTCCGTATCGGCAAGGGCAACGGCACAGACGGCCAGCAGCATCGCCAGAACCAGCCAGAACGCGGCTTTACGCAAAGAGGTCACCGACCTTTCGTTCAAAATCATTAATACTCAAAAAGCTGCGAATCATCAAAACAGGTCCTGTCAGTATATCACAGGGCTGGAAGAATTGGCAAGTTTCACGCGCGGAAAGGAGGGAAAACGGGTCATTCCGGCGTTTCCGCCGGGGGCTGCGGACGGGAAAGAACGGACTTCCGCCGCTTCAGGAAGGTTTCCCGGTCCATCATGACCAGGCGCCCGCAGGTGTTGCAGCGGATCTTGATATCGGCACCGGTCCGGATGACCGTCCACTCGCTGCCGCCGCAGGGATGGGATTTGCGGGTAAGAATGACATCCCCGATCAGAATTTCTTCCACCATCAATCACCTCCGTCCTCCTGTCCGGCAGGAAACCGGGCAGGAACCGCATCTGTCTCCGGAACCATCATAGCGGAAACGGCGGAAAAATACAATGAGGTTTACAGAAGAAGGGGAATTTGATAAAATGCAGACAGCAGGATACGGCAAAGACGGCAAACAGGAGAAAGGCATGAATCAGGCAAAGGATCCGATCGGTATTTTCGACAGCGGCGTCGGGGGCATCAGCGCCCTGCAGGCCATGGTCCGCCTGCTCCCGCAGGAGCATTTCCTCTATTACGGGGACCGGGCGAACGCCCCCTACGGCACCAAGAGCACGGAGGAAGTGATCCGGCTGGTGCGGGAAGTGACGGGGAAGCTGCTGGAACGGCGGATCAAGGCGCTGGTCATCGCCTGCAATACGGCGACAGGCGCCGCGGCCTCGACGCTGCGGCGGGAGCTGACGATTCCGGTCATCGGGATGGAGCCGGCACTCAAGCCCGCGTCGGAAATCCGGAAGAGCGGGAGCATCCTCGTGATGGCGACGCCGCTGACGCTGCGGCAGGAAAAGTTCGCCAGGCTGATGGAGAAATACGGGGAAGGCGCCGTGAAAGTCCCCTGCGTCGGGCTGATGGAGCACGTGGAGCAGGAGGACTGGGACGGCGCCCGGGCCTACCTGGAGCAGCTGTTTGCCGGATACGATCTGAGAAAGGTCGACGCGGTGGTACTGGGCTGCACCCATTATGTTTTCCTGAAGGGCATCATCCGGAACATGCTGCCGGAGCGGATCGCCATTACGGAAGGCAGCGAGGGAACCGCCCGGCAGCTGAAGCGTGTGCTGGCGCGGAACAGGCTGCTGGCGGATGAAGGCGAAGGCTGCGTGGAGCTGGAAACCAGCGGGACGCAGGAAGAGCTGGAACGGATGAAAAGACTGCTGAATCTGGAGATTCCGTCCTGAAATTTGCCTGAAAACACAAAAATCACTTTTCAAGAGCCGCGGCATGTGGTATAATTAAATTTGACATGGCATATGATTCCCTTCATTATTCAGGGAACGAAGGGGATATAATGGTAATCAAATGAATATTGGAGGAATCTACAATGGCTGAATTCGTAACGAGCAACATCCGGAATATCGCCCTCATGGGTCATGGCAGCGAGGGCAAGACCACGCTGACCGAGGCGATGCTCTTCGCTGCCGGAATGATCGACCGCCAGGGCAAGGTGGAAGACGGAAGCACCGTTTCCGACTTTGATCCCGAAGAGAAAAAGCGCGGTTTTTCCATCAGTGCTTCCTACGCGCCCATTCCGTGGGCCGGCAAAGTGATCAACGTGATCGACGTTCCCGGATACTTTGACTTCATCGGCGAGCAGATGGGGCCCCTGCGTGTGATCGAGACCGCGGTCATCGTGGTCGGCGGCGTGAACGGCCTGAGCGTCGGCGCGGAGAAAGCCTGGGACAATGCCGGCAAGGCGAACCTGGGCCGTATGTTCGTGGTCAACCAGATGGACCGCGAGCACGCCAATTTTGAAAAGGTCGTTGCCCAGCTGCGGGAAAAATACGGCCCCAGCGTCGTGCCGATCCTGCTGCCCCTGGGGCAGGGCGCCAGCTTCAAGGGCGTTGTGAACGTTCTGGAGAGGAAAGCCTACGAAGGCTCCTACAAGAAGAGCACCGAAGTGCCTATGCCCGCCGATCTGGAAAGCGAAGTCAACGAAGCTTATGAGAACCTGACCGAGCAGGCTGCCTCCGCGGACGAGGAACTGATGGAGAAGTACTTCGAGAACGGCGAGCTGAGCCATGAAGACGTTATGGCCGGTTTCATCAAGGGCATGAAGGACGGCAGCATCGTTCCTGTCGTCGCCTGTTCCGCCCTGACCGGCGTGGGCATCGCCCGGACGCTGGACCTGATCGCCAAGTATCTGCCTTCTCCCGGCCATGAAGGCCTGACCCAGAAGGGCAAGAACCCGAAGACCGGCGATGAGATCGAGCGCGCCTGCAAGGATGATGAACCCTTCTCCGCTCTCGTGTTCAAGACGATTGCCGACCCGTTCGTCGGCAAGCTGAGCCTGTTCCGGATCTTCTCCGGTACGCTGACAAGCTCCACCCCCCTGTACAACGCCAACAAGGAAAAAACGGAAAAGGCGGGCGGCCTCTTCTCCATGAAGGGCAACAAGCAGACCAACGTGGAGAAGCTCCATGCGGGCGACCTCGGCGCGCTGGCCAAGCTGCAGATCACATCCACCGGCGATACGCTGTGCGACCCGAGCAATCCGATCGTTTATCCGGCGATCGAGTTCCCGGCTCCCTGCATCTCCAAGGCCGTGTTTGCCGCGAAGCAGGGCGAGGAAGACAAAGTCTTCAGCGGCCTGAACCGTCTGGCGGAAGAAGATCCCTCCATTAAGATCGAAAAGAATGCCGAAACCACCGAGACCGAGCTGAGCGGTCAGGGCGAAATGCACCTGGATGTGATCAAGAACAAGCTGGCTTCCAAGTTCGGCGCGAACGCGGTGCTGCAGGATCCCAAGATCCCGTACCGTGAAACCATCCGCAAGACAGTGAAGGTCCAGGGACGCCACAAGAAGCAGACCGGCGGCCACGGCCAGTTCGGCGATGTGTGGATCGAGTTCAGCCCCATTACCGACAGCGACGCGGAATTCGAGTTTGAAGATGCCGTCGTGGGCGGCGTGGTTCCGCGGAACTTCATTCCCAGCGTGGAAAAGGGCCTGCGCGAGAACATCGTGAAGGGCGTCCTGGCGGGATACCCGATGGTGCATCTGCACGCGAAGCTGTACGACGGATCCTACCATCCGGTCGACTCTTCCGAAATGGCCTTCAAGACGGCGGCCCGCATCGCCTACAAGAAGGGCTGTATGGATGCCAGCCCCGTCCTGCTGGAGCCCATCATGCACGTGGAAGTGCTGGTTCCGAACGAGTACATGGGCGATATCATGGGCGACATGAACAAGCGCCGCGGCCGCATCATGGGTATGAACCAGGTGAACGGCATGCAGCAGCTGGAGGCGGAAGCGCCCCTGGCGGAGATGTTCAAGTACGCTACCGACCTGCGCAGCATGACGCAGGCGAGAGGCTCCTTCTCCATGCGGTTTGAGCGCTATGAGGAAGTGCCCCAGGTCGAAGCCCAGAAGATTATCGCAAACGCGAAGATCGAAGACGACGACGAGGAATAATCCGAACGCATCAAAAACACCCTGCCAGCCCGGCAGGGTGTTTTCCTTCCCGGGTTGACGATCGGGGATTTATCCTCTATCATACTACCGGAATTTTCAGAGGGATCGGAGCGACAGCATTATGAAAAGAATGATTTCGTTCATACTGGCACTGGCCGTGCTGCTGAGTCTGTGCGGCTTCAGCGCGGCGGAAACAGGGGAGACGGGGATCCTCCGGGAGATCCGGGAACGCGGCGTCCTGCGCGTGGGAATGACGGGGGATTATCAGCCGATGTCCTACTGGGATCCGGAGGCCGGCATCTATGTCGGGTTTGATGTGGAGCTGGTCTGGGATCTCGCGGCGGAGATGGGGGTCACCATCGAGTATGTGAAAACATCCTGGCCGACCCTGATGGAGGACACCCTGGCCGGGAAGTTTGATCTGGCGGTCTGCGGCATTACGATCACCGACGCCCGGAAAGAGCAGGCACTGATGTCGGAAGGCTATCTGACCAACGGCAAAACGGTGCTTTGCCGGAGGGAGGACGCGGAGAAGTATATCAGCCTGGAAGCCATCAACAGGCCGGAGGTCCGGGTGATGGAAAACCCGGGCGGCCTCAATGAGAAGTTCGCCCGGGAGAATCTGCCGGATGCCACGCTGATCATTCATGAGGTGAACCAGGAAATCCCCGGGCTGGTCGCTTCCGGGGAGGCGGACGTCATGATTACGGAGGTGATGGAGGCCGGCTTTTATACCGGGCTGGATGCCCGCCTGGCCGCTCCGCTGATTCATGAGCCGTTTACCCAGGGGCAGCTCGGGTTCCTGATGCCGAAGGGGAATGAGGAATTGCTGGCCTATGTGAATGATTTCATCCGGCGGGAAAAGGATTCCGGCAGGATCGACGCGCTGGCGGAAGAATACTTCCACCTGACGACGGAAGAACAGCCGGCCGATGCCGCGTAAGCGGGGGCCGGGAAGGGGAGAAACGGAGAATGATGGATGTGATCCTGAACCTGGCGATCTTTCTGATCACAGCCTTTTTGCTGATCGGATTTGCCCGCAAAGACCGGGCATGGGCGCCGGAGCGCCTGAAGAAGGCCTTCCGGTACTTCACCTGCCAGAGCAACGTGCTTTGCGCGGCGGTCGCGCTGATTACGGCGGTCGCCGCGCTGTCGGGTTCCGTTCCGGAATGGGTCTGGATCCTGAAATATATCGGCACGGCGGCTGTCACCGTAACCATGCTGACGGTATTCTTCTTTCTGGCGCCGAGCGTCGGGAAGGACTGGGTGCAGGTTTTGCTGAAGGGCCCGGATCTGTTCATGCACCTGCTGACGCCCCTGGCAGCGATTGTTTCTTTCTGCGTGCTGGAAAAGCGGGGAATGAGTTTTGCGCAGAGTCTGTTAGGCCTGCTGCCGGTCCTGCTTTACGGTCCGCTGTACCTGTACAGAATTCTGTATGCCCCGGCAGAAAAGCGGTGGGAGGATTTCTACGGCTTCAATAAGACGGGAAAGTGGCCGGTCTCCCTGGCAGCCATGCTGGCCGGAACGTTCCTGATCTGTATGGGCCTGATGGCGCTGCAGAACGTCTGAGGGCAGAACGGCACGGCAGGGGGCTCAGGGTTTGCGTACGATATGGAGAGCAAAACCGCCGACTTCCTGCTTCAGATAAACGGCGTTCAGCGTTCCGTCCGGCTTGTATTTGGCGGTGCTCATATCCACTTCAAAGCCGTGTGATTCCAGATCCTTTACGGCCGCTTCGCAGTCCTCGGTATACATGCCGATATGGCCGTGCGTTCCGAGATAGGGCGTTCTCATGACTTCCACCGCGTTTCCGGCGAAGGTGGAGCTGTTGCCTTCCCGGGGCTGCAGACGGAAGATCTCCGCGAACAGCGTGGCGATGGCCTTCGCTTCCTCTGGATTCTGTCCGTTGATGCCTACATGAGCGAGTTCATACCTGATTTCAGACATGGTTCTTTCCACTCCTTCTGTCATCGGCAGGCATGACGCTGGAGGAGATCACCCGGAAAGTCGTCGAACAGACGCTGACCGCAAACAAGGGCAATCAGTCTGAAACTGCGCGGCAGCTGGGAATCAGCCGCTCCACGCTGTGGCGGATCCTGAATGAAATGATGGAAAGCAAAAAGAAGGAGAAGCCTGTCTGATCCATCAGAGCCGGGCGACGCCGCTCTCGCGGGCCGCCGTGGCAACGGCCGCTGCCACGGCGGGGCCGATGCGCCTGTCAAAGGCCATCGGCAGAATATAATCGTTCCTCAGTTCTTCGTCGGAAACCAGACCTGCCAGCGCATAGGAAGCAGCCTGCTTCATCTCTTCATTGATGTCCTTCGCTCTGACGTCCAGCGCGCCGCGGAACAGTCCGGGGAAGCACATCACATTGTTGATCTGGTTCGGATGGTCGCTGCGACCGGTGCCAACCACTGCTGCTCCGGCGGCCAGTGCTTCCTCCGGCTCGATTTCCGGCACAGGGTTTGCCATCGGGAAGATGACCGGGCCTTCCGCCATGGAGCGAATCATATCCCGGGTCACAATGTGCGGCGCGCTGACGCCGATGAATACATCCGCGCCTTTCATCGCGTCCGCCAGCTTGCCGGAGAATCTCTCCGGATTGGTGATTTTCGCCATTTCCTCCTGGACGGGATTCATTGGCTCCCCTTCGCACAGAATGCCGAAGCGGTCTACCATTTTCAGATGCTTCACCCCCAGGTTCAGCAGGTGCTTACCAATGGCAATACCGGCGCTTCCGGCTCCGTTGATGACGCATTTCGCTTCACTGATATCCTTTTTAACCACCTTCAGGGCGTTGATCAGTGCCGCACCGACAACAACAGCTGTCCCGTGCTGATCGTCATGGAATACGGGAATATCGCACAGCTCCTTCAGCCGCCGCTCAATCTCAAAGCAGCGGGGTGCGGCGATGTCCTCCAGGTTGATGCCACCAAAGCTGCCGGAGATCAGATAGATCGTGCGTACGATCTCGTCCACATCCTTGCTGCGGATGCAGAGCGGGAAGGCGTCGACATCGCCGAAGGCTTTGAACAGCGCGCACTTTCCTTCCATCACGGGCATGCCGGCTTCCGGACCGATATCGCCCAGGCCAAGCACCGCGGTACCGTCCGTAATGACGGCTACCAGGTTGTGCCGGCGGGTCAGGGTGAAGGATTTGTCATAATCTTTCTGGATCTCCAGACAGGGCTGGGCGACGCCCGGCGTATATGCAAGGGACAGATCGTCCCTGGTCTGAACGGGGACACGGGATACGACTTCGATTTTTCCCTGCCATTCACCGTGCAGCCGAAGGGATTCTTCCGCGTAATTCAAATGGTTTCCCTCCTCCTGTTTATTCCTGACGTCTATTATAACGAAGAATCAGGAAACAACAAGACCATATCGGGATATCACTGCTTTTTCAGTTCCCGCAGTTCTTCCGCCAGGCGCATATAATCTTCCTGAAGCAGATCCGGCCGGTCGCCCTTTCTGGGGCTGGAGAGGCGGGCGGAGATTGCTGCCATCTGCATCTCCAGTTTTGTTACGGCGATCTTTCTGTCCTCTTCCGCCGTGCCGTTTTTCCGGGGCGCCTTCATTTCTTCCCAGCCGCCCTCAAAGGTTTTCAGGCAGCCGTTTTCAAAACAGACGACGCGGGTGGCGGTCTTGCGGATAAACTCCTCATCGTGGCTGACGAAGAGCAGCGTGCCGCCGTAGCCGGCCAGGAGCTTTTCCAGCTCCTCCATTGTAAACAGATCCAGATGGTTGGTGGGCTCGTCCAGCAGGAGGGTGTTGCAGTCCATCAGCAGCAGCTTGCCCAGGGCGGTTTTCGCACGCTCGCCGCCGGACAGCAGGTTCAGTGGTTTGTACACATCGTCCCCGCGGATCCCGAGGCAGGCCATGACCGTACGGGCAAAGTGCTCCGGATGGACGGATTCCCTCATGATGTTCTCCAGGACACTGCCGTTCAGGTTCAGGGTGCTTTCATGGTGCTGGTCAAACCAGCCGGTTCGGGCGGCGGGGTTGAAGCGGGCGTTTCCGCGGAACTGCACGCCGGCCCCGGCCTGTCCGGTCAGCGTGCGCAGGAGGGTGGTTTTGCCGCAGCCGTTGGACCCGATGATGGCGGTTCTGCTGCCAGTGGGCAGCACAAAGCCGGAATCCCGCAGGAGCGTTTTACTTCCGGCCTGCAGATATGTGCAGCGGAACTCCAGGACGTTTCTGGCCTCGAACGGGTGGGTCACGCCCAGCTTCATGGTGATCACCGGCAGCGTCCGGGGTTTTTCTTTGACTTCCAGCCGATTCATCCGGTTCTGGATCTTGCGTTTCGCGCTGCTCAGGCCCAGCACGGCGTTGGTGTATTCATGGGTGTGCAGGCGGGCTTCGCTGTTTCCCATGCGGCTGGGCGCTTTCTTCACGGAGGACGCCCATTCCGTCATCCGCTGGGCCGCTTCCTTCAGGCGCCTGACCTCGGTCTTATACTGATCGTACTCAAAAGCCTGGCGTTCCCGCTGGCGGAGCCTTTCTTCCATAAAATTGTCATAGCCGCCCGGGAAGACGGTGATCTTTCCGTCCTCAAGATACCAGATACGGTCGCAGATTTCCCGCAGCAGGGTCCGGTCGTGAGAGACAAGCAGAACGGCGCCGTCAAAGCCGGACAGCTTTTTGCGCAGCAGCGCCAGCCCCTCCCGGTCCAGGTCGGTGGTGGGCTCGTCCGCCAGCAACAGACCTGCCCGGGCGGACAGCGCGCCGGCAATCCGGTTCCGGGTCATTTCGCCGCCGGAGAGGCCTTCCCGGGCGCCGAGGGCCTGAAACTGGGCCCGGGTTTCCGCGTCGTCACCGGCGTCGGCATCCCCCTGCTGGCGGATCACGGCGACGGGGGCAAGGCGGCGGATCTGTCCGGCTTCCGGCGTCAGTTCACCCGAGAGCACACGCAGGAGCGTGGTTTTGCCGGCCCCGTTCTCGCCGATCAGACCGATCCGGTCGCCGTCGTAAACAGAAAGCTGATCCAGGTCCAGGATCTGCCGGTCGGCAAAGGAAACCCGGACCCCGTTGATTTCAAGCATGCATTTTGACATAATAAAACACCTCCCTGCCGCGGAGGCGCATATCAGCAAGCGAACAGAAAAAAACGTTCGGATCCCGCATCATGCAACCTCCAAACGGCGACACAAAAACTGCGCCCGGACTCTGTGAGCCTGGGGTCTTGCGGCCGGTTTTTCAGTTGCTGTATTTCATCGGTCCCGAAAGCCCTTCCTTTCATCAAGCTGCTCCTAGCATAAAGGGAAGTTTCGAGAAAGTCAACAGTTTTTTCTCACAGGGAAAGAGAAGCCTGAAGATTATGGCCTTTACTCCAGTGTTTTAGCCGACAGAATCATATCAGGTTCGTTCCAGTTCCTTCAGACGGCTTTGGATGGCCCCCTGGGTTCTTTTATGAATCTCCGGATATCTCTTTGACGTGTGATTCCTCCACGTTGTTCAGAAGCCCTTCCACAAGTGACTGCTGACCGGGATGGTATGCATGATGTCCATAGACCTTTGTCAGGATTTCTTTTGCTTCTGTTCTCGTATCCATATCGCAGAATTCTTTCAGATAAGCAGGACAGTTCATAACAACACAATCATGACAGAACCATCCCTGCCGGTTTTTTTCCATCCTATTTTATTTTACAGAATCCTGTTCGCTTCGTCAACGCGCGCGCCGGGAAAGGGCAGCCTGATGGACGCTGCTTGTAAAAAGTGGAAAAGATCAGAAAAGAGTCTTTGTTTTTCTCAGCTGCTGTGATATCATAAAAAATTGCATATAAGCTATCAGACAGGAGGCCATGGGGGCATGCTTGAAATCTTTTCCAGGATCAAACTCCGGCCCAAACAATTGATCGCCGTCGTAGTGTTCGTGCTGATTTCATGCGTGGCACAGATGATGATTCCGACGCTGGTCAGCACGATGATCAACGACGGCGTGAGCAACAGCAATACGAGCCTGCTGATCACGCTGGCCCTGATTATGATCGGGCTGACGGTGCTGGCCTGCGTGATGAGCATTTTGGGGGCGCGCATTTCTGCTTCGATTACGACCAAGTTCTCCGCGGATCTTCGCAGGGCGCGGAGAACATCTCCCAGGGCCAGCGGCAGCTGCTCACGATCGCACGGGCGATTATCGCGGATCCGGAGATCATGATCCTGGACGAAGCGACCAGCAACGTCGACGCCCATACCGAACAGACCATCCAAGACGCCATGGCAACCCTGCTCAGCGGCCGCACCAGTTTCGTCATCGCGCACCGTCTGTCGACGATCCGGGACGCGCATGCCATCCTGTATATGGAAAACGGCGATATCAAGGAAGTCGGCAACCACGAGAACCTGATGGCGCTGAACGGGAAGTACGCGGCGCTTTACAACAGCCAGTTTGCCTGATCGGCGGCGCAAAAGAACAAGAATGGAGTGTAACAATGATGAAGAAACTCCTTTCCCTGATGATGGCTCTTCTGATGGTTTTCGGAACCGTGTCGTTTGCGGAGAACGTGGATGACAAGGCTGCCGATGATTCTTACACGCTGGAGCAGGTGGTGATCCTGAGCCGGCACAACCTGCGCGCCCCCCTGTCCAGCAACGGCTCTGTTCCCAGCGAACTGACGCCCCATTCATGGATTCAGTGGTCCGCCAATTCCAGCGAGCTGATCCTGAAGGGCGGCTTCTGCGCCCACGACGTCACTGTTCTCGGCACGCTTACCGCGCTGGGCGCGAAGCTCGACGCGCTGCCGGACAGCATTGAGACCAAGACGCCCATCGGCGTGAAACTGATGTTTGAACGCCTGCGCGATCAGGAAGGGCAGGCATGGTATCGTGTCAGCCTGGTCTATCGCAGCACCGAGCAGATCCGCAGTGCCGAAATGCTGACGCTGGACAATCCGCCCATGAAATATACCCTGAGCTTTGAAGGGGTGGAGACCAACGGGGACGGACTGATCGCCGAAGCGGATCTGTTCAGCCTGTTTGATCGCTCTGTCAGCGTGCTGGATGAACTGGAAACCGCCTACGCGCTGGAAGACGCAGCCTGAAAAAGGGGAGTGTCCGAAAATGAAAAACAACATGATTGCGTTTATGCTCGTCCTGTGTATGGCTTTCACGATGATGGTTCCCGCACTGGCGGAAGAAACGTCTCATGATGCGGCCCAGTCCCAGATTGAGCGCGCCGTGGTGTCGTATGCGGCAAACGGAACAAGGGATCAGGAGGCACTGTCAGCGCTCGCGTCTCTCGATCCGGTTCTCGGCGAAAAATGGACGCGTATCATGGATCTGTGGGAAGCCAATGTTCCGGTCAACGAAGCGCTTCCGGACGGGCTGCCGGAAGATGATTCCCTGTGCCTGATCGGGCTTGGCTTTCAGCTGAATCCGGACGGTACGATGCGGGATGAACTGATCGAGCGGCTGAAAGTGATGCTGGCGGCCTCGGAGAAGTATCCGAATGCCATCATTGTATGCACAGGCGGCGGCACTGCCGCTGACGACCCCACGGCCACGGAGGCGGGCCGGATGGCGGAGTGGCTGCAGGCCCAGGGGGTGAATCCCTCCCGGCTGGTTGTCGAGGATCATTCCCTGACGACGGCGCAGAACGCCATCTACACTTTCAACATCCTTGCGGAACAGCATCCGCAGGTCAAGCAGATCGCGATTGTCTCCAGCGATTACCATATTGCTACGGGGACCCTGCTGTTCGGCGCGGAAGCGATTCTGCGGGACAGTGAGATCGAAGTGGTCAGCAACGCTTCCTGGCATGCGCCCAGCGGAACGCTGTCCGCCATGTTTCAGGCCGGCGCACTGATTGAACTGTCCGGAGATGTGGAAACGGCTTTTGATATCTATTATGAGACCTATGATATTCATGAACTGCCGCCGCTGGCATCCGGCGGGGATTAATCATTCCGGACTGTTATTCAACGAAAAAGCAGGATGAAAAGCAGTCCGCTGTCTTTTATTCCGGCGAGGATAGGATTCGCCTGCGGAGCGCCTGCATGTGCTCGGAGGGAAGACAGCCGGTTTCCTTTTCAAATGCCCGGCGGAAAGTGCGCATGTTGGAATAGCCGCAGGCATCGCAGACGGCGGTTAACGTCAGGCCGGGATCCCGCATGAGCAGGCGGGCGCGGGCAATCCGGATCGAATTGATGTACTGGCGAAAACTGACATGAAGCTTTTCCGCAAAGAAATGGGAAAGATGAGAGGCGCTGATCCCCAGGGCATGGGCTGCGGACTCAAGGGTGATCTCTTCACAGGCGTGCTCGGAAATATAATGCATGATGCGATGCCCAAGGCCGCGGTCGCTGTAATCGTAGACCGGGTGGTAGGAGAGGCGGTGCAGCGTGCCGGCCAGGAGTACATGAAGATAGGCGATACAGAGGGGGAGGTTTTCCTCCATGTTCAGTTCATGGAGACGGAGCACCGCCTGCCGGGTGTCCGGACTGATCTCGGCGGCCCGAAGGATCGGTGTTTCCGGAGCGAGACCATGGAAGGTGCCGGAATACTCCGGGATGATATCCGTCGGAAAGATCGCGGCAAGCCCGCCGATGTCCCCGCTGACCTCCTCATAGCTGTGGGGCGTCAGGGGGAAGATCACCGCGATATCCCCCGGGGAAAGCCGGTAATCAATCCCATCGATGGCGACGCGGACACGGCCGGAAAGGAGAACAATGATCTCCGCGACTTCATGGACATGGAGCGGGAAAGGATAATGCGTCATTTCGCCGATGAAGAGCTTTTCTTCCCGCGATTCATAGAAGGTACTCATGGAAGACCTCCCGAAAGATTCTGGTCCGGAGATTTTTGTCCGTTCCGGATCGAAAAAAAGGATGTTCTGACAGATTATAAACCATAAAATACAAAAATGAAACAGTTCGGCGTATAAAGAAAGATATTTTTGTCCCATGTTTTTACGAAAAATGTATTGTAAGCGCTGTCATATCCTGCTATAAATAGATTTGTACATGGAGAGAGCAAAAACTGAGCACCTGAGTTAATCAAGCGATGAGACTTCCGGTAAGCGGATCATGAAGGATGTGAGCAGATGAGCAAGAAGAAGAGATCTTACATCGAGTTTCTTTATATCCTGCCATTTATCCTGCTGGTCGGTGTTTTTTCCTATTTCCCGCTGTATGGCTGGGTGTATGCTTTCCATGACTTTGTTCCGCCGAAGCCGATCAGCAGTGAAACATACGTTGGATTCAAGTGGTTCATCAGCCTTTTCTCCAATCCGGTGAAGACGGCAGATGTCATCCGTGTCATGCGGAACACGCTGGCCATGAGCGGTATCTCTTTGCTGTTCAGCTGGTTCCCGATGATTTTCGCGGTATTTCTTAATGAAATCAAAAGCAAACCCTACCGCAAATTTGTTCAGACAGCGACAACTCTGCCCAATTTTATTTCCTGGGTTCTGGTGTTCTCCATCGCTTTCCATGTGTTCGGCTCCAACGGTGCGGTGAACAAGGTGCTTCAGGATCTGGGCGTGATTACAGAACCGATTTCTTTCCTGAAATCCTCGGATCATGTGTGGTTCCGGATGTGGCTGTGGCTGACATGGAAGAATGCCGGATGGGCCGCGATTATGTACCTGGCGGCTATCGCGGGCATTGACGAGCAGATGATTGAAGCGGCCAAGGTCGACGGAGCGACCCGGATGAAAGTCATCTGGCATATCATCATTCCCTGCATCCTGCCGACATATTTTGTCATCGTGATGCTGAATATCGCCAGTTTCCTGTCCAACGGCATGGAGCAGTACTATGTGTTCCAGAACGATTTCAACCGGGATTGGATCGAAGTGTTGGATCTGTATGTGTATAACTACGCTACGGCAGGACGCGGCAATTATCCGTTAGCCACCGCGATCAGCATCCTCAAGAGTATTGTCAGCATTTTCCTGCTGACCGGGGCAAACACTGCCTCCAAACTGATCCGCGGAGAGTCCTTTATCTGATCCGAACGGAAAGAAAACAGAAAGGGGGGAAACGGCGTGACTGAAAAAGCTTATGCGGCGACAGACAAATCCATGGGGAAGAACAACAAACATGCCAAGAAGATCCAACGCACAGCAGGTGACTATGTAATCAGTTTCATTACCTATGTTGTCTATGCGTTCTTTGCGTTCGTGTGCGTTTACCCCTTCTACTATATCATTATCAACTCCATCAGCGCGAACAACCTGAGCGACAGCGGCAAGGTGATCTTTTATCCGATGGAGATCCATTTCACAAACTACAAGAACCTTGCCAATATTCCCGGGCTGTCCAATGCTGCCTATATCTCCGTCATGAGAACGGTGATCGGTACAGTCCTGATTGTGATTGTGGCGGCGTTCCTGGGATATATGTTCACACGGGAAACGCTCTGGAAACGGAAATTCTGGTATCGGTTTGTCGTCGCAACGATGTATTTCAATGCCGGGGTCATTCCGTGGTACCTGACGATGAGACTGCTGGGGCTGACCAACAATTTCTGGGGATATATCTTCCCGATGGTCGTTCAGCCGTTCTATATCATTCTGTGCAAGACGTATTGCGAAAGTGTTCCGAAAGAACTCCAGGAGGCGGCGGAAATCGACGGAGCCGGGACGATGCGGGTATTCTGGCAGATTATGCTGCCGGTCATCAAGCCGATCCTCGCCACCATTGCGATCTTTGCAGCGGTTGCGCACTGGAACTCTTTCCAGGATACGCTTCTGCTGATGACGGATGAGAAGCTGTTCACCCTGCAGTTCCAGCTGTATCAGTACATCAACAGGGCCAGCAGTCTGAAGGCGCTGGTGAACAGCAGCACCAGTTCGTCCGCAGCGGCGGCGATTCTGGCGCAGGCCGCTACCGCGACCTCCATTCGCATGACGGTCACGGTCGTTGTCGTGCTTCCCGTCATGATGATCTACCCGTTCTTCCAGCGGTTCTTTACCAAGGGCATTATGATCGGCGCCGTGAAAGGCTGAGAAATAAAGGCAAGAGAGCCTTTATTATAAAAAAAAGGAGGGTACACTACATGAAACGGTTACTGTCTGTTCTGCTGACGATCGCCATGCTCCTGAGCCTGGTATCCGTCAGCGCGATGGCGGAAGGCGAGGAACCTATCGTCATCACGTTCTACGATGAGGCTGCGAACTATCAAGGCACCCAGTCCGGCTGGTTTGCCAAGGTTGTGAAGGATCGGTTCAACATTGAACTGAACATCATTGCTCCTCAGGTCGTCGGCAACGAAGTCTATACGACCCGCGCCATGGACGGTGATCTGGGCGATATCGTGATCGTCGACAAGAGCAAGGTCAATACGCTGATCGCTGAAGGCCTCATCCGGCCCATTGATGAGATCGCCAACTGTGAGAACCTCATGCGGTTCAAGAATCAGATCGATGTTTACAACAAGGAACTGACCGGTGAAGATGGAAAGTACTACGGCATCCCCGCCGAGATGACCGATACTTCTCCCTCCACCCTGACCGATGACGTGATCTATTCCAGCCCGCAGCTGCGCTGGGATCTGTATCAGGCTGTCGGCGCTCCCGAGATCAAGGACCTGGACGGCCTGCTGGATGTGCTGGCCAAGATCCATGAGATCCATCCCACCGAAGGCGACGCGAAAGCTTATCCCTTCTCCCTCTGGGCTGACTGGGACGGCAATGACAACATGATCGGTATCGCCAACGTGGTTCAGCTGACCACCTGGTACAACGAAAAGATCAAGGGTTCCGCGATCCTGAAGCCCGACGGAACCTTCTCTGAGATCTACAACAAGGACAACGCCTACTACAAGATCGCCAAGTTCCTCTTCAAAGCGAATCAGATGGGCCTGGTTGATCCGGAATCCGGCGAGCAGGACTGGAACGCTGTGGCCGCGAAGCTGTCCGCCCGTCAGGTGGACCTGCTGTGGTACAGCTGGCAGGTTGGTTTCTCCAACACCGCTGAATACAAGGCGGAAGGCTCCACCTTCATCTTCATCCCCGTTGCTGACATGAACTTCTATGCTGACGCTGACCGTTACTTCGGCGCTGACCGCGTCTGGGCCGTTGGCTCCAAGGTCGAAGGCGACAAGTATGACCTGATCCTGAAGTTCCTCGACTGGTATGCCAGCCCCGAAGGCATGACCTTCCAGCATGTCGGTCTTGAAGGCCTGAACTACTCCAAGAATGAAGACGGCACCTTCACCCTGCTGCGGGACGACGCCCTGGCTCTGAACCTGGAAGTTCCGGAAGAATACGGCGGCGGCGGATACAGCGATGGCAACAACGCGATCAACCAGTGGATCGGTTCTTCCATCTGCGTGAACCCCGACAACGGCGAGCGCTTCCCCTTCAAGTTCTGGAAGTCCTATCAGGCATGGGAGAGAGAGAACGACAAGACCAAGGCCGGCTGGCAGGAGAAGTTCGGTGCAACGACTCCCGTTGAGTATATGCTCGCGAACGGTATGCTGACGCCCAGCCCCTCTGTCGGATTTGCTCCGCCGGAAGACAGCCTGGACATCCAGACCAAGCGTGAAGATGTGAACAAGCAGCTGTGCTCCTACACCTGGAAGATGATCTTCGCCAAGGATGAGGCGGAGTTTGACGCCCTGTGGGACGAAATGGTCGAAAAGATGGATGGTTTCGGCTACAAAGAGCTGTATGAGTATGACTGCGGCGTATGGCAGGTTGAAGTCGATGCCAAAGCAGCTGCCGCTGCTGCCGCGCAGTAATCTGACTCTGTCAGACATATATCTGTAACCCTTCCGGGGGCGCTCCTCACGGAGCGCCCCTTTTCAACAGCATAAAGGAGAGTTATCCGATGACGCAGAAAGATCTATCAGCGCTCCTGCCGGACGGCAGATCCTTTGAGTTCTGGGAGAAAGATCCCGTGTGGGAACATGAATTGTTTGTCAACGGCTCTGATCCGGCTGCGTCAGATGATAACGACGGCAGCGAGGGAAAGCCTTTCCGGACAATCAGCCGCGCTGCCTCTGAAGCGGGTCCGGGAACCCGCGTCCGGATCCATGCCGGGATCTACCGGGAATGCGTGAGCCCCGGTGCCGGCGGAACTGGGCCGGAGCATCCGGTATCATATGAAGCCTACGGGGACGGACCGGTGGTGATCCGCGCCTCGGAGGAGGTGACGGACTTCATCCCGAGCGAGGGGTGGATGATCCACCGGGGGTGGGGTGTACCGCAGCCGGAGGATCTCCGCATCTGGGAATATGATCTGGATCCGGATCTGTTCCGCGGATACAATCCGTTCTGCGCGGTGAACATCCTGCACGACAGGCTTTTTATCGAATACGACAAGACGGACATGACCACCTATCTGAACCGGCGGGGCTGTGTGTTCTGCGACGGGAAACCGCTGACGCAGGTGGCGCTGTACAACCAGATGGGGGACAGGGAAAACACCTACTGGGTGGAAGCAAACGGACAGAAGGTGCATTTCCGCCTGGCTGGCGACGCGGATCCAAAGGATCACCGGATCGAGGTGACGGTGCGAGAGCAATGCTTCGCGCCGAGAAAGCCCTTCCTTTCCTATATCCGCGTGAAAGGCCTGATCTGCGAGCATGCCGCGACCGGCGCGCCGGTGCCCCAGCGCGGCGCGATTTCCGCGTACCGGGGACACCACTGGGTCATTGAAGACTGCGAGGTCAACTGGTCCAACGGGGTGGCCATCGATGTGGGGCACGAATGCTGGCATCATACCCATACACCGGAGGAGATCATCGGATACAGCGTGATCCGGAACTGCCGGATCCGGGACGCGGGCGTCTGCGGGATCGCTGGAATGTTCGCGGAGCGGATGCTGATTGAGGGCAACCTAATCGAAGGCACTGGATGGCAGAAGATGGAGCTGAGCTGGGAAGCCGGCGCAATCAAGCTGCACAACAGCGTCAACGGACTGATCCGGAACAATGTTTTCCGGAAGACATTCCGGGCGGATCATCTGTGGCTGGACTGCGGAAACGAGAACAACCGGATTACCGGGAACCTGTTCCTGGACGGGATTGAGCAGCGGGAAGCGATTTTCATCGAATGCACCCGGGACGGCATCAACCTGATCGACCACAACATCATCTGGAACGTGGAAGGACGGTTCGATCCGGGCAAGGTGCCGCAGGAGCCGGGCTCTTCCGGATGGTACAAGCTGCGGGAGAACGACACGGTCAACGGGTACGGTGTCTACGGCGAGGGAACAGACCGGCTGCATGTATCACACAACCTGATCGGGAAATGCCGCCACAGCGGGTATTACCTCAAGCCGGTGCCCTTCCGGATGCACGGGACGCACCGGGGCGGAACCTCCCGGGACGCGAAAATCATCAACAATATTTTCTATGACTGCGGGGAGGCCGCCATCGATTTTCCGACGCGGGACAATACCGCGGAAGGCAATCTGTATGTGCGCATGCGGGGAGGCTATCTGCGCGTGATGTATCCGGAGCCGGAAGTCTGCCTGGATCTGCCGTCCTGGAAGGAATTCCTGGGCTTTGACCGGGAAGGACAGAACGGATGGTTTGATATCGAAATGGATGAGGAAACAGGAGAGGCAACTTTCCGGAAAGCGGCGGACGCGCCTTTCGGGTTCCGCAGGGATCTGGAACGCCTGAATCTGATCCAGGACCCGGCGGAAGTACAGAAGGTCACCGCGGATCCGGATCTGCCGGGAGAGGAACGGACAGCGGTCCTGCCGGGACCGTTTGAGAATTGGAGGATGGAACCATGCTGAGACAGGTTAAGACGGAAAACGGCTGGGTTCGCGGAATCGAAGCGGCGGATCCGCGCATTACAGCCTTCAAGGGGATTCCTTTTGCCGCGCCGCCGACCGGGAAAAACCGCTGGCGGGCTCCGCAGCCCTGCGAAAACTGGGCCGGCGTACGGGACACGTCCCGGTTTGCCCCGATCTCGATGCAGTGGATTCCAGGACTGGGAGACGACATCTACTGCCGGGAATGGCATGTGGATCCGGAAATCCCGATGGGCGAGGACTGCCTGTACCTGAACATCTGGACTAACGCCAAAAAGGCTGATGAGAAAAAGCCGGTGCTGGTCTGGTTCTTCGGCGGCGGTCTGCAGTGCGGATATCCGGCGGAGATGGAGTTTGACGGGGAACGGATCGCCCGGCGCGGGATCATCGTGGTGACGGTGAATTACCGGGTCGGAGCGCTGGGATTTCTGACGCACCCGGAGATTACCCGGGAGCAGCCGGATGCTCCGGCCAATTTCGGCAACCTGGATCAGCAGGCCGGCCTGCGCTGGGTGCAGCGAAATATCGCCGCCTTCGGCGGGGATCCGGATCGGGTGACCATTGCCGGGCAGAGCGCCGGCGGCGGGAGCGTCATGTCCCAGGTGGCCTGCCCGGGGAACAGCGGTCTGTTCTCCAACGCGGTCGTCATGAGCGCGATGATCTTTGATCCCTATCTGCGCAGGGAGATCGGACGGCCGGAGAAGCTGGCTGACGCGGAGAAAAAAGGCGAGGATTTCTTTGCCTTCCTGGGGGTCAGGAACCTGAAGGAAGCCCGGGCGGTGGACGCGGTGACGCTGCAGCGGAGCTATGAAAAATATATGGAGAGCCATGTGCCTTTCTTCACGGTGCAGGATGACCTGTTCTGCGTCGGCGACCCCATCGCTCTTTACCGGGCAGGAAAGTGCCAGGATGTGGCCATGATGGCCGGAAACACCTCCTCCGAATTCCTGAACACCATCGAAGCAAAGGATGAGACTGAACTGGCCGGGGAGGCAAAACGCCTGTTCGGCGAACAGGCAGACAATTTTCTGGCAATTCCGGAGAGCCGGAAAAAAGCCGGGGAAGCCGGGTATGCTCCTGTGAGCGGAATTGAATGCACCGTGAAAGGCGTTCTCGGAGACAAGGCGGAGCAGGGGAAAAAAGGTTACTGCTACTGCTTCGATCCGGACATTCCCGGATGGGACAACCCCGGGACCTTCCATTCCTCCGATCTGTGGTTCTGGTTTGAAACGCTGGCAAAGTGCTGGCGCCCCTTCGTGGGAAGGCATTATGACCTGGCACGGCAGATGTGCGACTATTTCTGCAACTTTATCAGCAGCGGAGATCCGAACGGGAAGGACCTGAACGGGGAGACGCTGCCGGAATGGCAGGCCTGGTCCGCGGCAGCTCCCTGCACCATGCGGTTTACCGGAGACGGGGCCAGAGCGGAGACGGAACCGCTGTCCCCGCTGAAACAGTTCCTGACGGAGCGGATTATGGAGAGAATGCGGGGGATTTAATCCCCCGGAATCTTCAGCCCCAGCTCGGAGGGAAGGAAGCGCGGGCAGGTATTCTCCAGGGTGCAGATGACGGAAGAGGCCAGGCGCGTTCCGATAGCGCAGGCTTCGGAGAGATCCTTGCCATAGGTCAGACCGGCGGCAACCCCCGCGAAGAAGGAATCGCCCGCGCCAGTGGTATCCGCCACGGGAACCTGCTGGGGAGGACAGACACCGAAACGCCCCTCCCGGTCCGCCCAGACCGCGCCGTCCGCCCCCAGGGTGACGACCATGGCGGGGATGTTGCCGTCCTCCACACAGCCAGCCAGCAGCGAGGCCAGGGAATCCGGACCCTGATTTTCAAACTCCCGGGAGAAGAGAATACCGGCTTCCTGCCGGTTGCAGACGAAGCAATCCGTATTCCGCAGGTATTCCCGGCGATCCAGCGCAATGTTGATATTCGATACGGCCGCGTAAACGCGCGTGCCGTATTTACTTTTCAGGCGGTAGATTTCTTCCACCAGGGGCTGCTCCAGATCCAGCTCCAGGAGAACGCTGTCGGCGGAACGGAAGATCTCATTCCCGGACTCATGCAGCGTATCCAGCAGCGGCATCAGATCCGGCCGGTTGGAGATGGAGGCACAGACATCATTGCAATTGTCAAAGACAGCGAGCCAGGCGCCCATGCCATCCGGAACGCGTCGGATATAGCGTGTATCCACCCCATGCTCCCGGAGGCGGCGAAGGACATCCTCGCCGGTGCCGCTTTCATCGATCAGGGAAAGAAAACACGGATTCAGGCTGAGATTGCCCAAATCCTCCGCAATATTCCGGCTGACACCGCCGTGCACGTACCGGACCTTGCCGGCGTTCCTGCCGCCGGGGATATAAGTGCTGGAAGGATAGCCTTTGATATCCACAAAAATGGCCCCGATCACCGCGATACCCATAGGATCCCCTTCTTTCCTGCTTTTTTACCATCTTACCATAGAAAGCGGGGAATGCACAATGGGATTGACATCACGGATTTTCATGGCTATGATGGAAAAAACAAGCGAAAAAACAGAGACGGAGGTATCAGGATGAACGAATTGTTCAACATCAATCCATTCAAACTGGGCTTTGGCCTCATGCGCCTTCCCAAGCTCGCGGACGGACGCATTGATGTCCCACAGGTCTGCGTGATGGCGGACCAGTTCATTGCAGCCGGCGGAACCTATTTCGATACCGCCTATGTATATGACGGAGGAGAAAGCGAAGCGGCCTTCAAGGCCGCGGTTGCGGACCGATTCCCCAGGAATGCCTACACGCTTGCCACCAAACTGAACGTGAATGCCGCCGGCGTCCGGGACGCGGAAACCGCGAAGCAGGAACTCTTTACCAGCCTTGAACGCACGGGGGCAGGCTATCTTGACTTCTACCTTCTGCACGCGATTCAGAGGTCGAACATCGAAAAATATGAAGATTACGGTCTGTGGGACTTTGTCCGGGAACAGAAGGAAAAGGGACTGATCCGCCACTGGGGGTTTTCTTTCCATTCTGATCCGGAATTGTTGGAGGAACTGCTGACGAAACACCCGGAAACGGAGTTCGTGCAGCTGCAGATCAACTATGCCGACTGGGAAAATCCCGGCGTGGCATCCAGGAAAAACTGGGGAATATGCAAGGCGCACGGCAAACCCGTGGTTATCATGGAGCCGGTGAAGGGCGGCATCCTGGCGAATCCGATCCCGGAAGTCAAAGCCGTGTTTGACCGGGAAGGCAGCGGCCGCTCCTACGCCAGCTGGGCGCTGCGGTACGCGGCCAGCCTGGACAACATCCTGGCGGTGCTCAGCGGCATGAGCGATGTCAGCCAGATGGAAGACAATCTGCGGTCGATTCGGGATATTCCACTGAAAGAGGAGGAATACCGGCTGATTCACGAGGCGCAGGACGCCCTGAACGCGGATAAATCCATTCCCTGTACTGCCTGCCATTACTGCACGGAAGGCTGCCCGATGAATATCCCGATTCCGGAGATCTTCAATGTTGTGAACCGACGGAAGGGGAGTCCGGAATTCCGTACGCTCCGGGAGTATTCCATCGTTACGCAGGGCAGGGGAAAAGCTGGAGAATGCATTGCCTGCGGCCAGTGCCAGGGCGTGTGCCCTCAGCATCTGCCCATTATCGACCTGCTGAAGGATTGCAAAACCGCGCTGGAAAAGACTCTCTGATAAAGAGGGCGAAGGATCAGAAACGAGACGCACAGAGGGCAGATGTAATCGTTTGACATCGGATACCGAATGGAATATAATAGAGTCAGCAGTGAACCCGACAAGAGCGGGCAATCACCGCGGAGGTGTGTTTGGAGTCGGTTCGTTAACGGGGAGCATGGTTGATCAATAAATGCGGTGACATGACCGCTTGTTTGCTGATGCCATGACGCGGTACGGACAGATGCCGGGCACTTTTTTGTTTGCACTTTTGTGCCGCACTCCCTGATTCTCTGTTCATGTCCATCAAAGCAGAGAAAGAGGAAACGGCATGACACAGGATATGATGACTCTCGGGTTTGATCAGATCATCGGACAATTGCAGGAACAGGCGGTTTCCCAGGCAGCCCGAAAGCGGCTCGGGGAGACAGAGCCGATATTGAACGAAGGGCTCTGCAGGGCCCGGATGGAAGAAACGACAGCAGCGCGTTGCGTGATGGAAAACGCGGGGACCCCGCCGCTGACTGACACCGATGGAACGGAGAACAACCTGATCCAGGCGGCGCAGGGTGGGATGCTCCTGCCGGCGCAGCTGACTTCCATCGCACGGTTCTGTTCGACCGTTCAACGGCTGCAGCGCTATCTTCAGGGCGTACAGATGTTCAGCGCCGGGATCTCATCCTGGCATACGGAACTGCCGGACCTGGACGGACTGGAGGATGACATTGAACGGTCCATCCGGGAGGACGCCATCCTGGACGACGCTTCCCCGGCGCTCCGGAATCTTCGCCGCCGGCGGGAGCATACGGAACAGGCTATCCGGGAAAAACTGAACCAGGTTCTTCTTCACCACAAAAAAGAACTGGCAGATTCCTATATTACGCAAAGGAACGGCGTTTTCGTGATTCCGGTCCAGAAACGCTTTCAGAGCGCTTTTCCCGGACGGGTGATTGACGCATCCGGAAAAGGCAGTACTGTCTTTATGGAACCGTCTTCTGTACTGGCCATGCGCCAGGAGCTGGAGGAACTGCTGATCGTTATCGATACGGAGGAAAGAAGGATTCTCTGGGAACTGAGCAACCGTGTTGCTTCAGAAGAGGATGCACTGCGGGCCGCAATCCGCGTCATGACGGATCTGGATATGATCTTTGCCCGGGCAAAGCTGAGCATGGAGATGAAGGCATGTCCGGCGGAACTGACCACGGAGCGCCGGATCCGCCTGGTGGATGCCCGGCATCCGCTGCTGAATCAGGAGACCTGCATACCGCTGAACCTGGAACTCTCTCTGCCGGATGCCGGTATTGCCGTGACCGGACCCAACACCGGCGGAAAGACAGTATGCCTTAAGACGGTCGGACTGCTGACGATGATGGCGCAGAGCGGGCTGCATATTCCCTGCGGCGAAGGGACAACCATCGCCATGATGGACCGCGTCCTGTGCGATATCGGTGACAGCCAGAGTATCAGTCAGAATCTGTCCACGTTTTCCGGGCATATGACCAATGTGATCCGTATTCTGGAAGAATGCAGTCGGGAGAGCCTGGTTCTGCTCGATGAACTGGGCAGCGGAACAGACCCGGCGGAGGGCTCCGGACTGGCGGCGGCGATCCTGGAAGAACTGCTTCGCCGCAGATGCTTCTTCCTGGTAACAACGCACGATCCGCAGATCAAACAATGGTCGGAGCAGACGGAACATGTGATTTCCGCGCGAATGGCATTTGACCGGGTCTCCCTGATGCCACTTTACCGGCTGGAGATGGGGCTGAGCGGAGAAAGCTGCGCCATCGAGATCGCCCGCCGTCTCGGGATGAACGAGGGACTGCTGGCGAGGGCCCGGCAGGTGGCGGACGGCAAACTGAACCCCCGGCCGGAACCGGTGCGAAAGCCGATGCGGATCCCCGCAGGCCGGCTGCAGCGGCTGCCGGCCAAGAAAGAAGGAAGCTTTGAGCGGTTCAGCATGGGGGACAGCGTGATGCTGCTGCCGGACAGAAAGAACGCTGTCGTCTTTCAGCCTGCGGATGACGAGGGGAACGTGATCATCCAGATGCAGGGCCGGAAGATGACGGTGCGGCATAACCGGCTGAAGCTGCTGGTGCCGGCGGAACAGCTGTATCCACCGGATTATGACTTCTCGATCGTGTTTGATACGGTGGCAAACCGCAAGGCAGCGCATACCATGGACCGCAAGTTTGATCCGGACGCAGTGATTATCGTGAAGGAAGGGAAGAAGGAGGACTGATTCAACATGAACAGAGCAGATCGTTATAGGAAATACTTTACAAAAGATTACCTGATGGGACCCAATTCATTCCGACTGCTGGACGAACTGATCCGCAAAAACCCTTATAACACGTGCTATGACCGGACGCTGGACCTTGGCTGCGGCATGGCCCTGACGTCCATTTTCCTGGCGAATGAAACTTCCGCGAAATCCGTTTACGCCTTCGATCTCTGGGTAGACGCAACAGACAACCTGAAGCGGATCCGGGATCTATCCCTGGAGGACCGGATCATACCGATCCACGGCGACGCGCTGAATATGCCCTTCGCTCAGGGCTGGTTCGACGCCATTGTCAGTGTGGACTCCTATCACTATTTCGGATGCAAAGAAGGAATATTTGCCGACAGGATTCTGCCGTTTGTCCGCTCGGGTGGCTCCATTATGATTGCCATTCCTGGTCTCAGAGAGAAACCGCAGGGAGAAATCCGTACGCTTTTTGAAACCTGGGCGGAAGGTGATGATTCCCTGTGTTTCAAAACAGTCGATTGGTGGAAATCCATGCTTGAAAAGGAATGCAGAGATCGGCGCTGCATTTCCGTCATGGAGGCCGAATGCTATGATGAAGCCTGGGATGACTGGTTCAACACCGGCCATGAGTACGCGATCAGAGACCGGGAGTATTTATCCAGGGGGTTGAATCGGATCCTGAACTTTGTGCTGATCTATGTCATGAAAAGCAGAAGTAACAAGGCACCTGCTGAGGCTTAATGTTTTCCAGAATGATATCAAAGCTTTTATAAATGGATCGGGAATTCATGCTGTTAAGATGTACGCCCGCGATTGCCGCTGTAAGGATTATCACAGGCTTGGCGAATGCATATGGATGCGGATTTTACTACTATTCTACTACCATAAGTGCTTCCGGGCTTTATGAGGCAACGCTTCCAGCGCTTCTGTCACGCAGATTCAGCTATCCGCAGAGGTGCTGTTGGTGCTGGGTGCCCACAGTTGCCGTTGTGGGGGTGTGAGGTGACTCGTGGAAAGCCAGCGGGAAAACACCCGGCAAAGAGCATAGAAACGGAACGTGAGGCGCTTATAGGACAGAGACGCGGAGACAAAGAAATGCTCGTTGAAGACATTGTCAGTCGATGATTTTTTGGTAGAATTCTGTCCGTGCCGGTACGTACTTTTCTGTTGAAGAAAGTATGGTCAGCCTTCAACTGAAGTAATCACCAGGAGGTCAGCATGGACGAACAGAAGAAGCCTGAGATTACGGAGATCGCCATTGTGGATGAACACACCATCCGAGACAAGATTTATATTGTCCGGGGTGTGGAGGTTATGCTTGATTTTGAGTTGGCGGAGATTTACGGTTATGAGACAAAGAATTTTAATCGCCAGGTAAAGAACAATGCAGCCAAATTTGAAGGCGATGATTTCATGTATCAATTGACAAATGAGGAGACCGCAGAACTTTCAAGGTGCAAAAATTTCACATTGAAAAGAGGAACCGGTCGTGGCTCAAATCTTAAGTATAATCCATATGCGTTTACAGAACAGGGTGTATACATGTTAATGACGGTTCTTCTCGGAGAGCTTGCTACACATAATAACCAATATTCTTATAAGCAATTGCTTGCTAAGACCACTTTGTCTACGATCTGAGCCGATGGCAGATTACACTGTCATCGGCCCATTGCTTTTTTACCCTACAACAGCAATGAAGCTACCAGCGTTGTCTTGTTCACCAGGTCAGGAATACGTTGCTGACAAAGACAGGAAAGAATTCGCAAAAACTTATTGACAGGATAACGATAGATTCGAGGAAAAACAGGCAAATAGGAAACTGAAAAGAGTGAGGAGGCTGAACTCTCAGAAACGAGACAAAAACGGCTGTTGCACCGTATCAAATGACAAAAACAAGGATTGACGCAATCGTTTGCGATGTATTATAATTCTATGTTGTGCGGACAAATTTGTAGAATTTGTCATCGCGTTCCAAAATTATAAAGGGGAAAGGATGAAGAAACCCATGAAAAAACTTGTTTCTCTGATCCTGTCTCTCTGCCTGGTACTGGGCTGCGTTGCCTTTGCTTCCGCGGAAACAAAGACGGCTTCCGCCCAGGGCTTTGCCAGCCAGGTCACCGTTGAAGTGACCATCGAAGACGGCAAAGTCGTCGCCCTGACCGTGGACGACTCCGGAGAGACCTACAGCACCGCCGGCATTCAGCGGGCGGACAGCGTTGAAAAACTGATCGAGGCGATCCTCGCGGCTGGCGGAACCGACGGCGTTGACGCCAAGACCGGCGCGACCTTCACCAGCACCGCGGTGATCGAAGCGGTCAACAGCGCTCTGGCCGGCGGCAGCGACGAACCTGCCGGAGAACTGGCCTTCACAGCTGGTGAGTATGAAGCGACTGCCTACGGCTACAACGGCAACGTGACCGCAAAGGTTACCTTCACCGACAGCGCGATTCAGGCGATTGAGATCGTTTCCTCCGTGGAAACCGCTCATGTCGGAGATGTCGCTTTCGACACCATGATTCCTGAAATCATCACTGCCAACGGTACCGGCGTGGACGGCGTATCAGGCGCCACCTTCTCCAGCAACGCGCTGCGCGCCATTGTGAACGATGCGGCCGAGCAGGCCAAGTGTACCGATCTGGCGGCCTTCAAGGCCAACAAGGTTGATCATCCGGCCGGCGATCCCATCGATGTGACCTATGATGTGGTCGTTGTCGGCGCCGGCGGTGCCGGTATCGCCGCAGCGGCTCAGGCCACCCAGAACGGCAACTCTGTGCTCGTGATTGAGAAGAACGCTGAAGTCGGCGGCAATACGCTGGTTTCCGGCGGACAGTTCCAGTCCGTGATGCCGTACCTGGTCTGGGATCCGGCGGATCCGGATGCTGAGACGGGCGTGTACGGCCGTGACGGCCAGACCTACAACAAGGTCAAGTCCGTCAATGGCTGCATCAACGAGCTCAAGATGATCCTGAACTGGAGCGAAGAGCCCTTTGATGAAGAGTACTACAAGACCAATGAATTCGTGGCCGGCGATGCTCTGGAGCTGAGCAAGCACGGCGTGCATGCGGAATATCTGCCCGTGCTGCAGGCGCTGAAGCAGGAAATCCAGGCTTATCTGGACTGGGCACAGCCCAAATTGGATGCCGGAACGGACGAGAGTCAGCTGACGCTGTTCTCCACCATCAACCTGCACATCTTCCAGACCTATTACGGCGGCCTGCGTCAGAGCGCTGACAAGAGCCAGTGGATCTACGGAAACCTGGATCTGGTGACCCAGTTCATTACCAACGGCCAGGGCCTGAAGGAGTGGCTGGAAGACATGGGTGCTCATTTCATCGAGGACACCCAGCCCACCCTGATCGGCGCACTGTGGTATCGTGAAAACGAGTACCTGCCGCAGGACGGCAACTGGGGCACCTATTTCATCGGCCCCGTCGCCACCATTAACCGGGACAACATTATGCTGCGCACCACCGCCACCCACCTGATCGTTGAGGACGGCAAAGTCACCGGCGTGAAGGCTGAGAAGTTTGACGGCACCGAAGTGACTGCCCACGCGACCAAGGGCGTCGTCCTGGCTACCGGCGGATATGCGGCCAACATCAACATGGTTCTGGAAAACAATGTCTACTGGGACACTGCTTACCTGACCACTTCCACCAAGACCACCAACCGTTCCTCCCTGCAGGGCGACGGCATCGCCATGGCGAAGGAAGCCGGCGCTGCGACCACCGGCCTGGGCTTCACCCAGCTGATGCCCATCTCCTGGGTGGACAACGGCAACCTGGCCTTCGGCGGCGGCAACTATGCCTGCTGGATCAACCCGACCACCGGCAAGCGCTTCGTGGACGAAGGTTCCGAGCGTGACGTGCTGTCTCTGGCGGAGTTCCGGAACGGTATCGTCAAGAATAATACCCCCGGCGTCTTTGTTGAGTTCTACAACGCTGAACAGAAGATCCCCGGACCGCCCACCGCACAGCTGCAGCCGACAGACTTCGCCGGCCGTTACTACCACATCAAAGGCACTGTGGAAGATCTGACCAAGCTGTTCGCTGATCCGGAGTTTGAAGGCGTAACCGCCGATCCCGCGACCGTACTGGAGACCATCAAGGCCTATGACCAGGCTGTGATGGGCCAGGGCGAATTCCCGGATGTCGGCAAGGGAATCGCTTCCCGCACCATCGGTAACGTTGAGAAGGGTGAGGACGGCAAGTATAAGCCGGAAACCTATGACCTGGAAGGCACCGATCTGATCGTCCGCCTGATGGCTCCCTCCACGCACCATACCATGGGCGGTATCGTTGTTGACACCCAGCGCCATGTGCTGGATGCGGACGGCAACATCATCCCCGGCCTCTATGCTGCGGGTGAAGTGACCGGCGGTATCCACGGCGGCAACCGCCTGGGCGGCAACGCGATCGTGGAAATCTTCGTCTCCGGCCGGACCGCGGCGAACGCGATCGTCGAAGACAACAAGTAATCCCGGTTTTTCCGGCAGCCTGCTGTGCTCTGCAGTGGGCTGCCTTTATTTTTCCTACAGACAGGGAGCGTGAGCAGGGAATGACGGAACTGAAACGACTGACGGAACACATATGGTATATGCCTTATGAAGAGGAACGGGACCGCCCGAACATCGGCTATGTGAAAGGCGATCACTGGAGCCTGGCGATTGACGCAGGGCACTCAGCGGCTCATGTCAGAGAGTTTTACGAACTCCTGGAAAAAGAGAACCTGCCGCTGCCGGGTATCACGGTGCTTACCCACTGGCATTGGGACCATACCTTCGGGATGCATGCCGTGAAAGGTCTGACCCTTGCAAACGATCGGACAGACAGGCATCTTGCGGAGTGGAAGTACAAAATAGAAAAGAACGGCCCCCAAGAATTCTTTGCAATCCATGAAAGTATCAGAAAAGAGTATGGCGCAAACACTGAGGTGATCGTCAAAAAGGCAGATCTGGTGTTTTCCGGAAAGGTGATTCTTGATCCGGGCGGATGCACGGTTCAGCTGATTCAAACGGACGCTCCCCATACGGATGATTCCACACTGGTGTATGTTGAGCCCGATAAAACGCTGTTTCTCGGCGATTCCACCTGCGACGATTTCTTTGCGGGCGTGAAAAGGGCTGATCTCTGCCGGAAACTGGCTGATACAATCCGGGAAATCAACCCGGAAATCTGTGTGGAAGGCCACTGGGTTCCCGTAAATCCGGAAGATACGTTATCGGATCTGATGAATGATATGGGATGAAACCGGAGAAATCGAATGCCTGTAAAAATATATTCATCACTGCAGAAAAATTTCGTGAATTTGAAGCAGCAGAGGGCAAGACTCCTATCTTTGACGAGATAATCCTTCCTAACATTAGTCTTTCCTGACTGGATGTCTTATCACCGTTTTCAGCTTTTCCGGTAAAACTTTTCTGGCATCGCTCAGGTAGATTTCATGGTGAAGCCTCTGATCTGTGATATCCAGCGCATAACCCTGCTGTTCCATATATTCATGCATCAATGCGACTGTCTTCGGTTCATCATCGTAGGAACCAAAATGCATACACTGAACGCAAAGGCCTTCATCATAAGTCATATACTCAACTTTGGAGAAGTCTGTTTTCTTTTTCTTTGTTGCCTCACCAACAGCCCAGTCAAAATCCGCTTTTTTCACAAAATCCGGCAGGCGGATCATGGAAATCCACCGGAAATTCTCTTTATGAGCATAGTCGATTCCTGTGACTCCCGGTTGCCACCAGAAGCCCTCGAGCGGCGGAACAACATAATCGAAGTATCCGTCGATCTGATGGTCTCCCTTTTTGCTCATCTTGATAGTGAATGCGATCCCATAGAGCAGCCCGATCGCCTGCTTGTATTCACCATCCTCCTGGTTGGGATCACCCTGCCCGCGAACGGCGAGATAGTTCATTTTCGGAACCAGGATGATACCGGGCTTTTTATCAGGCATATAGAATTCCCTGTATTCCTTTTTGAAATCAAAAGCCATATTTCAGTTCCTCCTTACTTAATTGGTATCAGTCCGCTTCGAACACGGCTCGCCCCGCCTTTCGGGTTTCAATAATCCTGAAACCGCCTTCCTCATAAATACTTTTCGGCGTATCACCATCCGGCCAGATATAGATATTTTGCATATCGTTTTCTCTACACCATTCCATGTACTGATAAAACAAAGTACGCCCAACACCTGTCTTTCTGTGCTTTTTGGCAACAAGAAGATAATCCACCCGGCAGGCTCTCTCTGAGATATGACCGTACAGCAAGCCGACCGGTTTATTTTCCAGATATGCAGCAAACATCCAGGCTTTCGGATATTCCAAAGTCTTCCTGGCTACCTTTATTTCCCAGGGCTCTTCTGCTTCCCGGAATACCTTTTCCAGTTCATCCTGCCATTCCGCAACCTTACGTACTTCCACTTCGGGATTGGGTGTGATCAGGTTTTCACCAGCCGGAAGCATATACTCCTGATCTTCGACCCAGCTCCTGAAACCCGCTGCTGCAAGGTATTCTTTTATCTCTCCAAACCAGTTATCATCAAGCATGGACTGATAAATAATCGGGCGAATGCCTTTTGAACTGTAAAAATGGATAATGTCCGAAAGCACACTTGGCAGATCCTCTACTTGATCTTTATAGATCACCGCATGATTCGAATCGAAGGAATCCTTATTGTCCTCATTATAGAACAGAATTCCGTAGTCCCGTTCTTCATAATCAGTAAATATCTTTGGGAACAGGTCTTCTTCCAGATAGCAGTCAGATAAATTCATTTTCGTCCATCCTTTGAAAATACTGCAAAGAAACCGATTATCTCTCCATTAAAAATCTTACAAGTTCAACATTTCCGTCTTTTTCTGTACCAACGATCTGAAACCCGCATTTCTCCGTATAGAATCTGACATTTTCATGCTTGTATAAAGGCGTTACCAAAGATAAACGCTTCCAGTCATCATAATAGTTCCTCACAAACTGAATGGCCTGTGTGCCTATTCCTTTTCCCTGGTACTCCGGGATGACGCACAGACATCCGATTTCATATTCCTGTGGAGCGTTTGAATAGCACGATATACAGCCGACAGGCCTGTTGTCGCACAGGATGATATGTTTCGGATATAAACGAATGGATTCTTCCATCATTTCGATGGTTTTTCCATATCCCGGGCATGTTCCGAACCGCTGATAATCGCTGAAAAAGGAAGCGTTATATAGATCGATCAGAAGTCCGGCATCATCCATTATCGCCTGTCTGAAATCAAGTTTCATGAAATAAATAGCCTCCGCTTAATCCTTTGTTCAGGCTTCAGGGTTTTCTCCCTGATCAAAGAAAGAGTATCCTTTCTCATATGCTTTTTGAAGATTCATATCCCAGTTTTTCTCACGGAGTTCGTTTTCCCTGGACGTATTATCATAAACGATGAATTCCATTTCCCGGGCGCGTCCGAAAAGCCTGTCGCCCAGCATCACTTTTTTCATGCTGTCCAGGAGACCGAACTGCTCGAGCTGTTCAATCGGGTTGCCTGCTGAACAGAGGATAATAGCCTTATCAAGCATTTTCATTGTTTTCTCGCCATATGCGAAACCATAAGACCATACCCTGTCAAACCAGCCTACCAGCTTCGCCGGAGCTTCTGTCCAGAATACCGGATAAATAAATGCGATTGCATCCACTGAATTGATCTTCTGCTGCTCGGCAAGCACGTCACTGGCAATATCCGGTGTGTTCCTGTAATATGCATCCCTGAGGTATTCTTGTTCAGTCATTGTCGGATCAAAACCCATCTTGTAAAGATCCGACAGAATATACTCATTCCCGGAATCCACGATGCCTTTGATAAATGCATCGCACATATGCTTCGTAAAAGAATCATCTGACGGATGGCAATAAACAACAAATACCTTCATACAGTATATTCACACTCCATAATTAGACTTCCTCCATACATTCCTATTTAGCGATATCCCGACTTACGGGAGTTTGTTGTGAATATCATCACCTCATTCCAATGGTATGCGGATGATATGTTTCTGATTCTTGAAATCCCCAATAATCTGGCCGCCGTTTTTCATCATGATTTTTACGGTAGGCTCGTTGCTTTTCATCGGAAACAGCTTAATTTCTGTATATCCAATCTCTTTGCATTTCAATAAGGCGTGGATTATGCCAATCACTGACCTCTTGTCCTGAAAGTGCATCATTGTAAGCGAAGAATAAACCACATCGAATGTCTCTGTAAACTGATGGGTGATAAAATCATCACAAATCAGGGATATATTCAAACAATGCTGAAGATTCTCCCTTGCTCTTTCGATGGTTTTGGGGGATATATCGATCCCTGTCAGCCAACGGCAGCACCCGGCTGTTTTATGGCAAGCCTTCCTGTCCCAACGCCGATCTCAAGAACCGTTTTCGACTCGTCCAGTTCCATCAGGTCCAGGAACACTTGCCCATCCCATGATTCCATGTATTTCCGTAACGCCGGCGGATCGCGGAACGGATCGTTGTTCTCCTCAATAAGCAGATCATAATGTGATCTTATATCCATTCGCTCAAAGCAGTTTCCTATAAAACTCCACCCTAATCACTGTTCCGTCCGGATAAGTCTCGGTTCCGGTAGCGATATGTTCCGTGAATCCCCAATGATGATAAATCGCTTTGTTAAGCTTCTCTTCCGGTTCTACGCCAACCACAACCCTGGTGTATCCTTTTTGTTTCAGGTCTTTCTGCATAAAATCCATCAGTTTTGAGAAATATCCCTTTCCCTGGTACGCTTTGATTGTTCGAAAAGCACACAGTTCAACCGCATTTCCCTCTGTTTTGAAACCGTCTTGCGGAAGGTCAGGAGAAAGCACTGCGGTTGCTTCACAGATCACCGTCCCGTCAAGGATGCCGTAATATGGAACAGAACGTCCTGACCGGAACCCTTCGATTGCTTCACTTTTCCAGACAGTCCAGTTTTCCGTTTCAGGATGCTGCCGGATTTCATAATCCCATTTCTGATTCATTTCCTCCAGTGAGGCGATCTTGCAAATATATCCTTCGTTAACTGCTATGGGTCTCGTATATCCATTGTTCCTTCTGACCTCAGCCATTTCTGCAATCAGGTCCTTCAACGGGCGGTATTCGCCGCCCCACCATTCAAATACATGCATGCCTTCTTCTTCAAGAACTGGCCCGGTCAGTTTCATCCGGATACCAAGCTTTTCGAGCAGGCCCTCCCTGTCCACCGGGACCGCATTGTTTGGCGTCAGCTTTGAAAACGCTTCATAGGACACACCGAAGACGATGTTTTCGACGCCGAGTGATGCAATGGCGCAAAGGCAGCGTTCGCATGGTGCGCAGCTGGTATAGAGCACGGACTCCTTCAGCACAGTATCCGGATATCGGTTCGCGCATTTATGGACCAAGTTGAATTCGGCATGGCCGAAGATGCCCTTTTTCCAGTCCGCTGTGTTTTCCGCTTCCTCCAGGATCTCCCCGTCATGAACAAGCAGGGCGCCGAAGGTGTCAAAGCCTTTCTTTCCGGCCTGGATGGCCAGTTCATAGCAGCGTTTCATGTATTTCCCGTGTTCCATACGGCAATTCTCCTTCAGCTGGTCAAGGTACGGTTTGTACCGCGGGTATTGTATTTTCAGAATCGGTTCTTCACTGATGAGACTGAGAAATGAGTCCGGAGCCATCCACCGGTAATCCACGGTCTCTCCCTCCTGAAGCCGGACCGCTTCTTTCTGACAGTTCACGACACTCAGCCAGGCGTAAAGCACGGAATGGGACTGAGGTCTGTAACTGACGCTGATCAGTTCAAGCTTTTCAGCTTTCAGTCCTGTTTCTTCCAGCATCTCTCTCCGGGCACAATCTTCCGGCGTCTCCCCGGCCAGGGCGGATCCGCCTGCGCTGGCCTCCCAACAGCCAGGATACATTTCTTTTCGCAAATCCCGAAGTGTCAGGAGAAAACTCCCGTCCTGATGGCGGATCAGAATATCACAGACAATATGGTACCTGCCTTCGGGAATCTCCTTTGCTCGGGAGCGTTCCCAGGTCTCCCCGGTTTTGTTTCCCTGCTCATCATACAGATCCCAGATTTCCATCAAACTACCCCCGTTCCGCGCTGTTTTCACCGAATCAGCTCCCTCAGATCCCGAATCTTCGTATACTTCGTTTCCACGTTCGAAGCCGGATTGGCCGCGATCAGGATCGGTGTAATCCCCAATGCCGTCGCGCCGCCCAGGTTACCGACGGCATCATCGATAAATACGGTTTCCTCAGCAGAAACGCCGCATTTATTCAGTGCGTCGAGGTAAATCCGTTTATCAGGTTTGAACACACCCACAAAACAGCTGAACGTGCAGAACGACAGATACTGTGAAACACCGATATACTCCAGCTGCGGCATAATACTTGGCCATGTATCGGAGATGATCCCGAGCTTATGCGTTGTACTGAGTGTGCTCAGCACTTCCACGATTCCGGGGTACGGAATATAGTTTTTCATGTTGCAGGCACGGTCCCGGGCAATCTGATCCCTTTCTTTTTCAGACAGACCGAGATCCAGCCGATCGGAAATCATGGAGTAGTAATCAAAGAAGTTCCGGATCTCAGCTTCGACAGTCTGAATAACGTGATTCTGACTCAGAAAGCGCAGCCCTGCTTCCCGCGCCTGCTGGATCTCAGTTTCAGTTCTCTGTTTCAATTTGTCACCGGCCAATTCCAGAAACCTGTTGGTAAACATCCAATCACCGGAAGCGGGTGCGTCCAGCGTATATCCCACATCAAAGAAGATGACTTTTTTATCCCTGAGAATATCCAGCATGCTGTCCTCCTGATGCTTTTTTCTTCTGCTTGGGCATAGGCAATTCGTCATACATCGCGGTCAGCAGTTCCATAAGGAACTCGCGGCTGTCGACGTTATCCACCAGCAGCATCTCTTTCGCTCCTTCATAAGGCAGTTCCCGGTCCGCGTCCGGCATCATGGCAACTGCCGATTTTGTCGGTTTGACCAAAAACCGGTCGTCATAGATCCCACCAAAAATCCGGTCATGCATATATAGGATGTATTCTCCCATCATCGGCTTAAAAGTGATTCCTTCCAACCCAGAAAGCTGTTCCAGGATAAAATCCAGATATTCCTTGCTTGATGCCATCTTCTGTCACCCCTCATGAAGTGTGTTGTAGAACGAATAATCAACTTCTCCATGAATGTGATCCAGTGCTCCTCTGACCAACTCTTTAATCATCAGGCATGAAACATGCGGAAGATGAATATTCGGTCCGGCTATAATCCCGTGATCGGCTGAAGTGACGAATCCTCTCGGATTGTAGTTCTTGGGGTTACCTTCTACAAGGACCGCTTTGTATCCGAGTTCAACAGCTCTCCTAAAACCGTATTCAATCAATTCCTTTGAGATATGCTGCCGCTGATACTCCGTCCGGACAGCGACCGGCGTCAGGATCAGCAGTTCATCTTCATACCGTCCCTCGATATGGAATCTTGAAAACATAGCATATCCGAGAATAAGATCGTCCTCATTTACCATGATCAGTTCCAATTCCGGTACATGATACTTCTTCGCACGAATCTCCTCAACAAGAGACCGGACCGTCTTTCCTTCTTCAGGGTTGTCCCATTTGGCAAACACATCCTCTACCATTTCCAGAGATGCTTGAAGGTATTTCTGTTCCATTGCTTTTATAACTCTCTGCATTCAGTTGCCTCCTGTCCGAACAAGAATGCCATTCCAATCTGCTTCGCAGCGGCTTACGGTTTCCTTGCCATTTGCAAATCAATGGTGTCAAAGACCGAGATGGATCCACCGTGCCGGTTGATTGCATCTTCGATCGCACCGAAAAAGCGTTCACGGATGCTTTCTTCGATCGTGATATGATCGGAATATGTGCCTATCAGCCTTCTGTATTCAGCCGCTGAAAGAGCCCGTATTCTGTGAAACAGCACATACCGTGTATCCGTAAATCCGTATTTGTCTGCAATTGCTGCTCTTGCCGCAGCCTGTTCTTCGGTGTATTCACTAAGCTTTCCCGGCTGCTTTTTGTAATAGGGATAATAGTATTTGGCGTAAGCATTCTGGATTTCTTCGAAAAGCACTGGATTATCCTTTGCCTGATACGGATGATTGGCAAACCGGGCAAAGACGCCGCATGACTTCAGG
Organism: uncultured Clostridia bacterium; assembly: GCA_947166385.1. Lineage (GTDB taxonomy): Bacteria > Bacillota > Clostridia > Christensenellales > Aristaeellaceae > Aristaeella. The sequence goes on along the minus strand of CAMVEB010000001.1, from coordinate 283,115 downwards.
ATATGGAACGCCTTTGGATAACCGATCTCTTCCGGTATCCAGTGAAACGCAGACGCCGAATAGACCAGCTCAAATGCAACCTCCGGAAGATCGACGTCCTCGAATTTGCCGGTGATCACAGAAAAACGAGGATAATCGCTGAACTTCTCCCGACACAACTGCGCAAGCTGATCTCCATATTCCACAGCAGTCAATGCGCAACCGGTCTTCAGAACAGGCAATGTCGCCTGACCTCCGCCGATACCGACTTCCATGGCGCAACTCGAAGCGTCAAGCTGAGCATACGCAAACAACGTCTTATACAGTTCATCCGGATAACCGGGCCGGATCCTTTCATACTCGTCTGCTACGATATTGAATGTCCATTCCTTGCCCTGGTTGATTGGCATTTACTAAAAGCACCTCCTGTAAAACTGCCCGGTTATCAGCCTTCAAAGCGTGATCCAGTACTTTTCCAGCTCGATCATCTCATCCGGCTCATATACTGTGGATTCGTATATGCCGCCGTTGCGCAGGATCGTCCTTTTGCTGCCCTCGTTTCCCTTGATGCAGGTGATCAGCACTTTGTCGATGCCAAGCTCCCTGCACACCGGGAGCACGGCTTTCAGCATCTGCGTCGCGTAGCCTTTGTGCCGTTCGCTTGGAGCGACGGAATAGCCGATATGTCCTCCGTAATTCTCCAGAAATTCATTCAGCCGGTGTCTGATATCGATCATTCCGACGATCTTTTGATCCTCATCCCTCACAAAGATAAACTGTGTTGATGGAACCCGTCCTTCCGGCACCGTCTTCGGGTCCTTATGCCTGACCAGGAAATCAATCCATTCCTGCGGATCGTCGAAATTTCTGAGTCCACCGGTACCGTCCATAGAATCTCCGCTGTCCAGGAACTCCTGCCGGTATGCCCGAATCTGTTCGCTGTATTCCATAGTTGGTTCGATCAGTTTCATATATCCAATATCCTCCAGCTTACAATTCCAGCCTCATGAGTACATTTTCCTGCCAACCGCTGTTCCGTGATAGGAATCCCTTGGGATTTCTGCCATACTCGATGAATCCTACACTTTTGTACAGTTCCACCGCTCGATGGTTGACCGCGACAACTTCCAGCTCCAGCTGAAGATATCCGGCCTCCCGGGCGCATTCGATACAGGCCTCTGTCAATGCGCGGCCGATGCCGAGTCCCCACCAGGCTTTTGCGATACTGATGCCGAAATGAGCCCGGTGCCTCGTTTTTTCCGCCGCATTGAGGCTGTCTACGCCTGCCGTTCCGACAACCTTCCCGTCGACCTCAGCCAGCAGAGCCGCGTCCCGCTTACTTTCTTCTTTCTGCTTCAGGTACGTTTCTTCCTGTTCCAGGGTGAAAGTGACTTCTTCGGGATAGGTCGTCAGGAACTCTGTCTCCCCATGGGTAAGAACGAAATTATCCCATACGCCCTGCGCGTCCTGCTGTGTTCCGTTCCTTATGATACAAGTCCTGCAATCCTTAAGGACGACTGTTTTGCTGTATTTCATGTCTGCTTCCTCCATTACGAATCTGCCGTTGTCACGAATCCTTTTTTGACACGATCATTAGATGTTCCGTGTGTGTCAGGTATTCGCGCTTCTCACAAAACCGCAGCGCGTATTCATACCATGCCATCCGGATCTTTTTTGGTTGCTTTGCCAGTTCATTCTTATACGGAGCGAGGATGCTCTCCTGGCCGAAAACAGTCTCCGTCTTCAGTCCGGGAACGGAAGCCAGCAGCTGTTCCGCATCCCGGACTGTGGTCATATATGAATAGGTAAACGCGTCAAATGCCAGGCTTTCATCTTTAGCGGCCACTTCAAAATACTGCTGTTCTCTCGGCATCAGAATTGTTTCTTCCAGTTCCCGCAAGCCGTAAATCACGCCGCCGAACATGAGAATAAAACTGCTGAACAGATATCCGTCTGGTTTCAGCACTCGCTTTGCCTCCTGAATCGCACGAATTCTGCTCTCCTCATTCATCAGGTGGTACAGCGGGCCCATCAGGAAAACAGTGTCAAACGATTCATCGGGGAATCGGGAAAGGTCCAGCGCGTTACCCTGCAGGGCGGTGATCTTCACGCCGTACTGCCTGGCTTTCTTCTTCGCGAAACGCACGTTCTCATCGCTCAGGTCCAGCAGCGTTACCGGATGCCCCTGCTTCGCGTAATGGATGGAGTAATGACCCGGCCCGCCGCCGATATCCAGAATACTGCAGCCAGGCTGAATGTACCGGTCCATGACATGGACCGTGATATATTTCTCATACGGGTGCTTTTTCATCAGGCGGTCCCATTCCTTCCGGGGATTGGCGTTGTAGTAAGTACGGATCGTTTCGGTTTCTTCGCGCATGGCTGGGTTCACTCCCTTCTGAAATGATATCAAAAAACCGCTTATCTGTCAGAGATAAGCGGCTGGCTGATTGATATGGATATACCAACTACTCTTCTCTGAACTTCCGGCAATCGGATACGACGATAGCGCGGACATGTTCAACAGTGTTCGCGGGCAGAACAGCAACAAATCCGAACCGGTTCATGAGAAGAGCTCCTTTCCCAAAAAGATTGCGCTCACTATACTACGGAAAGCAAGTAAAGTCAAGCGTTTCCTGCTTTGACAGCGTTTACATTATGACGATCGAGGATTCTGGTTTGTCGACTGAGGAGGAAAGCAAAATGCCCCAAAAACCAAGGAGACCCTGCCGCTATCCGGGATGCCCCGGGTTATGCGAACAGGGTCAGGTGTTCTGTAAAGATCACCGGATATACAGTAATGACCGTCTGCGCGGTGGTGCTGCTACCCGTGGGTATGATGCCCGGTGGCGGGAGACCAGGGCACTTTTCCTGAAACAGCATCCTCTGTGTGCATTCTGTTACGCAGATGGAAAGATCGTCCCGGCAACGGTTGTCGATCATATCATTCCGCATTGGGGAGATCAACTGCTGTTTTGGGATCAGACCAACTGGGAGTCGCTTTGTAAAGAATGCCATGATAAGAAAACTGGAAGTGGATTGTGATCAGATACACTTTCGCACAAGCTCTTCATTGTCAATGGCAGCATCCAACAAGCGGCTTAGTAATCCAGTGTATCCTTTCCCATAGCTTTTCGCTTTTTGCAACGTGGCTGGTGAGATCCGCAATGAAATTGTCGGTTTAGTGCGGTTTTGCCGATTCATACGCTTGAATTGCATCAGCTGCTCTATCGTCATCGAAGGACTATCTTCATCGAAAACTGGCTGCTTTTTCTCAGCTGCTTCAAGCTCGCGGAGCTCTTCAGCAGAGAGTTCAGTATTGAGATCATTCATAGTCATTTTCACCATATTCGTACCTCGCTTTCTCTTCTGCAGTAGCAATACGTGCGGAAATTAACCGGACCACGTTCTCTTCTCTGAAGGCACAGACGACAAACAAAACTTTGCCTACCATCCCCAAAACGTCATACCGCAATTCCTCAAGATGTTCCTCGTCCTCTCGGATGAGTTTGTTGGGATCAAGGAAAACTTTAACGGCTGTTTTAAAGTGAATACCGTGCTTGGCAAAGTTAATCTGATCTTTACGCTCATCCCATTCGAAGGATGCCTGACTGAGGTCAAAACTTAAAAAATCCATGGCTGGCTCCTTTCACGAGAATCTTACCACAGAGTAGCACAAAATGCAATACAAAACGAAATACATATCGGAGGTGCTTATGAAAAATCCTTTCCATGACATTCCATGAATCGGAACTGGAGAACGATTATCTGGCGGATTATAAAGCCAAGGCGGAATACTATGTGCGCCAGCACCAGGAGAATGAAGCGATCGCGAAGCTCAAAAGCAATATTCCGCTGACCGAGAATGACGTAGCGGAATTGGAGCGCATTCTGTGGAGCGAGGTTGGGACAAAGCAGGATTACGAGCGGGAGATTGGATCGGTTCCCCTGGGTGAATTTGTCCGGAGCGTGATCGCTCTGGATATGACAGCGGCCAAGGCTGCCTTTGCTGATTACCTAGACAGTACGCAGCTGGACGGTCGGCAGATATACTTCGTGAATCAGATTGTGGAATATATCGTCCATAACGGGATGATGAAGGATCTGTCTGTGCTGCAGGATTCACCGTTTACGGATCAAGGCAGCATTGTCGAAGTTTTTACTGATCTCACCATATGGGCGGGTATCCGGAAGGCAATTGAACGGGCAAATACTAACGCGACAGTTGCATAAATGGTGAGCATAGGCATCTAAAAATCCATATACGGATTGACAAGTGACCTTTTGTTCACTATAATAGGTGAACGAGAGGTCACATATTCTGCTTTGGAAGTTTGTATGGCAAAGGATACGAAGGGACAGCGATGACTGTGAGATCATGTATTGCCGATCAACCGACCGGGACAAGTGAGGAGGCCTGAAAGGAATGTTCACTGCGGATATGATTGCCCCATGCGGACTGGACTGCAGCATCTGCAAGCGTGCACTGGCTGAGACCGGCCGCTGTGCCGGATGCCGTGGCCCAAACGACAACAAGCCGGAGTTTTGTTCAGAGAGATGCGGTATCATTCTGTGCGAAAAGAGAAAGTCGAACGGGTATTCGTTCTGCGATGAGTGCCCGGATTTTCCCTGCGCCGACGTCATGGAAAAGGAGACCCGGTACGGATCGCAGTACCCGCTCCGCGAATCCCCGCTGGAGAATCTGCGGTTCATCCGGGAGGCGGGGATGGCCGCTTTTCTGGAGCGCGAGCGGAAGCAGTGGACCTGTTCTGCCTGCGGAGGCGTCATCTGTGTCCACACAGGTGTGTGCGGCGGTTGTGGCCGGCAGTACGCCGGTTCAGTGAAGCACTGATGCAAAGAGGAAGATTGGAATGCAAGAGATGGATAACATGACGGCGCTTGTCAGCGCATTTGCGAGAGCATATCACTACAGAAACAACGATACCTGTGTTTTTGCAGATTCTCTCGCGGGGAAACTGCTGACAAAAGAAGAATATGCCGCGATTTCTCAGAATATGAGCCAGGGTATCGCCTTCTTTGCCCCGGGATTTCAAGGGACGCAGGAAGAAGCGCTTCGCTTTATTGCGGATCATCAGCTTGCACCGTCCGTTCTGGCCCGAAGCGCTTTCTGTGAACGGGCGATCAGTATTGCCGTGCGAATCGGGCACAAGCAGATCGTGCTGTATGCCTGTGGATACGACACTTTTTCCCTGCGTAATAGGAATAAAGATTTGAAGATATTTGAACTGGACAGATCTGAAATGATAGAAGACAAAAAACGTCGCATCGAAAGGAGCGGACTTGCTCCTGCCTGCCATGTTGAGTATTGCGGATGCGATCTGTCGGGGATCGACTGGCAGGATACGCTGATCCAGGCGGGATTTGTCACATCGAAACCGTCCTTCGGAAGCTTGCTTGGTATCAGCTATTATCTTTCAAAAGAGGAGTTCACGCGTCTCATTGATATGATTTCTTCGATAGCGTGCGAAGGATCATCTATCTGCTTTGACTATCCACTTTCGGAAGGCGGCGCAGAGAGCCAGCGCAACCGGGAGCTTGCTGCTGCCGCAGGAGAACCAATGAAGGCGAAATATACCTATGATGAACTGGAGGCGTTGCTTTCAGATGCGGGATTCCTGATCTATGAGCACATGAACGCTGATGAAGGTAAAGAAGCTTTCTTCCGGCAATACAACCGCTGCAATCCGACGCACAGCATGACTGCGCCGGAGGGTGTCGGCTATTGCCTCGCAGTAAAAAAGCCCTGATGATTCTGTTGAGGCGGGAATTGCAACCGTTATGACCATGAGCCTGAGAAGGCAGATGCCATGCTTGCGAGAAAGTCTACACAAGGCATTTCTTCAGGGCATTAGGAGCATGAGATGAGCAAAATCATGTTCTGCAGGGAGACGGATTAAAGCGCGCATTTGAAATGGGCAACGCATTGGCATGAGGTGAACGAGCGTGAAAACGACAGGCTTCATCGGCGGAATGAGTTGGGAGAACACCATTCCTAATTATCAGGTATATCTCTTCGGCCAGGTGCTGGGCACTCATTCATTTCTGTTGAAAGGCGGCTTCCTGCAGCCGGATGAGTATTCGGAAATCGCGGAGCAGTATTTCCTGCCCGGCGGTGAAACGGGCACAGCGGCAACCGTCCTGTCATCACTCGGTGTATCCGTCCGGATGGACGGTACCTGGATTGGCACGGAAGTCGCGCCGATGCTGAAAGACTTCTATGCGGACAAGTCCGTGGATCTGTTTTCTTTGCACTTTACAGAAGACAAAGGCGTCATGGACTATGTCGTGATTGCCGGACTGGTGCGCTCACCCATGGGAAGGTTCCAGACGCTGTTTTCCACCGGAGAAAGATGGTGGAGCATCCCGAAGGAAGAGGATATCGCTGGCTGCAAAGCGGCGGCGGTCGATCCCTATTTCGGGGAAGAGTCCCTGCGGGCCGCTGAACTCTGTCGGCGGCACAATGTCCCTTTCGTGACCATTGACAGTCCGCATGACTCGATCCTGCACCGACAGGCTGCGGTGAACGTGGTATCAAAGGAATGCACCGCTGAACACTATGCCGGGATGGACCCGGAAGCCATTATGGAACGGATGCAGCAGGAAATGGACGGTCTGACCATCCTGACACAGGGCGGCGGCGATATGCTGTATGCCCGGAAGGGTGAACCCATTCACCGGATGAAGCCGTTCTCTGTGACGGTCAGAAGCACGCTGGGCGCAGGCGATACCTTCAAGGCCGGCTGCGTGTACGGCCTGCTTCACGGCATGAAGGATGAGGATCTGGTGCGTTTTGCCAGCGCCTGCTCCGCGATTGCCATTTCACGATTTCCTCTGCCACTGAATCCGCCGAAACTGGAAGAGGTGCAGGAACTGATCAGGAACGGAAGTGAGAATCATCAATGAGCAGCGTTTTGGAATCAGAGAGACTGATCATTGATTCTCTCAGGGAAACAGATAAAGAAGCATATTTTCGCAATATCTCCCATGACAGGAAGGTACTTGAAACATTCATCTGCAAATATGCTGATAATCTGGAGGAATTTGACTTTTCCGGATATCTGACCAATTCTTCACTGTTTGCCATTCGGTTGAAAGAGACAGAACAGCTGATCGGAATCCTTGTACTCTGCGATGAAACTGAAGTCTCCTGTGAAATCGGTTACGGAATCGGATCGCGGTACTGGAACCAGGGATATGCGACGGAAGCGGTCAGGAGATTTATTCAATACTGCTTTGATGAGAAAGGCTTCCAGACAGTATATGCTTCCTTTTTTACCGGCAATGACGCGTCGCGCCGTGTTATGGAGAAATGCGGCATGACATACTGCCGTTTTTCGGAAAAAGAACTGACTTACCTCGGTGTTGAAAGGGATCTGACATATTATGCGATCGTCAGACATCAAGCGAAAGGAACGATATCCATAATCAAACAGAAGGAAAGTGCAAAATGAAACGCGAATTGGGAATCTGTGCCGGAACGGTACAGGGAAAGCCCTTTGAAAACATGGTGGGCAGCGGCGTCGAATACACATTCGGCGATTGGAGCGTACCGTGCTGCAGCAAGACAAACCTTCCAACATGAGGAGGCAATACGATGGAAAACTATCGCGTCATTGACAAAGACACCTATTACCGCAAAGGCGTCTTCCGCCATTTTTCGGAGGACTGCAAGTGCTCCACCTCCATGACAGCCCGGGTGGATGTGACGGAGCTGGAGGCCTGGTCGAAAAAGACCGGAACGAAGTTTTATATCAACTTCCTCTATCTTCTTGCAAAGGTCCTCAATTCCCGGGACGATTACCGGATGGGATATCTGTGGCAGACTAACGAACTGATCTGCTATGACCGGATCCACCCGACCCAGTATGTTTTCCATGAGGATACGGAAACCTGTACGCCTGTATATACGACATATACAGAGGACTATCTCCTGTTTTACCGGAACGCCCTTGAGGACGTTGAACGGGCAAAGCAGACGCGGGAATATGGGCTGGATATGGCCGGTCATCCGAACTGGTTTGATGCATCCTTCATCTCGTGGCTGTCCTATGATTCCCTGAATATAGAGCTTCCTGACGGGCATCTGTTTTTTGCACCGATCGTTAACTGGGGCAAATACAGGGAGGAAAACGGCCGGCTGATGATGCCTGTCAGTGTCCGACTGAATCATGCGATCGCGGACGGATATCTGGTAGCCAAAGTGTTCCTGCTACTGGAAAAAGAGATCTCATCTTTCTGTGCGCATTGACGTGGAGGTATTCAGGCTCCGGAAGGCGTCGGATACATCCTTGCTGTAGGGGAGAATCAAGAATGAAAACTGAAGATATATCCGCTTATGTCAGAGATAATGAGCCGAATATCTGCCAAATATGCATTCTGAAAGACGGAAAAGAAGTCTTTTCAGAAGAATGGAACGGATATAAAAAGGACGATTGCACGCATATCATGTCCGCCACCAAGGGCATCGTGAGTTTGCTTGCAGGTATTGCCATCGACAAAGGGATGATCAAAAGCGTTGACGAAAAGGTGATGTCTTTTTTCCCAGACTATACGCCAAAAAGGGGCGAAAAGACAATATTTGATGTCACCCTGCGGCATCTTTTGACCATGCGTGCTCCTTATAAAGGAAAGGGCGATCCATGGACGAAGGTTTGCTCAAGCAAAAACTGGACAACTGCTTCCCTTGATTTTCTCGGCGGAAGAAACGGAATAACCGATGAATTTGATTACCGTACCGTTTGTTTGCATATTCTGTCGGGAATCCTGTATCGGGCATCGGGGATGAAAACCGTGGATTTTGCAAATCAGTATCTTTTCGCGCCGCTCGGTATAGCGGAGCATGAGAATTATTATGCAAAGAGTGCCGAGGATCACAAGGAGTTCACCATCTCAAAATTTCCGAAAAAGAACATCTGGTTTGCGGATCCCGATGGGCTTGGAACACCGGGATACGGGTTATGCATGAGCGCGCCCGACATGGCAAAAATCGGACAGCTTTGCCTGAACCAAGGAGTATGGGAAGGAAAACGCATCATTTCAGAGGAATGGATTTCCGAAATGACAAAGCCCAGAGAAGTGGAAAGCAAATATTCCCGGGGAATGCAATATGGATACCTGTGGTGGATCATTCATCCGGAAAAGAAGATTTATGCTGCAATCGGAAATAGTGGGAATGTAATGTATGTGAATCCGGAGGAAGATATCGTTGCCGCAGTTTCTTCCTACTTCAAGCCCACGGTGTTTGACCGGGTGGATTTTATTGAAGACGTTCTCCTGCCCTGTTTCAGATAAGTGAAAAGAAGAAGTGGACAAATATCGTGTTGCGGAGGAACAACATGCAAAACAGAGCTCTTGTCGTCATCGACATACAAAACGACATTACAAAACACTATAAAGATGTTATCGATAACATCAATGCTGCTATTGAGTGGGCACAATCCGGCGGTATGCATATCGTTTACATCAAGCACAATAACATTTCCGCCGGAACGCGTACCTTTAAGCCCGACAGCAAAGGTGCTGAACTGGCACCCGAGCTGAAGGTCGTGTCGGACAATATCTTCATTAAGACCAAAGCCAATGCCCTAACAAGCGAGTCGTTTGCGGCATTCATCGCGGAAAATGGCATTACCGAGTTTTACATTACCGGCGCTGATGCCACCGCCTGTGTGAAATCCACCTGTTTCAACATGACAAAGGCCGGATATGCCGTTCATGTCATCTCCGATTGTGTGACCAGCTATGACTTGAAGAAGATACCGGAAATGCTTGCCTACTACACAGACAAGGGCTGTGAAGTCAAGAACCTTGCCATCTGTATGAGAAGGAATTATCAATACAAGAGATTGGACCATAACAATTTCACCGGTCATTCATTGGATGATTTTGTCCGCCATCAGACTGTTACAGAGTGTTGGAGAAAGATAGACAACGATTGGAAGCTTGTGCCGAATATCTATGAAGAAAACTGGTCGCAGGTGCAATGCCGGGAAATCGCAGAAGACGTGGTGCGTCATATAAACCTTGATCAGACTGGCTTTGGCGCGTTCGACGGCGAGCGGATCATTGGGTTCGCGACCGTCTCCAACCGTATATTCGGAGCTACGGCAAGATATGTGCAGCTGGTTTGCTTTCAGATATCAGAGGAATACAGGCATCAGGGCATCGGCAGGAAGCTCTTTTCAATGGCTTGTGATGAGGCCCGGCGGCTGGGTGCAGATAAACTGTACATTTCGGCTCATTCCTCAAAAGAGTCACAGGCGGCATACCGGGCACTTGGATGCAGTTTCGCAGAAGAAATCAATGAGGAACTTGCAGCAACGGAGCCGTTTGATGTCCAACTGGAATACAGATTAGGATGAAATCAATAATCCATGGGGAAAACAGTTTCCTGCAACTTCTTCAGGTTTTGTTCCTTTTCAAAAAAAGCTCTCTTTAAAATTTCATATTCCTGATCACTGCATACCTGACGGCATTTCGGCTCAAAAGATTTCGTGACCGCAAAGCAGTCCTGTATATTGGAACACGGGTATTCGTTACATTCCGCACAGGTTTTTATTCTCTTTTCTTCGCAGCACTTGACCGCATGATATCGGCACCAGTTTTCCGGCTTGCAGCCGGTACAGGCAATCTCCTCAATCGAAACGATGTGATCCCGATATCCGATCTTCATCCACAGTTCAGCGGTATGACTCAGTTCCTGATCCGTTTTTTCGTAAGGATGGGAAACGTATCTGGGACATGCAGAGCATTCATTTCCGCAGGCTGCAATGACTCTCCTGTCCGAAACCGGTTTTGAGATCACCATACAGCATCTGCCCCATGATTCGTCTCCGTACACGAAGGGTTTGCAATCCACTTTTTTCTCGGAGAAACCGGCTTTTTCATAGCAACGTTTTGCCCTCGGATTATCCGAGAAAACAATCAGGGAGACATACTCCGCGCCCGTATTCCAGAAGGCATGTGAAACGGCGAGATGAAGCATCTGCTGTGCTATCCCTTTTCCCCGACATTCAGGATCAACGATGACGAATTTCAGTTTACCTTCTCTGGAATCGGGGTTCAACGAATAGCAGAAAAAGCCCATGGCTCTGTCATCGTCCATGGATGCGACAAAAGGCATATCCCCGGTTCTTTTCGCCAGATCAGACAGTACAGCCAGAAAGTTGTTCTTCTCAAGCGGATAATGAAAACGATTGGCACACCACAAAGCATGAGACCGTTCGTCCGCTGTCCAGTTCCGTATGATCTCAAAATCCGTTTCCGGATCAAATTCTCTCAGCTTCATTAAGGCACCTCTCTTCGCAAAACCATCATATCATTCACCGATGATGCCATCTGCCACCGCTCTCAGATCATACCATAAAACCCGCAAGAAAAAAACGGTGGATATGAAGCTGCCCTGATTGAGTTTTGTGGGTTGTCATTCAGCCTTATCAAATGATATAATTGCAGAAACAATTGAAGGGGTTTCCCCGGAAGGAGCAAAACCTATGCGCAAATCATTCCTAAAACTTGCCTTTGTGCTGACGCTTATCCTTTGTCTGATGATTGGCGTAACAGCCGCCCGGGCAGAAGGTCTGACGCTGAACGAAAGTGATGTGTTCATCAACCTGGGGAAGAGCATATCGCTGAAAGTGACAGGAGCCCCGGAGGGTGTCAATGCCAAAAAGGTTGTCTGGAGTTCTTCCGATCCCGACGTGGCGACTGTGAAGAACGGCGCGGTCAAAGGAATCGCGGTTGGTTCCTGCGATATCATCTGCCAGGCGAGCGAGGATGAGAGCATTCAGGTGGTTTGTCACGTGACTGTCCTGAAGATGATTCAGAACGTTGCGATCAAGGAAAAGAAACTTACGATCAGCCGGGGGTCTTCTGTACCGGTCAGCGTCACCATCAAACCGGAGGATGCGACCAACCAGCAGCTGAGTTGGATTTCATCGGACAAAACAATATGCACTGTTGACAATCAAGGTACGATCACAGCGGTGGGCCCCGGCGACTGCGATATCACCTGCACAAGCACGGACGGAAGCAACAAGAGTGCAAAAGTCAGCGTGCATGTTCCGATCTTCGCCGCGGCGGAGGAGTCTGTGACTGTTACCGAACAGGAAGGTCTGCTGATTCCAATGGGCCTGAATGAGGCTTCTGTCCTCAACATTACCCATTCGGCCTCCAGCGCGGAATTCTTCTTCTATTCCGTTGACAGGGAGGGGCTGCATATTTATCCGCTGGCTGCCGGAACTGCGACCATCACGCTCATAAACAAAAAGGACAAGAAGGATCAGGAGGTCTTCACTGTTGAGGTAAAAGATTCCGCTGTATTTGATCCTTCTGCGGAAGGAAGCCCGGAAGCACGCATCCTGATTGTTCCGGACAGCAGTGAAATCACGCTGGGTGACAAAATCAATGTATCCTACAGGGTGTTGGGCCGGCAAGACCTGGCAATCAAACTGGATTGGAGTCTGTTCAATAATCTCGGGGAAGTGCCGGCTGATTTCCACAGGAGTTATCAGGGCAGCGTCGATGTCGGCAATTCCGGAACCTGGACGCTGAATACCAAAGAGTTCCTGAATCCTTCCAGCGTGCTCAAAGTCACCGTCTCCGCGATCGGCGATAAAAAAAGCGTTGTTGCCAGAGAAACCTGTATGGTGAACATCAACGGAGCCCTTAATCTCTCCGTGCTTTCGGAGGCATACACTGCCCAGCGTAACACGCCGTTCCGCCTTGTTTTCCAGGCCAGCGGCGGAAAAGCACCCTACAAGTTTGAGATCCATATCCGGAGAGAGGGCGGGGAAAAAACCATATTTGAAGACGTATCTCTCAAGACGGACGGTTACGGCGAAACTGAAATTATTCCAGCCAATGAGGAAAAAATCGCCATTCTCCTGAAAGTGACCGACTCAAAGAACAAAAGACTGAATTTCAATCATTTTATTACGATTCCGGTCGGGGATGACGCTCCTGCCCTGCTGGATGTGACGCACCCGTTTGAACTCACAAAGGAAGGGTATGCGATCCGTTTTGTTCAGGGAGGCCCGAAAGCTCTCACCATGGAATATAAAGGAATCGGACTGACTGACAGGGAAGCAAGCATCCGTCCCGGTGATGACGGAAGCTTCCTGATTCCCATCCGGGAAGGCGCGATGGCAATGGGCCTTTTTCAGAGCACATCTCTTTTAAGATGTTACTTTGGGACGATCATGATCGGCAGCCTGACAGAAACTGAATAAAATAGGGGAAAACAGGGGGAGAACCGTTGTGAAGAAAAGGATTGGTCTGTTTGTTTTATTGGTAGCAGTGATATTGTGCTCTGCTGCCCTGGCTGACATTAAAATTGATACTAAAAACTTTCCGGATGCCACATTCAGAGAATATGTGAAAAAATTTGATAAAGACGGAAATGGTCAATTTAGCGAAGCAGAACTAAATGCAGTTACAGCCATAGGTGTTGATTATAAGGATGTGAAAGATTTTAAAGGCCTCGAGCACTTTACAAAGATTACATATTTTTCGTGCAAATGTGTGAACAACCCACTTAAAAGTCTAGATATCAGCAAAAACACATTACTGCAGAAAGTTTACTGTTCGGGCAACAGAATTACAAAGCTGGATGTCAGTAATAATCCGCTTCTTTATGATCTCGATTGTTCTGTGACGGATATCACCGAATTGAATTTGAGTAAAAACCCAGCTTTAAAATATCTTCTTTGCGATTCAGCTCAACTAAAAAAACTGGATCTGAGCAAAAACACCCAGTTGATTATTCTCTCATGCTCATACGTGAAGCATTTGACAACCCTGGATCTGAGCAGAAACACGGCATTGGAACGGCTGAACTGTGTGGGTTGCGACATTTCAGAACTTCTTATAAACAGCGACGTTTTATATTATATTACATGCTATAACAATTTGCCGTTAAAGGAATTGGATGTCGGAAAATGCAGTATTCTGCAGGAACTCATCAAGGATTCAAAACCAAGGCAGGTTACCGGAACCTATTATGGTTGGCAAAAAAACATTGAAGGAAAACAAGCCAGTCTGTTTGTGGATAAAACACTGAAAGTCATCACCGGGAAGAAAACTGCTGAGATAAAAATAACTTCGATTTCGCTCGATAAAAACAAAGCCACACTAAAGAAAGGAAAAACGCTGCAACTAAAAGTGAAGAGCATTCTCCCTGCTGATGCTACGAACAAGAAATTAAAATGGACCTCCAGCGACAAAAAGATTGCATCAGTTGACAAAGATGGAAAAGTGAAAGCAAAGAAAAAGGGGAAATGTACGATCACCTGTGTTGCAACTGATGGCAGTGGCATTCAGGCAACCTGTAAAATAATTGTCAAATAACACGAAAGAGTCTGACCCGTTTGAAAAATCAGGGCAGCTGTTTTTTCTATTGTTTTTATAGGCTGCTATAGGAACGTAACCGCCGTAGCCGCTTGACAATTCCTGATCTATCATCAAAGAATACGAACAAGCGAAAAGAAAAACAGATGGACGGTTTCAGACAACTGGACATCTATTCGGCACAAAAAGGAGGGCTTGTATGCTTAAGAAACTACTTGTTCTGATGACTGTTATGACCATGCTTTGCTTCGTTATGGCTGCTTCTGCTCAGGAGAGCGAATTGACTCCCGCAGAAATCACGATTACTCTGCCTGCCAATTATCATGATCTGTCTTCATCCGGAATCCCGACCGTGTCGATCGAGAAAACAAAAAAGGCATATATCTTGACCACGGATTATGTTCCGCCTTATGAAGAGAATACGATTACCGTTCTGGACAGCAGCAGATTTGAAAACGCAGAACCAGGCTCGTACGATGGCAGGCTGATCTTCAGACTGATCAAAGGGCAGTGGACAACCGAAAAATATCTTATTATGGACAGCGCTGGGAAAAAACACGATCAAAAGGATCTGAACTTCGACGCATCTGCAATTGTCGGAATTCAGATTGCCTCATCTACAACTGACACGAAGAAAGGATTGGTCTATTCATCGAAAATTGAAGCAATAAGAGAAGAAGTCATGGATTCATATTTTACAATCATTCAGGATAACACGATTTCAACCATGGGGGAGATGATGACAATTGCCGAGAATAAACTCTCGGCGATATATATCTGGGAGACCGGTGAGCTGAACTCATCCTCCATTACGGAAGTGACAAATGGGGCCGGCATATCCTATCACTTTGACGCCTTCGGTGTTTTGAACAGGATTTCAATCAAACCGGAAGGAGAATTCAGATATAAAACCTATCAGAAAGAGGGCGATGTGTTTATTTCATTTATGGACGGCACCATGCTGGACGAAGAATCCGGTGTGGATCTCAACAAGCAGGCCCCTGTAGCGATTGCGTATCGCGTTGCAGTTCCTGTCACTGATGTCCGGACACTCCTCCCGGATGGAAAAGACCTCGAACCTACTCCAATGACTGCCGAACTGAAAGATTCCGTTGTTTATGTGACTGTGGCGGATCAGATGATTCCGGTCTCGGTTGCCGATCTCGTGATTGCACATACAAATATACAGGAAAGTGAAAAAACAGAGAATGCAGATGGAACCGTTACTCATCAATTTCCTGTGGATAGCACCCTGGAGCTTGATCAGATTCAAATCCGTACACACGGAAGAGATGGCTCACAAACATCTTATAAAGGCAATAATCTGAATTATATTGAAAAAGGGAATTTCACCTGGTTTGCAGCAGACGGGCATTATGAGTTCTATGGCTATGATAATCCTCAATACAAATATAATGCCAGTTATCTTGCAGATGGAAGTCTGTATGAATACATGTATATGAACGCGGACGAATCCGAATACATTCGCTACAGTATTGACGGCAGTATTCTTCGCTATAGGATTAATGATTATCAGGGCATTGCATACACGTATACAATTGAGGATGGCTGGACGATAAAAAAGGATGGGGAAACCGTCGCGGTTGATGCTCCTGAAGGCCTGAATCCGGAAGAACGCATGCCGAACCTTCTGAAATAAGTCAATGCCATTAGCCAGTTGACTTCATACATATGCCGGGAGCGTGGAAATTCAACGCTCTCGGTTTTTGCAATTCTGTCCTTATATGCAGGATAAACGTCCTCGATGGTATTAAGTTTAGTCTCAAGACAAAGACTTTTCAGTTGTCTCCTGTTATTCAGGATTTTCTCATGGAATCACTTTCTGAGGGGAATGATGGATCTGAAGAGAAGTTGCCGGAAGTATCAGTGAAATAGAAAACAGCGGAGCTTCGCACATGGCGCAGAAGCTCCGCTAAAGAATCAATTGTCTGTATTGCCGGTCATTTCAGCCAGATCGTATAATGGAAATTCCGTCCTTTCTTATCTTCAAGCATTATAATCGCATATGCTGAGGAACCCTTGGGGACGGTAAAGCTTTCTCCGTTTTCAAAGTAAACCGTTTTGGTATAATCGATCCAGGCATAGGATTTTGTAACCTTCCATCCTGAAGCAGCTTTGTAACTGATCTTGATTTTCGTATCCTTTTTCGCTGATAAAATCGGTGAAGTCGTGAACTTGAATTTGTTCTCTTTCAGGTTAACGGATTTACCGTTCACTTTCAGCGAAGACAGCGGCTGGGAATATTTGTATACCGTAATATTGGCGGAAACGGACTTTGTCTTTCCTTTCACCTTGTATTTCACAGTGATTTTGCTGGTTCCGGCTTTGAGTCCTTTTGCAGAAAGCGATTGCAGGCTGTTACCCTCTACAGCGACAACCGCAGGTTTGGAAGAGGTGATTGAAACAAAAGTTGCCCCTTCCGGAAGATTATCAATTCTCAGTACATAGCTTTCGTTCTGATTTTCCCAAAGCACAATTTGATTGATTTTTGGTTTTTCCGCCGCAAGGGCCGGAACAGTCATCGTGCATAGAGAGACGATTGCGAGAACAAGTGCAAATACTGTTTTGAGTGTTTTTTTCATGGGTGGCTACATCTCCTATCTGTTTATGATCTTTCCTCAAAGCTAAAATCATCATAACACTTGATAAAAGACCGGTCAAGAATCAAGAGACGAGATTTTTCCCCGAATAATCATATTGACAGTAAAGGCAGAACCGTATAGAAAGAAAGGGGATGGCTCTTTCCCTATACGTTCCTCTGATGAGAGAATAGATGATCTGAAAACTTGAGAGGTGAAATGACTGTGACCAGGAAAATTGTGTGTTTGTTTCCGGGCATCGGCTATACCTGCGACAAGCCGCTGCTGTACTATAGTTGGAAAATGCTCAAAGGACTGGGCTGGGAAGTCATCCCGGTTCCGTATACCGGTTTCCCTTCCGGCGTGAAGGGCAACGCGGAAAAGATGCAGCAGTCCGCAAATATGGCGCTGGAGCAGGCTGAAGAGATGCTTCGGGATATCGAATGGAGCGGTTATTCCGACATCCTGCTGATCGGCAAAAGCGTCGGGACCGTCGTATGTACCGCGTACGCGCAGCGCAATTGCCTGCAGTGCCGCCAGATCCTCTTCACGCCTGTGGAAGCCACCTTCCGGTTTGCAAACAGGCAGTCCATTGCGTTCCATGGGACCGCAGATCCCTGGGCGGACACAAAGACGATCGAAGATTGCTGTCACCGAATGGGTATCCCACTGTATGAAACAGAGAATGCCAATCATTCTCTGGAAACCGGAGATGTTGATTATGATCTTGAAATGATGCGGAAAACAATGAAGATTGTGAAGGCATACGCAGAAAAAGAGGGGAATGCCTGTTCGCATTCCCACCTGTAAAAGGATTTCCTTGACCCTCTCTGAAAAAATGCTATAATATATAAAAATACAGACGATTTCAATACTCTTCGAGAAAGGAGCTGCTTGCTTGAGGCTGGCTTTTGGGATCCTGTTTTCCGTGATCATCATCGCGATGGCTGTATGCGCGAGGATTGCCAAAAATTCCGGTAAGCGAATGGGATTCGCTGCCGCCGGTTTGCTTGCGGCTTTAATTCTGCCGATGGCCGGGAACGGGATCATCATTGTTTCCGGGAATCAAACCCTTTCTCTGGTCGGCTGCTATCTGTACTATCTCGGGCTGGATCTTTCCATCGCAGCCCTGCTTTATTATACGAATGTTTACTGTCAGATTCTGAAACCGGTCAAATGGCTTCGAAACGCGGCGTTTTTCTTTCTGGCAGCGGACATGGTTCAGCTGCTGCTGAATCCATTCCTGCATCACGCTTTCGAGATCACCGAAATCGAGGTGGAGGGATTTCCGTATTTTAAAATGATTCCCTATCTGGGTCAGCAGGTTCACCGGGCGATTGATTATCTGATTCTTGCCGGCGTGATTGTCGTATTCATCATCCGCCTGATCCGGGCGCCGCGGCTGCAGGCGGAGCGGTACTGGATCATTCTGGTGACGCTGATCATCGTGACCGCCTGGGAAACCGTCTATATTTTCTCCGGTTCCCCGATTGACCGTTCCATGATCGGTTTCGGTGTATTCGGCCTGCTGAACTTTTACTTTTCCCTGTATTACCAGCCAATGCGTCTGCTGGACCGGATGCTCAGCGGCATGGTTTCCGGGCAGGAAAACCCTGTGTTTTTCTTTGACGACAGCAAGCGCTGCATCTGGATGAACCGGGCGGGCGCTCAGCTCCTGAATCTGGAGGAACACGAACTGGAAAAGGCCGAAACCCGCCTGAAAAAGGAATTCGGGAGTCTGCATCCGGGCCTGGATGAATGGAAGGATCACATCACCTTCAGCCAGAACGGGGAAGAACGGTATATTGAGCTGGCACAACAGCCCCTGGCGGGTACCAGGCGCAGGACGGATGCCTTCTATTTCTCCGTCCGCGATCTGACAGAGGAGCAGCGCCTTGCTGATCAGAAACTGTTCAACGCCCGGCATGATCAGCTGACCGGCCTGCTGAACCGGGATTATCTGTACGAGCGCACAAAGGAATTGCTGCGTCAGAATCCCGAAGAAGCATATCTGATCATCACCGCGGAGATCACCGACCTGAAAGTGATCAACGACCTGTACGGCAACGCTTTCGGGGATCAGGCGCTGAAGACCGCGGCGGAATGGCTGCGCGGAAATAAACATCTGAATCCGGGCGGCATTTACGGGCGCCTGGGCGGCGACAGCTTCGGAGTCTGCATCCCGGAAAAGGATTTCCGGCAGGAGCGGATGGAAGACGCGCTTTCCGGTCTGACCGTTTTCGAGGGCGAGACCAAATACCGGATGCTGATCCATGTCGGGATCTACCGGGTTGAAGACCGGAATCTGGAAGCCTCTGTCATGTATGACCGTGCCGTGCTGGCACTGGAAGGCATCAAGGATGATTACCATTACCACACGGCCTGGTATGAAGCCTCCATGCGCGAGAATGTGGTCAGAAACAAGCGGATTTCGGAGGAACTCACCGCAGCCATTGCGGAAGGGCAGATCCGGCCCTGGCTGCAGCCGATTGTGGACCGGGAAGGAAAAGCCATCGGGGCGGAAGCTCTGGTACGGTGGATTCATCCGGAGGAGGGGATTCGTTCCCCCGCCGTTTTTATCCCTGTTCTGGAGAAAAACGGAATGATCGCGGACCTGGACCGCTGTATCTGGCGAAAAGCCTGTGAAATCCTGGCCCGGTGGAAAGAGGAAGGGAAGGATCTGTTCCTCTCCGTGAACATCTCCCCGAGAGATTTCTATCTGCTGGATGTTGTGGCGGAGATGAAACAGCTGGTGAACGAATTTGAGATCGACCCGGCCAAGCTGCGGCTGGAGATTACCGAGACGATGATGATGGGGGATACGGAAGCGCACCTGGATCTTCTCCGACAACTTCAGGAAGCGGGATTCTGTATCGAGATGGATGACTTCGGCAGCGGGTATTCCTCTCTGAATCTGCTGCGTGAGATGCCGGTGGATATCCTGAAAATCGACATGGTTTTCCTGCGTCAGGCCGGCCAGAACGCGCGGGCCGGAATCATTCTGGACGAGGTCATCACCATGGCCCGGAAGCTGGGAATCACGTCCCTGACAGAAGGCGTGGAAACAAAGAATCAGTATATGGCCCTTCTGGAGATGGGATGCGAACTGTACCAGGGGTATTATTTTGCCAAACCCATGCCGACAGAGGATTTTGAGCAGTATCTGGCCGGGCAGCATCCGTAAGGATTTCGGGCAATTCTATAAACTATCAAGTCTGGGAACGAAGGAAACAGCCTATGGAAATGACGAAACAGGATCTGATCAACAGCCTTCTCCGGCAGATTGAGAAGTCCGATCTGGTCAGTGGGGATCAGGTGCTGATTCCCAGGCAGGAAGCCATCATGATTGTGAAGCTGCTGACGGGACAGGAGGAAGTGCCAAAGCCTTCAGCCGACCTGGCAGGGAAGAGGCTCTTTTACTGCATGGACTGCTGCAAAAGCTTCCTGGCAGAAGGCCGGGAAGACAGGGAATGGTTTGAAAAATGGCATTACCATGTCTGGCACGCAGACTGCCCGGACTGCCATCGGGAAATCGCTCAGACAGACCGGTACTGGCGATAATCCAATACGATACACCCTGACGAAACCACCTGCGAGGAGGTTTTCCTATGTATACCCATATTGCCCATGCTCTGGCCAGGGGTTATATTGATCTGTATTACGTCAATATGGATACGGATGAGTTTGTTGATTTCCATACCGATGACCAGCACGGCGTGCTCACCGAAGCCAGGCGCGGAAAGGACTTCTTTGAAAGCTGCGTGCGGGAAGCCCAGAAGTATATTCATCCGGAGGACCGGAAAGCTTTTGTCAGCGCGATGGACCGAGAGGCGCTTACGAAGTCCCTTGAAGAAAACAACCGGTTTGAACTGATCTTCCGCAGAATCGTAGACGGGAAACCGCTCTTTGTCAAAATGAACGTTACCCGGACGGAGAATGACAAACGCTTCCTCGTGATCGCCGTATCGGATATCGACGAACTGATGAAGCAACGGCAGGCGGAGGAACAAATCCGGGAAGAACGGGTCGTATACGCCCGTCTGCATGCCCTTACAGGAAACTTTATCTGTGTTTATGTGGTGGATCCGCAAACAAACCGCTACAAGGAATTCAGCGCGACGGATGACTATGCGAACAGCTTTGCGCAGGCAAAGGACGGAACAGCATTTTTCAGCACCGTCCGGGAAGCAGCCCGGGTCTTTAATCATCCGGACGATCTGGAGCGCTTCCTTACGGCTTTCACCAAAGAAAACGTCATGGCGGAGATTCAGGATAACGGTATCTTTACCCTGGTTTACCGTGTCATGATGGATGGCAGGCCACTGCATGTCCAGATGAACGCCGCCATGGTGGAAGAAGAGGAAGGAACCCGGCTGATTGTCGGCCTGAATGACATTGATGCACAGTACCGGCAAAAGGAGATCGATCAGGAAACCGCCCGGCAGAAAGAGATTTACAATCAGATCACTTCCAGCCTTGCCGAACAGTATGATACCCTGTATTACATCAATATCGACGATAACACCTACAGTGAAATCTCCTCGACGGATGAGTATAAAAAGCTGAACGTGCCGGCAACCGGGAATGACTTTTTCGCCGAGAGCCGAAGAAGCATCGGCAAATATGTGCATCCCGAAGACCAGGAGAAAGCGCTGGCCATCCATTACAAGGACGTCATGCTGGGCAACCTGAAAAACAGGAATTCCTTTTCCATTGCTTACCGCCTGGTCGTGGACGGCCGGGTCAAACATATCCGTCATACGGAGATCATGGCCCGGGACAGGAAGCATATTCTCGTCTGTATTGAGAACATTGACGAGGAAGTGAAGGCGCAGCTTGCCCTGAAAGCAGATAAGGAGAAAAGCGTCACTTACACTCAGATTGCCGAGACCCTGGCGGCCCATTTTGACCTGATTTATTACATTGACTGTGAAAATGCGCATTACGCTGAGCTTTCCGCGAAGCGGAAATCCGGGGAGCTGAAGGTCCAGGAAGAAGGCGCGGATTTCTTCGCGTCATGCAGAAAGAACCTGGACAGATTGATCTACGCTGAAGACAGGGAAAGAATCCGGAACTTCCTTGACAGGGACCATCTGATCACCGGGCTGGAAAACCGCAGGCATCTCACAGAGGATTACCGCATGCTTGTTGGCGGAGGGAAAACGCAGTATACGCGCATGGAGGTGACGTATTCCTCCGACCGCAGCCATTTTATCATCTGCGTTGAGAACCGTAACAACGATGTCCGCAGGGAGCAGGAACATCTGGCGGCGCTCTCCATGGCCAATGAAATGGCCCGTCGGGACGGACTGACCCATGTGAAAAACAAAACAGCTTATCGTGAGACGGAAAAGGAACTGCAGAAGCAGCTTGATGACGGCTGCGATCCTTTCGGTATGGTGATCTGCGATATCAACGGCCTGAAGATGATTAACGATACCGAAGGACACCGGGCGGGAGATGAATATATCAGAGCCTGCTGTACGCTGATCTGCCGGACATATCAGCACAGTCCCGTCTATCGGATCGGCGGGGATGAATTTGCCGTGATTCTCCGGGGGGAAGATTTCACGAACCGGGAGAAGCTGCTTGCAGAACTGCAAAAGCAGGTGGAAGAGAATATACGCATCGGCGAGGGACCCGTTGTGGCTTCCGGAATGGCGGAATATCAGCCGGAAAACGACCGATTTGTCGGGGATGTGTTCACCCGCGCTGATAGCCTGATGTACGAAAACAAAACGCATCTGAAGGAACAGAAGATGCTCCAGGAAAGCCACTCTCTTAAGGAAAAAGGCAATATCAGGGTGATCAGCGAAGAACGGCGAAATAAACTGGACTCGCTTTTCAAGTCGTTTGAGATCGTTTCGGAAGGAACCTATGTCTATCTCTGCGATATGAAATATGATTATTCCCGCTGGTCAAAAAACGCGGTGGACACTTACGGTCTGCCGTCAGTGTATATGTACGGCGCAGGAGACATCTGGGAAAACCATATTCATCCGGAAGACCGGGAGGCTTATCACAAGGGCATCAACGACATTTTCTTCGGAAATGCCGCCGGCCATGACATGCAGTACAGGGCGCAGCGCATGACCGGGGAATATGACGTATGTACCTGCCGCGGTACCGTGATCCGTGATCCTTCCGGAGAACCTGATTATTTTGCCGGCACGATCCGGAATCATGGCCTGCAGGGACATATCGACACGCTGACTGGGCTGCGGAATCAGTATGGTTTCTTTGAAGATCTGGACAGCTGCATCAAGCGCAACGCAAGCATCAGCGTGATGCTGCTCAGCATCAGCAGGTTTTCAGAGATCAACGAAATGTACGGATATCATTTCGGGAACCGCGTGCTGCAGCAATATGCCAGGGAAGTTTACGAGGAAACGGGCAACGAGGGGCATTCCTACCGGATTGACGGGACGAAGCTCGCGGTCATCAGCAACACGCTGACGATCGCGGAGATGAGGGAGAAATACAAAGCATTCCGTGCACGGATCCATGATGATTTCAAAGTGGGCGGCCGGAAAATCCTGCTCAACCTGAACTGCGGCGTTCTGCGGGTGGACAGCTTTGACATTGATTCCCAGACAATTTATGCCTGTTTGAATTATGCGTGTGAGGAATCAAAAACCCTCCGGAAGGGAGAAATGGTCGAGTTCCGGAATGAACTGAGCGAAGAAAACCATCAGAGGCTGGAAATGCTCCACGCGATCCGGGCCTCCATCACACGCGGACAGGAAGGATTCTACCTCCTGTATCAGCCGGTGGTCGACGCGCAGACTGAAAAACTGATCGGCGCCGAGGCCCTGCTGCGCTGGGAAAACGACCGCTATGGGACAGTTCCACCGGACGCGTTTATCCCGATTCTGGAAGCAGACCCGCTGTTTCCGGAACTGGGCGAGTGGATCATTCGTGAAGCGATCCTGGCGGCAAAGCAGATGATGAAACGGATCCCCGGATTTGTCATCAACGTCAACCTGTCCTATTCCCAGATGGAAAAACCGGATTTTGTAGACAGGGTCCTGCACATCCTGAATGTACTGGATTTCCCGCCGGAGCACCTGTGCCTGGAGGTGACTGAGCGGTGCAGGCTGCTGGATATCAAAATGCTGGAAAACGTGATTGTCAGCCTGAAATCCAGAGGCATCCGGATCGCACTGGACGATTTCGGAACAGGATTCTCCTCCATCGGCATCATCAAGGATCTGCCGCTGGATGTGATCAAAATCGACCGCAGCTTTGTCATCAACATTGAAAACAACGATACAGACAGATTTCTTGTAAAGAATGTGGCGGAACTTGCTTCCGTATTCAGGGCGAAGGTATGCGTCGAGGGAATTGAAACTGCGGGGATGCGGGATATTCTGCGGGATTTCCATGTGCAGAGCTTCCAGGGATATTATTACGCGAAGCCCATTCCGCTGGAACAATGCCTGAAGTGGAAGAAAGATCAGGAATGAAATTTCCGGTCATTGTTTTCATCTGTTCTGGGAGGCTTATTCATGCGCTGTAAAAGGATAGCCGTTCTGAGGGCCAGTATTGACCGTGAGTATCAGCAGAATAGATGCAGAGGTCTGAAAGCAGTTTGCGCGGAGGAAGCCTGATCATGACGGAAGAAATATGGGATGTTTATGATATCAACCGTCGGCGCACAGGGCAAACGATCGTCCGGCAGAAAGCCTGGGGTTTTGAAAAGTACCATCTGATCGTTCATGTCTGCATTTTCCATCCGGATGGGCGGATACTGATTCAGAAACGAGCCGTGGAGAAACATGCATGGCCTGATTTGTGGGATATCAGCGCCGGCGGCAGCGCTCTGGCGGGAGAGGACAGCTGGCAGGCAGCGGAGAGGGAAGTCAGGGAAGAACTGGGCCTGTCGCTGAACCTGAAGGATATCCGGCCGCATTTGTCCATGAATTATGAAAGAGGCTTTGATGATTTCTATACCGTGATTCAGGATGTGGATCTGAACCGGCTGGTGCTGCAGACATCCGAAGTAGCGGAAGTCAGATGGGCTTCCCTTCAGGAAGTTCGCCTGATGGAGAAAAACCATACCTTTGTTCCGTATTTTCCCGGCCTCATCGATCTGCTGTGGCAGGTCCGTGACAACTATGACGGAGCGATTTATCAGGGACCGGCAAGAAGCTGGGAGTAACGTCCATATCAAGTTGAAGGGATTCCGGGGAAGTCCTCGGCGAGAACAGCTCAAAACCTTGACATATCATGTTTCCGTGATATGATATACGACATCCGGCAGGAACCGGAAAAAATAAAAGGAGAGAACAACAGATGGATAAAGACATTCTGAAGAAAGCGTTACTCAAAGGGATCCCCTGCGGCCTGGCCATTGCGCTTCTTGTTTCGCTGATTCGCATGCTGATTCGCGGCGGGAGTTATACAGATCATTTATTCTCTGTATTTGGAATAGCAAGCCTGATCTGCTTCCCGATCGCGTGGGTGATATACTTTATGAATCAGAACAAATCAAAAGAAAAGAAATGATTCTTCGCGGTTGCGGATTGATCCGCAGCCGTTTTTTGGTCATGCCATCTGAAAGGAGAAAACTTATGCTGCAAATCAATCACTACACCAAGCAATACAGCTCCGACGGCAAAAAAGCAGTGGATGATCTGTCCCTGCACATCCTGCCCGGAGAAATCTTCGGCTTCCTCGGACACAACGGAGCCGGCAAAACCACGACGATCAAGGCCTGCTGCGGCATTCTGGATTTCACTGAGGGAGAAATCCTGGTGAACGGCATGTCTGTAAAAAAGCAGCCTCTGGAATGCAAGAAAATCATGGCATACATTCCGGACAATCCTGATCTGTACGACTTTATGAGCGGCATTCAGTACCTGAACTTCATCGGCGATGTATATAAAGTTCCGGCAGATCTCCGGGAAAAGAAGATTACGGAATACAGCACGGATATGGGGATCACGGAGGCACTGGCGGACAAGGTGGGTTCTTATTCCCACGGTATGAAGCAAAAGCTGGCCATTGTGGCGGCTCTGATGCACGATCCGAAGCTGCTGATTATGGACGAGCCCTTTGTCGGCCTGGATCCCAAGGCGGCTTTCATCCTCAAGAAGTTCATGCGGAAATTCTGCGACCAGGGCGGCGCAATCTTCTTCTCCACCCATGTACTGGAAGTAGCGGAAAAGCTGTGTGACAAGATCGCAATCATCCGGGCCGGCAAACTGCTGGCGGCCGGAGATATTGAAACGGTCAAGGGAAATGAGAGCCTGGAGGAAGTCTTCCTGGAACTGGTGGACGACATGAAGGTTTCCGAAGAGGAATATACCACGGAAGAAAAAAAGGCGGAGGTCAAAAATGCTTAAACTGTTGCTGAAGACCCGTCTCCTGGCCATGATGGACCGTGTCGGCGGACAGAAAAAGAGCAGGAAGGCCGCGACAGCAGGGAAACTGGCCCTGATGTCGCTGGGCGGCCTGGTTGTACTGATCCTCATCGGCGGTCTTTTCTGCCTGATGGTCAAACCGCTTTATGAAGGCTTCCGGGACAACGGACTGACCTGGCTGCTCTATGCAATGGCCGGCGCCCTGGCCTGCTTCCTTTCTTTTGTGTTCACCATGTTCTATGCCCAGGGCGCTATCTTTGAGGCAAAGGACAACGAACTGCTCCTTTCCATGCCAATCCCGCCTTCCGCCATTCTGGGCAGCCGGATGGGCGCACTCTATTTCCTGAACCTGCTTTTTTCCGTGACCATCATGGGGGCGGTCGGGGTGCTGCGGGCAACAGACGGCGGACTCCAGGCGCTGCATGTGATCATCTTCCTGGTCTGCATTCCTCTGCTGGCACTGATCGGAACGACGCTGAGCTGCCTGCTGGGCTGGCTGGTATCCCTGATTACCCGGCGGATGCGCCGCAAAGCCCTGTTCTCCCTTCTGCTTTCCCTGGGTTTCATGGGTTTCTATTTCTATGCAATGCTCGGTCTATCCGATCATCTGCAGTCAATTCTGGCGAACAGCGGAAACATTGCGGATGCGTTCCGCAAGGTTCTGCTGCCTTTCTATGCCATGGCTATGGCCATTGCGGAGGGCGACCTGATCCAGTTGCTGATCTTCGCAGCGTGCTGCGCAGTGCCTTTTGCGCTGGTCTATTTCCTGTTGAGCCGTTCCTTTATCCGGATCGTTACCGCTAAAGTGGGCGCGAAGCGGATTGAGTACAAGGGAGGTCCCCTGAAAGAATCCTCCGTGATCTGGTCCCTTACCAAAAAAGACATGATCCGCTTCTTCAACAGTTCCACTTATATGCTGAACTGCGGCATGGGCCTGGTCTTTTCCCTGATCCTGGGCGTTGCAACCATTGCATCCGGGAACGCGCTGCTGAACTTCCTGCTGAAAACCTATACGGATATGGAAGACGCGGGCAGCCTGGCACCATATCTCATCCCTGTTGTTCTGGGTGTGCTGGCCGGTATGGCTTATCTATGCGCGCCTTCCATTTCCGTGGAAGGAAAGAATTTCTGGATACTGGATTCCCTGCCTCTGAAGGTGAAGGATATCCTGAAAAGCAAGCTGCTGTTCCACCTGATCATCGCGGTTCCATTCTCCCTGGTGTCCTCGCTGCTGGTGGTGATTGGCACGCCGATGGATGCGATGCAGGCTGTCATTGTGTTCCTGTTCCCGCTGCTGGCACACGTATTCTGCGCGACAGTCAGCATGATAGCCGGCCTGTATACCGCCAAGCTGGATTTTCCCAGTGAAGCCAAGGCGGTAAAGAGCTCAGCCTGCAGCCTGCCCCCCATGCTGGCGACGGTAGCTGTTTCCCTGGCACCTTCCATCCTGTACTTTTTTGTTCTGAAGAAGCAGGGTGTCGACCTAGGAACGATTCTGATGATTGCTATGGGCGTCATGGCAACGCTCAGTATCGCCGCATACGCTTTCCTACTTTCTTCCGCCGCTGAGAAACGCTGGCACAGTATTAAGAAATAAGACACAATCACAACATTGCTTTAAGAGAAAACAGCATCATGAGAGGGGGATATCATCATGAGAAAACTGACTGCAGCATTCCTTTGCCTTTGCATGATTGCGGGAATTGCCTCAGCCCTGGCTGACGGCGGCCAGATCCTGGATGGGCGGTGGCTCAGCGCTGATATCCAGGGAAACGTTACATCGGATACTCCCGCGGAGCTGAAGAATGACTATGGTATTTATGTGAATAAGGATTGGATTCTGCAGGCGAAGATTCCGGACGGAGAAGCCATCGCCGGAGCCGGCGCGGAGTCCAGTCGCGTGCTGAAGGATCGTCAGATTGCCCTGATGAAGAATACGGACCTGCCCGGACATGATGCCGAGCTGGTGCGTAAGCTATACAAACTGATATCCGACTGGGATTACAGAAACGCCCAGGGAACCGATCCGGTCAAACCCACCATAGAAGCTTTGAAAGCCATCGACAGTATGGATTCCGTGTTTGCGTATATGGAAAACAAAGATGCCCTGCTGCGCTTTTTCCCGATGAAGGCAGCGGTTGGCGCCGATCTGGTGAATCCGGATATCTATATTACTCAAATCGCCCCTCCTTCCCTGATCCTTGATGATTCCGCGGAATATACCGAGCGCACGCAGGCCGGCGAGCAGCGGTTTGAGAGCAACCAGCAGATCACCCTGTATATGCTGCAACGGCTTGGTTTCGGTGAAGCGGAGGCCGATACGATCATCGGGAACGGTATGGCCTTTGAATCAAAAATGGCCGGGCACATCAAGCCTGCAGCCGCAAAATACCAGGCAGACTATATTCAGAGCATCCTGAACTATTATACGGAAGAGGAACTGGTTTCGCTGGCCGGCAGTTTTCCGATCATGGATATGATTGAAGCCTGCGGAATGGCCGGAGGCAAGCGCTTTCTGGTGACGGAGCCGAATTATATCGCGTCGCTTCAGACATTATTTGCCGATGAAAATGTGCCTTTGATCCGTGACTGGATGATCATGAAAGCAGCGAAAAATGTCTCGGATAAACTGGATCGGGAAACCATGCGGGAAACGAAAGCAATCGGAAACAGGATCATGGGGATTACCGGGGAGTCAAGCGATGACGATATCGCTCTGGAGGCCGTTAACGGACTGCTGAGCGTTCCGATGGACAATCTGTATATTCAGACTTACTGCAGCGAAAAGCAGAAAGAGGATATCCTGAAAATCATCGATGAAGTGAAAGAGACATATCGCGAGATGCTGGGCAATGTTGACTGGCTGAGCGAGGCCACCCGGGAAAAGGCGATTGAAAAACTGGATTATATGCGGATAAACGCGGTGTATCCTGATGAACTCGGAGACTGGTCCGGCCTGGATTTCTCCGGCCGGGAGGAAAACGG
Organism: uncultured Clostridia bacterium; assembly: GCA_947166385.1. Taxonomy (GTDB): domain Bacteria; phylum Bacillota; class Clostridia; order Christensenellales; family Aristaeellaceae; genus Aristaeella. Next base: position 253,819 of record CAMVEB010000001.1, on the reverse strand, counting down.
AAGCCTGCTGGAAGCGAAAAATACTGTTGATAACTTCGTGAAAAAAATACAGGCCGCAAAGATCGACCAACCGGTCAATAAAAACCAGTGGGACCAGATGGTTCTGAAAACAGCGCAGGTAAACGCTTATTACAATCTTACGGAGAATTCCATCAACATTCTGGCCGGCATTCTGCAAGGGGATTTTTATCGTGAAGACATGAGCGAAGCGGAATTGCTGGGCGCTATCGGATCAGTTATCGGGCATGAAATCAGCCATGCTTTCGACACCAACGGCGCGCAGTACGATAAGAACGGCGCAGTTGCTAACTGGTGGACAGAAGAAGACTACGCGGCCTTCCAGGCACGTGCCGCAAAGCTGGCTTCCTGGTACGACGGATTCATTCCTTTCGAAGGAGCGAACTTCTCAGGTCAGAAGGTGCAGAAGGAGGCCATCGCCGATATGGGCGGGATGAAATGTCTCCTGACGCTTGCGGCCAGGAAGGAAAACTTTGACTATGACGCTTTCTTCCGGCAGTTTGCCAGAATCTGGAGACAGCAGATCCTTCCGTCTGCAGTCATCGCAAGATTAGCCAAAGACACTCATCCGATGAACTATATGCGGGTGAATGCGACGTTGGCGCAGTTTGATGAATTTATCGACTTCTACGGAATTCAGCCCGGCGACGGCATGTATATTGCCCCGGAGGACCGGGTTGCCGTATGGTAATCAAAGCAAAACAGGGGAAGAAGGAAAAACGCTGATGCGCTACTGCGTCGGCGTCGTCATAAGCAGAACCCGCAATAACAGAAACGGGAACAGGCTATGAATATAGGCTGCAGGAAGGACGCTTGTCCCCTGCAGCTTTTTATGGTTAACAAAAAATTAGTTCGCCTGATAAAACGTCATATCTCTTTATGATCGAAGAGCTTCCGGAGGCGTTTCTTGCCGTCACACGTCTGGAAGGAAGATCCGAAAATTCAGTATTCGGAAAGGTCTTTGCTTTGAGAAAGTCTTTTAACGTATTGTATATTCTGTCTTGACTTCTCAAACAATCTGTGTAGAATTGTCCCGGTAATATGAAGAAGGAGGGAATCCTAATGAAGAAACTGTTTGCTCTTGTGATGATGCTGTGCATGCTGTGCGCCGCGGTGGCTGTTGCCGAAGACGCCAGCGCGATCAACTGGACCGATGTCGAAGCCACGCTCGCCGAGCAGGGCCTGACCGGTGATTTTGTCGTTCTCGATCAGCTGGGCCTGAAAGTCTGGCTTCCGAATGGCCTGAATGCCGTTGAAGTGTCTGAGGCGGATGCGGCCGCCGGCCGTCTGGCGCTGTTTACCGACGCGGAAAACACGGCTTATCTGACGGTTGATGCCGTGAACGTTGAAGGCATGACCCTGGATCAGTATTATGAAAACGCCACTGCTGCCGAGGGCGTCAGCGATGTGGAAATCGTGACTGCCAACGGCATGAACGCGGTTGTCTACAAGAGCGAGTCCATCAATTCCTGGTGCGCTTCTCTGGTGGATACCAACAGCAACATCATCAGCTTTGTCATGGGACCTGCTTCCGAAGAAGGCTCCAAGATTGTTTTCTCCGTCATCGTTGCTTCCATCCAGCCAGCGGAATAATCCAAAGTCAACAGGGTTGGCGCCGTTGAACAGGCGTCATGGCTGTGGAGCAGAAACACTCTGCTTCACAGCTTTTTCTGTATGTGGCAGCTCCGGAACAACTATGACAGAGCGATTTACCAGGGGTCGGTAAGAAGCTGGAAGTAATGGCATGTACCATTCGAGCAAACGGATATTCCTCTTTCGCCTAAGATGACGGTGTCAATCTGGGGAACGACGCTGAATCCAAAGGGTGGATTAACGACTTCAGATTAAAGTGAACAGATGCAACAAACAGATCCCAGCTCTGAATATTCCCAATGTGGCAGTAAGGTAAAAGAGGATCTGTGGTACCAGTTATACAGATCGGTGTTGTCAGTTTCCCGGGTGATGATCGCGTCATCACCGCTTCCAACAAATTCCGCTTCCTCCGGATCGGGATGATCGGAAATGCTTTCGATGGTTTCGACCTGAATTTTTCCGTCTTTGATATACCAGTAATCTGTTGTGTAATACCCCATATTGCCATCCGTCTGGATAAGCCCGGGAAAACTCCGGTCGTTGCTGTATGTCAGAAGCAGTTCGCGCCGTCCCAGCGTACCAAGATATTTCATGGCATGATTCCGACAGGTATAGACATGGCAGAGGTTTCCGGCCATATATCCCATGCCGTTGAAGATCAGCAGCTCAGGCGTCTGATCATCATCCAGATCGTATAATGAAAACCAGATCGGATCATCATCGTGTCCTATATATTCCAGCCGCTCCGATCCGTCTGTCATCGCGATGATGTCATATCCGTCAGGCAGATAATCCGGATAACCGATCCGTTCATATTCTTTATTCAGGATAAATGCACGATAAAGATCCTGCCATGAATCGCCCGCGGAAACGGCAGCGGTAGAATCCATGCTGACTGTGCTGCCGTGGGGATCAGAATCCTGCCAGGAGAATGCGGTTTCTGTTTCGCTGATTCCGGTCTCTGTGATATGGAGAAAATCACTGCGGACAAATCCGACCTGCTGATGGTGCCGGACACGATACCAGAGTTTTCCGTCCTTTCCGGTATATTCGCTCAGGATACTGATCTGATCGTCCCTGTTCATCCTGGCGAGAGCGACAGAGCTCTTTGAAGGGCTTTCCCGCAGGGTTGTTTGATCCTGAAGGACGGTCCCTGTGGAATACGCAGTATGCGCGGGACCGTAATAATACTCATCATAGGAGCAGGGGCATTCCAGATAATTGCTGTCGATCCATCCGCTTAACCCGATATAGGAATCAGGGCTTGTTTTTGCGGAAAAGACGACTGTGATATGCGCCCAGGAGCCATTCATATCATCCAGGGTAAAGGCGTCGGATTGTTCAAGATGGCCCAGCACATCATTGCTGCCGGCGGCCTTCCTTACTTTGATATAATTGCCGGAGACCTTACAGTTCTGCGATCCGAGATGGAGCAGCAGGTGCTTCGCATGGTATGTCTTATTCTTGTCATCTTTCAAAAAACGAGCCTGATCGGCGATCGAAACAGAGCAGGCAAAAAGGATGACAAAGGCAAGCAGAGCGGCAAATGTTTTCTTCATGATGGTTCCTCCAATAATTTGAAATCATTCCGGTTTAACGAAGTCCCGATTCCGAATCTGTCTGCAAAGACTGAATGTGGAGAGAATGGTTTTATTTTACCACAATTGAAAAAATATGACATTTCCGGTAAAATAAAATTATTCCGTGAACAGTTCATCCATGCTGACAACCTGAGAAAAAACACCGCTGTATTCATTTTTCTTCAGGCCATATGTGGAAATCAGCGTTTGATAGACAGCCATTTTAGGAGAAAACTTTTCAATCAGGATATTTTGTCTACGAATCAAAAGGTCGTGGGTTCGAATCCCGCCGGGCTTACCATGAGGGAAGCACTGAAAAGTGCTTCTTTTCTTGTCTTCATAAAACCCCACGCTAGGCGCGGGGTTCGGGAGAGCTTATAGCTATGCCAATGATATGAAAACTCCTGAAGCACCGAAGACCGCTGCTACTCAAACGGCAGAACCGGCCACGGGAACGGAAGCTCCTACGGAGGGAACCGCGAAATAAACCCATGACTGCGAACTGAATATGAAATTATTTACCGGCGGCATGTTCCGCCGGTTTTTCTGCTATAATAGTTTTATATCAGAACCCCCGTCCGAAACTGCTCCGGCGGAGGCAGTGATTTCATCAGATCAGGAGGAACAGGAAACAATGAGAATTCAGAAACTAAAACACTACAGGATCCTGATGACGGTTCTGCAGGGATTGCTCCTGCTGGTGATCCTGTCCACACTGTTTTCCGTTTGTATCAGTATGCTGATGACAGGAGTCATGACTGAATTAAATGCTTTGAATGAAAAAATCGCCAACGAGCAGATTGAGATTACGGAAGGAAATGAGCAGAAGGTCGCTGACAGCCTGGAAGCACTGAACGAAGCGACTAAAGCGCTGGAACAATACGACGATGACTCGGGGACCGTGAAGCTTCTGGCAGTCATCATGTATGCCGCATTTGCCCTGCTGTTCCTGCTGAGAGCTTTGATCACCCGGGACAGCTGGCGGCTGAATCTGTTCCGGTACGGGATCGGATCCCTGTTTTTTGCCGCCTGTGCCCTGATCTTTCTTATCACAGATTCAATTAGTGCATACATCCCGGTGGTTGCTCTCCATGTGACCGCCCTGATCGTGGATCATATATTCTCTATCATCAGGATTCACAAAGTCCGCAATGTGATCCCACGGGTCCTCTTCATCCTGATTCATTTGTTCATTGTGGTCTGCGCGGTTCTTCTGGGCGGCAGTACCGCGCTGCTCTATCTGCTGATCCTGACTGTTCCACGGGTCTTTTACTACATTGCCCAGATTGCCTTCTCCCGGATCAAAATGGATGTGCTGCGTAAAATCGTGAGAAAAACCTACGCGGCGGAGATCGTGTTCGGAATGTTCATGCTGATTGTCGCGTTCTCCATTGTTCTCCCGCAGTTTGAACCCGGCATTTCTTCCTTTGAGGACGCGCTCTGGTACTGTTTCATGATTGTTACGACCATCGGATTCGGCGATTTCACGGCCGTCACCCTTCCGGGAAGAGCTATTTCCGTGGTTCTTGGACTCTACGGGATCATCGTGGTTGCCCTGATTACATCCATCATCGTCAACTTCTACAATGAAACAAAAAACACCGAGGATCCGGATGAGGCGGAAGAAATGGAAACCGCGGAACAGTGACAGCTTCAGTGGCCTCAATCCGGAAATGAACAAAGTACTTTGATCATATGACTGATATGATCTATAATCATTCCATTCCCTCCTGATGATCCAGCCAGAACCGTACCGCGCCGATCATTCCGGCGTCGTTCCCCAGCATGGCGCGTTCGATTCGCAATCCTTCCGTAAAGCGGGGCATGGCCTGATGCAGGATAAGGTTTCTCAACGGCTCGATCAGCAGCTTTTCCTGTACGCTGACGCCGCCGCCGATCAGCACAATCTCCGGATTGAAAATGTGGATCATGCCGGTCAGACCTTCCGCAACATCCCGGATCCATGAGGACAGTTCATCCAGGAAAAGTCTGTTGCCTTCTTCTGCCTCGCGGAAAATGATTTTTCCGTTCAGCCCACTTCTTCCGGAAGCTGATTCGCAACGGGAAACCAGCGAGGTGGCAGAGGCATAATGCTCAAAGCATCCGTGTTTTCCACAAGGACAGGCCAGGCCGTTCGCACGCAGGGTAAAATGGCTGTATGTAGGTGGCTCTTCCGGTGAATGCATTTACCAGGAAAAGGAAGAACGGATGGCCGTTCTGGAAGCTGTTATGGAAGAGATCCGGGGCGAATGTACCGTGATTGCCCATGTGGCATGCAACAATACCCATGAATCCTGTGAGCTGGCGGCTCACGCGGAAAAAACGGGTGTGGATGCCGTAGCCAGCATTCCGCCGATCTATTTCCATCTGCCAGAGTATGCGATCGCACAGTACTGGAACGATATCTCCGCGGCGGCACCGAATACGGATTTTATTATCTATAATATTCCGCAGCTGGCGGGTGTTACACTGACGCCGGGCCTCTTCCGTGAAATGAGGAAAAACCCGAGGGTGATCGGCGTAAATAATTCTTCCATGCCCACCTATGATATTGAAGTGTTCCTGCGCGAAGGCGGGGAGAACTGCGTGGTTTTCAACGGTCCGGACGAGCAGTTTGTTGCCGGCCGCTGCTGCGGGGCCATCGGCGGAATCGGCGGCACGTATGCCGCCATGCCGGAACTGTTTCTGAAGATAGACCGGCTGATCCGGGACGGAAATCCGGAACAGGCGGTCCCTATCCAGCATGAAGTGAACGCCATCATTGAGCAGATGTGTTCCTGCCGCGGAAATATGTACGCAGTGATCAAAAGGAAACTGCAGATCAACGAAGGCCTGGAGCTCGGTTCTGTACGCAGTCCGCTGCCCGGTCTGGTCCCAGAGGACATGCCGAAGGTTGAGGCCGCTGCGGCAAGAATCCGCGAAGCAATCCGGACTTTCGCATAAGAAGCCAGTTGTGAAAAAACACCTGCAGTCGGCGGCAAGTTCCGCCGGCTTTTCTTTTTCCCCGGCTCCAACCGCGCAGCTCCGGGAAAAAGGAGGCTTAGAAGGTGAGAATGGCTTTCATGGCGAATATATAAAGTTGGTGTTTTTCGACGAACCGACTCCGGACTGACGGGGTGGGAGAACCGAAAAACGGAAGGAGTGCTTATTATGCTTTCGCTTTTGTTATCTCTGGCTGTTCTGGTGATCGGATATCTGGTGTATGGCCGTCTGGTTAACAGGGTTTTTGCTCCGGACGATCGCCAGACTCCGGCGGTTGCCGTCAACGACGGCGTGGACTGCGTTCCCATGAAGCCCTGGAAGGCATACCTGGTGCAGCTGCTGAATATTGCCGGGACCGGACCGATCTTCGGGCCGCTGATGGGCGCAGTGTTCGGCCCCGTGGTTTTCCTGTGGATCGTTCTGGGGTCGATTCTCGGCGGGGCTGTGCATGACTTCATGAGCGGCATGATCTCCTGCCGCCACGGCGGAAGTTCCATCGCGGAATTATCCGGCATCTATCTGGGCAAAACGGCGAAATGGGTCATGCGGATCTTTTCCGTGGTGCTGCTGGTGCTGTGCGGGGTTGTGTTCGTCACGAGCCCGGCGGGGCTGCTGGACAAACTGACGCCGGACTGGATGAACGGTACATTCTGGGCGATCGTGATCCTGGCATATTATCTGCTGGCAACGCTGCTGCCGATCGATAAAGTGATCGGAAAACTGTATCCGGTGTTCGGCGTGCTGCTGGTGACCATGGCGGCCGCCGTGATCGGGGGGATCCTCTTCTCCGGAGGGAAATTCACGATCCCGGAGATTTCGCTTGCCAACCTGCATCCGGAAGGCACGCCCGTATGGCCGTATATGTTTATTACCGTGGCCTGCGGCGCGATTTCCGGCTTCCATGCCACCCAGTCCCCGATGATCGCAAAATGCATCACCAGCGAAAAACAGGGGCGGAAAATCTTCTACGGCGCGATGATCGGCGAATCCGTCATCGCCCTGGTATGGGCAGCGGCCGGCGTAGCCTTCTACGGAGCCACTCAGGTGCTGAACGACGCGCTGAAAGCCGGAGCGTCCAACGTGGTTTACGATATTTCCACCGGCGTACTTGGCACGGTCGGCGGGATTCTGGCGATTGTCGGCGTGATTGTCTGTCCGATCACCTCCGGCGACACTGCTTTCCGAAGCGCCAGGCTGATTCTGTCGGAAACGTTCCATCTGGAACAAAAATCCATCCGGAACCGGCTGGTGATCACCATCCCGCTGCTGGTGATCGGCGGACTGCTGACCTGGTTTGCCATTACCAATAACAACGGATTCCAGATCGTCTGGCGGTACTTCTCCTGGTCGAACCAGACGCTGGCCATGATTTCCCTGTGGGTGGCGACCGCCTATCTGATCAAGACCGGGAAAACATACGGTTCGCTGATTACGGCACTGCCGGCCACCTTCATGTCTGCTGTCAGCCTGACCTATATCCTGATGGCCGGGGAAGGATTTGGGCTGTCTTCCTCTGTGGCTTATCCCGCCGGGATTGTTTTCGCCGTCGCGATGTTCTGCCTGTATCTGTGGATGTACCTCCAGATGAAGAAAAACAGAAAGTGAAGGGATTCTGAATGAACAATTATTTGCTTTCCTCGCGGCTCTGCCGCGAATACCCGGGGCGCCTTGCCATTGTTGGCAACGGAAGCAGCTGCACCTATGAGGATATGCAGAAAAACATATCCGGTCTTACGGCAAAGCTGCAGCAGATGGGCGTCGGAAAGGGGAGCCGGGCGGCCCTGTGGGGCTACAATTCAGCCAACTGGCTGATTGCTTTCTTTGCCATTATCCGGGCGGGCGGCACCGCCGTGCTGGTGAATTACAGCATGAACTGCGCGGACGCTGCCGAACTGCTGACCATGACAGAAACGGGTTTCCTGCTCTGCGGGGAGAACAGTGAAACAAAAAAGGATCCCGATGCCATGCGGAAGCTGGCGTCCCTGGCCGGCATTCCGGAGGAGCACTGTCTGGATCTCCGCATGACAACCGTGGAACTGGGTCAAACCTTACCGGAGACGGATGAAGTGCCGGACGTCCGACGCGAATCCGAAGCGGAAGAGACAGCCATCATCATCTTTACCTCCGGCACAACTTCGATGCCCAAAGCCGTACAGATTTCCCAGAAAGCATTGGCTTTCGACGCGGACGCGTTTAACGGAAACATCGGGGAGTATGCGGGACGAAGCATCTGCGTGGCCGTTCCTCTGTTCCATATTCTCGGCCTGCTGATGAGCTTTTCCTATCTCTGCCGGGGGGCTACCGTGTGCCTGCCCGCCAATTACAAGCCGGACACGCTGGTGCGGGAAATTGACGCATACCGAGTCTCCGATATGGCGGCGGTGGGCGCTGTCTATATGAGCCTTGCGGAAACAGAAGGCTTCCAGAAAAACGTGGTGCCGAACCTGCATCTGTGCATGATTGCCGGCGGTATGTCCACCCCGGTCCAGATGATGCGGCTGGAGCTGCAATACGCCAACGCCACCTTTATCAATATGTACGGCCAGAGCGAAGCCGCACCCCTGACCATGGTAAGCCCTTCCGACCTGGTGGAGCAGCGGGCGCAGACCGTGGGGCGGGCCATTGACGGACTCGATATCCGTATTTCAGACGGCAAAGGCGGGTTCCTGCCTCAGGGCGAAATCGGAGAAGTGGTTGCCCGGGGCGGCAACCTGATGAACGGCTATGATAAGCTGCCGAAAGAAAAACAGCCCATTGACGATGATGGCTGGCTGCATACCGGCGACCTGGGTTACATCGACGAAAACGGATACCTGCGCCTGTCCGGACGCATCAAGGATGTGATTATCCGGGGCGGAGAAAACATTTCTCCATCCGAGATTGAGAACGCCCTGAACCACATGGATAACATCCGGGAAGCCAAAGTCATGGGCGCGCCGCACCCCATCTACGGGGAAAGCGTGGAAGCCTGCGTGACCATGACCGACGACGGCGCGAGCTTTGACCAGGAAGCCATCAAAAACACCCTGCGCACCATGATTGCCCGGTTCAAGGTGCCGTCCCATATTTTCCTGTACGACAGCTTTCCGCTGAACGTGAACGGCAAACTGGACCAGCGCGCCCTGCACGCGGATCTGCTGACCCGGCTGAGAAGACTGGCGGTGGACGAGGAGCTGGCGGGAGGCGTAACGGTGTTCGACCTGGTTGTGAAAAACAGCAGGTACGCGATTGTGCCGGTGACCAGCATGGCGACCGAACTGGCATCGGACATCGGCTTCAGCAGGAAACGGGTGATGGCTGTCAGGATGGCGGTAGAGGAAATGCTGACCGAGCGCATTATGGACGCCTATTCCGCTGCCGGGAATATCCGGGTCCGGGTCACCCTGATGCCCGAATGGCTGCGGATTTCCTTCAGCGATGAGGGGGCGGAATACTTCATCGACAAGCGGCGGGATACTTCCATGAGCGCCAAGATCATTCTGAGAGCAGTCAGCGATTTCCATACCGATTATCCGAACGGAAAGCCTGTTTACTGCATGGATTTCCTGTACGAGCAGGACGTCAATATCCAGGAGTTCCTGATGAGGAATGAAGAAAACAGAGAAGAATAAAAAAGATTGGAGCGTGACGACGATGAAAAAAATCCTGTGCCTGCTGATGACCCTGCTGATGATCGTTTCGACTGCGGCGTTTGCGGAGAACGCGGAGAACGACGCAGATCAGCTGTTCTCCCAGTGGAACGCGGATGCGCCCGCGCTGAAAGCACTGATCGAATATGTGGAGGCGGTGACGGACGAAGCATCCCCGGATTACATCCCGCCGGCGGACCGCATTGCCACATTCGATATGGACGGCACGCTGATGGGCGAGCTGGCCCCCACCTATCTGGAGGTCATGCTGCTGACGGAGCGCATTCTGGCGGACACATCCTGGCAGCCGGATGAGGAAATGCTGGAGTTTGGACGGATGACACGCGATCACGCGCCGGACAAATCCTTCCCAGCGGATTACGATTATGCCTTCTCCATCCATCAGGCAAAGGCCTTTGCCGGGATGACGCTGACGGAGTACGCTGACTTCATCACCCGGTTTCTGGTACGCGAGGCGGACGGCTTTGAGGGCATGACCTACGCGAACATCTATTATCTGCCGATGGCGGAGGTTGTGGAGTATCTGCAGGAGAACGGCTTCAAATGCTACGTTGTTTCCGGCAGCGACCGCTTCATCGTGCGCACCTTTATCGAGGGAATTCTGGATATTCCCTATGAGAACATCATCGGCTCCGATACCGCACTGGAGGCGAAAAACCAGGGAGATACGGACGGTATGGAGTACGTGCTGACCGGCGACGATGTGCTGGTGCGCACGGACCGGCTGATCATCAAAGATCTGAAAATGAACAAGGTGCTGCAGATCGCGCAGGAGATCGGAAAACAGCCGGTGCTTTCCTTCGGCAACAGCTCCGGCGACGTGAGCATGAACAATTACGCGCTTCTGAACAACCGCTACCGGAGCGCCGCCTTCCAGCTGATCGCCGACGACGATGTCCGGGACTACGGCAACCCGGAAAAAGGCCAGCAGCTGCGAGAGCAATGGGAAGGCATGGGCTATCATGTGATTTCCATGAGAGATGACTGGAAAACCATCTACGGAGAGGACGTCATCAAAACCGGTGAGTTCCACTGGCTGGAAGATTACGCGGACGACAGGATTCCCGCTGTTCCCGCCCCGGCGGCTGAGGAGGAAGCAAAACCGGACGTTCAGTATGTGCTGTATCTGGGCACGAACGACAAGGATACCAACACCCCTGTGTTCACCGAGGCGGAAGCGCTGGACAAACTGAAGGATATCCTGATCCGGCATTTCGGCGGATATACGATTCAGGAAGCCCACGGCGGCTGGATCGACGATGATAAGGAATACCAGGAATACACGCTGGTGATTTATTTGAGCGATACCACGATTGACAAGATTCATGCCGTGGCGGACGAGATGATCGAAGTGTTCCATCAGAGCTCTGTGCTGATCCAGGAAAACCCGACTAAAACAGAGTTCTACAGCTCCGCAAATCCCTGATGAACCAGAGCAATGTCCCGGCAACGGGGAGAAGTCTTTTATACTGATCCGAAGGTCAGACTGTTGCCGGGAAGCTCTTTGCTGCGATACATGGCTTTGTCCGCAGAGGTATACAGATCCGCAAAGGATATTTCCTTTTCTTCCGTATTGATGACGGCGCCTGTGCTGAGACTGATCTTTCCATCCGGAAAGTCCTCGATCCGGATATTCCGGATCTGATCAAAAAGACGATTGATAATGGCCCGGGCCATGTCCTGGTCCACAATGCCCACCGCATAGACACCGAACTCATCGCCGCCCAGCCGTATGATCAGATCGTTGGAACGGAAGGTGGCGCGAAGGGAATCGGCCACCGCTCGGATGACCAGATCGCCTTTCTGATGACCATAGGTATCATTGATCGATTTAAAATGATCGATATCCACTTCTATAAACATTCCGGACTTGCCGGACTCCAGCAGTTCATTCACCATCCGCTCGCCGCTGACACGGTCAAAAAGACCGGTCATACGATCCATTTCGGAAAGCGCCTTCCATTTTTTGCCTCTGCTTTCCTCCAGATGAACACGCACATGGAGCCTCTGCAAAGCCAGATTCTTCGCGCTCATTCTCAGGAAGAAAACGACCAGGGAGAAGACAATCAGCGCGAGGATCACATAGAAAACAATCATGGTGCGAGTCAGCGGACGATACCAGACATCGGCGTTGATCAGGCTGATGCTGAACCAGCCGCCTTCCAGTTTATCAACGTAGACGGAGAAATTCCCTTCCTCCGTCCGAAAATCAAACTGCATCTGGCCATCCACAAGGATTTTTCTGGCAATTGCCCCGCCAAGACTGCTTTCTTCCGAGAGGTAGTTTCTGCCCAGCTGATTCTGATCCGAATGGGCAACGACGATGCCGCTGTTATCCAGCACAAAGGCGTGACTGCCCTCCGCTGCAGGGGAGACCTGTTCGACTATTTTCTGAATGGGTTCCAGGCTCACGTCCATGGCGAGAACGCTCTCCCCGTCGCTCATCAGATCTGAGACGGTCATCATGATTGTATTGGTCTGCAGATCCAGGTAGGGATTAATAAACGTTATTTCCTGATCCGATGCGATGGTTTCGGTATACCAGGGACGCTCGGTGGCGACAAAATCCGCATCGGGCACCCAGTTGTCCCCATCCAGGTATTCCCGGTTGAACCACCCGTAAAGACCGGTTGTGCTCGGGTCCAGCGTATCGCGAACATTATTTGTTTCCTGAACGAGATAGGCTTTGATTTTGTCATTGGATGAACCCGACGCAAGCATCTTCTCCACGTTGCAGCCGACCATCGTGACAATATTCACGCGCGTGAGAAGACAGCGATCATATTCCATAGCCGCCTCTTTGGCGTTGAGCTCGCCCCGACGCTGCAGCACTTCTTTCTCCATGGCGAAGAGATGCCTTCCGACATAGGTTGCGATTCCGGCAGTCAGCAACAGCGCGACCAAAGCCAGAACAATCGACCGGACGCCGATATGCCGGACAAGGATCCGAAACTTCCTGATCAGGTCTTTCATAAATCAAAGATCTCCCAAAACAAACTCTCTCCATCAGCAGACAGGGGAGAACACCATTTCCGAAAATGGAAATCAATGCTATACCATTTTATTCTATCAAACAAAGCGTTCACCAGTGTGACAGAGAGGAGCTGTTTTGTGTCAGACTGATGAACGTTTTCCGTAAGGCATAAAATCTCAGGCGGTTCATGCCATTTTCGGGCCGACGCCGGGGACGCTCCGCAGCTGCTCCTTCCAATACGTTGCGCAGGCTTCCAAAGGTTTCCAGCAGGCTTCGCGCGATCTCCGGGACCTTGTCCGTCTGGTTCGCAAATCCGATCATCGTTGTGAAAATGTCATCCTTGTCGAAGCTCAGGACAGGATGTTTCCGCTTGAACGCGGCTTCTTTTTTCTGTATAATCATATTTACAGTAAAGGCGGGTAATCCATACATTTCCGCTCCGGGTGATGGGCTATGACGGCGTGGAATATCAGACCCAGCTGAGAGACCTGCAAGAGGGGGAGAAACCCTGTCCGGTGGTCACGCTGGTGCTGTACTTCGAATATAAAGGACACTGGAATGCGCCGCTGTCCATTCAGGATGCGCTGGAAGTGTCGGATGAACTGAAACCCTATGTGACAGATGTGAAGGTTCCCTCGCTTACGGTAAGAACGATTCTTGGTAAAGGGGCAACAGGAAATGCTTGCTAACAATTTTGATCTGAATGAATACACGCTTTCCGTGATTGAGGAAATCGGAGGGCACATGCCCGGAGGCTTCTTTATCTATAAAGCTGCGGAGCCGGAAGAGCTGATTTATGCCAATAAAGAGGTTTTCAGAATTTTTGGGTGTGCTGACCTGAACGAGTTCAAGGAATTGACAGGCTTCACATTCAGGGGCATGGTGCATCCTGACGACTATGACAGTATTTCTGCGTCCATTGTTCAGCAAATCGACACTAACGAAGATCAAATGGACTATGCGGAATACCGGATCACGCGGAAGGATGGAAGAATCCGCTGGGTGGATGATTACGGGCATTACTGTGACACGAAAGCCTACGGGGGCATCTATGTGGTGTTCATTTCGGATATCACAGAAAAGAAGGAACAGATTGCGTTTGATCAGGCGACCCGTGACGCGGTGATTTCAACGCTGACCAATGCGTACAATACGGTGTGGCTGATTAACGACGTCATCACAGAGAAATGCTCCCTGTATCATACGGATCTGGATGCGGTTCATTCGGAAGCGATCCGGAATGCTTTGAGCCATGCCAGGTATACAGATACGAAAACACAGTATGTTGCCACGATGGTTGCCCGGGAAGACCAGGAACGGATGCAGGAGCAGATAGGTCTTTCGTATATCCTGAAACAGTTTGAAACAAAAGATCAGTTCTCTGTTGGCTTCCTTCGCGAATTGTCTTCGGGACAAAGATATTATCGGATTGATTTCGGAAAAGTGCTGATGCCAGGAGGAAAAATCGGAGTCACAATGGGCTTTAAGGACATAGATGAAGAGGTCCGCCTGGAACAGAGGATCCAGCAGCAGCTGGCTGAAGCCCTTTCTGTTGCGGAAGAAGCCAGCAAGGCAAAGACAATCTTCCTGTCGAACATGAGCCATGAAATCCGGACCCCCATGAACGCCATTATCGGATTGGACAATATTGCTCTGAACGATCCGGCCATCTCTGAAACCACCAGAGGCTACCTGGAAAAAATCGGAGTCTCGGCTCATCACCTGCTTGGGATTATCAATGACATTCTGGATATGAGCAGAATTGAGTCCGGACGCATGATCATTAAAAGTGAGGAATTCTCTTTTGCAAAAGCACTTGCTCAGGTGAATGCCATCATCAGCGATCAGTGTAAGGATAAGGGCCTTGAATATGAGTGCCAGGTGAAGGGAAAGGTCGGGGATTATTATATCGGTGACGATATGAAACTGCGGCAGATAATGCTGAATCTTCTTGGGAACGCCGTCAAGTTTACTCCAAAAGGCGGCAGTATTCATTTCACCGTGGAAGAAGCTGCCCGTTTTGAAGGAAAAACAGTTCTTCGCCTCACTTTTCGTGATACCGGCATAGGGATGAGCAAAGAGTACCTGCCCAGAATATTCGAATCGTTCAGTCAGGAAGATTCCTCTTCCACCAACAAATACGGCAGCACCGGGCTCGGCATGCCAATCACCAAAAGCATTGTTGAACTGATGAACGGCCATATTGAAGTGGAAAGCGAGAAAGGAAAAGGAACGATATTTACAGTCACAGTCACGCTGCTTGATTGCGACCGGAAGGCAACAGCGGATGAAGACATGCTTAATCCGGAGGAGATTTGCGTTCTTGTCATTGATGATGACCCCATTGCCTGTGAACATGCACAGGTCATTCTTGGTCAGGTTGGGATTGCCTGTGAAAAAGCGCTGTCCGGAACCGAGGGGCTTGAAATGGTCAGGCTGCGGCATGCCAGAAGAGAACCTTACAATCTGATTCTCGTTGACTGGAAGATGCCGGATCTTGATGGTTTGGAAACGACCAGACAGATTCGCGCAGCAGTTGGAGACGAAACACCTGTCATTATCCTGACTTCGTTCAGCTGGGATGATATCGCTGATGAGGCCAGGGCGGCAGGAGTGGATACATTTGTGGCAAAACCGTTATTTGCGGGAAGCGTACTTGATGAATTCCGCGAGGCATTCAAAAAGAAGAATGCCCAACTAGTGAAGGAAACGGCCGATCTCACAGGTCGCAGGATTCTGCTGACAGAGGACATGCCGATAAATGCTGAGATTATGATGATGGTTCTCTCCATGCGTGAGATGGAAGTGGATTACGCTGAGAACGGACAGGTTGCTGTAGACATGTTTGCATCACATGAACCCGGCTATTATTCGGCCATCCTCATGGATATAAGGATGCCCGTGATGGACGGATTGGACGCGACGAGAGCAATACGTGCAATGAATCGGGACGACGCAAAATCCATACCTATCATTGCACTGACCGCAAATGCGTTTGACGAGGATGTCCAGCGCAGCATGCAGGCCGGATTAAACGCCCACCTCTCCAAGCCGGTAGAGCCGGAGGCTCTGTTTAAGACGCTGGAAGAACTGATTTGGGGATCGGACTGATATAACCAGTCTGCAGCATCAATAACGCGAATCCCTTCATGCTGGTATTCAGGTTGCATTTGTTTCTCGTTCATCACTGTTCCTTTTACGAATCGTTCTGATCCTGATCCTGTCTTACGCGCGTATAAGTGCATACGCCTGTTTTTGTGTGTATTGGGTGCTAATTCTTATTAATTTCATAACAAACGGATTTTTTGGGATCACAGGATCAATTTGTCCGGAAGCTTTTCAGCATAAGGGTTTTCCGCTGATCCTGAGTTTGTTCCCAGCGTGATCCTGACGTGTTTCAGGATCATCCGTTGTGATCCTGAAACGCCGTTTTTGATCCCAACTATGCGTCAGGATCAGAGTCAGGATCATTTTCGGGGCATTCGCACAGACCGACGGAATTACAGAACGATGGCAGGAGCTTTGTTTGAGGGTTTTCTGTCAGACTGATGAACGTTTTCCGTCAGGCATGAAATTTCAGGCGGCTTATTCTCCCTGCTTCCTTTCCTTCAGGAAATCACTGATAATCGTCCTTGCTTCCGGCGTCATCATCGGGAGCGAAGCGGAATCCTCCGCGGCATCAAAAAGAAGCTGCAAAGGCCGGTCCAGGCGGCTGGTTTTTTTATGATCCGTATGCGCGAGGGGGATAGGATCATAGATCCCGGCGCCGGTCATCACCAGCTCGAGCTCGGTCCATTCCTCGGGATCCTCCGGGAAACGGCCGGCATTTACGACCCTGACCAGATAGAGCGTGCGGTTGCCAGGGAAAATGCATCCGTAGGTCTTCTGCGGAAGGAGATTGCCCTGCAGCGGGTGAAAGACGGAATAATAATGAATGATTCCCCTGGGATTCCCCTCCGCATCATAAACCGAGCGATAAAGCGGATGCGGCGTGGTCCCATCCTGATTAACCGGGAGCGCTTCCGGATAGGAAAAATAATCCTCCTGCCAGCGAAGACTGCAGGACTCGGTATCCCGGATCAGCTTGGTCAGGTATTCCAGAAGCTCCAGCTCCACCGTGGCCGCGTGGGAAAGATCAAGCGTCAGAAGCGCGTCCACCTGGACAGAGAGGAAGGAGGCGACCGTCAGCAGAAACTCAGCGCCGGGGGAGATATTGTTGCTGCCCTTCCTCAGACGGGCCAGATAACCCGTGCTGACGCCGCAGGAAGACTCCAGCTTCCCGATCTGCAGATGATTCCGCTTCGCCAGCGCATACACATTATCCACAAAACGTTCCTTATTATATACCGGGATTTTTTGATCAGCCATTTTATCCACCTCCGCTGAATGCTGGAAACATCATAACAGATTTTGATTATAATGTCAAATGAGGACGAAACAACAGAATGAAATGATCATTGCGCAATTGAAAAAGAAAAAATGAGACAAATTTATTAAAAAGTATTGATTTAAGAAGAGATTTATGATACAATAAAATCGCGGAAGTAAATGCTTCTGCATCGCGAGAGGAGGAAGAGAGGATGCCGGTTTGCATGAATCAGAGGGGGGAAGGAAGTATTTTTGCACTCGTAAATCTTTGCACTCGTACCGGAGGAATCCTATTTCGCACTCGTAAATCTTCGCACTCGTGCCGGAAAGATCCTATTTTGAACTCAAATTTCTTCGCACTCAAAACGGCACGGAAAGATTGAATCATGGACGGAAGCAAGATATAATGAAGCAGGTACAAAGAGGAAAGAAGGGAAAGACCGCGTGAACGCGACAACACAGAAAGTGGCACGGTTTGGGCTGCTGACAGCGCTGGCCCTGGTGCTGGGTCTGATGGACCGGGCGATTCCGCTGACGGCCCTGCTCGGCGGGGCGGCTCCGGGAATCAAGCTGGGACTGGCCAACACGGTGCTGCTGTACGCGGTGTACCTGATGAACGCGCAGAGCGCGGTGATCCTGATGCTGGTCAAGGTGGTGCTTTCGGGATTCCTGTTCGGGAGCCTGACCGCCATCCTGTACAGCCTGTCCGGCGGCGTGCTGAGCCTGGCCGTGATGCTGGCGATCCGGAAAAAGCCGGCTGCAGGCGCGCTGACCGCGGGGATTGCCGCGGCGGCAGCGGATATCTATCTGCTGATCCGGAATCCGCGGCCCCAGGGACAACGGCTGTGGTGCGTCATCCTGATTGCCGTGGGATGCGCCGCGTGCATCGCGGCATGGCTGGCGATCCGGAAAGGGAAGATCCGCGGCGTGGTTGGGACCTCCATCGGCGGGGCGATGGCCCATAATCTCGGACAGGTGCTGATGGCCAGCCTGGTGCTGCGGACGCCGCAACTGCTGACCACCTATCTGCCGGTGCTGCTGGGCATCGGCGCGGCGGTGGGAAGCCTGACAGGGATCGTGGCGGAACGCGTGTTCCGCGCATTGCACCTGAACCCGGACAAACCGGAGGGAAAACGGAAATGATAAAGAGAAAAAGTGCGGTCTTCCTGGCGGTGATCCTGATGATCTGCAGCGGGACACTGGCCGGATGCTCCCAAAAAGAAGTGGTCAAGGAAAGCCGGGTCGGTTTTTTCCTGGACACGGTGATTACGCTGACCGCGTATACCGACCGGCCCGAGACGCTGGAGGAAGGGCTGGAAGCGTGCGGCCAATATGAAAAGCTGCTGAGCCGAACCGTGGAAGGCAGCGATGTATGGCGCATCAACCACGCGGAAGGAGAAACGGTCACTGTAGCGCCGGAAACGGCGGAGATCCTGCGGACGGCGATCCGGGTCAGCGAGATGTCAGGGGGAGCTTTCGACGTGACCATTGCCCCGGCCTCTGTGCTGTGGGATTTCCGATCGGAAGAACACCGGGTGCCGGACGCGGAGGCGATTGCCCGCGCCGCAGCACTGACCGACTACCGGAAGATCCGGATCGACGGAAATGAGGTTACCCTGCCGGCGGGGATGATGATCGACCTTGGCGGGATCGCGAAGGGGTACATTGCCGACGCGGTGAAGGCGAAACTGGAAAAACTTGGAATCGCACACGCGATCCTCTCCTTCGGCGGGAATATCGTGGCCATCGGGGAGAAGCCGGAAGGCACCGCCTGGAAGGTCGGCATCCAGGATATTGACCAGCCCACCGGAACGAGCATGATGGTCGCGTATAACTACGGCGGATCCACCGTGACCAGCGGGATCTATGAACGCGGATTTGAAGCGGACGGCGTATACTACCACCATATCCTGAGCAGTGAAACCGGCTGGCCGGTTCAGAACGAGCTGGCCTCGGTGACGATCTTCTCGGAAAGCTCGATGTGGGGAGACGCGCTGGCGACCGCCGCCTTCGCCCTGGGAACGAAAGAGGGAATCCGCCTGATTGAAAGCATCGAAGGAACGGAAGCGCTGTTCATCGCCCGGGACCGCACCGCCATCGGGACATCCGGAGTGATGCATTACATGACGGAAGGATCGGACGTGACGGTATACACCGAAGAAGCACCGGAAGCAACAACAGAAGAAACAGCAAAAGAAACAGCAGGAACGGAGACGGAAAAGCATCCGCTGATGATCCAGATTACGGAGAACGATCCGGCACCCGGATATGTGCTGGTGCAGGAGAATATGACGATCGGATTTCTGCCGCTGCCGGAGGAAGGGGAATACACCTATGAGATGATCCAGAAACAGGAAGACGGCAGCGAATGGAAGAACATCATCGCCCTGACGCCGAAAGGATTCCGGATGATCGAGGCGGACTGCGAAGGGCAGGACTGCATCGGGCAGGGGGAAGTGACGCTGGAGAACATGAAGGACCGGTTGCTTTGGAACATGGTCATCTGCGCACCGCACAGGGTGACACTGAGCCTGTACACCCCGGAAGAAGCGCGGAACGTTTCGAAACAGATTCTGGGGTTTTGACGGATTCGGAAAGGCGGAGAAACCGAAATGATCGAGATGAAGAACGTCCACATTACGGATGAATTCTGGCAGAAGGAACAGGAATTGGTGCGCACGGAAGTGATCCCGTATCAATGGGAAGCGCTGAACGACCGTGTGCCGGGCGCGGCGCCCAGCTTTGCCATCCATAACCTGCGGGCGGCGAAAGCCCTGCGGGAACGATCCGGAAAGCCGGGATTTACAGCGCCGGTCTTTACGGAGGCGCCGTTTGAAGTGCTGCCGGAAGACCCGGAGCACCCGGATCCGGACAAGTTTTACGGATTTGTATTCCAGGACACGGATGTATACAAATGGATTGAAGCGGTGGCGTATTCTCTGGAGCGGCATCCGGACGAGCAGCTGCAGGCGACAGCGGACGAAGCGATCCGGCTGATTGCCGCGGCCCAGGCGGAGGACGGGTACCTGGACACCTATTATATCCTGAACGGGAGAAACAGGGAGTTCACCAACCTGCGGGATCATCATGAACTGTACTGCTTCGGACACCTGGCGGAGGGAGCCGCCGCCTATTACCAGGCGACGGGAAACGACGAGCTGCTGCGGGTCGCGGAACGGTTTGCCGGATATATCAGCCGGAAAATCGGCCCGGAGGAAGGGAAGAAGCACGGCTATCCCGGACACGAGATTGCCGAGATGGCGCTGGTGCGCCTGTATGAAGCCACCGGGAAGGAAGAATACCTGCGGCTGAGCAAGTACTTCATCGACGAGCGCGGACAGAAACCGAACTATTTCGGACTGGAGGGACACGGGGAGCTTGGATTTGAAAAGCCCGAAGAGCTGTACTCCTACCACCAGGCGCACAAGCCCGTGCGCGAACAGGACGAGGCGAAGGGACACGCTGTGCGGGCGATGTACCTGTACAGCGGGATGGCGGATCTTGCCCGGCTGACGAAGGATGAAGCCCTGAAGGAGGCGTGCCGGAAGCTTTTCCGGAGCGTGACAAGGGAAAAGATGTACATTACCGGGGGAATCGGCTCCACGCATATCGGGGAGGCATTCACTTTTCCGTTTGATCTGCCGAACGATACGGCATACAACGAATCCTGCGCGGCGATCGGCCTGTGCTTCTTCACGCGGAGAATGCTGCAGATGGAAGCCAGAAGCGAATACGCGGACACGATGGAACGGGCCCTGTACAACGGGGTGCTGAGCGGGATGGCGCTGGACGGGAAGAGCTTCTTCTACGTGAATCCTCTGGAGGTATGGCCGACGGCAGCTCACCGGGACGCCAGGAAAGGCCATGTCAAAACCGTACGGCAGAAATGGTTCGGATGCGCGTGCTGCCCGCCGAACATCGCTCGGATGCTGGGATCGCTCGGGATGTATGCCTATACGGAAGACGAGCATACGCTCTATACGCACCTGTACATGAGCTCGGAAGTGCGCAAAAGCATCGGAGACCGGGAAGTTTCCGTGCAGACCGAGGTGGACCGCGGAGAACCCGGACGCTGGGTGATCCGGACCTGGGTGCGGGCCGCGGGCGAAGATTTCACGCTGGCGCTCCGCATTCCCGGCTGGAGCGGGGCATACCGGCTGGTCGGCGCAGGCGATTATACCGAGAAGGACGGATACGTGTACCTGAAAAAGGAATGGCAGGAGGAAGACGAGATCACGCTGGAACTGACCTGCCCGGTACGCTTTATCCGGGCGGATTCCAGGGTGAGAGAAAACAGCGGGAAGATCGCCGTAACCTACGGACCGTTTGTATACTGCCTGGAGGGAAAGGACAACGGGGAAAACCTTCACCTGATCCTCCTCGGGCGGGATACCAGGCCTTCCGATGCCCGGTTTGAAAAGACAGAAATCGGGGGACGGCAGGCAACGATGCTGCTGATTCCGGGACAACGGGAGAAGAATATGACGGACCGGGGCCTGTATTTCGACGCGGAGGGCGGCAGGGAGACCGAACCCGTGACGATCCGGATGATCCCTTACTTCATGTGGGCCAACCGGGGAGAAAACGAAATGCAGGTATGGATTCGGCAGGAGTGAAAACGATGGAAAACAAACTGACGGCAGGAACGATTCCCGGACTGGGGAAACCTGTATCGCCGCTGTTCTTCGGAACGGCGATGGCACCCGTGATGACAGATGAAGCAGGCGCGGCGGCGCTGCTGGACAGCGTGAGAGAGACCGGGGTCAATGCCTTTGACTGCGCACGGAGCTACGGAAAGGCGGAGGAAGCCCTGGGCAAATGGATGAAGGCGCGCGGGTGCCGGGATGAGGTTGTGCTGCTGACCAAGGGCGGGGACATCCGGGAGGGCGTCGTGCACGTCAACCGGGACGTGATCCGGGAGCAGATGGCCAGAAGCCTGGAAGCGCTGCAGACGGACTGTATCGATATCTACCTGCTGCACCGGGACGACCCGAAAACTCCGGTGGAGGAATATATTGACACGCTGAATGAAGCCCGGAAAGCGGGCATGATACGCTTGGCAGGGGTATCCAACTGGACACGGCAGCGGATCGAACAGGCCAACCGGTATGCCGAAAGCCGCGGACTGGCCGGGTTTGCGGTATCCAGCCCCAACTACGGACTGGCCAGGCAGATGCGGGACCTGTGGGGGGGCGGATGCGTGTCGATTTCCGGACCGGAGAACGCGCAGGACCGGGAATGGTACCGGAAGAACCGGATGCCCGTGATTGCCTACTCCAGCCTGGGAAGGGGATTCTTCAGCGGACGGTTCCGGGCAGGGGATTACGACGGCGCCCGCCGGGTGCTGGATGAGTACGCGCAGAAGGGCTACCTGTATCCGGAGAACATGGAACGGCTGCGCCGGGCGGAACAGATGGCAGAAGAAAAAGGCCTGACGGTGCCGGAGATCGCCATGCGATATGTTTTTGGCAGCAGGATGAATGTTTTTGCCGTGGTGAGCACCGGATCGGCGGAACGGCTTCAGATGAACCTGCGGGCCGCAAAGAACGGACTGGAGGAAGACGAGAGAACGTGGCTGGAGGGGTAAAGACTCCCCGAACCACGGCAGGAACGCGTCAGAGCGACGCGGCTTTTTCGAGAGCGTTCCGGGCCGCGGTGATGCCATCGATGGCCGCGGAGACGATGCCGCCGGCATAACCGGCGCCTTCTCCCACCGGGAAAAGGCCGGCATATTCTTCCGCCTCCCCGGCGCTGTCGCGAAGGAAACGGACGGGAGAAGAGGAACGGGTTTCCGGAGCCGTCAGGACCGCATCCGGCATCGCGAAGCCGGAGAGCTGGGCATTCATGGCCCGAAGCCCGCGCCGCAGGTCCTCCGTGATGAAAGACGGGAGAACTTCCCGCAGGTCAGCCGGGGTCACACCCGGCCGGTAGGAAGGCCGGACAGCACCGAAAGCGACCGTGGGACGGCCGAGAAGGAAATCCTCCACCCGCTGGGCGGGAGCCCGGAAATCATCGCCGCCGCAACGGAAGGCGGCTTTTTCAATCTGCCGCTGGAGCACCATCCCGGCCAGGGGATGGTCATCGCCGAAATCCTCCGGACGGACGCCGACGAGGAGGGCGGAATTGCTGTTCTCATCGTCCCGGGCATGATTGCTCATGCCATTGACAACAACGCCTCCGGGCTGGGAGGCGGCGGCAATGACCCGGCCGCCGGGACACATGCAGAACGTATAGACACCCCGTCCGTCAGGCGTATGACAGACCAGCTTATAGGAGGCCGCGCCGAGGGCGGGATGCCCCGCGAAGGAGCCGTACTGAGCCCGGTCGATCATGGAACGGGGATGCTCGATCCGAACCCCCATGGCAAAGGGTTTCCGGGACATATGGATCCCCTGGGTAAAGAGGGACTGGACCGTATCCCGCGCGGAATGGCCGATGCACAGGAGGACGGTATCCGTCAGGAATTCCCGCTTTTCTTCCGCATGGGAGAGGACGGCACCCTCCACGCGACCGGCCCGGAGAAGAAGGGACTCAAGACGCGTTTCAAAAAGCACCGTGCCGCCGAGGGACAGGATTTCCTCCCGGATGGAGGAGACGACCCCCCGAAGACGGTCTGTGCCGACATGGGGCAGGCGGTCGACCAGAATCTCCGGAGGTGCTCCGTGAGCAACAAAGGTTTCCAGCACGGTCCGCTGATACGGAGATTTAATCCCACAGGTGAGCTTGCCATCGGAAAAAGCGCCGGCGCCGCCTTCACCGAACTGTACATTGGACTCGGGATCCAGCAGACCGGAGGCGGACATGATCTCCACATCGCGGGCGCGCTGATCCACAGAACGGCCCCGCTCCACCAGGACGGGATTCGCACCCGCACGGGCCAGCATCAGTGCGGCAAACAGCCCGGCCGGACCGGCGCCCACCACGAGCGGAGGACGGGAAAAACGGGCCGGAGGCCAGACGACCGGCGCGGGCCGGGAGACCGGCGAAAGGAAACGGCATTTCTTCAGAAGCGCCTGCTCGTGGACGACTTTCAGATCCAGAGAGAGAACGAAATGGACATCCTGCCTGTCGCGGGCATCCACAGAACGGCGGACGACGGAGACAGCCAGCAGCTGATCCGGAGAGATGCCGCATTTTTTTTCAACAAGCCTGCGCAGAGATGATTCTGTATAATCCAGGGGAACAGAGAGATTGGATAAGCGCAACATAACGGCCGGAACCTCCTTACTCCGCCCAGCGAATGGCGGCGGGATCGGTAAACGCCCTGTCGGGATAACGGACTTCCGTCAGTTCCAGCCCGCAGGGTGGGGCTGTCATGCCGAGATCCAGGCGATTCAGCGAGAAGAATGCCCGGGGGAAAGCATCCGGTTCCCGCTTGCAGAGGCCGACTTCTACGAGCGTGCCGGCGATAATGCGCACCATATTATAAAGAAAAGCATTGCCGCTGACGGTGAGCACCAGCTCCGGCCCGGCTGCGGCCAGATCCGCCGCGTGCACCGTGCGGACGGTGGTTTTCGCGGAACCGCCGGCAGCCTGGAAAGCCGCGAAATCATGGGTTCCGGGCAGGAACGAAAGCGCTTCCCGCATGCGGGAAACATCCAGCGGAACCGGCACATGCCACCAGGTATTGCGCCGGAGGGCACTGCCGTGGCGGGTATTCAGAATCCGGTAAGTATAAGTTTTTCCGGAGGTCAGGAAACGGGCGTGGAAATCCGCGGGAACTTCGCGGGCGGCCTGCACCCGGATATCCGGAGGCAGGAGATTGTTCAGTACAAAAGGAAACTTCTCCGGAGGGATGGTGCACGAGGTATCAAAATGAACCATCTGCATCCGGGCATGGACGCCGGCATCCGTGCGGGAGGAGCCGGTGACAGTGACCGGATGGGCGCAGGCGGAGGCCAGGGCTTCCTCCAGAACCTGCTGGACAGCCAGGCCGTTGAGCTGACGCTGCCAGCCGGCATAAGCGGTGCCGTCATACTCCACGGTGAGAAGAACGCGAATCAAAACAAGACTCCCTTCAGGAAAATCCCCTCCAGAATGATCAGAGCCAGCAGCAGCGCCAGCACACCGCAGGCGATCCAGTCATTGCGGGTGATTTTCAGAACCCGGAGACGGGTCCGGCCTTCTCCGCCGTGGTAACAGCGGCTTTCCATAGCCAGGGCCAGATCTCCGGCCCGACGGAAAGCACTGACGAAAAGAGGCACCAGCAGCGGCACCATCGCCCTGGCGCGGGAGAGGAGATTGCCGCTCTCAAAATCGGCACCGCGGGCCATCTGCGCTTTCATGATTTTATCGGTTTCCTCCAGAAGGGTGGGGATAAAACGGAGCGCGATGGTCATCATCATTGCCAGCTCATGGGCCGGGAAATGAATCCTGCGGAGCGGAGAGAGCAACAGCTCAATGCCGTCGGACAACGCGATGGGCGACGTGGTGAGCGTCAGGAGCGAGGTGCCGGCTACCAGGAAAACCAGCCGCAGGGAATAGAACAGCGCCTGCAGAAAGGCTTCCCGCGTGATCCGGATGATCCAGAAGGCCAGCCAGACATCCTCACCGGGCGTAAAGAACAGATTGAGCAGGAAAGTCAGGATGATAATCATTCGCAGAGGCTTCAGCCCTCTGAGCAGAAAACGGAAAGGGACGCAGGAAAGCCTGCAGATCATGATCAGAAAGGCAGTGAGCAGTAGATAGCCCACGAAGGAATGAGCCAGGAAAACACAGACGATGAACACGATCGTCAGGATCAGCTTGATCCGGGGATCCAGGCGATGCACCCGGCTGTCCACCGGGTAATACTGCCCCATGGTGATATTACTCAGCACGGTTGGGCCTCCTTTCCGCCGGATTTGCGAGCGCTCCACAGACGGAGCAGATGCTCCTTCAGCTCCTCCATCCGGTAAAGATCGCCGGGCAGATCATACCCCGCAGCCCGAAGCGCACGGCACAGACGCGCAGCTTCCGGAACACCCAGACCGGCGGAGAGCATCATTTCCTCCTGCGCGAAGATTTCCCGCGGGGTTCCGGTGGCCAGGATTTTCCCTTCCGCCATGACGATCAGCCGGGTGGCCAGACGCGCCATATCATCCATGCTGTGGGAAACCATAACGATGGTTGTGCTCTCCCGGGCGTGGAGCTCCTCCAGCATCGAGAGAATCCGGTCACGGCCGCGCGGATCCAGGCCGGCGGTCGGCTCATCCAGAATGAGCACGGACGGCTTCATGGCCAGAACGCCGGCGATGGCGACACGACGCATCTGACCGCCGGAGAGCTCAAAGGGGCTGCGCTCGCTGTATTTTTCGTAATCCAGGTGGACACAGGACATGGCATAACGGACCCGCTCATCGATTTCTTCCTGGGAAAGGCCCTGGTTCTTCGGACCGAAAGCGATATCCCGGGCAACGGTTTCCTCAAAGAGCTGATATTCGGGATACTGGAAGACCAGGCCGATCTGCTGGCGCAGGGCGCGGCGGTTCACATGCTCCCCGTTAAGATCCTGCCCGTTGACCAGAATCTGGCCGGAAGAGGGCTTCAGAAGCCCGTTGAGGTGCTGAACAAGGGTGGACTTGCCGGAACCGGTATGGCCGATGATGCCGATAAATTCCCCATCTCCGATGGTGAGGCTGACATCATCGAGGGCCACGGTTCTCATGGCGCTGCCTTCCGAATAACAGTGGGTCAGGTGGCGGACTTCGATGGACATAGAACCTTTTCCACCTCCTGAACAAAATCTTCCACAGTGAGTATGCCGCGGCGAAGAGGCATGCCTTCTTTCCGCAGCACATCGGCCAGCGCGGTCATGGGCGGGACATCCAGATGCATCTGCTGCATTTCCTCCACACGGTCAAAAATTTCAGCCGGAGTGCCTTCCGCTTTGATTTCCCCGTCGGTGATCACCAGAATCCGGTCCGCCAGGGCGGCTTCCTCCATGAAATGCGTGATCCAGACGACCGTGATCCCCTTGGCGCGGTTGAGCATCCGGATGGTATCCAGGACTTCAAGGCGTCCGGAAGGATCGAGCATCGCGGTGGCTTCATCCGCAATGATAACGGAGGGCTCCATGGCCAAGATCCCGGCAATGGCTACCCGCTGCTTCTGGCCGCCGGAGAGGGTATGGGGCGCTGAATCGGCATATTTCGTCATGCGGACAGCATCCAGCGCTTTATCGATCCGGGGAATCATTTCCTCCGTCGGAACCCCGAGATTTTCCAGACCAAAAGCCACATCCTCCCGGACAACGGTCGCCACAATCTGATTATCCGGATTCTGGAAAATCATCCCGGCACGGCGACGGATCTCCCATACCAGCTTTTCATCGGCAGTATCATAGCCACAGACAACCACGTTGCCCTCCGTGGGAGTGTAGAGGGCGTTCATCAGTTTGGCCAGAGTAGACTTGCCGGAACCGTTGTGACCCAGCACAGCGACAAACTCGCCCGGACGGATGAGGGCGGTGGCATGGGATACAGCGGGAGACGAAGCTTCCTCATACGTGAAGGAAACATCCTCCAAACGTACCTGCGCATCAGTCTGCATGAAAATTGAAACCTCCGTACAATTTGATCGGACAGAATTATTCGGCGATGAGTTCGATCAGGTGAATCTGCGGGGAACAGAAGAGCCGGGCGGGGAAGACGGACGTTCCAACTCCGCGGGAAATCAGAAGACTGATTCTGTTCTCCGTCAGCCAGCCGGAGACATACCGCTCGGGGATATCATCCACCAACCCAAGGGCAGAGGTGAAGAGCCGCATCTGCCCGCCGTGGGTATGGCCAAAGAGGCCGAGATCAAACCAGCCGAGACTGCCGGAACCGTCCAGCGTCTGCTGCGCGTCCGGTATGACAGAAGGATTATGGGCAAGAAGAATGACGAAATCAGAGGGTTTGACTGAGGAGGCAACCGCTGTCAGATTCGGCTTGCCGCTGATGTAATCATCCACCCCGGCCACAAAAATCCGGGAGGAGGTTAAATAGACCGGAACCGTCTGATTGACGAGCGGGACAATATCCGCATTGGTCATGGCTTCCGACAGGAGGACAGGGTTCACTCGCGTATCTTCCGAAGAGGAAATGTATTCCGCTTCCCCCAGGACCCCGAAAACCCCGTAGCGGGCATGAATCCGGGGCAGCGACTGCAGGCGGCGGAAGAAGCGAAGCGCACTGTCATAATCCGTCGAGTAATCACCACCGAAAAGGACCAGATCCGGCCTGAGTGAATTGATCTGATTCAGCAGACGGCTCAGATCCCCGTCGGTATACCAGAACCCCCAGTGGATATCGCTGAGATACACGACGCGGAGACCATTGGCCTCCAGGGGCAGATCCTCCGAATGGATTTTCACCCGGTCGACCGTCAGAA
This sequence comes from uncultured Clostridia bacterium, assembly GCA_947166385.1. Lineage (GTDB taxonomy): Bacteria > Bacillota > Clostridia > Christensenellales > Aristaeellaceae > Aristaeella. The sequence goes on along the minus strand of CAMVEB010000001.1, from coordinate 225,302 downwards.
TCCTGGCCTCCAGAAAAGGATATGCCAGGATCAGCAGAATAAGCAGAACGGAAAAAATCGCCCAGAAACGGCGGGCTTTGTTCCGCTTTCTATGACGCCCGCGCCGCACAGGGACGGAGGCGGTGGAGGAGAGGGCCCAGGGCCCGGAAGGCGCATGTTTACCACGGTATTCATTCATGACAGGCGCCCCCTTCCCGGTGATTCATACAACTCTACTATTATACACGAAACAGGAGAATCTTCAAGGAAGAAGGATGGAAGAAACGGAGAGAAAACAGCAGAGGGCAGCGCATCCTTTATCCGGCCAGATCCTGACGAAGAACGGCATACAGCGCCACATCCACATACTCGCCCTTGTTCATGATCCGCTGGCGAAGGATCCCTTCCTGCCGCATGCCGCACTTCAGCATGACCCGGCCGCTGGCGGGGTTGCGAAGATCATGCTGCGCCTCGATCCGATTCAACGGAAGAGAGGCAAAGGCAGAGGCAATGACCGCGCGGAGCGCTTCGGTGGCGATGCCCTGATTCCAGAAATCCCGGGAGAAACTGTAACCCACTTCCGCGGAGCGGGAGGATTCGGCATACCACATGAAGCCGACGGTGCCGATGACCCGGCCGGACGCACGATCCTCCACAGCCCAGGAAGATGGCAGGCCGCGACGGGCCAGGCTCCGGACATAACGGATATAGGCACGGGTGTCCGAAAGGGAACGGTGCGGTTCCCAGAGCACATAGCGGGCCACCTCAGGATCGGAAGCATAGGCATAGATATCCCGCGCATCCCGGCGGGAAACCGAACGCAGGCGCAGGCGCTTCGTCTCCAGCACGGGAAGGGAAGAAAAATATGCCCAGGGAGCCAGCACGACAGAATCGCCGCCGGGATCTTTCAGAAAACGGGAGAGCGCGGAAGAAAACATAAAAAACCGCCTTTCGGGAATGAAACGAGGGAAAGGTTCGTTGCATATAGCGAAACCAGTTTCTCATTCGACGGCGGCGGAAACAACTCCTGCCCGGGGAAGAGCAGTTTGATTGACACTGCACCGGAAAGGCAGTAAAATAGACGTCGCATTGAGAAAAATCCGGGAGGACGGAGAGATGCACATGAAGAAGACAGAAACGCTGAAACGAATCCTTGCGATCCTGACCGCCGCGCTGATGATCCTGGCTGCTGTGCCGGCTTCACTGGCAGCGGATTTCTCTGATCCGGAGCTGCCGGTCATGATTCTGGCCTGGCCATCCGGGGAAGACGGCTACGAATCGGTCTACGCACTACCTGTTGAGGGACGGGAGGACAGCTTCTGGGCGTATGTCCCCGCCGACGCGATCGGGATGCTGACCCTGTATGTGTCCTGCGATGCACATCCGGAATGGGTGTTTGAGCCGGAAAACGGCAGCATGCTTGCCTATGTGACGGACGCGGAGGATGTGCTGAATGATGAGACAGCGTGCATTCCCGTGACGGCAAAAACGAAAACGGAGGATCCCGAACTGGCTGCGGCGGCGGAGCCGGAAGCCATGTTCCTGCTGTATATCTCTACGGTGACAGACAAGCCGACGGTTGAAACTGACGAGGAACCGACGGAAGAACCCACGGAGGAACCGTACGAGGAGCCGGCGGAAGAACCGACGGAGGAGCCGTACGAGGAACCGACGGAAGAACCCACGGAGGAGCCGTACGAGGAACCGGCGGAAGAACCGGCAGAGGAACCGTACGAGGAGCCGAGAGAGAATCCTAACCGCGATCCGGAACCGGACGAAGAGGATGAACCGACGGAAAATCCTTACAGCCTGATTCAGCCGGACGATGACGGAAACAAGGATGAAACAACGGAAGAACCCGCGGAAGAACCTGCGGAAGAGCCGACCGAAGCACCGACGCAGGAACCGTATGAGGATCTTTACATCCCCGCCGATGAGATGCTGAACTGCTATGGCATGACCACAGACACGGTGAATTTCCGGACGGGAATGAGCAAAAAGGGCCACATTATCGCTGAACTGCGCCGGGGAGAGAATGTTTACCTGATCCGGAACCAGGAAAACGAAGCCGGCGATGAGTGGACAAGAGTTTTCGCGCGGGGAACCGAAGGCTATGTGATGACCAAATTCCTGCAGAAGGTTCCATCCTGGGAGAATGAAAGACTGATGCAGGAACAGCCGATGCCGGTCTATACCGAGGAACCGACGGCTGCGCCGACGGAAGTGCCCACCGAGGAGCCCACGGAGGAACCCACGGAAGTTCCGACAGAGGAACCCACGGAAGTTCCGACAGAGGAACCCACGGAAGTTCCGACAGAAGAACCGACGGAGGAGCCGACGGAGGAGCCAACGGAAGAACCGACCGAAGCACCGACGCAGGAACCGTATGAGGATCTTTCCATTCCCGCAGATGAAATGCTGAACTGCTACGGCGTTACCACAAGCAACGTGAATTACCGCACGGGAATGAGCAAGAAAGATCATCTTATTGCGAGCCTGAACAGCGGCGAAAATGTCTACCTGATCCGGAACCAGACGAACGGTGAAGGGGAAGAATGGACCAAGGTCTATGCCCGGGGACGGGAAGGCTATATCATGACGCAGTTCCTGCAGAAAGTTCCCTCCTGGGAGAACGAGAGACTGATGCAGGAACAACCGATGCCTGTCTACACGGAAGAACCGACAGCAGAACCGACGGCGGAACCGACTGAGGTACCGACCGAAGAACCCACTGCTACGCCAACCCAAGAGCCGACCGAAGAACCCACCGCCGAGCCGACTGAAGAGCCGACTGAGGAACCGACGGCGGAACCCACCGAAGAACCGACCGAGACCCCGACCCCGGAACCGGTTTACTCCGCGGAAACGGTTGAACCCGGAACCTTCCTCAACAGCTACGGCGTTACAAACCTGAACGTCAACGTCAGATCCGGCCCGGGATCCAACACCAAAAAGGTCAGCGCTCTGAAAGCTAATGAAAACGTCTACATGATTCAGCAGGAAGAGAACGAAGCCGGTGAAAAATGGACCCGGATCCTGCTGGACGGGAAAACCTGCTATATCAAGAGCGAATTCCTTAACCTGCTGAGCCCGGAAAAGAGCGAAGCGATCGCGGCGAACCTGCCGACACGGCCTCCGGTGTTTGAACCAACTGAAGTTCCGACGGAAGAACCGACACCCGAACCGACCGAGGTGCCGACGGAAGAGCCTACTGCCGTTCCAACCGAAGAGCCAACCGAAGAACCGACCGCCACGCCGACAGCGACTCCGACGGCAACCCCGACCGCCACTCCGACGGCGACCCCAACGGCCACTCCCACCGAGGCACCTACCCCGGAACCGACCGCGGAGCCGATTGAGCTGGGAGAAATCCTGAACCGCTACGCGGTGACAAAGAAGAACGTTAACTTCCGCGCCAGCGACAGCGCTGACTCCAAGAAACTGAAGGCCCTGAAGAAGGGACAGCATGTTTACATGATCCGCCAGGATCTGAATGACAAGGATGAAGAATGGACCTATGTCCAGGTGGACGGAAAAACAGGATATATCCAGTCTGAATTCCTGGAGCCAATGAGCGTGGCGAAAAGCGACGAATACAACAGCAGGATGTCCACACCGGCTCCCGTATATACGGAAGACGACCTGTTTACCAAGGCTCCTCCTCAGCCAACCCTGGAGACGACAGAAGAGCCGACGGTTGAAGTGACTGCCACTCAGGAACCAACGCCGACGCCTACGGAAGAGCCTACCGCGACCCCAACGGAAGAACCGACACCGACTCCGACGGCTGTGCCGACGGAAGAACCCACGGAAATCCCCACGGAGGCACCTACCGAAGCACCGACAGATGAACCGGCGGAGAAGGCAAACGAAAAAACCGGAACCGGCGAACTGGAACCGGTCAATCCGGAAGATATCTCCAACCGGCCGGACAACGGATCCGAACTGAGCGGCATCAGCGAGGAGGAAGACGACAGGAAATACATCGAAACGGATGAGAAGGATCCGGAGACGATCGGGGTCGAACCTACGGCGGAGCCTAGCCAGCGCATCGGGTACGCGATCACCATCGGAGACGGAGCCTATGTGCGGAACTGGCCAAGCTCCACGAGCGTGATTATTGACGCGCTGCCTCCGAACAAGGTGGTCTATGTGTCCGGGCAGGACTATGTGGACGGCGTGGCATGGCATGTTGCCCAGTATGACGATACATGGGGCTATATCCGGGCCGATATGCTGCGGATGATGAACCAGTACGAAGTGATGGCGTACCTGGAAGAGGACACCGTCACACCGGAACCGCAGCCGGAGATTACACGGGCACCTTACAACGCCAAGGCGATGAGCTGTTACGGATATGTCAAGGCGGATTCCGTAAACTTCCGGAAGCAGCCTTCCACCAAATCCGACCGGATTTCACGGCTGAAGAAATATGCCCTGTGCATCATATACGGTCAGGTCGAGGCGGATGGCGCCGTCTGGTACAAGGTCGGATACAACGGGGTCACAGGATATGTGAACGGCGACTATTTCCAACAGATGACCATGACAGAAGCGGAAGAATTCTTCCAGTCACCGGAGTACCTGGAAGGGATCCGGAACAATCAGCCGGAAGAAACATCCGCCGGAACCGCCACACCGAAGGCGACCCCGACCCCTGCCAAACTGCCTTCCGCGGAAGACTGGCAGGTGCAGACATGGACCAATCCGGAAAGCACCATCCAGGTCAGCTATGCGCCTTTTGATCCCTTTGCAACGCCGGAACCCCTGCCGGAGAACGACGTGCGGAACAAGGAATATCTGGACTCGCTGGTTGAGAGAATCCAGAAGGGAAGCCTGAAGGAAGAGGATCTGGAGAAAATGCTGCAGATCGCCTACCAGGACAGCGCCAACAAAGACGAAGTAATCGCGGAGGCAACCGCCTATATCAAGGGAAAACTGGGGACTGCCGCTACGGAAGCTCCTTCCGAGATTCCGGCACCGATGACCACAGAAGAGAATACCCAGTATCAACAGGAAGAGCAGCAGGGCGGAAGCGCTACCGGCTGGATCATCGGAGGATTGCTGGTGGCTGCGGCCGGCGGCGGCGGATACGCCTGGTACGCATCCCAGAAGAAAAAGCGGGAAGCAGCCCAGCGACTGGCCCAGAAGCGTTCAGCCCAGCAGCGCAGCAAGCAGCAGGGAGTTCCCCAGAAACAGGGCACCCTGAAGAACCCGAACCAGCCGGTTTCCGCACAGCAGGCGGCCAAGGTCAGGACTGGAACCTATACCGGGAAGAACGGGACAAGCACTGCCCGACCGGACAACGGCCGCGGCGGCGCCAACCAGAATCCCCCGAAGCCCTACTCGAAAACAGTAGAGAATCCCTATGCCCGCTATACCAGCGGCAAGGAGGAGGACGCGACCTATACGGCCTCATTCAAACCCGCCGGAGAAAAAAAGGATACCGGTTTCAACCGGCGGAGAAGAAACGACGGAAACGGAGACGAACAGAAATGACAAAGCATGCGCAGAATAAAGCTGAGAAGAAGCAGAAAATGATCCGTATCGGGGCGCTGGTTGTGGCCGGCGTGATGGCGATTTCCGTCGTTATCGCGATGATTCTGGGCCAGGGTCAGTAAACCAAATCAACACGGCGCAGCCGGGAGAACCCGGCTGCGCTGTTTGAGGTCATGCCCGAAAACAAAGAATGGGAAGGAGGCGGATCCGGCGATGAAAAACGATGGGAAAAAATGGTCTTTCGGTTCGGTGTTCATGATCACACTGACATGCCTGGTACTGGCCGGGAGCGCACTGGTCCTGATCCGCCTTTCCTCCGGCGCAAAGGTGGATCTGAGCCGGCTGAGGCCGGGGACCGTAGTGCTGAATGACCGGTACGAAGGGCCGAAAGAACAGACGGAAGAGCAGGCGGCAGAGAGCAGTCGACCTGCTGCCGTGACGGCAGCGAAAAGCGGAAAAACGAAGACAACAGAGACGGAATGCACGATCACGTTCAGCGGGATTGCCGCCGTTGAAGGGGAAGTACGGAAAAACAGCTACATCTCCGACATGAAAATCTACGATATTTCAGATATCATGATGATGCTGAAAAAGCAACTGAAGGCCAATCTGAATGTTGCTTTCCTTGAAAACGTGCTGAGCGACGAGGCAAAGAAGACGGATACGGTCGCCTCGCGGGAAACGGCGCTGATGCTGAGCAGCGCGGGATTCAACGCGGCGGCCTGCGGATTTTCGAAAGCATATGCGCTGGAAGCCAGCGGAATCCTGTCCACCCGGAATGCCCTGAACGAACGCGGCATCCTGCCACTGGGCATCCTGGATGAAAACGGTGAACAGGTGCTGATCCGCGAGATGAACGGCATCCGGGTTGCCATCATGCAATATACTGATACGATCCCAGCGGCAACACGGAAAACCATGATCAAAAACGGAGATAACGGACGGATTCCCGAAGCGGACGCGGATCAGATCGCTGCCGATATCGGGAAAGCCCGTGAAAAGGGTGCACAGGCTGTCATCATCCTGATTAACTGGGGGAAAAGCGGCAAAGCCGTGGACCGGGCGCAGCGGACGCTGGCGCAGCAGATTGCCGACGCAGGAGCTGACCTGATCATCGGAAACGGAAGCAGAACAGTCCAGACCATGGAAGAACTGACAGCGGCAGGAACCGGGCAGAAAGTTCCCTGTTTCTGGAGTCTGGGAACACTGCTGAGCGCCAACCGGAACAGCGCCGGAAGACTGGCAGGAATGCTGATTCACATTACGATCCGCGCTTCGGAGGATGGGAAAGCAGGGATTCATGAAATGACCTACACACCGCTGTATACCTGGAAATTCAAGCAGGACGGACGGTATTACTACCGGTGCATGGCCTGCGGCGAAGTGCCGGACGGCATGGACAGCGAGCAGCAGAAAATCATGGAAAAGGCGGCGGGGATCGTGCGGGACACGATGCAGGGAACCGGAATGCGGGAGGCGTACGGTGAATAAGCTGCGCCGGGAAATTCAGGAGATGCTCAGAAATGTGCCCTGCTGGCGACCGGCCGCGCTGCGCAGGAGCCAGAGGGAAGAATTCCTGTACGCGACAGACCTGCCGGGGGCAGCAGATACCAAAGCGGTTGAGCTGTTCCTGCAAACAGCGGCTGCGAACGGATGGCGGACGGAAACAGCGGCAGGATGGATCCAGCTGGACCGGGAGTGTTCTGAACCACCAGACGGCGGAGAACCTGGACAGACCGGACCGGAGGCGCACTGCTGCGCGAGCCTGCTGAGACGTCATCCGGGAAGCGGCAGATCCGAACGGGAGAGACGGATGCTGATCAAAGCCGGAGAAGAAGGCCCGGAAGCCTATGAAAAGGTTTGCGCACAGCTTCACCGGGAATGGGCAGAGGCAATGCGGAAGGGAGAACCTCTGCCGGACATATCCCTGCGATTTTTTGAAGGAGGTGAGCAGACATGCTGATCAGACACATCGGACACGCGGAATTCCTGATCATTACAGAAAGCGGCGAGCGCATTGTTACCGATCCTTATGACGCCAGCTGCGGGTACCCCGTGACAAAAATCCAGGCCGATACGGTTCTGGTATCCCACGGACACCATGACCATAACGCGGTGGAAAACCTGGAGGGGATCCGGACCGTTGTGGAACAGGCGGGGTGCTATACCCTGAATTCCGGGATCCGGGTCACCGCGATCCAGGGCTACCATGACGACGTACAGGGAAAGAAACGCGGAGAAACGCTGCTGTTCCTGCTGGAAGCGGAAGGACTGCGGATCGTACACCTTGGCGATCTGGGATGCGCGCTGACAGCGGAACAGGCAGAAATCCTCAAAAAACCGGATATCCTGATGATTCCGGTCGGCGGGTTCTTTACGATTGACGGGAAAACGGCACGGGAGACTGTGAAACAGCTGGAGCCACTGGTCACTCTGCCAATGCATTACAAGACCAGATACAACGCGGAATGGCCGATCAGCGGACCGGAGGTGTTCCTGGAAGGAATACCGGAGAAAGATATCCGGAGGGATATTGAGGCCCTGCGGATTACAGAAGGGGACAGAACCTGTCAGCCCCGGGTCGCTCTGTTCAAAGCCTGATCCGGATAATTGGTGATCAGGATATCCGCGCCTTCCTGCAGAACGGCATCCATTGCTGCGGGAGTATTGACAGTCCAGGTATGCACGAGAATACCCGCCTGATGGGCGGCAGCGCATTCATGGCCGGGCAGCAGGACTTCAGAATAATGGGGATGGATGGCGTCCACGCCCAGAGAACGGGCATACTCCCAGGGACGGACCAGCGCAGCCTCATAAAGCAGGCCGCATGGTACGGACGGCGCCAGCTGCTTCATGCGCAGCATGCTGTAATGGTTGAAGGACGAAAAGATGATCCGGGAAAGATCAAACTCCCGGGAGGCCAGATCCAGCACACGCTGCTCCATCAGCGGATAATCGATGACGCTGTTTTTTAACTCGATATTGATGGACAGCCCGGTTGGCCGCAGCAGCTGAAACACTTCGGAAAGCAGCGGAAGCCGGGCTTCCGCATATTCAGGATGCATCCGGTTGAAATGAAAGGATTTCAGCTCGGAAAGCGTCAGATCACGGATGGCCCCGGAGCCGTTTGAAACACGGTCTATGGTTTCATCATGGGCGACGACCAACTCTCCGCTGCGGCAAATGTGCACATCCAGCTCTACTCCATGAGCGCCCTGGCGGACAGCCAGATCAAAAGCTTCCAGCGTGTTTTCCGGCGCGTAACCGGAAGCGCCACGATGGGCAAAAATACGGGTTTTCACGACACAGATCCCCCTTCCTGCAGATTGGATTCAATCAGACAGACGGCGGCAGCGATGCCTCCGTCATGAGTAATCGTAAGCAGAAGCCGGTCTTGTCCGAGGCGGTCCTTCAGGCTGCCGGAAAGGCGGAAGAAGGGAGCCCCGGAATCGGTATGGCATACTTCCGCCTCCCTGAGATCAAAATCGATGCCGGTGCCCAATGCCTTGGCCAATGCTTCCCGGGCGGCAAAAAGACCGGCCAGCGTCTGGGCAGCGTTTTTCCCGCGGCTGTGAATATAGTCAATTTCACCGGGGGTAAAGTAGCGGGAGAGAAAACGACTGTCGGCCAGCATTTTCTCCATGCGGGCCACTTCACACAGATCAAGGCCAAGGCCTTTGCACATCCTGCATTCCTCCTCCGGGGAAATTCCCCGGCCTGAAATAACATCAGCTTGTAGTATGCCTGTGGCGATTATACCACAGCTTGCGGTTTTCATCAATTCCAGATATAATAAGATGTCAGAGCAAACCCTGGCGATTACCCAGAAGGAGGACCTTTGTGTATGCTGCATCCAGGCCGGATGATCCTCTCCCTCCAGCAGAATATCGGCAAAGCTGTCGTCGGAAAAGAAGAGGCGGTGGAATACGCGCTGATCGCTCTGCTGTGCAAGGGACATGTGTTGATTGAAGATGTTCCGGGGGTCGGAAAAACCACCCTGGCCAGCGCCATGGCACGATCACTTGACTGTTCCTTCCGCCGGATTCAGTTTACACCGGATCTGATGCCCTCCGATGTGACAGGATTCACGCTGGTGAACTTTAAAACCGGAGAAATGGAATACAAGGAAGGCGCAGTGATGAGCCAGATCGTGCTGGCGGATGAAATCAACCGAACCAGCCCGAAAACACAGTCCGCCCTGCTGGAAGTCATGGAAGAACACCAGGTGACGGTAGACGGGATTACCCATCCGCTGCCGAAGCCCTTTATTGTGCTGGCGACCCAGAACCCGGGAGAATTTGTCGGCACCTATCCGCTGCCCGAAGCACAGGTGGACCGCTTTTTCCTGCGGATTTCCATTGGATATCCGACTGTGGAGCAGGAGATGGACGTGCTGGAACGCTATTCCGGAACGGTGACTCCGATGGCGACAATTGAACCGGTATGCACCGCACAGGACATCCTGGAAATGCAGGAACAGGTTACCCGGGTTTACTGCTCGCCGGAAGTCCGCTCCTACGTAGCAACACTGGCAGCAGCGACCCGAACAGATCCGGCATTTTCTCTGGGAGCCTCCACGCGGGCCGCTATCGCGCTGATCCGGGGCGGACAGGCATGCGCCTTGCTGGATGACCGGGACTTTGTCCTGCCGGAGGATGTACAGCACATGTTCCTGCCCGTACTGGCACACCGGATGGTGATGTCTCCGGATGCCAAGATGAAAGGAATTCAGGCAGAGCAGATTCTGCTGACGATTCTGCAGAACACGGCGGTTCCCGTAAAACTATGAGATGCCATGTGATGATTCCTTCCGCCTTGTTTGCTGCCCTGATGACGGCAGCGCTGGCCACAGGGAATCCGCTGCTGTTCCTGCTGGCGATGCTTGTGCTGCTGACGACGGCGATGAGCCTGGCTGGTGTGCTGTGGGCGTCTGCCACCATGCGGATCTCCGCCGGGATTCCGGAACAGACGGTATACCGGGGAGACGACGTATTCCTGCAGCTGCAGGTGAAACATCTGGGGTGGATTCCGATTGCTCCGGTAAAACTGGAACTGGCAACGCTGACCGGGGACGGACGAAGGGAGATCCGGCTGAAAAACCTTCCGGGCAGGACGCAGACACTGAAAATGCCTCTGCATGCCGCCCATGTCGGCGTATACTCTTCCGGTATCCGAAGCTGTACGGTGGAAGACCTGCTGGGCTTGTTTCAACGGAAAATCATTCCGCCGGAAACGGAGTACTCTCTGACGGTATTGCCGAAGACATTTGATACAGATCCCCTGATCATGGCTCCGGGCGATCCGGGCAGCGAACTGATGGCACTGGCCACCGAAGATCTGAACGCCCCATCAGACATCCGGAGTTATCAGCCGGGGGACGCGATGAAAAAAATCCACTGGAAGCTGTCCCTGCGAAAGGGAGAACTGATGGTGCGCAAATTTGACGAACCGGTTCTGCAGGAGGTACTGATCCTGCTGGACTGTTCGAGACCGCCTTCCTGGGGACACAGCCAGGCAGAGGCAGACCTGCAGGATGCCCTGCTGGAAACGGCAGCGTCGCTTTTTTCCGACCAGATCCGGAGAGATCATACGGTTCGAATGCCGCTGACCGGAAATTATCCGACAGACGTGGATGACAGAATGGGCATCCCTCTTGCTTTTGATTCGCTGATCCGGGTTGATTTTTCCGCTACGGAACGGTTTGAACGCATCCTCATGATGGAAAGCAGACGGTTGCGGAAGGTCGGGGCGATTGCAGTGGTGACAGCAAGACTGAACGGCAACACGGTGGACATGCTGAACAGGATGCACCGAATGGGGCCGAATATCCGGCTGTACCTGGTCACGTTCGCACCGGATGACGTCAACATCATTCCCCTGATTGACAGGGTCCGCCAGGCGGGCATGGAAGTGGCATATGTGACACCGGACACGGCACAGTAAAAGCAGATGCCGGAATCACCGCAGAAAGGAGGGGCGACAAATGAAAGAAAAAATACCGGAAAGACTCCGGCACGCGCTGATGGCCTTTCTGCTGTCATTCGGGATTGTCATGCCCCTGCTCGGCGTGCTGGACGAGAGCCTTCTTTCTGCCAGCGTGATTCCGCTTATGATCGGAATCATCATCCTGTTTGAGGCAGTTTCTTTACACCGGATAGCCGCAGCAACCGCAGGCTGCGTGGTTCTGATCGGACTGGGAGCATGGATTCTCGGCGGAGACGGAGGAAGGATGCTCTCCGATACAGGCCTGGCTGTGAGCCTTCGAATGAAAGGGATCAGGACTGCCATTCCACTGGCAGGACAATCCGCAGCGGAGATCATCACCGCGGCCGTTACACTGATCAGCTGTTTTGCCGCGCTGCGAAAAGCTACCTGTATTCCGGCTCTTCTGATGTGCGCAGCGACAGGGATGAGTATCTGGCTGACAGACCAGACACAACTGATTCCCTGGATGCTGCCGGCACTGACTGCAGGGCTTGCTCTGCTGATGGTGAGCCGGTTTGAATCGACATCCCCGATCCGAATCCTGCCATGGGCAGCCTGCATTGTGACAGCGGCATTCCTGATCACCGGCAGCGGTATGACATGGCAACCGCTGAAAGAGAAAGCGGATGAGATCCGGCAGGCCATCCTGGACAGGCTGTTTTTTACGGAAGCAAGGGATGTGTTTTCCCTGTATTCGGAGGGATATTCTCCGCAGGGACCGGATCAGCTGGGCGGGAAACCGAATCCTTCCGAACATCCGGTGATGCAGGTATCCTCACCGAAAGCAGTTTATCTGCGCGGGAGCATCTACAACCGGTACGACGGACACGGATGGAAGAATACAACCGGGGGACGGCGCTACCTGTGGCAGTCCCGACGGATGGACGACCTGAGAACCCGGCTGTTCGACCAGGATCTGCCGCCGGCCGGCGTACAGAATTCATTGAGCGACCCGGTAACAGTTTCCGTTCGGATGCTGACGGACAGCGCTTCGACCCTTTTTGTTCCGCAACGAGTCAGGGAACTGATTCCCGGCGGGGAAACCGTTCCGTATTTCTCCAATTCCTCTGAAATCTTTATTACACGGAACCTGCAGGCCGGGGACACCTATGAAGTCAGAGCCCCTCTGTTCAACTCCACGGATCCGGGAATCGGAACGCTGACGGATATCTGCGGGTCCCTGGACGATCCACGGTGGCAGACCGTTGTGAACACATATTCAGAACTGCCCGCGCACATTGAAAGGCCGGTGGCCGATCTCGCCCGGGAAGTGACCGGCGTGGCAGAGTCGCCTTTTGATAAGGCGCTGGCGATCCAGAATTATCTGGCGCGCAATTTCAGGTATACGATGGATGTCGGCGAGCATCCGGAGAACGTTGACTTTGTGACATCCTTTCTGCTGGACACCAAAAAAGGATACTGTACCTACTTTGCTTCCGCCATGACGGTGCTATGCCGCCTGGCCGGCCTGCCGGCACGATATGTGGAAGGCTACCTGGCGGAACCCGATGAACGGGGGGAAGCGGTGGTGACCGGCAGGGATGCCCATGCATGGACCGAAGTCTACTTCAAAGGATTCGGGTGGCTGACCTTCGACGCAACACCGGGACGACGCGGCGGGGGACAATCCGGAAACAATCCGCCGCCGGCGCAGAACGAGCAGACACCGACTCCGGACCCGGAAAGGCCTGCCCCCAGTCCGGAACCGGAAGGGAAGGATCCCGAGGAAACAGAGGATCCGCAGCAGGAAGCACCCACACCGGAACCGACAGAAGAACCGACGGGGGAACCGGAGGAACCGGAAGACAATCCTGACTCCCGGCAGACGCCTCCGGAAGAGGAAAACCGACAGGACAGCAGACCGACAGGACAGTTTCCCTGGTGGTGGCTGCTGGCAGCAGCTTTGGCAGCTGCACTGGCGATCCGATGCAGGATCACTTCCCCGGTTTACCGGGAACATCACGCGAAAACGGAAGAAGAGCGTTTCGATATCTGGACAGGCGAGATCATCACCCTGCTGCGGGCGGAAAACATCGTTCGCAGAAACGGGGAAACACCGATGGCTTTTGCAAGAAGAGCAGACAGTACAAGATTCTTCAGCGAGAGCCTGAATCCGGCAGGGGAATGCCTGTCCCTGATCCGGTACTCCAGGGCGGAACCGTTGGAGACAGATACGGGACTGATGCGCGATACAGCGCTCATGATCAAAGGCGAAATGAGCAGGAACGCCAGAATCAAATACTGGCTGACAAGGATATTTACCTCATCCGGGAGACGTAAAAAGCTTGTCAAATGAACAAATCACACATATAATAAATATAACTGTAATCCATTAAATCAGAAAGGCGGTCTATGCTATGACGATCCGGGAAAACTATGAAAAATGGCTGAAAGATTTTGATGCGGACGAGACAACTGTCCAGGAACTTGAGTCCATCCGGAACGATGAAAAGGAAATCGAGGATCGGTTTTACACAGAACTCAGCTTTGGCACGGCGGGTATGCGCGGTGTGCTGGGTGCCGGCATGAACCGCATGAACAAATACAATGTCCGCCGCGCCACCAAAGGACTGGCCGGGTACCTGCTGGAAAAGCCGGAAGAAGCAAAGCGTGGCGTCGTGATTGCGTACGACAGCCGCCGCTGCAGCGCCGAATTCGCGAAGGACACGGCGCTGGTTCTCTGCGCGGAAGGCGTTCCGGCCTTCCTGTTTGACGCGCTGCGACCTGTTCCGATCCTGAGCTATGCGGTCCGCCACCTGAAGGCGATTGCCGGCGTTGTCATCACGGCGAGCCATAATCCACCCCAATACAACGGATACAAGGTGTACGGCGAGGACGGCGCCCAGGTCGGTCCCGAAGCGGCAGAAGGTATCACCAAGGTCATCCGGGCAACGGCGTACACCGAATGCAAACTGATGGACGAGCAGGAAGCTCTGGACAAAGGACTGCTGAAGTATATCGGCAACAAGGAAGTGGACGACGACTATATCGCTCAGGTCAAGACGCTGAGCATCAATCCGGAACTGCTGAAAAACGAAGGATCAAAGCTCAATATCGTCTATACTCCTTTGCACGGAAGCGGCAATGTGCCGGTTCGCCGCCTGCTGAAGGAAATCGGACTGACGAATGTGGCAGTGGTCAAAGAACAGGAAATGCCGGATCCGAACTTCAGCACCATCAAGGTGCCGAACCCGGAAGATCCGGGCGCGTACGAGCTGGCATTCAAGCTGGCGGCTCAGGTCGGGGCAAGCGTGATCTTCGCGACCGATCCGGACTGCGACCGCTTGGGCGTTGCTGTGAAGGACGGACAGGGCGAATGGCACCTGCTGAGCGGAAACCAGATCGGCTGTGTCATGCTGCACTATATTCTGAGCAGTCTCCAGAAGGCCGGGAAACTTCCGAAAGACGGAGCAGCGGTGAAGAGTATCGTCTCCACCAGCCTGGCAAACCGGATCTGCGAGAGTTTCGGTATCTCCATTTTTGAAACGCTGACCGGATTCAAATTCATCGGCGAGAAGATCCAGCAGTTCATGGACAAGGGAGACCACACTTTCCTGTTCGGATTTGAGGAAAGCTACGGCTTCCTGAGCAGCACGTTCGTGCGGGACAAAGACGGCGTAAACGCCAGTCTGCTGATCAGTGAAGTGGCCTGCGCCTGCATGGCAGAAGGAATTACCCTGTATGACCGGGTACAGGACATTTTCCGCGAATACGGATATTTTGTGGAGAAAGTGGTTTCCACCACGCTGCCGGGAAAGGACGGACTGACCCGGATGAAGGAAATCATGGCTGGACTGCGGAACAATCCGCCGAAGGAAATTGCCGGACTGAAAGTGACAGCTGTCCGTGATTACCTGAAGGGCATTCGGACAGAAAACGGCCGGGAAGAGCCCACCGGGCTGCCGGTTTCCGATGTGCTGTACTTTGAACTGGAAAAAGGATGCTGGGTTTGCGTACGGCCCTCCGGCACCGAGCCGAAGATCAAACTGTATGTGAATTCCAACGACAGGGAACAGGATGCGGCAAACGCGCTGAACGAGAAACTGTGCGAAGCCAGCAAAGCGCTGATGGCATAAGATAATCAAATCCGGGAAAATATTCCGGAAACGGGGGTTTTTGCAATGTTTGGCAGAATGATGAACAACTACTACTACGGGAAGAGCGGAAAAGGAGATTTCCGGAAGGATGATATGCCGGAAACCCGGATGCAGCTGTTCTGGGATACTCTCAGGACACGGCTCAGCGGCATTTGCAGACTGAACCTGCTGTATATGGTGGTATGGCTTCCCGCAATGCTTGTACTTCTTCTGTCGACAAGCAAAATTTACTCCAACCTGAGCCAGGTTGTGATGATTCAGGAAAATGACTATGCGGGCTACGTTCAGATTGTCAAAGATGCTGAGCAGGAAGTAACAATTACCGAAGAGCAGTACAACGAACTGAAGAAGGAGGATGTGAACCTCCGCGGATACCTTTACAACTCTGTCTTCTATATGCTGCTGTGGCTGATCCCCTGCATTGCCATCACCGGGCCCTTTACCGCCGGAATGAGCTATGTGATGAGAAACTGGGCCCGGGATGAGCATGCTTTTATCTGGAGCGACTTCAAGGACGCCGTGAAAGCCAACTGGAAATATCCGCTGGTGCTGAGCACCCTGACAGGGGCCCTGCCGCTGCTGCTTTTCCAGGGATGGATTACATACGGCAACATGGCGGAAACCAATGCGATTATGATTGTGCCGCGGGTCCTGCTGGTCCTGGTTGGCATCATCTGGGCGATCAGCATCACCTATATGCACCCGCTGACGGTGACATACGATCTGAAACTGAAGGATGTCATGAGAAACGGCCTGCTGCTGGGGATTGCACGGCTGCCCTTCAGTATCGGAATCCGGCTGCTGCACTGTCTTCCGGTCCTGATTACCGCTGCTGCGGTATGGTTTTTCGGGCTGGAAGTCATGCTGGCAATGGTTCTCCTCATGGCATACTATATCATTATCGGATTCGGACTGAGCCGGTTTATTACAGCCAGCTACACCAATGCCGTGTTCGACCGCTTTATCAATTCCCGGATTGAAGGGGCCAAAGTCAACCAGGGCCTGCGGGAAGAGGATGACGATGAGGATGAAGACGACGAAGTGAAAGAGGAAGAGACGGAAAAATAACGATGTATCAGGCCTTTGCCGAATTGTATGATGAATTAATGAACGACGTGGACTATGAAAGCTGGGCGGATTATTATACCCGCCTGCTTTCGATTTATGGCGTCCGGGAAGGGAAGATCTGCGAATGTGCGTGCGGCACAGGGGGACTGACGATTCCCCTGTACAGGCGCGGATTCCAGATGACGGGTGTTGACCTGAGCCAGGAGATGCTGTGGCAGGCGGCGCAGAAATCCAGGAAGATGGGGATCGCGATGCCTTTTGTGCGACAGGATATGCGAGCACTGAATCTGCATCGCCCAATGGATGCTGTGCTGGCTACGTGCGATGGGGTGAACTATCTGCTGACAGAAGAAGATCTGCTGAGCTTTTTCCGCGCCGCGCACCGGGCTGTGCGTCCCGGCGGGGCCCTTGTTTTTGACATCTCCACGCCCTACAAACTGCAGAAGATCCTATGCGGTGAGCTGATGTGGGAAGACCGGGAAGAAATCACCTATCTCTGGCAGAACACATGGAACGAGAAACACCAGACGGTGGCGCTGGATCTTTGCTTCTTTGTGAAAGAGGAGGACGGCCGATACCGCCGGATCGAGGAGCACCAGCGGCAACGGGCCTGGGATCCGAAGACGCTGAAAGAAACCCTGTGGCATGCTGGATTCCGGGCAGTGAGCATGTACGGGGATTATACGCTGAACACGGCAGCAGAGAATAACCAGCGCTGGCATATTGCCGCAACGCGGGAAGAAGAGTGAACAGGAGCGGAAAAATGGCAGACAGGGATGAAATGCTTCAGATAGACCTGTGCGACGGTCAGGTACGGGTGATGCTGTGCGAAACAACAAAGACTGTTCAGCGATGCGCGGACATCCACGGATCAACGCCGGTCTGCACAGCTGCACTGGGCCGGCTGATCACGGGAACCCTTATGCTTGGGATTATGATGAAAGGCGAGGATGAATCAGTCACGGTTTCTCTGAAGGGTGACGGCCCTATGGGGACGATTGTTGCGGTGGCAGATCATGGTCATGTGCGGGCCTGCGCGGATGATCCCCGGGTGGTGCTTCCTCTGAGGGAAGACGGAAAACTGGACGTCGGAGGAGCCGTCGGACACCAGGGCAGAATGAGCGTTATCAAGGACCTGGGACTGAAGAAAAACTATATCGGGCAAAGCGAACTGGTCAGCGGTGAAATAGCTATGGATTTCGCGAATTATTTCACCGTTTCAGAACAGCAGCCGAGCCTTGTTGCTCTGGGCGTGCTGGTCACGGAAGAGACTGTCCTGAAAGCCGGAGGACTGCTGATTCAACCGATGCCGGGCTGTCCGGATGAGGTGATTGATCAGCTGGAACTTCGCAGCCCCATGTTTGCCGATATCAGCAGGGAGATGACCTTTGCCCCCATTGAACAGCTGTGTGAAGACTGGTTCCGTGGAATGAATCCCAGAATTCTCGAGAAAACACCGTTGGACTACCGGTGCACCTGCAGCAGGAACCGGATGGAAAAGGCATTGATCTCTCTTGGAAGGAAGGATCTGAACAGTCTGATCCAAGAAGACGGACAAGCAGAGCTGGTGTGCCATTTCTGCCATAACTGCTACCGATTCACCAGGGAAGAACTGATCGAACTGATGAACAGTGCCGGAGCAACAGGAGGGAAAGAATAACCATGAACATGCCTATCCTGAATTTTGACGAACATTTTGCCGAGTTTACCTCTGAATGGATGAAACGGCACCAGGAAGAATACCGGAACTTTGATGAAATGGAAGCCGATATGCCGCGGATCTATATGACATTCCTGAACACACGGGCCAAATGGCTCGGAAGTGTGACACCAGGTTCATACTTTACTCAATTTGAGGATCCCAAAGTTCTGGTTGACTGGATGCATGCCTACTGCTCAGCAGGCGTGCCGCTGCCGGATCCGCTGCTGGAGCAGATCACCTTTGTTGGGAAACCATGCGAGAAAAGGCTGCTGGAACTGCTGAAGGATGAAGAGGCGGAAGAAGAGGCCAAGATGACAGCAATTGAACTGCTGCGGGAGATGGACAGCACACTGCCGAAAATGCTGTATATCAACTGGCAGCTGGACAGACAGCCAAAGGACGAACTGAAAGACAATGCTCTGGAAAGCCTGAGCGTAATGGGAGAAAGCGTGGTACAGCCGATCCTGCAGGTGCTGGGGAAGGCAAATGACGCCGGACAGGAAGCGTTGCTGGAGGTGCTGACTCATTACCCCGTTCAGGAGGCCACCTTCCGGCTGGCGTTAAGACTGTTCCGGGAAAAGCCGGCACGCCGTGCCCTGTTTGCCGGATACCTGGCCAAGATTGGAGATGACCGGGCCCTTCCGGAACTGACAGAAGCAGCAAAGGATCCAAAACTGCCATATCTGACATTCATTGAAATCAGGAATGCGATTGAAGAACTAGGCGGTGTATGCCCGGAACGGGAATACGATGATGATCCGGAGTATGAAGCACTGCGAGACCTGGACAGGACGTGACTGATCACGGGGAAGCCAAAGGAGGTGACCGGAGATGCTGTGTCCCAGATGCGGGTATTATGCTGAAAAAGAAGAGAATGTATGCCCTGAATGCGGGGAGATTCTCCGGCAGGAATCGGGCTTTAAAAAGGAAGGCGTCGAAGCGATCCGCCAGGGGAAACGTGCACGCGAAGCGGTCAGAGGCAGGCCTGCGGCTCCCACAACCGCAGAAGAGAACAGACAGCGGAGACGCAGCGGCGCCAGCCATGCCACCATAGAGATGCCGGCAATCCGCGATACCAGGAGAGAAACAGAAACACCTGTGATCGGCCTGGAGATGGAGGAAGAGCAGGAAGAACCCGGACCGATATTTGACAGAAGAAGACGAAGCGTATATGACGAAGGGGCCGACGAAGAGACTGCGCAGAAATATCTCGCCACACATGCAAACGGCAGCAAACGGAGAATGGTCAACTGGATCAAAGTTTCCATTCTCTGTATCATTGCGTTCCTTCTTCTGATCGGAGGCGGATGGCTCTTCCTGAAGAAAACCAATGCCGGTCAGCGGATGATGGCAAGGATCGGGATGGAGGCAAATTCCACCGCTTTATGGGCTGTCGGTGACGAGATGATGGACCAGGGAAATGTGGACCGAGCCATTGAATGCTTTGAAAAAGCGAAAAAGCAGGATGAAGCGGAAGAAGTAATCGACGTAGACGGACTGTTGATGCTTGGAAACGCCTATGAAGCAGCCGGCCGGATCGAGGACGCAGCCGCATTGTATGAAGAGATTTATACAAAGACGCCTTCCAGAACGGAAGCTTATGTCAACCATATTCGGATTCTTCAGAACAGACAGGCGGAAGGCGATCTGGCCAAGGCAGCCGAACTGATGAAAAAAGCATATGAACAGACACAGGACAGCACCTTCCAGACACAGCGAAATGATCTGCTGCCAAGTCCGCCGGAGGTAAACTGGACAGCGGCCTACTATGAGGAAAAAAAGACGCTTCGTTTTACTTCCTACCAGGGGTATGATATCTACTTTACTTTCAACGATGAAGCCAAGCTTCCGGAAGACGGGATTCTGGCGACACCCGAGGGCGTGGAACTGGACGAAGGAATCTACAATATGCGCGCGGTCTGCGTCCACGGGGAACTGGTTTCAGACGAACTCCGCGGCACTTATAAAATCATCATGCCGTCACCGCAAACCCCACGGGCCACCCTGGCACCGAACACATATAAAACCAGCCAGCGAGTGCGACTCAAACCCGGGCTGGATGACGAGAAAGATACCAGTATTGTCATTTACTATACTGTAGACGGATCTATTCCGGATTCAGACAGCCCGATTTTCAACGGAGATCCGATTCTGCTGCCAAACGGCTGGGTTACGCTGAAAGCGATCGCCGTAAACCGTTACCGGAAACTATCCAATATGCTGGAAGTCAAATATAAAATCGAAGCGAATCCGAAACCCAAAACAGCTTTTACGGCAGAGGATACCGTTGATAAACTGCGGATCAACCAGACAACGCAGCTTGAGTTCATGGAAACATACGGGGAGGGAACACCGGCCGGGACTGTACAAAGCGATGGCTTTGAAACAGAGTGCAGAAGGTTTGACTATCCATGGGGATATGCTGTCATGAACCTGACACGGAAGAACTGGGTGCTGGTTGAAGTCTGTTTCCGAACCACAGACGCACTGAACGGCCCGCGGGGAACGCAGGTCGGGGATACAGGCCAGTATGTGGTTGACAAATTCAAAGATATGCAGCAGGTGGAGAGTAAAAGCGGAAACAGGGGCCTCTATTCCACAAACGACGGTACCGGAAAAATCTGGGTGCAGGAAAACGGTGAAAAAATCATCCGTTACCGGTATCCCATAGAGAGCCATTGGGTTCAGCTGGAGTATCTGCTGAATACGGCGGGAAATGTAAAACAGATTGACCTGAAATACATACCGTAAGGTCCTGGACACGGATGAACGGCGGATGCCCGATCGGGAATGCAGCGTATCTTACGAATCCTCAGGCGGGAAAAGTGTACAACCCATCGCCCGGAACTGGCGGATTTTCTCCTCCAGGGCGGATTCCGGCAACTCAAAATGGCGAGCCAGACAGGAAAGACAGAAAAAACGGGAAGCACCGCGATTAATCAGTTTCCGGGTCAGCGCAATTTCATCGGGAAGAAGTTTTTTTGAACACTGACAACAGACCGACAGAGATCTGTCGGCCTGTTGTTTTTCCATTATTCCGAAAGGATCAGCCATGGAGATTTACCATCCTGCAGAGATAAAGTCTCATGTCGTGTCCCGGGACGACAGGATTGAAGTAATCAGCTTTTCTTCCCAGCGATTCACCCGAGTAGACATCCCTGACTTCCAAACCGAATCCGGAGGAGACAGGAAGACCTAAATCCACCAATTCGCAGTGGATCGTGCTTTCCGCATCGGAGAGATTGATAAAAGCAAGGGCGAATTCACCCCCGGAGAGGTGACGGAAGATCGTATAGCTGGAATCAGGAATCTGACGCCAGGGCATTTCGCCTTCCTGCGGGTCCGGATTGCCGGTAAAAATCGAGCTTCTGCGGATCAGATAAGGAGAGCGGCATTCTTCATCCTGGTTAATCCGGAGAAGATCCGGGTGCTTCATCAGCGCTTCATATTCCGGAGAAAGGGATCGAAGATCAGCACCCATCATCAAAGGAACTCCGCAGAGACACCACAGAGAGAACTGCATTCTGTATTCTTCATATGTACAGACTTTACCGAAACCAACATTCCCTTTGCCGCCCATACCGACTGTGAGCATATCCATATCATTGAAACATCCGACAGCACTCATGGACAAATTGGAAAGCTGGGATTTGAAAATCTCCGTGAAAGAACGGTAGTTATCCATGATATCGCCCGTGGAGCGGTACATATGCGCACCGACACTGCGCATCCATTGCCAGGGCTCCTTCTGACCCCAGTTGCAGGCAGAGAACAGAATATCTTGGCCGGTGGATTTCAGAGCCATTGACATGGTCTGGTAGCGGGTGCGACAGTCTCCGGTTTCCGGAAAATTGCAGAAATCATATTTCAGGAAATCCACGCCCCAGGAGGCAAAAGTCTCCGCATCCATGAATTCATGATCATAACTGGAAGGATATCCGGCACAAGTCATGACACCGGCACAGGAATACATGCCGAATTTCAGACCTTTGGAATGGACATAATCAGCAAGTGCTTTCATCCCATGCGGGAATTTGACCGGATCCGGGACGAGACGGCCGTTTTCATCCCGATCCCTCAGTGACCAGCAGTCATCGATGACCAGATATTCATAACCGGCGGCCAGATAGCCATGGTCCACCATGAAATCAGCCATTTCGCGAATCAGGGAATCATTGATTTTCTCACCAAACGTATTCCAGGAATTCCAACCGAGCGGGGGACGAGAAGCAAGCATGGAATCAACCTCCTTCAAAAATCGGGCATATCATCAGAACGGCGGAATGATTTCAAATGTCCGTCCATCCAACTGCGGAAGACGGCCACCAGTGAAAAGACAGAGGGAAGTTGCGCAGAGCCGGAGTGAACGGGTTTTGTGGAGACGGTTGAAATCCCGGTCCCCATACAAATCATCGCCAAGAATCGGATGCCCCAGCGCTGCAAGATGCGCCCGGATCTGATGAGTCCGGCCCGTGATCAGATGTACCTTCAGGCGGGAAACAGAACCGCATTCAAGCGTCTCATAGCCGGTCGTAATCGGCCGCGCACCGGGCTCCTGATGATCCAGAATCCAGACCCGAGCGAGTTTTGCATCCTTCCGAAGCCAGGCACTGCAGACCGCAGACGGTGGCTTGATCATTCCACGGACAAGGCAGGTATAATACTTCTCCATCATACGCTGCCTGAAAGCATCCTGCAGAATGGCCAGCGTGTCCTCCTTCTTCGCAAAGAGGCAAAGGCCGGAGGTCTTATTGTCCAGACGGTGACAGGCAGCAGGGAAAAAAGAATCCGAACCTTCCGCTCCGACATGGATGCGGCAGAGTTCAGCCAGGGAAACCGCACCGGGACGATCCGGCTCGACGCTGATACCGGCAGGTTTGTTGACAAGGAGAATATCCTCATCCTCGTACACGATGCGAAGCGGTGAAACCTGCCCGGAGGAAGGCGGGAGAAAAACGAGAAGCGTCTGTCCGGTATGAACCTGAGCATCGCGTGAAATCCGGACACCATCCAGCCGTACATCCCGGGAGGCAAAGAGCTTTCGAAAGGTACTCTCCGGGAGATCAGGCAGCAAACGACGGAGAAGGTCAGCAGCTTTCATGCCGTCGGCTTCCGGAGAAATGATAAAGGATCTGCGCTCCATTACTGCACCCTCGATGAGGAAAACCAGATCCAGCGCGGAATCCGATCACTGAGATCCTGAAGGGATTTGAGCATTTCCGGTGTCGGCAGAGAAACGAGCAGGGAAGAAAGAACTTCCTGCATCTCATGATAGGATACTCCCTGTTTTGCAAGGATAATCAGATCCTCCACTGCATCTTCCGGGGTGATTTCAGGACGGACGGCATCCATCAGGGAATAGAGCATCTGTTCATAGAGCGGATTTTCGAGATCGCTGACACTTTCGGAGGCGTGATTAAGCGAATCCGTGCTCATTTCCCGGAAGGAACGTTCCGCAACAGGCATCCGGGACAGCATCTGTTCCGGATCAGCCAGACCAGGATGGATCAGAAACAGCCTTCCTTCCCGGTCATAAAAACAGTCAAAGCCGGAAAGGAGCATCCGTTCAATCAGATCAGTGCGTCCCTGGGCATAGGTATCTTTCAGAAGAGACTGCAGATGGAGCAGCGGACCGGAAGCCTGCATCATTCCCATGAGATACAGAGAATCATCTGCCATATTCTGCACCAGATCCACAGAATCACGGATTTTCTTATGTTCGTCTCCTGCGAGGAGCAAGAGGGCTGATGCACAAAGCTGATGCGGCATATACAGAACGGGGAACCCGTCTTCATGCCGGAAGCGACACCAGAGGCGGCGCAGCAGACTGCGGGCAGGAATCAAATCATTCCAGTCATGCAATATCAGCCTTCCGCCAAACAGAACAAGGCGAACCAGAAGATCATGCTCATCCGTGGAAAGCAATGCCAGTTCCGGCGCAAAGGAGGAGAGAACCCGAACCCGGAGGTCATCTACCGTATGCAGCATCACAGCAGGCCTGTTCCGATCCTCCCGGGGGAAAAAAGAAAAGGCGTAGAAGTTTTCCGCATCCGCATCGGTGCATTCATTGTCAAAAAGACAAAGGAAAGGAAGGCCTGCAAGATCCTTCTCGCAAGCCTCCAACTGACTGGTCCGCAAAACGCTCATGGTTTTGTCGGCCCAGTGATAAGGTCCCGTGTTATCTTGTCTGAGCATAAAAACCTTTCATCATCAAATCCGGGTGATCCAGCCGTTCTGATCTTCCAGCCGCCCGTACTGGATGCCGGTGAGGGTATCATACAGTTTCTGGGCAACAGGACCAATTCCGCCGTCACCCAGGGTGACCTTTTCATCTTTCAAGGCCAGCATACCGACGGGACTGATGACAGCTGCCGTACCGGTGCCGAAGGCTTCAGTGAGCTTACCGGACTTCGCATCAGCAAAGATTTCATTTACATCCAGGCGAGACTCCTCGGCTTCATATCCCAGCTGACGCGCCAATTTCAACACACTGTCCCGCGTGATTCCGGGGAGAATGGAGCCATTCAGCATGGGAGTCACAATCCTGTTGCCATAAGCAAACATCATATTCATGGAGCCGACTTCTTCCACGTATTTTTGCTCCACGCCATCCAGCCAGAGAACCTGGGAATAACCCTTCTGCTCGGCGATGTCGCCGGCGAGAATAGACGCGGCATAATTCCCGGAGCACTTTGTGAAACCGACACCGCCACGGACAGCCCGGACGTACTCGTCCTCCACATAAATGCTGACTGGCTTCAAGCCTTCTTTATAATACGCACCGACAGGGCTGAGAATAATGAAGAAACAATACTTCTTCGAAGCATGGACACCGAGCCCCACATCCATGGAGATCATGGTCGGCCGGATGTAGAGAGAAGTACCTTCTTTATGCGGTACCCAATCCGCGTCGATCCTGATCAGCTGTTTCAGGCCTTCCAGTGCTGTTTCCTCATCCAGGGCAGGCATGCACATACGCTGCGCGCTGCGGGTCATCCGCGCGAGATTATCCTGCGCACGGAAGAGCTGCAGACCGCCGTCCGCCCGGCGATAGCATTTGCAGCCCTCAAAAATGGCCTGGCCGTAATGCAGAACCATAGAAGCAGGATCCATCGAGAAGGCGCCGTAGGGAACAATGCGGGCATTCTTCCATCCAGCCCCTTTCTCATAGTCCATCATGAACATATGGTCAGTAAAAATCCGGCCAAAGCCAAGAGCAGATTCATCCGTGGGCTTCTGCTTCAGGTTTTTTGAAAGTGTGACGCTGATTTCCAGCATGAGAACCCCTTCTTTCCATAAACGGTTGATAATATATTATACGATGAAAAAGGGAAAATTCCTGTCTTTTTCCTGTATCACATTTCATCTTCTATGTCATCCAGCAGGAGGGGGAACAGCAGAAGCTGACCGGACGGATCAGCCGAAAGCACCGGATAGCTGCCGTTCCAGCCCTCTGCAGCGGGTGAAATCACATAAAAAACCGGATTACCGGATTCATCTAGGAAAAAATCTGATTCAGGCGCCAGATCGAAAGTCAGATCCTCTTTTGTGTAATCCGGATTATAAAGTCCATCCTGATTTTGCTCAATGATCTCCCAGACCAAATTCCATACAGCCTCATTCGCTTTTCGCGTCTGGCGGTTTTCCAGCCAGTCATCATGTTCTCCGACTTCCAGAGTTCCCAGAAGGCGGGGAAGGTCGAAGGTTGAATCCGGCATTCCGTTCAGGCGGGAAAAAGTGTTGCCTTCCCAGGATTCAGAGGTCAGGCTGTCTACCTGTTCTGTTTTATGAATCAGGACAGAGAAAAACTCATCATTGTTGCAAGTAACTTCATAGGAAATATCCACGGTGACATTCTGATGCTGCCCTGCATAATACTCGGAAAGGTTCGGAATCGTATAATCCTTTGTATCCTTAATCAGGTACTCATAAAAACTATTGATCCGATAAGCAGTCGGATCCTCCGGATCCGCATAGGGATAGCTGTAGGTATAAACATACTGCCCGGCTGAAGGATCCTGATCATCATAAGGGACAGTAATTGTTTCCGACAAGTTATCCAGAAGCGGCAGGGGATCTGCCATTGCAGCGGACGCAACCAGAAGCAGAATCAACAGCGGAACAAGCAGACGCTTCATCAATCGGTTCATCTCCTGTTTATTTTGTATAGGTGTAGCGCGCGTTCAGAAAAGGCATTCCGTTATAGGTTGAATTCGCATCGGCGTAAAGCCGATAGTATTTTCCGACTTCCCATTTTGTCTTTGTATAATTTTCTACCAGAACCGGCTGAGATTTTCCATCGTCGCTGGTGTTGATGACTACCATCTGCGGTTTATCGGAAACAGAATACTGGACGATTCCCTTGACCACATAAACCTGACCGCGGGCGGCGCGAACCGTGATATTGCTGAGCAATTCTGCATAACCTTCTTCCGTGAGAGGCCATGCTTTGACGGTGTATTCATCCGCAGGAGGAAGATAATAAACGGTATGATCAACCTGTGACGGTTTCCGGTTTCCGTAAGAAGCAACAATGGAAATCGTATTGTAGCCAATTTTATCAAAAACAGCATTGAATGAAAACTTGCCTGTAGAAGCGAGATCCGTGATGTTCAGATCCGAATGGGGCGTTGTGACTTCCACATGCGCTCCGGGAAGGGTCGTTGCTGTTACCTTCATGATTTTCTTATCTGTCGTCCCGTAGGTTCCTACAGCCAGATCCAGAGGAATATCCTGCTTTGCCCGGTAGAAGACGACCTCCAGCGTATTATCCCTGCAATAGGGAGAACGAACCACAAAAGTAAAGACATTATCACCGATCGGCTGGATGGTGGCATTGTAGCTCATTTCACCGGTATCAGATGAGACGGTATCACTATAGTCCTTGCCATTCACGGTGACACGTGAACCGGGGCGGACGTTGATCTTAATGGTGGCCATTGTTGTGGAGACTGTAGTTCGGGTAGTGTCCGGGGACTCCAGGGTGATCCGGCTGAGCGGAATGGTAATCGAATAATGGATCGGATCCATCGGAGACTGCCGACCGGAAGAACTCTTCAGGAAAGGATTCAGCGTTACATCCATATTTTCATCAAGAGAACCTTCCAGGTTGTCATACCAGATATGATCAGGGACTTCAATGGTAGCAAAACCGGCAGAAACCGGATAACTGGCATGCAGCTCCGGAATATAAATCGTGGTACCATCCGTTCCGGGAATCATGATGGTGTGGGCTGCCTGGTCGTTCTGCATACTGGCTGAAATAATGACGCCCTTCGGATTCTCCGCTGTGACTTTCTGCGGAGACAGGAAATGCCGGACCGCCAGGAATCCTCCGCCAAGGATTGCCAGGAAAGCAAGGACCAGGAGAATCCTCGGAAATACAGATTTTCTGCCTGGCTGAAGGCGCTTCATCCTACCGGTTAATTCGGAAGGAAGCTCCTCGCCGGACCGGAAAGATTCCGGAATCAGCGGATCGTAAACCCTCGATTCCACAAAGGCTCCGTTTTCATCCAGAAAGCGAACCCGGGACCGAACTTCAGACTCGCGCCTGGCCTGGACGCCGGAGCGGGTAATCTGCTGCAGAACAATCGGCTCCCGGAGAGGAGACGCTGAAGGGCCTGTATTCGTTTTATCAAGGATTTCCACATTCGATGAAACTCCGCACTCGCTGCGCATTCGTTTCTGCAGCTCCGCACCGCGGCGTTTACGCTGCTTCAGATCCTGCATTTCACTGGCCAGCGCATCCCTGGGTTCGGGAGTCTGATCCGTCTGACCGAATTCATCTGCCCGGAGGTAAGAGGAGGAAGCGCCGCCGTCCCGCAATGTGTCTTTCCAGGTGATGCGGGAGGATTCATCAATATTCAAAGGCGTACCGCAGCGAATACAGTGCGGAAGGGAGGCGCGGTTCCACAAACCGCATTCAGGACATTTCATGGGCTACTCCTCAGTCATCCTCATCATCAGTGACAAGGAAGTCAATATCCCGGGTGAGTTTTGTGTGCTCCAGAAAATCAGCCAGCTTGAGCCGGGAAGAGGTCCAGTTTACCTCCTGAGCCAGCATGTTGGCGTAGAGAATGGCCCGGACATCTTCCTTCGCCGGGATTCGGAGTTCTTCAATTGTGCAACTGCGGAGATCGTAGGCGAAGGAAGCAGCATCAAGCATTTCCTTGAGAGACATGTTGGTGGCATCGTTATGCTCCATGATATTGTTGGCGAGCTCGTTCGCCTGATCCAGAGAAAATGAACGGCACTTGTCCGCCAGGGCGCTGAGGACATTGCGGACACGCTGGGTCCGCATGAAATCCCCCTGGCTGTCCGCTTTGCGGATCCGCATATACAGAACAGCGGAATGACCGCGGAAATGGTAAAGACCTTCCGGTGCTCTCGGATTCTGATGCACATCCACACCGTCAGCATTTACGACAGAACCGACAGGCACCGCGTAACGGGCAAGATAACGAATCTCATTGGCGTTCAGCTCGATATCCACACCGCCCAGACTGGGAAGATCAATAATATCCTGAATCTGGCCGAAGTTGAAAAGAATATACTTCTCGATGGGAATGCCAAGATGCTCGCTGATGGTTTTGCAGAGAGCTTCCGGACCGTAATCGTTATACACATAGTTGATCCGACCGTATTTGGCAGAGGTATCAGTACTGTTCGGCTTGCGGATGATGGCATCACGAATAATGGAGGTCAGCATGATTCGCTTTGCCCGGGTATCCAGCGTGAGAATGACGATTCCATCCGTGTTTCCGTACAGATCCCGCCGCACGCCATTGTATCCGGTGGGCGGAGGAGCATCCTGAGGGCGGGGAATGGAATGCCACTGGTCGATACACAGAAGCAGGTAATGATGCTGACCGCTGAGTGCCGGGGAAAGCTGATCCCAAGGGATTACCTCGATTGTTTCAGGCATACGCTCATGAGGCAGATTTGCATCCGCCCAGCTTTCTTCCGCCGCGGAAAAACAACAGGGGAGAAGCAATGCGACAGCGAGCAGAAGAGAAAAGAATTTACGCACAGGAATAACACTCCTTAACCATCGAATCAAAGAAACCATCTTATTATACTATAAAATGCAAAAAAACGGAAACAGAAAATTTGCTTTTCGTCAAAACAATGGTATAATCCCGTAGGAAACACGAAACAGAAGGAACGGAGAAAAGATCATGGATTATGATGTGCTGATTATCGGGGCAGGCCCCGGAGGAATATTCACGGCCTATGAGCTGGTCCATCAGACTCCCACCCCCCTGAAAACCGCCGTATTTGAGCTGGGGAATCCGCTGAACAAGAGGAAGTGTCCGATTGACGGAGAAAAGATCAAAAGCTGCATCCGCTGCAGAACCTGCTCCATCATGAGCGGATTCGGAGGGGCCGGTGCCTTTTCCGACGGGAAGTACAACATCACAAATGATTTCGGCGGGAGCCTCCACGAACATGTCGGGAAAGCCAGGGCGCTTGAATTGATGCGCTATGTGGATGAGATCAACATCCAGTACGGCGGAGAAGGGACAAAGCTCTATTCCACAGCCAACAGCAGTATCAAACAGATGTGCCTGCAGCATGGACTGCATCTGCTGGATGCCCAGGTTCGTCACCTGGGGACAGACATCAACTATATCGTACTGGAAAACCTATACAACACGCTGAAGGATCAGGTCAGCTTCTTCTTTGATACACCGGTGGATACCGTGGAAAGAATTGACGGCGGATACCGGGTGACACTTGAAAACGGTCAATGCGTCACCGCAGAGAAGTGTGTCATTTCCGTTGGGCGCAGCGGAAGCAAATGGATGGAGGGCATCTGCAGGAGCATGGGGATTCCTACGCTCAGCAACCGGGTGGATATCGGTGTACGTGTGGAACTGCCGGCAGAAGTATTCCGCCACCTGACGGACGAACTGTATGAAAGTAAAATTGTTTACAGAACCGAGAAATTCGAGGATCTGGTCCGTACCTTCTGTATGAACCCACACGGGGCTGTGGTGAGCGAAAACACCAACGGAATTGTGACGGTGAATGGCCACAGCTATGAAGACCCGGCCAAACATACAGAGAACACCAATTTCGCACTGCTTGTCAGCAAGCATTTTTCCGAGCCGTTCAAGGATTCCAACGGATACGGCGAATCCATAGCCCGGCTGAGCAATATGCTGGGAGGCGGCGTCATGGTTCAGCGTTTCGGCGACCTGGTCCGGGGACGCAGGAGTACGCCGGGAAGGATTCAGGATTCATTCGTAACGCCGACGCTTTCAGCGACGCCGGGAGATCTGAGCCTCGTGATTCCCAAACGGATCCTGGACGGTATCATCGAAATGATCTATGCACTGGATAAGATTGCGCCAGGCACAGCGAACGATGATACGCTGCTGTACGGCGTGGAAGTCAAATTCTACAATATGGAAGTACAGCTGGATGAAAATCTTGAAACCCAGTATCCGGGCCTTTATGTGATCGGTGACGGCAGCGGAGTGACCCACAGCCTGAGTCATGCGAGCGCCAGCGGGGTCCATGTTGCCAGACAGATTATCGGGTCAATGTCTTCTGTGTGAAAGGGAAACTGCCGGGGAGACCGCTCAGATCCCCCCAGAAACGGTATGCAGCTTCCTCGGATCTGTCAGCCATGTGGAACCAATCCGCCGGAGAAGCGGGGAGAGAAAGTGCTTTCCAGGAGCCTGTCAGGGACAGGTTCCTTTTCAATGCCAGCAAAAGCGCCGAGCGGGGCAGCGGCGCTTTTGTCAACTGTTCCCGGGTAATATTCAGCATGGCACAGGCACAAATACGGCTGATCCGGGCTGAAGGATATCGGCGCGTCGTCAGCCGGGAAATAAGATCTTCCCGGGAATGGGATTCGGCTGCTGCTTTCAGCAAGGCAGAATCCAGTCCTTCCCCGCAATCAGGCAGCAGCGCGGCCTGCTCGGGCGACATCGAACGAATTCTTTCTGTCAATACGGCATCCATGCGATCCGTGTCCGGAACAGCGCGGGCAAGAAAAGCGTGCCGGACTGCATCCCGGGACCATGGGGGAAGTGCAGAAAGAGCATCCTGCCAGGAGCCTCGCATCAGCGCGGATCGAATGGCTGAGGCGGAAGGCGCAGACGGATCGATCCGATCCGAATGATAACAGCCTGAACGGGGAATCAGCACGGGAATCATGGAAAGACCGAGCCGGCAGATTGCACGCAGATAGCAGACAGCCAGGATATTATTCGGATGTTTCAGAACAGATTCCGATTCCGGACAGAATCGGGCGGAAGCCATGGATATCGCAGCGGGAAAACCTGTTCCTTCCGACAGCAGACGGCGCAGCTCATTCCGGAAGCCAACGGGAGGGCTTTCCAGAAAGAAAGCGGTACGCTGCAGCATGGAAAGATCTTCTGATTCAGCTCCGAACGCCAGATGTGTGGCTCCCAACGCGGACAGAAGGGAAACAGCTCCCAGAGCGTAGTGCTCCGCATCGCGAACTGTCCAGAGAACCGGCAGGGCAAACACAGCATCGGCACCGGCGAGCAGCGCGCATTCCGCGCGGACCCACGGGGAAAGAAACGCAGGCTCTCCCCGCTGGGTGAACGGACCGGAGAGCGCTACCAGAACTGCGGAAGGAGAGACTGCAGATGCGGCTTTTTCCAGATGATACAGATGGCCGTTATGAAAAGGATTGTATTCGGCTACAATGCCCAGAACCGACATAGATGAACCTCCTTTACGCATGTGAGGATGTCCGCAGGAAAGTGTAGCATGAAGGGAAAAGAAATTCAACGAATCGTCTTTTCATTCCGGATGAAAAAGTGTATAATCAGTTAAGTATCTATGAACGTAAAGGAGATTGAAGCAGCATGAAAATTCTGGTTGTAAACGCAGGATCCTCTTCCCTGAAATATCAGCTGATCGACATGGACGGCGAGAAGGAACTGGCAAAAGGTCTGGTGGAACGCATCGGCATCGAAGGAAGCCGGCTGAAGCACAGCGTCGGGGATAAAAAGACGGAAATTGTCCAGGAAATCCCGGATCACGAAGCGGCAGCCCAGCTGATGCTGAAAATCCTGCAGGATCCTGAGTATGGTGTGATTAAAAGCACGGATGAAATCGGCGCTGTGGGACATCGGGTTCTGCACGGCGGCAGCGCGTTTACAGCTTCCGTCATTGTGAATGATGCCGCAAAACAGGCGATCCGTGACTGCTTCCCGCTGGGGCCGCTGCACAATCCGGCCAACCTGATGGGAATTGAAGCCTGCGAGAAAGTGATGAAAGGCACGCCGCAGGTGGCGGTTTTTGATACGGCTTTCCATCAGACAATGCCTCCGAAAGCCTATATGTACGGCGTTCCGAAGATGTATGAAGAAAAACTGCATGTCCGTCGGTATGGATTCCACGGCACCAGCCACCGGTATGTCAGCCGCCGTGTATGTGAATTCCTGGGGATTAGTCCTGCAGGCAAACGGATTATTATCTGCCACCTGGGCAACGGATCCAGCCTGAGCGCCGTGAAAGACGGAAAATGCCAGGATACATCCATGGGACTGACACCTCTGGAAGGACTGCTGATGGGTACCCGCTGCGGCAGCTGTGACCCTGCTGTCGTTCAGTTTATTGCCAACAACCCCCTGAACGATGACGGAACGCCTGTCGGACATCCGGTCAGCGTGGATGATGTGCTGACCATGATGAACAAGAAAAGCGGTCTGCTGGGTATCAGCGGAAAAAGCAGCGACTGCCGTGATATTGACAGCCTTGCAGACGCGGGAGATCCGGATGCTACGCTGGCAAGGGAAATGCTGATATACGGGATCAAGAAATATATCGGATCCTATGCGGCTGCGATGGGCGGCGTGGATATTATTGTTTTCACGGCCGGTATCGGAGAAAACAACAGCTATCTTCGGGAGCGGGTCATCGACGGCCTGGAATTCATGGGCGCAAAGATCGATCCTGCAAAGAACCAGACCCGGAGCGAATCCATCATTTCCGCAGATGACAGCAAAGTTACAGTCTGCGTGATTCCCACCAATGAGGAAATCATGATTGCCCGCGATACGCTTGATCTGGTTACCACCGGCAAGGTACGGGACAACTGATCTGCGAAACGGAAAAGCGTTGAAATTATTGTTGACAAACGATTTCAAAGCAACTATAATGACAAACGGTCACTTTTGAGGTGAGGACATGAAGCTTGACGTGTCGGATGCTTTATCTCATCCCGGTCAGGAGTACCACTTCTCCGGAACGCAGGCCATTGCGGATCAGGAGATCACAGGAGATATTGTCCGATTGGACGAATGCCTGGTTGATGGGTGCTTCATGGCGGATGAAGACGGTAACATCGCGGTAAAAGGCAAGCTCAGGACTGTTGCCCACGCCCCGTGCGCCAACTGTCTCGAGGAAGCACAGGCAGAGGTCATGAATGACTTCGATGAAGTGTTTCAGCGGAACGGCGATCCCGAGGATGATGAAATCTTTGCCTATGAAGGGCATGAGGTTTCCCTGGACAAACTGGTTATGTCATACGCCGTCATGGCTCTGCCAATCCGATTCCTTTGCAGAGAGGATTGTCCGGGCTTTGAATACAGGGACCCGGATGCAGTACCCGCCGAACCGGGCATTCAATATCCGTTTGCCGGGCTGCAGCAATTGCTTGAAAACATTGAGGAGGTGTGAATCATGGCTGTTCCGAAGGGGAAAATTTCCAAGGCTCGCAAGCACAGCCGCCGCGCCAACTGGAAGCTGGCCCTGCCGGGGATTGTTGAATGCCCCCAGTGCCATCAGATGAAGCTGGCCCATCGCGTGTGCAAGAATTGCGGTTATTATAACGGCGTCCAGGTCGTCAACAAGGACGAAGCCAAGAACGCCTGATTGTCGACTGCTTTTTTAACACCGGGACTATTTGCAGCTCCGCCCATCAGGGTCGGAGCTGTTTCTGTATAAAAGGAGGGACTCACCATGGAAAAGAAAATGACCGGCGCGGATATGGAAACACGTTTTAATCCTCAGGCTATTGAAGCGGAGCTCTACAAAGCATGGGAGGATTCCGGTGCTTTTGAAGCACACCGGGAGGAAGGCAAAAAGCCTTTTACGATTGTTATGCCTCCGCCCAACATTACCGGTCAGCTGCATATGGGACATGCCATGGATTGCATTCTGCAGGATGCTCCGATTCGCTATCACCGGATGAAAGGAGATCCTACCCTGTGGCTTCCCGGCACCGACCATGCCGCGATCGCGACGGAAGTCAGAATTGTGGAAACGATGCGGAAAGAAGGCCTGACGAAGAAAGATATCGGGCGGGAAGCTTTCCTCGAACGGGCGTGGAACTGGAAAAAAGAATATGGCGGACGCATTGTTCACCAACAGCGTAAGATGGGTGTGTCCTGCGACTGGAGCCGGGAACGCTTTACCATGGATGAGGGATGCAGCAAAGCAGTGCGGGAAGTGTTTGTGCGCCTGTTTGAAAAGGGACTGATCTACCGTGGACAGAGGATGATCAACTGGTGTCCTGCATGCCGGAGCGCTCTGAGCGACGCAGAAGTTGAATACAAGGAGCAGGCCAGCCATCTCTGGCATATCCGATATCCTGGCGCAGACGGAAGCGAGGGTGTAGTCGTTGCCACAACGCGACCAGAAACCATGCTTGGCGATACGGGCGTTGCTGTGAACCCTGCTGATGAACGATATACTGCTCTGGTCGGTAAACATGTGATTCTGCCATTGATGAACAAGGAAATCCCTGTCGTGGCGGACGACTATGTGGAAATGGATTTCGGTACCGGTGCGGTGAAGATGACTCCTGCCCATGACCCGAACGATTTTGAAGTTGCCCAGCGGCATAATCTGGAGATTATCACGGTGACGAATGACGACGGCACCATGAACGAAAACGCCGGCCGGTTTGCCGGAATGGATCCGATGGAATGCCGGAAGGCGGTGGTGGAAGAGCTGGATCAGCTGGGACTGCTTGTCAAGGTGGAAGACTACAGCCACAATGTCGGCTTCTGTTACCGTCACGGAAACACGCCGGTGGAACCGCGTCTCTCCGAACAGTGGTTTGTGAAAATGAAACCGCTGGCAGAACCTGCTATCGCCGCTGTACGCGAGGGAAAGACAAAGTTTCTTCCCGAACGTTTCAGCAAGATTTATTACAACTGGATGGAAAACATCCGCGATTGGTGTATCAGCCGCCAGTTGTGGTGGGGTCATCGGATTCCTGCCTGGTATTGTGAGGAATGCGGTGAAATGACAGTATCCCGGGAAGATCCTGCAGCATGTCCGAAGTGCGGCGGGAAGCTGCACCAGGATGAGGATGTTCTTGATACATGGTTCTCTTCTGCTCTGTGGCCTTTCTCCACGCTTGGATGGCCGGACCGGACGGAAGACCTGAAGTATTTCTATCCTACCAGCATGCTGGTAACAGGATACGATATTATCTTTTTCTGGGTGGCCCGGATGATCTTCTCCGGCATTGAAAACATGGGCGAAACGCCTTTTGAGACCGTACTGATTCATGGACTGGTCCGCGATGAACAGGGACGGAAAATGTCCAAATCCCTGGGAAACGGCGTTGACCCCCTTGAAATTATCGAGGAATACGGTGCTGATGCCCTTCGTTTCAGCCTCGTGATGGGTGTAAGTCCCGGAAATGATACCCGATACAGCCGTGACAAGGTGGAGGCTGCCCGAAATTTCGCGAACAAAGTGTGGAATGCCAGCCGTTTCGTGCTGATGAATGTCAGCGAGCGGAGAAGCTTTGATCCGGCGAAACTGGAAACGCCGGACAAATGGATTCTCTCAAGGCTGCAGGAGGCCATCCGGGATGTGTCAGAACATATGGAGGACGGAGATTTCGGTCTGGCTGCCACCAAGATCTATGACTTTGCCTGGAGCGAATTCTGTGACTGGTATATTGAGCTAAGCAAATCCCGGCTGCTGGGCGAGGACGGAGACAGCAAGGAGACCGTGAAAGCCGTTCTTCTGTATGTGCTGGAGAACCTGCTGAAACTTCTGCATCCCTTTATGCCTTTCCTGACAGAACAGGTGTACAAGTATCTTCCGGAAACGGAAGGCTTCCTGATGCTCCAGAAATGGCCGGAACTCTGCGAAGAGCTTTCCTTTGCGGAAGACGAACAGAAAATGCAGGGAATCATGGAAATCATCCGAACCATCCGAAACCTGCGCAGTGAAATGAATGTGGCTCCTTCCAAACGGACCCGGCTGATGCTGCTTCCGGCAGAAGGGTGGGCGGAAACATTGCAGGGCGGAGACGGCTACTTCCGCCGCCTTGCCGGCGCTTCCGAATCGCTTCTGATTGCTTCCAGAAACGCTGTAAACGAAAAAACAGTATCTGCTGTGACCGCAGCCGGAGAACTTTTCATTCCTCTCGGAGACCTGGTGGATTTTGAAAAGGAAATTGCCCGGTTGAGCAAAGAACTGGAAAATCTTCAGAAGGAAATGAACCGTTCCAGGGGCATGCTGAACAACCAGGGATTCCTGGCCAAAGCTCCGGCACAACTGGTTCAGCAGGAAAGGGATAAACTGGAAGCCGCGGAAGCAAAAGCAAAAGCTCTGGAAAACCGTATCGGAGAACTTAAAGAGAACGTATGAGCAATACTTTTCAGCACGAACCTGTTCTCCTGCGCGAAGTTCTTGAATGGATGAACGTACGAGAAAACGGAGTTTACTGTGACGGAACCCTTGGCGGCGGAGGACACAGCGAAGCCATTCTGAAAGCTTCCGGAGGGACCGCAGTCCTTTACGGGATTGACCGGGATGAAACCGCGATAGCTGCTGCCACGGAAAAGCTGCGATCCTATACCGGGTTTCATGCCATTCCTGGGAACTTTCATGATGCGAAAGAACTGCTGAGGAAAGAAAACGCCGGCCTTCTGGACGGTGTGCTGCTGGATCTGGGGGTCTCCAGTCCGCAGCTGGATACACCTGAAAGAGGTTTCAGCTACCATGCGGATGCACCGCTGGACATGCGCATGGACCGGAACAGCGGCATTACAGCAGCCAAATTTCTGAATACTGCTTCTGAACAGGAGATCTGCCGGGTGATCCGTGATTACGGAGAAGAAAAATGGGCTGCGCGGATCGCAAAAATCATCTGTGAGCATCGGAATGAAAAACCGCTGGAAACCACTTTTGATCTGGTTCATGCTGTAGATGCCGCTATCCCGAAGGCGGTACGCCGCAAAGAAGATGGGCATTCCGCCAGGAGAACATTCCAGGCAATCCGCATTGCGGTGAACGACGAACTGGGGCCGCTGGAACAGGCACTGAAGGATTTTACCGAATGTCTGAAACCAGGGGGACGGATCTGCGTGATTACTTTCCATTCGCTGGAAGACCGGATTGTAAAGAAGTGTTTCAAGGCTCTGGAAAATCCATGCATCTGCCCGCCAAAAGCACCGATCTGTACCTGTGGACGAAAACCATCCGTGAAAGTGCTGGCAGGCGGAGCGGTTGCACCTTCAAAGGAAGAAACCGAGAGAAATCCCAGGGCGCGCAGCGCCAAACTGCGAGTAGCTGAAAAGATGGTGGAGAGGTGACAACGCATGGCAACGCTTTACGTGGTGGCCACTCCGATCGGTAATCTGCAGGATCTGTCGCCTCGTGCGGTGGATACGCTGAAGAAAGCCGGGCTGATTATCGCGGAAGATACCCGGGTGACCATGAAACTTTGCCAGGTTTTTGATTTTCATGCACCGCTTGTGAGCTGCCACCGGCATAATGAAAACGACAAAGCGCAAGGTCTTGCTGTCCGTATTGCCGGAGAAGATCTGACTGCTGCCCTGGTGACCGATGCCGGGACACCCTGCATATCCGATCCTGGCCATGAGGTAGTACGGGCCTGCAGAGACCTGAAGATCCCTGTTATTCCTATTCCCGGATGTTGTGCCGGGATAGCGGCATTGTCTGTCAGCGGATACGACGCAAAGGAATTCTCCTTTTATGGCTTTCTGCCACGCGAGAAAAAAGCACTGCGGGAAAAACTGTCAGAGATCGCAGACGGCACAGGAGTTGCTATCCTTCATGAATCACCTTTCCGAATCATTGAGCTGACGGAAGCGATCGCAAATACGCTGCCAGAGGCAGAAATCACAGTCTGCTGTGATCTGACCAAGCTTCATGAGAAGACGATCAGCGGCAGGCCGGATGCCGTGCTGAACGAACTGCTGGCCAATGAAAAAACGGAAAAAGGCGAGTATTGCGTCGTGATCGACCTGCATAAAGTTCCGAGGGAGAAGAAGCAGGAACCGGATATCAGCATTTCCACAGAAGCCAGGCTGGTGGAAATCATGAAACAGGGGATATCATTGCGGGAAGCCCAGGACAGACTGATTCTGGACGGAGTGAAAAAGAATGCGGTGAAGCAGGCAGCCATTAATCTGATAAAATGGTTTAATGCCAATTGAAAACGGGATGCCGGAAGGCATCCCGTTTTCAATGACAGTCAGATTTATCAGACTTGCCAGATTTCTTTCGCATACTGGCGGATTGTGCGGTCGGAAGAGAATTTTCCGGCATGGGCAACGTTCATCAGACACTTGCGGGCAAAAGCCGTGTCACCGGATCCGGCATCTCTGATGGCCTGCAGTTTTGTTTCGTAATAGCTCTCAAAGTCCTTCATGACATAGTAATGATCCGGCTTATGCCAGGAAGTTCCCTCCAGAATCGCGTCATGCAGCTCCTTCAGGGCACCATCCTCATCCGGGAAGGTGCCGTCGGTCAGTGTATCCAGGGCACGGCGAAGCAGGGCGTTCTTTTTATAGATTTTCTTCGGATCATAGGTATCACGGATTTTCTCCAGTTCTTCCACTGTGGCACCGAAAATATAGTTATTCTCCAAACCAGCCTCTTCCACAATTTCCACATTGGCGCCATCGAAAGTTCCCAGAGTGACCGCACCGTTCAGCATGAGCTTCATATTTCCGGTACCGGAAGCTTCCGTACCGGCAGGAGAGATCTGCTCGGAGATATCCGCCGCCGGGATAATCTTTTCCGCCCAGGAGCAGCAGTAATTCTGCACAAAGACAACCTTCAGCCGATCTTTTGTCTTCGGATCATTGTTTACTTTGTCCGCAATCATATTGATCCAGTGAATAACGGCTTTTGCCCGGTCGTAACCGGGAGCTGCTTTGGCACCGAAGATAAAAGCGACTGGCGGCAGATCCTTCAGCTGTCCTTCTTTGAGCTGGTCATAGATCGCAAGGATGCTCAGAGCATTCATGAACTGACGTTTGTATTCATGAAGGCGTTTTACCTGGACGTCAAAGACCATACCGGGATCCAGTTCCACACCTTCGCGCTTCAGGATTTCCGCACAAAGCTGTTTCTTCTTCGCTTTCTTGACGGTGATAAACTTCTTGCAAAGTGCGGAATTGATTTGCGGGTCAAGATTTTTCAACTGATCCAGATCAGTGATGAAGGAGGAACCGATTTTGCTTTCAATCAGTTCACAGAGCTCCGGGTTGCAGAGCCCGAGCCAACGCCGCTGGGTGATTCCATTGGTTTTATTCTGGAATCGATCGGGATAAAGCTGATACCAGTCCGCAAAAACATCATTCTTCAGAATTTCG
This sequence comes from uncultured Clostridia bacterium, assembly GCA_947166385.1. GTDB lineage: Bacteria > Bacillota > Clostridia > Christensenellales > Aristaeellaceae > Aristaeella. Next base: position 185,391 of record CAMVEB010000001.1, on the reverse strand, counting down.
GTATGGAGCGCAGCAACTCCGTTGGTGGCATGAGTGGCATAAACAGCCAGCTCCGCCATATGAACCCGGCCATCCAGGATAATGCACAGGGAAGGCGTGATTTCTCTGCCTGCTTTTTTCATCTCCTGACGGAAACGGGCATCGATTTTCCGAATGATGCCGACGATCTGCGGACAGACAGAGGAGAGCAGGGACAGATCCCATTTTTCCAGAGCTTCCTGCATCACGGTATGATTGGTATAGGCAAACGTATCCCGGGCGATCAGGAATGCCTTTTCAAAGGGAACACCATCTTCACCCAGCAGGCGGATCAGCTCGGGGATTGCCATCGTGGGATGGGTGTCATTCAACTGAGCCGCCACTTCTCCCGCAAAGAAGGAATAGTCGCTGCCGTGGCGCTTCCTGTATGCACGGAGCAGGTCCTGCATGGTCGCAGAGACCAGGACGTACTGCTGCTTCACGCGGAGCTGTTTGCCTTCTTTGCGTGTATCATTTGGATACAGGAATTTAGTGATGTCTTCCGCCTGGTTCTTGTTGGCAGCCGCCTTGACATATTCCTGCTGATTGAAGAGGGAAAAATCAATTTCATGAAGGCTTTCCGTCTGCCAGAGCCTCAGTGTGCCGATATTTTTCGCACCGTAACCGATGACAGGCATATCATAGGGAACAGCGCGGACATCTCCTGTTTTCAAGGGAACGATGACTGATTCATCTTCCCGGCGAATGGACCAGGGATCTCCGAATCGGGCCCAGTCATCAGGCTCTTCATGCTGACGGCCGTCCACAAAAGACTGTTTAAACAGGCCATAGCGGAAACGCAGCCCATATCCAGTCAGCGGGATATTACAGGTGACAGCACTATCAAGGAAACAGGCGGCCAGACGCCCCAGTCCACCATTTCCGAAAGCGTCATCCTCGATATCTTCGAGCATGGCCAGATCCACACCTTTTTCGGCAAGCAGCTTTTTCGTTTCTTCCAGCAGTCCCATGCAATAAAGATTGTTGTAAACAAGACGGCCAACCAGGAATTCCATGGAGAGATAAGCTGCCTGGCGGTAGGGGAAACGGGCATCTTCCTTTTTCTTCCAGAGCGGAGCGATCGCATCCATGGCTGCTCCGGAAAGCGCATTATGCAGTTCAAAGGCAGATGCCTCTTTCAGGACTTTATGGGATTCTGTCATTAGCCGCTGTTCCGCGTCGCGGAGAAGTTGTTTTGCATTCATCATGATCGGGTTACCTCCTGTTTGTTTCTTTATTCAATGTGAAATATTTCATTGAAAGCTCTGAAGTCAGGGCATCCGGTTTCATCCGCCACAACCAGTTGCCCCCGATGGTGCCGGGAAGGTTCATTCGGGCATCTCCTCCCAGATTCAGGATATCCTGCATGGGAACAATCACCGTATCACACGGACCGTGGAAAAGATAACGGATCATGGCATCCGGTGTTTCCTCCAGGGAAGAGAAATTCATCGTCTTCATGGCGAAAGCCAGGGCACTTTCGGAAGCTTTTTCGGCCCAGCCCAATACTGTATCATTGTCATGGGTCCCTGTGTAAGCTACCGTATTGGAGCGATAATTGGACGGGAAATGAGGATTTGTCTCATCACTGTCAAAGCCAAAGCTCAACACTTTCATCCCGGGGTAACCGCACCAGTCCAACAGCTTCTTTACTCTTTTGTTCACACATCCAAGATCTTCCGCAACTATCCGGATCCCGGGGATCTCGCGGGAGAGCACCCGGAAGAGATCTTTTCCCGGACCAACCACCCATTTGCCTTTCCTGGCATTAGGCATCCCATGCTTTACGGAATAGTAATTCGCAAATCCGATAAAGTGATCGATGCGGATCATATCATACATGGCAGCCATCCCTTTCATCCGGCTGACCCACCAGTCATAACCGCGACGGCGAAGAAGATGCCAGCGATAGAGCGGGTTTCCCCACAGCTGCCCGTCTTCAGAAAAATAATCCGGAGGGACACCGGCAACCCGCTTGGGGATGAGGTTTCTGTCCAACTGAAAAATCTCAGGGTGGGTCCAGGTATCTGCAGAATCCTCTGCGACATAGATCGGCATATCCCCGAAGAGGAGAATGTTCCGGTCATTGCAGTATTTCTTCAGCGCAAACCACTGCTGATAAAACAGGAACTGGCAGAAAATATGGAAATCCACATCCTCGGCGAGGAGACTCCGATAACGCCGAACAGCCTCCGGCTCCCGGTGCATAATGTCCCGTTCAGGCCAGGAGGAATACATGATCCCGCCAAAGTGTTCCTTGACTGCGGTGAAGAGCGCGTAATCCTCCACCCAGGGATGTTCCGTACGGAACTGCCCGATCTGGGGACAGAGGCTCCCGGCTGATTGCTTAAAACAGCGCCGGAGAAGCATACTCTTGTTTTTCCGGACTTCTTCATAGTCGACTTTTTCCGGATCGGAGGGGGAATACTCCTCCTGCGCCTCGAATGTCAAAAGACCTTCCTCTTTCAGCCGGGAACAGGAGATCAGCAACGGGTTTCCCGCAAAAACCGAACTGGACTGATAGGGACTTTCCCCGTATCCTGTAGGACCAACCGGCAATACCTGCCAGATCCGGAAACCGGCTGACTGCAGAAAGTCTGCAAAATCATAAGCCTCTTTTCCCAATGTGCCGATGCCACCGGGGGACGGGAGGGAAGAAATATGCATCAAAATGCCGCTGGTTCGCATACAAAGACTCCTTTCAGCATGGAATCAGGAATGAGCGGGGGCAGATATGGATTCCCGCTTCCGGTAGAACGCCTTGACCTGGATATGGCGAGGCGCCGCTTTTTTCTCCATCATATCAAGCAGCAAGTTTACACTGCAACGGGCGATTTCTTCAGCAGGCTGCTCCACGGTGGTCAGACGCGGTACGGTAAAACGGCTGAGGTCAATTCCATCAAAGCCGATGACACTGACGTCAGCGGGAACGTCTTTTCCCAAATCCCGGAGGGCGCGGATGGCTCCGACGGCCACCATATCACTCATGGTAAAGAGAGCAGTGGTATCCGGGTGCGAAGAGAAATAAGCGCGCGCGGTTTCGTACCCTGCATCGAGTGAAAAACGGCATTCCCGGTAATCATCCGGACTAAAGGAAAGCCCCCTGTCGGCATATGCGTCGCAGAATCCCTGAAAGCGCATGGCCAGAGAATCTCCCGCAATCGGATTGGAACCGAAGACAGCAATCCGCCGGTGCCCCAGGGAAAGCAGCTCCTCCCCGACAAGACGCCCCATGCTCCGATCGTCCACAGCGACGGAAGAAGCATTCGGCATGGAAGCCGACTCCGCATTGACCGTAGTAAAAACAACCGGAAGATCAAGATGCTGGATAGAACGAACGCGGCTGTCAATCAGACTGCCAACAAAAATCAGGCCTTTCACCCGGTTCTGCCTGGTGAGGCGAAGAGCGGTCATGAATTCATCATCCTGCTCATCAATGTACTCTGTGACAAAATGATCCGGCAGAGAAGCAGCCCGGTCCAGAATAGACTCGGCCAGGGCATTCAGGAAAGGATTGGAACGGCCCCGGATGACTACCCCGATGACTTCACTGGTCTGTTTCAGACCGCGGGCATTGGTGTTGCCGACAAAATGGCAATCCTCAATGATTTTCTCCACCAGTTCCCGGGTGGCTGGATTGACATCCGGACGATGATTCAGCACCCGGCTGACCGTTGTCACAGAGACGCCTGCCAGTCTGGCAATATCGCGTATCGTATATACTTTGGTATCCAGGGGAATCTTCCTCCTTTCGGAAAGGATACCGGAAACGATATCGGTAACGTTTCCAATCAAAGAATATCACAATTTACCGGCATCGTCAAGAATCACTTTACAGGAATGACAACGGCAGGAAAGCAGCAAAAAAGGAATGAAGATGGTACAGTTTTCCATTGATTATCAGAAGCTTTTCCAATATAATATACAAAAGGAATCTGAGCGAATGAGAAAACAGTCAGCGACAAAGGATTCTTCCCTTTCGTTCGGAGCGACAGACGAGCATTGTTCAAAAGGAACAGGGCCATGGTGTTTTTATATTACACGGTTCGCAGGACCCGGAATGAGGCAGACGAGAATGAGAAGGAAAAAGATTGCTGTTTTTATCTCGGCGCTGTATGAGGATATGGTGCGGCAAACGGTGGAAGGCTTGCTGAGCGATGCCGGAGAAGACATGAAAATCCTGTTTTTCACAGGCTTTGCCGACAATCATACCAGTCAGAATTATGATCGCTATCAGGATTACGATATCGGCGATTTTGCCGTGTATTTGCTGGCGAACCTGAATGAATATGACGCGCTGGTTTCCTTTGATACCTATATGACCGGAACCCAGGTTGAGCCAATCAATCAGCTGAAGAAAGCCGCTCCGTGTCCGGTTGTAACGCTTGGCACTGTCAGAGAGGGAACTTGGAGTATTGTCAACGACCAGAATGTTTCCTTTGCGGAGATTATTGAGCATTTGTATTCGGTTCACAAATGCCGTGACTTTGTCCATATTGCCGGACCTCGGGAACGCTCTTTCTGCACGGAGCGCATCAATATCTTCAGGAATACACTGAAGGCTCACGGAATTCCATATGAAGAGGAAAGAATTTATTACGGTACGCTTCGCCCGGAATGCGGATTCGAGATTGTGGATAAAATACTGAAGGACTATTCAGGCAGAGACGGGAGACAACTGCCTGACGCGATTGTCTGCGTGAATGACTATACCGCTATCGGTATCATTCAGGCTCTGGAAAGCCGCGGATTTCACGTGCCGGAAGATGTGATTGTAACCGGTTATGATGATATCCTGCGCGCCCAGTTCAACGAACCTTCCATTACGACATCCGCTCAGCCTTTCTTCAGGGTCGGTCAAACCGGCATGGAGATGTTGAAACAGATCCTGCGCGGCGAAAAGGTCGATGAGGTCACAGCGGTTCCCGGCACACTTTGTCTCCGGCAATCATGCGGATGTGAACCCTTTGGAGTACACCGGAAAGATACCATCCGTGAAAAGTATATCCGAACTGTTACCAACCTTGAAAGCCTGGCACTGTCCAATACCAACCTGATCCTCGGCAGCGCCATGGGAAAAAACATTGAGGATATATACCGTGAGATTGAAGAGGGCTGTCTGCGTGAAACAAAATTCAAGGATGCCATCCTGTGCCTGATTCACGGATGGGAACAAAAAAGGGAAATCGTTGATCAGAACACCCTGCAAAACGAGAGCTTTGATGTTGTTTGCGGCATGTTTCACGGAAAACCTGTCCGCAGGGAAAGTCTTCCGAAGGGACAGCTGCTGCCGGAAGAAATGATGAATGACGGAGTACCCTACTTTATTTACCCGGTTCATCATCTGCAGTATTTCCTTGGCTATTTTATCATCAATCCTGTTCTCAAGGAAATGGAACAGCTGCATATCAAATCCTGGCTGGTCAGTATCAGTACGGTTCTGGTAAGCTGGTTTTTCCGGAAACAACTGAAGGACACGGCTGAGGAGCTGGAGATCCTTTATCAAACCGACATGCTGACGGGTCTGTATAACCGCCGCGGATATTACCGGTACTTTGAATCCTATTATCAGGAGTGCGTCAGAGAAAAAAAGGAGCTTGCCGTTTTCCTGATCGATATGAACGGTATGAAGACGATCAATGACCAATACGGTCACGCAGAAGGTGATTTCTGTCTGCGCACGATTGCAGAGGCCATGCAGGAGAGCACTGTTCATGAAGAAATCTGCGTTCGTACCGGCGGCGATGAATTTGTCGTGCTGGCAAAGAATTACACCCCGGAGAAAGAAAAAAAGCTGAATGCAGGGATCAGAACAGCAATATCCAGAAAACTGCAGGAAGCCGGAAAAGCGTATCAATTTACTGTCAGCATCGGCTGCTTCCGGCAGGTGCCACAGGGAAACGCATCTGTCCAGAGCGAGGCGGAACGCTATGCCAGAAAGGCGGATCAGGCGATGTACAGGGAAAAACAGGGAGTTGCCGGAACCTGTGACAGCGGGACAGCGGTCTATTGATTTTTCGGACGAAATATACTAGAATACCATCAAATGAGTCTTTCAGGAGGTGACGGGAAGTGAAGAAACGGCTTGCAGCGCTGTTGACCGCACTTGTGGTTTTACTTTCCGGGCTCACCGCACTGGCTGACGACTTTAATGACGATGATGATTTCTTTTCGGATGACGATTTCTTTGACGATGAGGAAATGGAAGAATTTGACGAAGAAGACACCCAGAACATGAAAGATAAAATGGACGCTCTCGCCGGATACAGTGATATTGAATTCAAGCAAGAAGGCGATTTCCGCTATATTATCCTGGAAGACGGAGCAAGCTGTGCGACGAACCGTTACCTTGGCGCGGAAAGCGAAGTGACGGTTCCGGATAAACTCGGCGGACTGACAGTGATCGCAATCGGGGAGATGACATTCCAGGATTGCAAGGTGGAACACGTCAACCTGCCGGAAACCATTATCAGTATTGATAATATGGCATTTTTCAAATGTGAGATGCTGAAGGATATTGTTGTGCCGGAAGGCGTTGTTACGCTGGGACGCTGCTGCTTCGGAGGATGTATTTCACTGGAAAGCGCGATACTTCCGGAGAGTCTGGAAACTGTCGATGAGTTCGCGTTTCTGAACTGCATATCTTTACCTGAAGTGACATTCGGAGAAAATCTGAGGATCATCGGACCGAATGCCTTCTGCATGTGCGCCGGACTGAAGAAAGTAGTGCTTCCGGAAGCAGCCATGGTCGATGAAACCGCTTTTACCCAGTGCCCTGAGGATCGCGAGACCACTTATCTGGGCGGCTGATGAGACCACAAAACATACAGAAACAAAAAAACCGTTTCCTGCATCTGACGGGAAACGGTTTTCTTATCCGAATCATTATTGAATAATCATACGGCCGCAGGTTTCACATTCCACCAGACTGCCGCCCTTGATTTTCGACAGAATGGCGGAGGGGAGAGATGTGTTGCAACCGGAACACTGGCCATAGGTGAGGCGTGCGACCGGTGGTGAAATATGCCGCTTGATGGTGTTGTATTCCTCCAGAAGAGCAGGATCAACATGCTCCATGAGGGCTTTGGCTTTGGCGCGCTGCTCATCCAACTCGACTTTCCGGGACTGGGTTTCGGATTCATAATCGACTTTCAGCTGGTCAAAAGATTTCTTCGCTTTACCGATTTCAAGCCGGACAACAGACTGCTGCTTCTCATGAGAAGTGGATTCGCGGACAATGCGGGAAAGCTCAGATTCGTACTGACGGATCGTATCCCGGCAGCGGGTTACTTCATTCATGAGAGCTTTCACTTCTTCAGCGGTCTGCGGCGGCGCGGAATCAAAACGCTGCTTCAGCGACTGCAGCTGGGACTCGGAATGGGCAACGGCCTGTTCGATAATATCTTTGCGGTCAGCCATGGCAGTGATCTCAGATTCGATCTGCTTGTATTGTTTCTGGCGATCAAGAATAAAATCACGCGCTTTTTCAAGCTTCTGGCGGGTGGGGGATCGTTTGATGGCATTGGCAATAGCATCAGCCTTGACATCTTCCTCCTGAAAAGCCCAGAGCGCTTCAAACTTTTCCATACGGGACCTCCTTCTGACAGGATCCGCCTGTCACGGTTGCTGGGGAAAAGAATACGCAGAAATAGCGGATATAAAAACCCGCACATTACATTCTACATGATTGAGGGAGTTTTGTAAAGCTTCCGCAAGGGCAGAGAGACCCGGCTCCTCCGTCGCAAAATGACCGCATTCAAAGGCGGCAATGCCCACATCCGCCATGGCGATGGCATGATGGTGTTTAATCTCACCGGAAACAAACGCATCACAACCTGATTCGGCAGCCCGGAGCCATTCATCACTCCCACCGCCGGAGCAGACCCCGACACGGCGGATCATTTTTCCTTCCGGCGCCATGATGCGAACTGTCGTTTCAAGGTTTTGCTCCAGGAGATCGGCAAAGGAACGGACGGTCATGGGCTCCGGAAGGAATCCGGAACGGAAGAAACCTTCTCCGGAGACTTCCACCAGACCGCAGAGAGCGGCGAGTGTATCATTGATTCCGCCGGCAGCCTGATCCAGATTGGTATGGGCGGAAATCAGGCTGATGTTTTCGGTGACAAGGCGCCGAAGCAGACGGCCTTCGCAGGTTTCATCCGTGAGCGCCCGGATGGCTGAAAACATCAGCGGATGATGGGTTACAATCAACTGGGCACCCAGTGCTACAGCTTCATCAATAACTGGCTGAGTCACATCGAGCGCAAAAAGAACAGAGGAAACTTCCTGCAGGGGAGAACCAACCAGGAGACCTGAATTATCCCACTCCTGCTGCGTATCAAAAGGCGCTACGGTATGGATGAGATTATAAACGGTACGGACGTTTATGATCATGGGAACACCTCCTGAGTCAATCCCTGAGAAAACGAGTATATAATTCCAGATCTTCCTGCACGTTTCGGATAAGCACATCATCAGCAACGGAGGCGGAGAGCAAACCTTTCAGCTGAACGGAGAGAATCTCCCTGCGGCGACTGAGAAAGGCAGGCAGCAGAGGAGAGACGGATGAGAACAGAGGCTTTCCGGTTCGAATCTGCTGTGGGGTAAGAATCTCTGCACCCGGACATGCTTTCAGAATCAGATAATAACGCCCGGCAGCAAGGCAGGGCTCTTCCCGGACAAGATGATATCCGACCGACTGAACAGCTTCCCGGATCAGCGGCCAGTCTGTATGTGCAGAAAGCAACAGGGTCGCTCCCTGCAACTTATCTGCTCCGGAAAGCAGGATATCCCGGATGGTACGTCCGCCCATTCCCATGATGGAAATCATTTCGCAGGGCTCATTCAACGGGGAAAGCCCGTTCCCCAACCGGAGGGAGACTTTGGGGAGGAGACGGGTGCGAATCATTTCCTCACGTGCATTATTCAGAGCCGATGGACTGATATCGGTCAGGATCATCCGTTGACAGCGGCCGCGCTGAAGCAGCGCGGCCGGCAGATAAGCGTGATCTGTTCCGATATCAGCCGCAAGCCCGCATAAATCATAAAGATCGAAAGCAAGAGTCAAGCGGGGATCAAGGAGTTTATACTGCATGGCGATCAATCCAGATAATCACGCAGCTTTTTACTGCGGGAGGGGTGACGAAGTTTCCGCAGGGCTTTGGCTTCAATCTGGCGGATACGTTCACGGGTAACATTGAATTCTTTGCCGACTTCTTCCAGGGTACGCTGATGGCCGTCATCCAGGCCGAAACGCAGGCGCAGGACTTTTTCCTCCCGGGGAGTCAGCGTATCGAGTACATCCATCAGCTGTTCCTTCATCAGAGTGAAGGAAGCAGCTTCGGCAGGGGCAGGCGCATCGTCATCGGGAATAAAATCCCCCAGATGGGAGTCTTCTTCTTCGCCGATCGGCGTCTCCAGGGAGACAGGCTCCTGGGCAATCTTGATGATCTCCCGGACTTTGGCTTCCGAAATTCCCATTTCCGTTGCGATTTCCTCCGGCGTGGGTTCACGGCCATACTCCTGCAGCAGCTGACGGGAGACACGAATCAGTTTGTTGATCGTTTCCACCATATGAACAGGGATACGGATGGTCCTTGCCTGATCCGCAATGGCGCGGGTAATGGCCTGCCGAATCCACCACGTGGCATAGGTGGAAAACTTGAAACCCTTCCGGTAATCAAACTTCTCCACCGCTTTGATCAGACCGAGATTTCCTTCCTGGATCAGATCCAGGAACAGCATGCCGCGGCCTACGTAACGTTTGGCAATGGAAACGACAAGACGAAGGTTTGCCTCGGCCAGCTTTTGTTTGGCCGATTCATCTCCCTCTTCGAGCCGCTTGGCGATTTCAATTTCCTCTTCCGCAGTCAGCAGCGGAACTTTCCCGATCTCCTTCAGATACATCCGGACGGGATCATCGATGCTGATTCCTTCGGGAACGGAAAGATCGATGGGTTCCTCCTGACCGGCGTCTATCGAAGCTGCGGCAGCAGCCACTTCAGCAGCCTGGTCATCCGTCATGGGAACGGAGTCGCTTTTATCATTCACGACTGTAACGCCATAAGCATCCAGCGTTTCCAGAACATGATCGAGCTGATCCGGATCCATGTCGAGCTCCATGAGCCGATCCATGATTTCTTTATAGGTCAGGGAACCTTTTGATTTGCCGTATTCATAGAGATCGTCCAGACGCTTCTGCTTGGTTTCGGGTGAAAGAGTCGACAATGGAATCCTCTCCTTACTGTGGTTCAGGCATGGCCAAACGGCCGGTTACTTCAACTTATCCAGCTTTCCCTGAACATCCTGGGCCTCCATCAGAAGGGCAGGAATGGCAGGGTCGGCCGGGTCAAGGGATTTGATCTGCTGCTGCAGGGCATCATACTGCTTCTGGTAAGCGGAACGGCGAATCCTGCTGAGACACTGGGTTGCCATGGAAATCATCTGGTCTGTGCTTTCGGCTACTGGGGAAAGCAAGATCCGCGTATAGCGGGACCGGGTTTCATCATCCGGCGCATCATTCACCATGGAGGCCGGAGATTCACCTGCGATAAGACGCACATATAAAGATTTCAACTCGTCTGACTCAAAATCCTTTTCTTCGACCATATCTTTCGGAATTTGTCCGGTGGCGAGAAGGGAAAGGAGCGTTTCCCGGGCAGAGTGTTCGGGCGGAACAGTCTGATCTTCCCACGGGCGCGGCAGCTTTTTCGGCAGCGGAGGGGCGGGAGAAGAAGGGGAGGAAGGCAAGGATTCAAACTGCTGCTGCAGAACATCCAGGGAGAAGCCGGTTTCTACCTGAATGGTTTTCATATAAGTGGCACGCTCAACCGGATCAGCAGCAACCAGGAGCTGCATGGCAGCCCGGGCATATTTCATGCGGCCTTCCGCATCGGACAGATCATAGGTTTCTTTCAGCCGGCGAAGCCGGTAAGCGGTAGCCGAAAGGGCCGGAAGAGCATAAAACGCATCCGCTCCATCCCGTCGTATAAACTCATCCGGATCCAGACCGTCGGGGAAATCAAGGACTTTGGCGGGAATCCCTTCCTGCTGCAGAATATCCAGACCGCGGAGAATGGCATGCTGGCCGGCTGAATCCCCGTCATAGGCGAGATATACTTCCGGAGCGAAGCGCCGCAATAAACGAGCCTGCTCCTCCGTGAGGGCTGTGCCCAGCGTGGCGCAGACACCCGGAATGCCAAACTGCGTCAGAGCAACCACATCCATATAGCCTTCCACCAGGATCACTCTGTCCAGATGCCGCTGCTGACGGAGAAGATTGGCGGCATAGACCCCCTTGCGCTTGTTGAAAACCGGTGTATCAGAGGTATTCATATATTTGGGCATCTGCTTTCCCAGGGACCGGCCGCCGAATGCAATGACGTTTTTATACATATCGATGATCGGGAAGATAGCGCGATTGCGGAACATGTCGAAATAACGCAGTTGCCCTCCGTCCTCCCCGGGCTGTTTCACCAGTGTGAGGCCGACCGAAGAAAGTTCTTCCAGGGTGTATCCCTTCGCGATCAGATGGTCAGTCAGGGAGGACCATTCATCCGGCGCTGCACCGAGACCAAACTTACGGATGACGGAATCAGAAAGCCCGCGGGAACGGAGGTAAGCCAGAGAGGAGGCGCCAGCAGGCTGAAAGAGCGTTTCATGATAGAACCTGGCGGCTTCCGTGTTGGCCTGGAGGAGACGCTCACGACGGGAACGCCGGCGTTCATAATCTTCATCATTTACCAGTTCCGGAACCGGGAGATGCGCACGATCAGCCAGAAGCTCCACTGCTTCATGAAAGGAACAGCGTTCGATTTCTGTGATGAAATGTATCACATCACCGCCGTTTTTACAGCCAAAACAGTAATACAACTGATGCTCGGGATCAACGGAAAAAGAGGCTGTTTTCTCTCCGTGAAAAGGACAGAGCCCCCAGTAGTTGCGTCCGGACTTTTTCAGACTGACATAACCGGAAACAACCTGGACGATTTCCGATCTGGAACGCAGATCATCCAGCCAGGCAGAAGGATAACGGGATGCCATAGATCAACTACCTCAAAATCAGTCAGATACATTTTCAGAAAGCAGGAAAAGACGAGGGAGCAAAAAGCGCTGTAAACTTTCGGGTAGCATACCTGTCTGTCATGCAGGAAAGGAAATCGCAAACGCTGCGCTCGGTTCCATCCTGATAACCGATCATGACAAATTCCTCCGGCATTTCTCCCGGATGTTCACAGTAATACTCAAAAAGATGGCGGAGGACATAGTCACAGCGGGCTTCTTCGGGATCACGCCATTCATTTCGATAAACCCTTTCAAACATGAATTCCCTCAGACCGTTCATGGCATTCTCCACCGAGGGACTCATGGATAAGCAGGCATTGCCGCTACTGGAGGTAACGATGTCCCGAATCATGGTGTCGATCCGTTCCCCGTGCGTGGCACCCAGAACCTTGAGGCAATCCGGTGGGATGGCATCCGGGCGGAGAATACCGCTGCGAAGCGCATCATCCAGGTCATGATTCAGATAAGCGATCCTGTCAGCCCGCCGAACGCAATCTGCTTCCAGGGTGGCAGGCTGTACATCGCCGGAATGGGAGAGAATGCCCTGGCGGACCTCCCGGGTCAAATTCAGGCCAGCTCCGTTATTTTCCAGCCTTTCCACAACACGGAGACTTTGTTCGTTATGGCGGAAACCTTCAGGCAGAAGGTTGTTGAGCGTGCGTTCACCGATATGACCGTAGGGTGTGTGCCCCAGATCATGGCCGAGGGCGATGGCTTCGGTCAGATCCTCATTCAGGCGAAGCGAGCGGGCTAACGTGCGCGCCACCTGCGCGACCTCCAGGGTATGAGTCAGCCTTGTCCGGTAATGATCTCCCTCAGGAGAAAGGAAAACCTGAGTTTTGAATTTCAGGCGACGAAAGGACTTGCAATGAATGATCCTGTCCCGATCCCGCTGGAAATCCGTGCGCAGATCACAGGGGGAGACCGGATGATCACGCCCGGCAGACTCAGCTGCATGGGCCGCATAAGGCGCCAGGAGGAGGTATTCCTGCTGCTCAAGACGCTGCCTGATAGTCATTTCCCGATCCCTCCCTGAAGAAATCCTGCGAATAAAGATCAAGGCCATCTATATTATACAACATAAAGAATGGAAATCCTGCCTGAGAGATCCTTGACAAGCAGATGGATTCCGATAAAATAGGAAAGAAAAAGAAAAACAGGAGCAGCATCATATTCATGAAAATGACAGCGGGGACAATAACAGACGGATTTCGTGTGCTGAGAGCGGAGAAGATGGATGAACTCGAAGGCACAGCTGTAATGATGGAACATATCAAAACAGGAGCGCAGGTTTTCTGGCTGGATAACGGAGCGGAAAACATGGTGTTTTCCATTTCTTTCCGGACATTGCCGGAAGACTCTACAGGTGTTTTTCATATTCTGGAACACAGCGTGCTGTGCGGCAGCCGGAAATACAGGGTGAAAGAACCCTTTGTGGAACTGCTGAAAAGCAGTATGAGTACTTTTCTCAATGCGATGACTTTTCCGGACATGACGATGTATCCCGTTTCGAGCAGAAATCAAAAAGATCTGATGAACCTGACAGATGTGTACCTGGACGCAGTGTTTGCTCCGGTTTCCATGGAGGACAGGAAACGTTTCAGCCAGGAAGGATGGCACATTGACCGTGGGGAGAATGGCGAAGCAGAATACCGGGGTGTTGTATTCAACGAGATGAAGGGCGCCATGAGTGAAACAGACACACTGATTGACAGGGAACTGATGAAAATGCTGTTTCCTGATACATCCTACGGATATAACAGCGGAGGGGATCCTGAAGAGATCACGGACCTGACCTATGAAGAATACAGGGAACAATACAGAAAACATTATCATCCCTCCAATGCCCGGGTCTATCTGGACGGTGCCGTGCCCATCCAGGAAATGCTGAAACTGATGGACAGCTATTTCAGACAGTTTGAAAAGCGGGAGGAGATCCCGGAATTCAGATGGCAGGAACCCAGAAGCTGCGAGCGGACCATTGCGTATGAACTCGGGCAGGAGGAAGACCCTCAAGACAAGGGATATTTGACAATAGCCCGTATTACAGGCACATGGCGGGACCGTACGGAAAATATGGCCAGGGCGATCCTGTGCGATGTGCTGACCGGAAGCAATGAAGCGCCGCTGAAACGGGCCGCCCTGGAAAGGGGACTATGCAAAGATCTGAATCTGTCCGTGGATGATACGGGGCTTCAAAGCTGGTTTGCCATTCATGCGGAACACGTGACAGAAGGAAAAGAAGCGGCAATCCTGCAGCTGCTGTCAGAGGAAAGCAGGAGAATCCGGGAAGAAGGACTGGACCGGGAAGCGCTGGAAGCCTCTCTGAACAGAGCAGTTTACCATCTCCGGGAAGAGGAAGAACCCCGGGGAATCGGCCGCTGCATCCGGTGCATGGGAACCTGGTTATACGGCGGAGAACCTGAGGAGGCACTGGTATCGGCCGAAATGATCCTTGAACTGCGACGATACCTGGAGGACGGGACGTTCAGCCGTATTGCAGAGGACATGCTGGAAAACCGGACACATGCTGTGATCCTTCATACGCTTCCGTCCCGGACTCTCGGGGATGAAAAAAGACAGTCGGAGGCGGAAAAACTTCAAAAGATTCTGGAATCAATGACCCGGGAAGAAAAGGAAGACACAGATCGACTGGCAGAAGAGATCGCTGTTTGGCAGGAAACTCCGGATGACCAGCAAGCATTGACTGCTCTGCCGATACTGACACGGGAAGAAGCGGATGCTGAACCGGAATGGATCGGTACTGAAAACGAAGACGCAGAAGGTGTCCGGATCCTGATCCACCGGATCCCCTGCAACGGGATTGTGCACCTGCGGGCATATTTTCTGCTGACCGACCTGACACTGGAGGAATTGACGAAAACAGCGCTGTTTTCCGGAATGCTTGGGAAACTACCTACCAAGAAACATGACGCGCTGAAGCTGCAACAGGAAATCAAACGCTATACCGGGAGTTTCGGCTTCGCCGTTGTCAACTTCTCCAAAGCCGGAGAGGATCAAACCTGCACTCCCTGTCTGGCTGCTTTCGCGAGCACCCTGGAAGAACATGCTGGGAAAGCCCAGGAACTGATGGCTGAGGTGCTGGAAAGTACAAGACTGAATATGCAGGAAAACCGGATCCGGGACATCATGATGCAGAATGAGATGGGCGCCAGACAACGGGTAGTCGGCGCCGGACACTTGATTGCTGTCAAAAACTGTCTGAGTCGGTACAGTGCGGAAGGCGCTGTGAAGAATGCATTGGACGGTGACCGGGCTATTCAGTATATTCACCGGTTTGCCATGGAGCCGGAAACAGAGATGGAGGGGTTCCTGCAGACCGCACGGAAAGTGTTGACGGAAAGCATATGCAGAAAACGGATGACCGTCAGCGTGACCGCAGGGAAAAAAGAAATACCGGAAATTCTGCTGCATGCGTTCCGTGAAGGAACTACTGTTCCCGCTGCCTCTTCGTACAGAGCAGACGGTCCGGAGAGAACGGGATATCGAATTCCGGCGCAGATCGGGTTCGCTGTGCGCGGATACAGGCTGAGCTGTGAAGGCAAGAAATTCCATGGCGGGATGTGGCTGGCTGCCAATATCCTGACCCTGGATTACCTGTGGAACAGGGTTCGGGTACAGGGCGGCGCCTATGGAGCAGGATTCCAGATCGACCGGGCCGGAAATCTCTTTTCCTACTCTTTCCGGGATCCGACACCGGGCAGAACACTGAGCATGGATCGGGGAGCCTCCGCGTTTCTGAAAGAATTTGCCGGAAGCGGAGAAAGCCTTGACAAGTATATTATTTCCTCCCTGAATGAGATGAATCCGCTGCTATCCCCGAGAGATAAGGGTGCACTGGCGGATGCCCGGGCGCTGACCGGATTTACCAGAGACGAAAATGAGAGAATCCGGAAGGAAATCCTCCATGCTGAAATCACAGACCTGAAAACCTGCGGGGAATGGCTTGATCCATTTGCTGAGCACGGAAGTGTTTGCGTGGTGGCACACGGGGAAGCGCTGGAAGCATGCGAGGATCTGGTAATCAGTGATATCTGACACAACAGGAGGAGAAGTATGAAAAAAAGAAACAGGATGATAATCATCCTGCTAAGCCTGTGCATGATCCTCGGAGGATGCACGAAAACAGCCAAGGAGGATGAAAAGCCCACGTCTGTCGTCGTTGGCTTTTCACAGCTTGGCGCGGAAAGCTCCTGGCGGATCGCCAATACCAAGAGCATGGAAGCCGCGGCAAAGGAGTACGGTTTCGGCCTGATGATGGAGAATGCCAATCAGAAACAGGGAAAGCAGATTGATGCCATCCGTTCCTTTATTGCATACCAGGTAGATGTCATCGTGTTTTCACCGATTGTGGAGAACGGCTGGGATAACGTTCTGAAGGAAGCAAAACGAGCAGGGATTCCCGTGATCTTGATGGACAGGATGATCGAAACGACAGAGGAAAACCTTTATACCGCCTATATCGGTGCTGATTTCTACGCGGAGGGGCAAAGAGCCGGTGAATACCTGAAACGGAAGGCGGATGCTCTCGGAGCAGATCACATGAACATTGCGGAGATCAGCGGAACCATTGATTCCACTCCAATGCGGGACAGACAACGCGGATTTATGGACGCCATCTGCGGAGATGAACGGTTTACTGTAATTGACAGTATCTGCGGGGATTTTCTTCGCTCCATGGGAGAAGAGTGCATGCGTGAACTGCTGAAGAAACACGGACGAGACGGGATTGACGTGATCTACAGTCACAACGACTCCATGACGCTCGGAGCCCTGACAGTCCTGGAAAAAGAAGGCATTCAATCCGGGAAAGATATCATTCTGATTACGGTTGACGGCGAAAAAGAAGCAGTGAGTCAGTTGAAAGCCGGGAAAATCAACTGTGTGGTGCAGTGTACGCCCAATCTGGGCGGGGATGTTATGCAACTGGTTGAGCGGATGAAGAACGGTGAAGCGATTCAAGGTGTTTTTCATCCGGAGGAAGGCCTGTTCACGGACTTTGACGATCTGACGGATCCGGCTGTGGAGGGATTCTGAGCATGCGCGGGGGAAGGATCAACAGCATTGCGGGCCGGGTGCGCCGATCTGTTCATTCCATCGCCGTCCTGCTTGCGCTGCCGGTGGTGATCGGTCTGGTTGTCATGATGATCTACGCAGCCCAATATCAGGGGATTATTTATCGGATGGACGCTGCCGCAGAACTGAAACCGGAAGTGGAGACCCGCATGGCGGAGGATCTGTTTTCCGTTGCTGCCGGAAGGATTTCCTTTGAACAGAGCCGGATGGAGAAATCCATCCGCACCGTCAATGAAAAGCTGGACAGGCTGCTTGCGGAAACCCGAGGAGACGGACATCTCCAGCTGACCATTGCACGGCGAACCATGGATACCATGGAGCAGTACATCCTGCAGGTGCGGGACGGTATGGAGGCAGGACGTCCGATTCAGGAAATCGAGAACATTGTCGATGAAGTCCGGAATGTAGGACGGCTGGTGGCAGAAATGCTTGATGCATTTATATATGAAGAAGTCGCAAATGCCACTGCCGCCAACAGCAGGCTGAGGCGTGTGCTGATCCTGTCGGCAGCCGGGGAGATCCTTCTCCTGATCATTGCGGTCTGGTACTCCAACCGAACTACTGAGAATGTTACTACCTCCATTGACAAAGCTATCCGTTCCATGGAAAAAACTGTGCGCAGGATTGCGGAGGGGAATTTCGCTGACCGTGTGACAGAAATTGAACTGGCCGAACTGCAGGAACTCGGTGAACAGATTAACCAGATGGCAAACCAGCTTGAAACGCTGATCGGAGAGATCAGTCAGAAACAGGAACACCTTGCAAAAGCAGAACTGAGAACGATCCAGGCACAGATCAATCCCCATTTTCTGTACAATACCCTGGATACAATCATCTGGCAAGCGGAAAGCGGAAAAGCAGAAGAAGTGATTCATCTGACCAGAAACCTGAGCGATTTTTTCCGGATTTCGCTGTCTGCAGGAGCTGACTGGATCCCGGTGAGCCAGGAACTGAAGCATGTATCCGCATACCTCAATATCCAGAAAACGCGTTACCGGGATATCCTGGATTATGAAGTTACCGCCTCAGAAGAGATGGATCAGGTCTATATGCTGAAACTGCTGCTGCAGCCGCTGGTGGAAAACGCGCTTTATCATGGGATCAAAGCCCGCAGGGGCGGGGGAAAAATCACCGTGAGCATGCACCATGAGCGTGGCATGATGCTTTTTACGGTGACGGATACCGGGAAAGGGATGACGCCTGAACAACTCCAGGAAGTGCAGAATATGCTGAAGGAAGAACCTTCGGCGGTGCAGGCAGCAACGGAACCCGGGACGCTCTCCGGGTTCGGACTGAGAAATGTGGACATGCGTATCCGGCTCTATTACCATAAACAACGTGGCCTGATTCTGAAATCAGGACCGACCGGCACGGAGGTATCCTTTACGATCCCGATCCGTACCAGAGAGGAGATTGAATAAGTGAGAACAGAATCACTGATGAAAGTCTTCCTGGTTGATGACGAGATTGCCATCCGGGAAAACCTGCGAAACTCCTTCCCATGGGAAGAGAAGGGATTCCAGCTTGTCGGCGAAGCACCGGACGGCGAGATGGCACTTCCGATGCTGCGGGATCTGAATGCGGATATACTGCTCACGGACATTCGGATGCCATTCATGGACGGGATGAAACTATGCGAAGAGGTTCAGAAAACCATGCCCTGGGTGGAAAGAATCATCCTGAGCGGATATGATGATTTTGCCTACGCACAGAAAGCCATTTCTCTGGGAGTGCGGGAGTATCTTCTGAAGCCGGTAACAGCCAAAGAACTAGAAAGCGCACTGGAAAGAGTCAGAAGCCAGATCAATGAAAAACGGCGGGAAAGAGAGAATATGACTGCCATGCGGGAACGGCTGAACAGCGGAAACCAGTTCCTGCGGGACAAACTGCTGGCTTCCCTCTTTACCGATGAAGGAAACCCAGAGGATGACGACGTACTTCGCAAGCAAATGAGGGAACTTGGTGTTAACCTGACTGCCGGATGCTACGCAGTGGTGGATATGGCGTTTGAAGCAGAGGGCGAAAAAAGGCTGGCCTGTCGGAATGCGCTGACCGCCCTGGCAGACATGAGCGGGGGAAGCGCCTTTGTGTGCGGATCCGCCAAAGGCGCCAGGGTGCTGGTGCTGGGAGATCATCCGGAAGATGCGGAGGAACGTGCCTATTCTTTTGCCAATTCAGCCATGCACCTGCCGGAACTGGAAATGAACGACAGCCTGCTGATCGGAATCGGAGAGACTGTAAAGGATTTTCATGAGATCCGAAAGTCCATGCGCTCCGCCCGTCATGCCCGACATGTTCTGGCAGCAGAAGGGGTATCCGGACGTCATGTAACCGGAGCAAATGAAGAGGGCGGACATCAGACACCACTGACGGAGGCAGAACTGAGCCCGCTGCATGAACGGCTGCAGTACGCTTCCCCGGAAAATGTGGAGGCCATCCTGACAGAATATACCGAGTCCATGGATCCGGAAATGGCGCTCGGATATCTCCGGGTAGCAGCTGTGCTTGCGGCTCAGCGGATGATTCACGAATCGGGAGCGCATACGAGAGATGTACTGAAGGAAGAAGATATGACGGAAGCCCTGCACACCGAGGGAGAAGCAGGCTTCCGCAAGCTGGCGGAACTAATCAGGAAAGCCATGGATTACCGTGATCAGAGCGGACGGGGATACGGAAACTCCACCATCAGTCAGGCACGGGATTATCTTTCCAGACATTATGCTGACCCGAACCTGATGCTGCAGGATGTGGCAGGGGAGGTTCATATATCGCAGAGCCATTTTTCAACCATATTTGCCCAGGAAACCGGACTGACCTTCACTCAATATCTGACAGCGCTGCGGATCGGAAAAGCGAAGGAACTTCTGGAAGCGACGGAATTGCGGAGTTCTCAGATTGCCCTGGAGGTCGGATACAATGATTCCCACTATTTCAGCTATCTTTTCAAGAAGACTGTCGGGATGACACCGGGAGAGTACCGGAAAAACAGCCGGGGAGAAAAAAACTAACCCGAATCGAAAAATATCAAACTGTTTTACGTATCAGCATAAGAAAACGGAAGAAATTAAACCAAAATCGAAATCCTCTGTATTTTTCATACAGGGGATTCTTTTTATAATATACGCAGCTGGCAGGAATGCCAAAAAGAAAAATGGGAGGAATCAACTATGAAGAAACTGCTCGCTCTGGTACTCGCTCTGGCGATGATGCTGGCCGCGTCCGCTGCTCTGGCTGACGGAATCAAGGTCGGTATCGTCAACAATCCCCCGTCTGAATCCGGCTATCGTGAAGCCAACGTGAAGAACTTTGAAGAAGTCTTCTCCGCTGAAAACGGCTATGAAACCAAGACTGCCTATACGCTGAAGAATGATGAGCAGCTGAATGCGGCCCGTCAGTTCATCACCGACGGTGTTGACTACCTGCTGATCTCCGCCGCTGAAACCACCGGCTGGGAAGCTGTGCTGAAGGATGCTCAGGAACAGGGCATCGGCGTGTTCCTCTTCGACCGTATGATCGATTGCGATCCGAGCCTGTATCTGGCTGCTGTCGTTTCCGACATGGCTCAGGAAGGCGAGACAGCTGTGAACTGGCTGCTCAGCCTGGAACTGCCGGAATACAACGTCATCCACATTCAGGGCGCCATGGGCAGCGATGCTCAGCTGGGCCGCACCGGAGCGCTGGATGCTCAGTTCGAAAGCGGAAAGATGAACAAGGTTATTCAGCAGACCGCTACCTGGGACGAAGCTGAAGCCAAGAAGATCGTTGAATCCGTGATCAACGCCAAGACCCCATTCAATGTCATTTACGCTGAGAACGACGGTATGGCCAAGGGCGCTGTGGCGGCTCTGGACGATGCCGGCATCACCCACGGCGTGAACGGCGATGTGGTTGTTATGGGCTTTGACTGCAACAAGTGGGCTCTCCGCGAACTGCTGGCCGGCAACTGGAACTATGACGGACAGTGCAGCCCCTTCCAGGCGGATGTCATTGATCAGATGATCAAGACCCTGCAGGCGGGCGGACAGATTGAAGGCCTGAACGAAAAGAATCAGATCATCTCCGTGGAAAAGGGATTTGATGCCCGCGAACTCACCGAAGATGATATCGCAAAGTACGGCCTGGGCGAATAATCGTGCTGAACACTCGGGATTAACCTAATCATGGCGCGGTGTGGAACCGTGGAGGAATCTACGTTCCGCACCGCGCTTTTTCAGAAGGGAGCATGCGGATGGAAGACGGAATCGTATTGACGATGCGGGGGATCTGCAAAAACTTTCCCGGCGTGAGAGCGTTGCAGAATGTAGATTTCACGCTGAGAAAGGGCGAGATCCATGCATTGATGGGAGAAAACGGAGCCGGGAAATCCACCCTGATCAAGGTTCTGACCGGCGTTTATGATAAAGACGCAGGGGAGATCCACGTTGACGGCATCGACGGGGCTGTCACCATTCGTTCTCCACAGGACGCACAGGACAAGGGAATCAGTACGGTATACCAGGAGATTACGCTTTGTCCAAATCTTTCTGTGGCCGAAAATATGTATATCGGCCGGCAAAAAGGAATGCGCGTTCAATGGAAAGAGATGGAAAAGAAAACAGGGAAGCTGCTGGAGAGTCTCAGCATTCCGGCGCGTCCAAAGCAACAGCTGGGTTCCTGTTCGCTGGCTGTGCAGCAAATGGTTGCGATTGCGCGGGCAGTGGACGCGGAATGCAAGGTGCTGATCCTGGATGAACCGACATCTTCTCTGGATGACAAAGAAGTGGAAATGCTTTTCAGTCTCATGCGCGATCTGAGAAGCCGCGGCGTCGGAATCATCTTTGTCACACACTTCCTCGAACAGGTTTATGCGGTCAGCGATCGGATTACCGTACTCCGGAACGGTGAACTGGTCGGTGAATATGAAGTTCAAAATCTGCCCCAGGTAGAGCTGGTTTCCAAAATGATGGGAAAAGAGCTGGAAGGCCTTTCCGATCTGGACAAAGCAGCCAGTGCCAATGCTTCCAGCGGAGAAGCCTATTACGAGGCAGAGGGACTGAGTTCATCTGAAGCGAAACCATTCGATTTCCGGATCGCCAAAGGCGAGGTCAACGGGTTTACCGGACTGCTTGGCTCCGGACGCAGTGAAAGCGTTCGGGCGATTTTCGCGGCGGACCGGGTGACCGGCGGCAAGGTAACAGTAGACGGAAAAGTGAAGAATATCACCAAACCAATTCAGGCTATGAAAGCCGGGATCGGCTATCTGCCGGAAGACCGGAAGCGCGATGGAATCATTGCCGACCTGTCTGTCCGGGAGAACATCATCCTGGCTCTGCAGGTCATGAAAGGATTTTTCCATCCGCTGAACCGAAAAGAAACGGAAGAATTCGCGGATGAATATATTAAGGCACTTGAAATCAAAACAGCCAATCAGGACACGCCGATTAAGAGCCTGAGCGGCGGGAACCAGCAGAAAGTGATCCTCGCCCGCTGGCTACTGACCCATCCGAATTATCTGATTCTCGATGAACCGACCCGCGGGATTGACGTCGGAACAAAAACGGAGATCCAGCGACTGGTCCTGAAGCTGGCAGAGGAGGGAATGAGCGTGACGTTTATTTCCTCGGAAATTGAGGAAATGCTGCGCACCTGCAGCCGCCTGATTGTCATGCGTGACCGCAAGATTGTCGGAGAACTGAAAGGAAAAGAACTGACGCAAAGCAATGTCATGTATACCATCGCAGGAGGAGGGAAAGAGAATGCCTGCTAATAAGAAAAAATCATCCAGCGGGTTTATGCAGAAAAACTCCCAACTTCTGATACCGTTAGTAGCCATCCTGATCCTGATTATCTTCAACCTGATCCGGGATCCCAGTTTCTTTTCCATCGGAATGGTCACCAACAATGACGGATACCCTGTTCTCCAGGGAAACCTGATCAGTATTTTCAACGGCGCCTCTGAACTGGTGATCCTTGCCATGGGAATGACGCTGGTCACAGCAGCCTCCGGCGGACAGGATATTTCTGTCGGTGCATTGGCTGCTATTGCAGGGAGTGCTCTGGTGAAAGTACTGAAGAGCACTGAAGTAATTACCCCCTGGACAGTGGCTCTCGGAATTCTGGCATGCTGTGCGGTTGCCATGCTGTTCGGAGCTTTCAACGGTACCATTGTTTCCGTATTCAGAATCCAGCCCATGATTGCCACTCTGATCCTGTTTACATGCGGTCGCAGCATTGCTTACTGGATTAACGGCGGTGCGACTCCGACGGTTTCCAGTCCGATTATCACCGCGATCGGCAGCTTTATTCCGGGTTGTCCTGTTCCGACGCCTATCCTGATTGTCATTTTTATGGGGATTGTGCTGGGAGTGCTGTTCAAAACCACTACGCTTGGACTGTATGTCCAGACAGTCGGAATCAATCAGGGGGCAGCCAAACTGAACGGCATCAATCCTGTGGCCGTGAAACTGCTTACCTTTGTCATTCTCGGTGTATGCTGCGCCATGGCGGGGACGATCGGTATGAGCCGCCTGAGTCTGATCAACCATGAAACACTGCTGCTGAATGTGGAAATGGACGCGATTCTGGCAGTGGCAATCGGCGGGAACAACCTGGGAGGCGGAAAATTCAACCTTGTCGGTTCCATTATGGGCGCCTATGCAATCCAGGCACTGACGATTACCCTGTATGCGATGAAAGTGCCATCCACCGATGTTAAAGCATACAAGGCCATTGTGATTATCCTACTGGTTGTGCTCGGATCTCCCGTAGTCAAGGAAGCTTTCCGCAAACTAAAGAATCAGATCAGTGCCGGAAGATTCCTGAAGGAAAAGGGGGCGGCCTGAGATGACAGTGAATACGAAAGCGATCGGGCAGGTTCGCCGTGAAAAGATTTCCAATGCAAATCTCCTGATGTACATTTCTATCGGAATCTTCGCAGCCATGTATCTTGCAGGGATTCTGATCTGGGGCGGCGGATTCAGAAAACCCCAGCAGATATTTGATATTCTGAATAACTATGCTTACCTGATTATTATCGGATGCGCGCTGACGATTGTCATGATTACAGGCGGAATTGATATCTCAGTCGCCGGCATTGTTGCTCTGGTGTCCATGGTGGATGTAATGTTCCTGAAAGGCAGACTTTTGCCGGCGGAGGGTATGAGCGACGGTGTGAAAGTTGCTCTGGCGGCATGTATTGCCATCGGAATCGGACTGGCATTCGGCGCCGTTCAGGGAGCATTGGTTGCCTATCTGGATATTCAACCGTTTATTATTTCCCTGGCTGGCATGTTCTTCGCCAGAGGAATGATTACCATTGTCAGCGTGGAACCGATGCAGCTGACGGTCCAGGAAGAACCAGGCATCCTTGACATCATTCAGCACCGGATTGAAATCGGATTCCTGGGATCACCAAACAAGAAAGGCGTCATGATTCCCGCCCGGATTGAAATCGGTGTGATTATCGCGATTGCCATTCTGTTCATCATTGCAGTCATGCTGCGCAAATCCAGGATCGGCAGAAATTTCTACGCTGTTGGCGGCAACAGACAGAGCGCCCTCATGCTGGGGATTAATGTGAAGCGGACAAGATTTACCGCTCATCTGTTCAGCGGTCTTCTGGCCGGGATTGCAGGATTTGTCTTCATGATGCATAATGTTTCAGGAAATGCAACCAACGCAACAGCCGGTGAGATGGATGCCATTGCTTCTTCCATCATCGGAGGAACGCTGCTTTCCGGCGGTGTGGGAAATGTTATCGGTACTTTCTTCGGCGTGATGATCCTTGCTACGATCAAGCTGATTGTCACAGCTTCCGGATTGACCAAACCATGGTGGCAGACGATTACCAGCGGCGCCATGCTGGCACTGTTCATTCTACTGCAGAGTGTGGTCCTGGCGAACCGCGGCAAGAAGGTTAAACTGCCCGGATGGATGAAACTCGGGAAAGGTTAGGATCAACTGAAAAAGCCGCTTACCTGATGATGACAGGAAAGCGGTTTTTTTGCCAAAACGCAAAGAAGCAACGGCTCTGTGTGCTAATTTCCGGCAGGACGGTTTTTCAAAACCAGCTTCATACAGAGAGGCTGACAGAAGAAAGCAAGAACATATCCGACCAGCAGACTGACCCAGAGGGAAGACAGGTACATCGGCAGGAAAGGAATCCGTGCACCCTGAGATACAGCCCCGCGCCAGGCAATGAAGACATTGACCAGCGTCAGCAAAGGCGTAAAGACCAGATCAGATACAAGCGTCTCCAACAGGCGGGCTTTCAGGGTGCCGGGTTTGCATTTCCAAGATGTACAGACATTCTGAAAAATCTTCCGGATCGGAACAACATAACTGATGAGAAAACTGACAACTATGCTGACGGCCAGGGAAAGAAGCCAGGCAGGCAGGGCAAAGTGACCGGACCGGAGCTGACCGATCAGGGACTGAAAAAAGCTGAGAATGATGCCCATCATCAGGCTGATTTTCCTTCCGGCGGATTTCATTGCAGCGGGATTCGGTTGCATGAAAAAACCTCCCTCCATTTGTTCACAGCTGTATTATAAAGCATAAAAGCAGGATTGAACAGTCTCTGTTTTCAGACGAAAAATAGTCCATAGAAATGTTGAATTACATTCAACATCATGCTATAATTTCCTGCGTAATCAGTTCAGAATAGTTTTTTTGTATTCAAATTCCAGATAAAGCAGATAAAAAGGGGAACAACGCAAATGGATCGCGATGTGCAATACTATCAGTTATTGGAAAAACTGACGGCTGAGATGGCGAGCCTTCATCAGATCGATTTGGATGCGGTTTATAAGCATCTGCGGGAAATCTGTGCAATTCTCCGGGTTTGCAAGGGAGAAACGCATTTTTTCAAGAGCATTGCGATGGAAAGAAAAGGAGAAGGCGATACATATATTCCGATCGATACCGCTGCAGAGACGGACGGCGTTATGACACGCCGGAGCGAGATCAATGATATGGTTATCGGGGTATGCCGGGTATACCACGAGGCCGGCACAGATCCGTGGACAGAGGAAGAACGCCGCAGGATCAACCTGATTCAGAATATGATGCTGACTTTTATGAGTCGGAACCGAATGCAGATGATGGTTCAACAGGCCACTTTATATGATGATGCCGGATACAGCAATATCCGGATGTTTACAAGCGTTGTCAACCGGATCGGCGGAGAGCAGGAACTCAGCAAGTACGGAGCAGCCCGGTTCGACCTGAAGCATTTTTCCCTGATCAATCAGCAGCTGGGCCGTGAACTGAGTGACAAGGTTATGCGGAACTTTATCAGTGGCCTGGAAAAGATTGCCGGAGAAGGCGGCATTATCAGCCGGCTGGGCGGTGACAATTTTGTCATCCTTTTCCGAAAAGATCAAGCGGACGAGGTGATTAAATACCTGGAGGGAACACCCATTTATTACAGCGAAGAAGAGGACGGGCGTGTGATGGTCTCCACCAACGCCGGCGTCATCCTGGTTCCAGATGATTTCTATTATCATGATTTCGGAGATCTGATGGACCGGATTATCAATGCGTACACCATCGCCAAAGGCGGAAGCAGGGGTGATATCGTCTTCTCTGATGAATACATGCTCGAACAGAAAGAAAAAGCCATGCGCATAAAGCAGCTTTTTCCGGTGGCCATTCAAAACCAGGAGATCCTGGTGTTCTACCAACCGAAAATCAATATCGGAACGAACGGAATTGTCGGCGCGGAAGCATTAAGCCGCTGGTATCACAACGGCAGGCTGGTTATGCCGATTGATTTTATCCCGATGCTGGAACAGAGCATGGATATCTGTAAACTGGATTTCTATGTCCTGGAACATGTTTGTCAGGATATCCGCCGTTGGCTGGATGAAGGGAAACCGGTTGTCCGGATTTCTGTGAACCTCTCCAGACGTCACCTGGTGGATCTCGATCTTCTGGACCATATTCTGAGTATTATTGACCGGAACCGGGTGCCGCATCAGTATATTGAGGTTGAACTGACAGAAACTACGACCGATGTTGAATTCAGGGATCTCAAGCGCGTCGTGACAGGATTGGAGGAAGCCGGGATCTTTACCTCCGTGGATGATTTCGGAAACGGATACAGCTCTCTGAATCTGATCCGGGAAATCCCATGGAATATCCTGAAGGTCGATAAAGACTTTCTCCCGCTGAACGAACAGAAAACCCAGAACAGACAGAATATCATGTTCTATCACGTGGTCAACATGGCGAAGGAAATCGGACTGACCTGTGTCGCTGAAGGGGTTGAGACCAGGGAACAGGTAGAAATTCTCCGAAAGAACGGATGCGAAATCGCGCAGGGATTCTATTATGACAAACCGCTGCCTGTCAAGGAATTTGAGAAACGGCT
Source organism: uncultured Clostridia bacterium (assembly GCA_947166385.1). Lineage (GTDB taxonomy): Bacteria > Bacillota > Clostridia > Christensenellales > Aristaeellaceae > Aristaeella. The sequence goes on along the minus strand of CAMVEB010000001.1, from coordinate 157,862 downwards.
GGAACGCCATTTTTATCCCGATAAGGAAAAATAAAAGAGGGCCGGAAGATCAGTCATAGATCTTCCGGCCGTTTTCATCTTCCGCTCCGGAGAGACGATGGAAGAAAGTATTGATAATATCACACCATTCCCGGGCGTTTCCGAGCTGCAGGTCCATCCGGGAAAGAATCACCTGCCGGTCCGGCTCCGGGAAGGGAAGCGTACGTAGAACGGTACACATCGCTTTTGCTTCCTCATAACCTTCAAAGTGATCGTCATAAATGCGCTGAATCAAGGTCCGCCCATCTTTCATCCGGAAAGCATAGGGAAGGCGGTGATAGAACAGCAGATACAGATCCGGACAGGTTTCCGGATTCTCATATTTTCGCTGGTAGGATTCAGGATACTGGAGTAGGTAGCCGGTGCCGGAAGATGTCCGATCAATGCCGACCGCGTCCCGGTTGGCTTTATGGTACGTTCCCCAGAGATCATATTCATACCCGGAAGGATTCGGACCGTAATGATCATGAGGGGTGACCATCCAGCCAATTCCCAGTGGGGCCGTATATTTCTCATACGTGCGGCGGGAGGAAAGAAGCAGCTCTGTAAGTTTCCCCTCCTCCGTATCGGAGAAAGCATATGTCAGCCGGACCCAACGGGATACGGCAGGCAGGGACTCCGTATCAGGATCCCAGGCGAGCAGACCGTAGGTATAGAAGTTGACTGCCGCCAGCGGATGACCTGTATAATTGTCATCGCGGCCCAGGTTGGATACAGCCGCCAGAGACATGATCCTGTCGGAAGGGAGCTCATCAAACACTTCCCGCCACATGGGGATCATGGTGTAGATGTCGACCTGGTGGCCGGTGTATTCCTGTGCCAGCTGAAGCTCCATGGCCAGATTAGTTTTCTTCATGCCGAGGAGAAGAGGGGAAACAGGTTCGCGTACCTGGAAGTCAAAGGGACCGTGCTTGACCTGCAGGATGACATTGTCAGCAAACTGCCCATCCAGATATGCATAATGCTCCCAGGCAGCCTTGGGACGGTCTGTTTTTGTATCCCGCCAGTCCTGACGACAATTGTAGACAAAGCAGCGCCAGACCACTGTTCCGCCGAAGGGACGAACCGCGTCCGCCAGCATATTTGCCCCTTCAGCATGATTCCGCCCATAGGTAAAAGGGCCGGGCCGGCCTTCACTGTCAGCTTTCACCAGAAAACCGGCCAGATCCGGGATGGCGGAATAGACTCTTGCCGCTGTCTCCTTCCACCAGGTGCGGACGGCATTATCCAGCGGATCAGCTGTGGGAATTCCGTGCCGCATCGGCTGGGAAAAGTCAACAGAGAACATCAGACGGACGCCAAAGGGACGGAAAATATCCGCGAGGGCCGCCGCGTCCGGAAGAGCATCCTCCAGGAGTAATTGCGCGGGGAAATGTACATTGACGTTGTTGATACAGAGCACGTTCAGACCGACGGAGGCCATCAGACGGCCTAATTCGCGCATTCGGAAAGGATCATACGACAGGCGGCCGCCTTCAAAAAAAAGACTGGAGCCGGAATACCCCCGCTCCACAGAACCGTCAGCATTATCCCAGCAGTTGATCATCCGCAGTGCATAGCGGGGGGATGATTCCAGAAAATCAGGAAGGGATTCCCCTGCCAGTGAACGCTGAATGAACGCATAGGCGCCATAGAGCAGACCGGAAGGGCCGCCTGTGATCGTAAATGCCTGATCTCCTGTGCGTTCCAGACGATAGCCTTCGCCTAGGGACGGATCAGGAACCAGCTTGCAGTCCAGCTCCGGGAGCGCGTGGGACAATTCAAAACGGGCAAGCTCCTCCGGGGATGCGGGAATGAAATCCAGATCGGCTTTCAGCCGGGATAACCATGCTTTCATATCAAAATGACTCCTTTACATCCGGAATGAAACCGGTTATGATTTTATCACAGAAAAAGCCGTAAGACAATCCGGACAGGAGGATGCGCAAGATGAGTGAAATTCCGAATTATCCTGAAAACAGACTGGATATCCGTATGGATGAACACGGAAACATCTCCTATGAGCAAAACGCAGAATTCGCAAAATACTACGCACCGACCCGGGAGGAAAAAGAAGAAGAACTGGAAGAGCTGGAAGAGCGACTGGAGCTGCTGGAGATTGATGAACCTATAGATCTTTACAGCGACGAGCATGACGAATGGGAGGAAGAACGGAATGACCTGGAGGATCGGATTGATGAACTTCGGGAAGAAATCGCCGGTATGAAGTAAAGAAAACTATTGCTCAAACTGGGAACGGTAGAGCGCTGCATAGGAACCGTTGTTCCGAAGCAGCTGCTCATGGCTGCCCTGCTCGATGACGTTGCCGTCCTTCATCATCAGAATGATATCAGCATTCTTAATTGTTGAAAGTCGATGAGCAACAATGAAGGAAGTCCGTCCCTGCATCATAGCGGCGAAGGCTTTCTGAATCCGCTGCTCCGTCCGGATATCGATGGAAGAGGTTGCCTCATCCAGAATCAGAACCGGAGGCAGGGCAAGCATGACGCGGGTGATACACAGCAACTGCTGCAGCCCCTGTGAAAGGGAACCACCTCCTTCGGCAATCGGGGTATCATATCCCTGCGGAAGCCGGCGGATAAAACTGTGAGCATGGGATGCTTTGGCCGCAGCAATGACTTCCTCCTCTGTGGCTTCCGGCCTGCCGAAGGTGATGATCTCGCGAATTGTGCCGGCAGGAAGCCAGGTATCCTGCAAAACCATTCCAATGTTCCTGCGCAGCGTACTTCGGCGCATGGCATCGGTTCTGACACCGTCCAGGCGGATGATGCCGGACTGCGGATCATAAAAACGCATCAGGAGATTGATCAGCGTTGTTTTTCCGCAGCCTGTGGGGCCGACAATGGCTACCCGGGTTCCCGGAGCCGCATTCAGACTCAGATCTGTGATCAGAGGACGGGATTCATCATAGGAAAAACGGATATGTTCCAGAGAAAAATGACCCATTACAGAGGTCGGTTCTTCCGGTTTGTCCGGATCCGGAGTCTGAGCTTCTTCATCGATCAACTCAAAAATCCGGGCGGCGCAGGCCAGTGCGTTCTGCAGTTCAGTAATGACCCCCGAGATTTCATTGAAAGGTTTTGTATATTGATTGGCATAGCTGAGGAAGCTGGTCAGCCCGCCGACGGAGAGACCGCCGGCGAGAACTGTCAACGCTCCAATCAGCGCCACTGCGGCATAGACCAGCGCATTGACAAAGCGGGTGGACGGATTAACCAGGGATGAGAAGAATGTTGCTTTCAGCGAGCATTCCTCCAGCCTGGAATTGATCTCATCAAACTGCTCCAGAGACGCCTGTTCATGGGAAAAGGCCAGAATCAGCTTCTGATTGCCAACAGTTTCATCAATCAGGGCGGTCTGCTCTCCCCGGGTGGAAGACTGGAGACGGAACATCCGATAGGTGCGAGAAGAAATAAACCTGGCCACAAAAAGAGATAACGGCGTCAGGATGAAAACAGCCAGCGTGATCAGCGGGGAGAGGGTCAGCATGAAAATCAGGGTTCCGATGATCGTCATCACTCCAGAGAAAAACTGCGTGAAACCCATAAGCAGACCGTCCGCAAAAGTATCCACATCGGAAACCATCCGTGAAACGGTATCGCCGACAGGACGACTATCCAGGAAGGAGAGAGGAAGCACCTGAATGCGGCGGAAAGCATCCTGACGGATATCCCGGACTGTTCCATAGGTGAGACGGTTGTTCAGCAGTCCGGACAGCCACTGGAACAGCGCGGAGGCTCCGATGCACGCAACAATCTGACCCAGCAGAGTCAGCAGGCGTGTAAAGTCCACGTTTCCAGCAGCGAGGATACAGTCAATTCCGCGGCCAATCAGGATGGGAATCAGCAGGGACAGGACTACGGTCAGGAGATTCAGCAGAAGAGACAGCATCAGCAAAGGCATATGCGGCCGAACATAGGTCAGCACCCGCCGAAGCGCCTGCATCTGGGAGGAATGCTTTTCGCGGTTTTTCATGACTTCATCCCTCCTTCCGCAGCAGCATCCGCCTGCTGAGCTTCGTGAATCTCCCGATAGACGGGGCATGTCTCCAACAGCTGTTCGTGTGTTCCCTGACCGACACAGACCCCATCGTCCAGCACCAGAATCCGGTCCGCAAAACGGACAGAGGACGTACGCTGAGAAACAATGAGTGTAATCGGATGATACGGCAGGCTGCGCAGGGATTTCCGAAGGGCGGCATCCGTTGCATAATCCAGAGCGGAGGCACTGTCATCCAGAATCAGAATCCTGGGCCTGCGGACAAGGGCCCGCGCAATTGTCAGCCGCTGGCGCTGACCGCCTGAGAAATTCCGTCCTCCCTGTTCTACCGGTTCATCGAGACCTTTTTCTTTTTTATCCAGAACATCCAGTGCCTGGGCTGCAGCCGCCGCTTCCATCAGGGACGCGTCATCGGCATCCGGATTCCCCCACAGCAGGTTGGATCGGATAGTCCCCTGGAACAGAACTGCATGCTGCGGGACGATTCCAACTGCGCCGCGCAAGGAGGACAAACGGAAATCTCTGACATCCTGTCCTTCCAGACGGACAGATCCGCCGGTGACATCATAGAAGCGGGGGATCAGGTGGACCAGTGTGGTTTTGCCACTGCCTGTGCCACCGATGATTCCGACCGTTTCCCCTGGCGCGGCGGTGAAGGAGATGTGCTCGAGAGAAGGATCCGCTCCTTCACTGTAGCGGATGGAGACATCATCGAAAGACAGGGTAAGATCCCCGGGAGGAAGATCTGCTGTTCCGTCTTTCATCGAGGAGGACAGTTGCATAATATCGGAAATTCTCCGACCGCATGCCGCTGATTTTGTCAGGGTGACAATCAGGTTGGCCAGCTTGACGAGTTCGACCAGAATCTGACCCATATAATTGTACAGGGCGATCAGCTGACCCTGGGAGAGGCTTCCTTCATCCACTCTGAAAGCCCCTGTCCGGATCAGCAGGACAATGGCCAGATCCAGCACCAGGAAGGTGAGCGGATTCATGGCGGAAGTCCAGCGTCCGACATGCAACTGGGCTCGGGTCAGGAAATCATTCAACCTGTCGAAGCGGGAAATCTGCGTATCTTCCTGAACAAAGGCGCGGATTACCCGGACACCGGAAAGATTTTCCCGGGTTGCGGCCGTGACATCATCCAATCCGGAACGGACTTTCCGATGCATGGGGACGGTACCGAGGATAATGCCGAAAACAATCAGGAATAAAACGGCGATGACGCCCACAAAGATCAGCGCACTCCGGGTGTCAATGGTGAAGGCCATGATCATCGCTCCGAATACCACAAAAGGCGAACGCAGCAGAAGACGCAGCCCCAGGTTGATCCCGGTCTGAACCTGGTTGATATCCCCGGTCATTCTGGTAATCAGCGTGGATACGCCGAGATGATCCAGATCCGCATACGAGAAAGACTGAATATGGGAGAAAAGCCTGTGGCGCAGGTCAGAGGAATAACCGATTGCCGCACGGGCAGCAAAGTACTGGGCTGTGACAGAAGCAGCAAAACCAAGCGCCGCCATCAGGGCCAGAAGACCGCCGCTGCCATAAACAGCTGCCGTGTTGTTCATCCGGATACCGTTATCAACCAGACCGGCAATGATCAGCGGAACAATCAGCTCAAAAAGCGCTTCCAACAGTTTGAAAGCCGGGCCCAGGATGCATTCCTTCCTGTATTTTCTCATATGTTTCCAGAATTCTGACATCAGTTCACAGGCTCCTTTTTGCGAAAGGTCTGTTTTTTTTATTATACCGGTTAGAAGCGGAATCTGCAATGGTTTTACCAAACAGGGCGACAAAAAAACAGGTAAAACATATTTCATGAAAAGCAATAAATAAATTCATAATATACATTGACAGGCGAGGTATATTGTGATAAAGTACTTCCCGGAGGTGATCCTATGACGATCTCAGCTGATTTACTGAGGGGGTATACGGACGCAGTTATTCTTCGGCAACTGACCGGCGGAGACGGGTACGGATACCAGATCAGCAAGGAAGTATCCCGGCTCAGCGGCGGCAGACTTGAAATGAAGGAAGCGACACTGTACACCGCTTTCAGACGGCTGGAAGGAGCGGGTTTTATCCGTTCCTACTGGGGTGATGAAACGGTCGGAGCCAGACGGAGGTATTACAGTCTGACAGACGAGGGAAAAAACAGGCTGAATGAAGAAGTTGCAGCCTGGCACGAAACCAGAGAAGTACTGAACAAACTGCTGGAGGAGGAATAAAAAGATGAACGCAACCATTCACGGAATTATTGACCACATGTTCAAGGATATTGCGGATACCGCGGAAACCAGAGCCCTGCACGAAGAACTCCTGAATAACTGCCTTGAACACTATGAAGACCTGCTTTCCAGGGGTATGAGCGAAACCGAGGCAGTTGATGCCGTGGTGGACAGCCTGAAAGGCATGAAGGAAGTCATTGATGAGTATCCGAAGAAGCCGGGACTGGAAGAAAAGAAACCGGCTCAGAGCATTCCTGTTATGAATCCGAAAATACCGGAAAAGGAAGAAAAACCGCAGGAAGAACCCACTGAATATGCTTTTGCCGCGGACGGGATCCGGATTCTCCGGACAGACCTGAAAGGATGCGACCTGGTCGTCGGAAAATCCCCGGATAACAGGATTCACGTCCGGTGTGAAGACCTGAACCAGATCATCTGTGACCAGAACGGATCCGCACTGTGGGTCAAAGCTGTGGACAAAACCAAGAAGTCGATCGATGAAGCGGCTCAGAAGATCGGCAGTGAGGAGTTTTCTGTTCAGGGTCTGCTGAGATTCATTGGAAAAGCAATCGGCAGCGTTGCCTCCAATATCTCTGTCAGCTGGAATGTCTATATTGACCTGCCTGCCGGAAGGCTACAGGAAATGGACCTGAACGCCAAATCCGGTGATGTTCATGTGGAAACCACCCTGCCGGAGCGCCTGAGCATCCACAGTATGAGCGGTGATGCTGAGGTTGAGGCTCCAGATGCCACGGCAGCAGAAAAGATCAACATCAGTACCATGAGCGGTGATATTGATGTGAAAGGCAACGCGCATACCATCGTACTTAGCAGCATGAGCGGCGATGTGAACGCCAGAGGTGTGTACAGGACAGCGGAAATGAAATCCACCAGCGGCGATGTGGAAATGAACGGGGAAGCAGATCAGATCCATGCAAATACGGTCAGCGGCGACGTGACTGCCGATCTCCTTAATACGACCGTCGCAAGAATTGAAGGCCGTTCCACCAGCGGTGATGTGGAAATTGAACTTGCACCAGGAACGGACAGTGTACATACTGCTATGTCTACGGTTTCCGGTTCCGTGTCCTGTCGGATACCGGACAGCGGAGCAGGCGCCAGGCTGCAGATCCAGGCTACCAGCGTCAGCGGAGATATCAGAATCCGCTGATGAAAACACAGAATCCTGTCCGGTCCTGCCGGGCGGGTTTCTGTTCTTTCAGCAGTTTCCGGAAAGGACTTGCTTTTTTCCATGTTCAGTGGTATCATACAATTGTTGTATTGATACATTTTAATACAACAGAGAGGATGCCAGAAAATGAAAAAACTGCAGTCCGACAGCTCCAGTCCGCTGTATCACCAGCTAATGCAGCGGTTGTCCGAAGATATTGAAAAAGGCAAATATCCGGTTGGCGCGCGAATTCCCCCTGAGCATGAACTGGAAGCGGTTTACCAGGTAAGCCGTGTGACTGTGCGCCGGGCGCTGGCGGAACTGACATCCGAAGGACTGCTGGAGAAAAAACAGGGGAAAGGCACCTTTGTCTCCACTCCCCGGATCAGTCAGGACCTGAAAAATATCCACAGCTTTCACGATGCCTGCAAGCAGAACGGCTTCCGGCCCGGAACACGGGTTATCCATGTAAAGGAAACGGACGCGGAAAAACAGGATGTGGAAGAACTCGGCCTTCGGGAAGGCGCCAGGATCATTGAAACGCTGCGAGTCCGAACCGCGGACGGCGTACCGGTGGTGCTGGAGAAAAACCATTTTTCCATGGCTTATTCCTACCTGGAAAATGAAAACCTGGCCGGCAGCCTGTATCTGATTCTCCGCGACTACGGGATTGAACCCAAACAGGCTGTCCACGATGTGTCCATGACGTTTGCGACAGAAAGCCAGGCAAAACTCCTGGCCATAGATGCCGGTGCGCCTCTCATGCGACTGCATGAAATAGTTTATGACCAGAAGGGCAGGCCGCTGCACAGCAGCATCCAGCTGATCCGGGGCGACCGCTTCGTGTTCAGAATCTGACCTATTCAGAGAAAGGAACAATCAATATGGAAAAAACAGAACTGGCTGAAAGAAACGAAATGCCGGAGAAGCCCCGAAAATTCTGGGACGGAGCGCTGAAAATGGTTAAAGGGGAAAACCCGACACAACTGATGGAAAACTTTACGGCGGAAATGACACTGGTGGCGGAAGGACTTTGCGAAGACCAGGCGAAGCTTCGACGGGAAATGGATCACATGATGACCGAAGAAGACCGCCGGATCCAATCTCTGGGAACGAAAATTGACGCTATTGAAACCATGCTGGACGATGAACGAACAGCCCGGGACAGGGATCTGACTGAAATGCGGAACAGGCTTGCGGCCGTTGAGAAGAAAACGGATAAAGAGCCTCTGAAGGAAAAGCCCAAACGCGGTAACATCATCAAGGATCTGACCGTTCTGGTTGCCATTGCTGCCGGCGCCTGGGTGATTGTCACGCTGCTGAACAAACTGCTGTAAGCTCCGAGAATCCGAAAAAGGAAGGAGTGAACCGATATGAAAACCTATGAAGAAATCGTCCGGGATTACCGGAAAAGACAACACGATACCGTGGTGGATACCATTGCGACCGGTCTGACGTACGTGGATGAGATCGCAGTGGATACCGGACTGCTGGAAGAAACAGGCATTCTGACCGAACTGACGCAGAGCGTATCAGGTATCCTTCCTTTTGTTCTGATTTCGGCCACTGAGGGGACGAAGGTCCTTTTGAAGAAAAAGCCCGGAATGACGGGACTGAAAGACGGAGCTTACCGTATGGTCAAAAGCGGAGCAGCACTCGGAGTCGGCGCTGCCGTGACAGGCCTTGCCGGTTTTTGGGCGGCCATTCCCGTTACCATGGGCGTACGCGCTCTGTTTGACCGATACAGAAGCAAGGCACTGACCGGGAAACGGATTGAGGGACGTATTCAGCGACTGCAGGAACTGAACCGTTTTATCCGCCGGGAAGAGCCGCAGGAAAAAGAGACTGAAACAGTTGACCGAAACGAAAGCCTGCAGGCAGCGGGTGAAGTGTATTAACCGATAAAGGCAGGGAACAGGCCAATGAAATTTTCCAAAATGCAGGGACTAGGCAACGATTATATTTACGTGAACTGTTTTGAGGAACAGGTGGATCATCCGGAGGAAACAGCCAGAAAAATCAGCGACCGGCATTTCGGCGTCGGAAGCGACGGACTTGTGATGATCTGTCCGGACCGGGAAGCGGATTTCAGGATGCGCATGTTCAACTCAGACGGCAGTGAATCGGAAATGTGCGGGAATGCTGCCAGATGTGTCGGGAAATATGTTTTTGAGCGGGGACTGACAAAAAAGACCGAAGTTTCGCTGATGACAGGCGCCGGCATTAAAATCCTGCAAATTAAGAGTAACGGCGGAAAAGCAGAAACGATCCGGGTGGACATGGGTGCTCCAGCAATTCTCGGAATCGATGAATTGATTGAGGTGGCCGGCCAGCCGTACCGAATTACCCGTGTCAGCATGGGAAATCCCCACGCTGTTCTCTTCCTGGAAGAAGTGGAAGAATTGGATCTGATGAAAATCGGACCGAAGTTTGAATATCATCCGATGTTTCCCCATCGGACAAACACTGAGTTTGCAAAGATTCTCGGGAAAGACCGGATTCGGATGCGCGTGTGGGAAAGAGGCGCGGGGGAAACACTGGCCTGCGGCACAGGCGCATGTGCGACGCTGGCTGCCGCTGTTGTGAACGGTCTGGCAGAAAGAAAAACCGTCCTGGAACTGAACGGCGGGTCTCTCCTGATTGAGTGGGATGAGAAAACGAATCACATTTTCCAGGAAGGGGCAGCAGAATTCGTCTTCGACGGCGTATGGCAGGAATAATCATCCTGCGGACAGGAAAGAAGGCCCGGAGAAATCCGGGCCTTTCTGTGACCTTTTTACAGTGTCGCGGCAATGACGGCCTTGATCGTATGCATCCTATTTTCCGCTTCATCGAACACAATGGACTGCGGACTCTCAAAGACCTCATCCGTCACTTCCATGCAGTCGACTCCGAACTTTTCATAAATCTGTTTTCCGATGGTTGTGTTCAGATCATGGAAGGAAGGAAGGCAATGCATAAAGACACATTGGCTGCCGGCTTTCCGCATGATCCCTGAGGTCACCCGATAGGGCAGGAGGTCCTGAATCCTTTCTTCCCAGACAGAATCCGCTTCGCCCATGGAAACCCATACATCCGTATAAATGACATGGGCGCCGGATACAACGGAAACATCCCCGGAGAATTCAATGACGGCCCCGGTCTCCGCGGCAATATCCCGGCACCGGGCGATCAGCGCTGCATCAGGCCAGTATTTTTCCGGAGCGCAGGCAACGAAATGCATCCCCATTTTCGCGCAGCCAACCATCAGGGAATTGCCCATGTTATAACGGGCATCTCCCATATAAACCAGCTTGATATCCTTCAGGGTTCCGAAATGCTCGCGGATTGTCAGAAGATCCGCGAGAACCTGGGTGGGGTGAAACTCATTTGTCAATCCGTTCCAGACCGGAATCCCGGAGTAACGAAAGAGATCCTCAACAATCTGCTGACCAAAACCACGGTATTCAATCCCGTCATACATCCGCCCCAGGACGCGGGCCGTGTCCGCGATGCTTTCCTTCTTTCCGATCTGACTACCGGAAGGATCCAGATAGGTACAGTGAATTCCGAGATCATAAGCGGCCACTTCGAAGGAACAACGGGTCCTTGTGCTTGTCTTTTCAAAAATCAGAGCGATATTCTTTCCTTTATAATAATCATGCGGAATGCCTGCTGCTTTTTTGGCCTTTAAGTCCGCCGCCAAATCCAGCAGTCCGGTGATCTCATCCGGGCTGAGATCCAGCAGTTTCAAAAATTTCTTTTCTTTCAGATGAAACAAATCCGACACCTCATTTCATGGTCTTTTCCAAAGATTATAAAAGCCCCTGTGCTGGAAGTCAATGAACAGTGTGTTTCCGGACACAGAAAGCACAAAACAACAAAATAGTTGTGCAAATATCTTTACAAGAACAAAATAATTGTGCTATAATGATGCATACGAGGAAATGAGGAAAACTCTTCGCGTTTGGCCCCGAATCATATGAACAGACAGAACCGGAAACACATGACAAAGGGGGAGGAACAGCAATGGATAAGAAAGACCGGAAGAATCCCGGCTCGGTAAATGCTTCCGGCATATCCTACGGAGAACTGATCCGCGCCGGAAGACGGAATAAAGGAATGAACCAGGAAGAACTCGGGCAGCTGGTTCATGTCGGGAAGAACGCTGTCGGTGCGTGGGAATCAGGAAGGAGCCGTCCGGACCTGAACAGTATACCTGTACTGTGCGAAACACTGAATCTTTCTCTGTATGAGTTTTTCGGCGTCCGTGAACAACGGAAAGCGGAAGAACCGGAACGGTTCAACAGCCTGTTTCCGAAGCTTTCTCCTGTGCATCAGACAATCATCCTGAAAGAGATGGAAGCACTGATCGACCTGCAGCACGAATCAGTTCGGCAGAAGAGGAAACTGATTCGCCTGTTCAGAAGCGATCTTTCCGTCTGCGCCGGACCGAGCTTCTTCATCGGGGAAGGACAGGGGGACGAAGTCTGGATTGAGGAAAACATCCTGACACGCCAGGCGGATGAACTGATCCGCGTCAGCGGTGACAGTATGGAACCGGAATTTCATGACGGGGATCTTGTGCTGGTAAAGCATGGTACGTCTCTGCATCCGGGTGAAATCGGAATCTTCACAAACGGAGATTCCGGATATATCAAAATCTACCAGCGTGACGGGCTGCACAGTCTGAATCCGAAATATCCTGTCATGAAATTCCATGACGGAGATGAAGTCCGATGCGTCGGGAAAGTCCTTGGTATCGCGGAAGACGGATGGTTTGCCAGCGAAAATGAACTTGCTTAAGTAATAGGAGGGAAAAGATATGTACAGCTGTATGCCCAGAAACATCAAAACAAGGAATGTGATTCTTCGTTACATTATGTCATTTTCTGAGGAGCATGGCAGACAGCCCAGTGTCCGCGAAATCAGCGAAGCGGCCGGACTGCTGTCCACCTCCACCACGGCGGGGTATCTTCGCAGAATGGCGAACGAAGGGCTTCTGATTCGCACCAAACAGAAGAAACGAAATTATTATCTATCCCAGAGCGCCATGCAAAGCCTGCGGAAGGCCAGCTGAAGGGAAAAGTTGTTTTTCACGCCGAATCATGGTAAGATACCGTCAAAAGGAGCGTGAATTTCATGGAAAGACCGAATGCATGGAAGCAGTATAAAAAGACAGACAACCATAAACTGGAAGCATTGGCGGATGCCTATAAAGACTTCCTGGATCACGGGAAAACCGAACGGGAATGCGCGGCATATGCGATTGCAGCGCTCGAAAAAGCAGGTTATATCCCGCTGGATCAGGCGATCAGCCAGAACAAAAAGCTGAAAGCCGGCGATAAAGTCTACCTGAATCAGATGAACAAAGCCATCGTGGCTTTCTTTATCGGGAAGAAACCTTTGGAAGATGGTATGAATATCGTCGGCGCACATATTGATTCTCCGAGGATTGACCTGAAACAGAATCCGTTCTACGAGGACAATGGACTTGCTCTTGCAGATACGCATTATTACGGCGGAATCAAAAAATACCAGTGGACAGCCCGCCCTCTGGCGCTGCACGGCGTTGTGGTGAAAAAAGACGGCAGCTCGGTGAACATTTGTATCGGCGAGAAGGAAAGCGACCCAGTGGTTGGTGTCAGCGACCTGCTTATTCACCTGTCTCAGGAGCAGTCCGCCAAGAAACTGAGCGAAGCCATTACCGGGGAGGACCTGGATATCATTGTAGCCGGGAAACCGCTTGCAGGAGAGGAGAAGGAGCCGGTCAAGGCCTTTTTGCTGAAGATCCTGAAGGATGAATACCAGATTGAAGAGGAGGATATGATCTCCGCGGAAATCGAAGCGGTTCCTGCCGGCAAAGCACGGGATTTCGGTCTGGACAGGTCTATGATCATGGGGTACGGCCATGATGACAGAAGCTGCGCTTTTGCGGAGCTGCAGGCCCTCCTTGAGATCAAAACAACGCCGGAAAGCACCTGCTGCGGTATGCTGGTGGACAAGGAAGAAATCGGAAGCGTCGGAGCGACCGGTATGCAGGCAAACTATCTGGAGAATGCTGTTGCGGAAATCCTGAATCTGATGGGGGATTACAGTGAACTGAAGGTGCGCCGTACTCTGCGGAACAGCAGGATGCTGTCCTGTGATGTGAGCGCAGGCTTCGATCCGCTGTATGCATCCGCTTTTGAAAAGAAAAATGCCGCCTTCCTGGGCCGCGGTGTCTGTTACAACAAATTCACAGGCAGTCGGGGAAAGGGAGGAAGCAACGACGCGAACGCTGAGTTTATCGGGAAAATACGGAAAATCATGGATGATAACAAGGTCTGCTGGCAGACGGCGGAACTGGGCCGGGTGGATCTGGGCGGCGGCGGAACGATCGCCTATATCTGCGCCCTGTACGGGATGGAAGTAATTGACAGCGGGGTGGCCGTGCTGAACATGCACGCGCCGATGGAGGTCATCTCCAAGGCAGACCTGTACGAAGCGACGAAAGCCTATAAAGCATTTATGCTGAACGCATAAAACACAACATATCATTGATTATCTTCATTCTCAGAGCTTCCCGGCCGGGAAGCTCTTTTCAACGCCAAAAAGCTGCGCTGCCACCAAAAGTGCTTTATTCATTGCTGTCGGAAAAGCCAAGGAAGACAATTCCCTGTACGGAATCCAGCGTTCCTCCCCAGGCATGGGAAGCTGGTCTTCCGTCAATAACGGGAGAACTGTCATTTCCCAGATCCGGTGGGTGAACACATGACGGGCAGGAGCAGCGGAACCGGACGGATGACAGACCAGGCCGGTTTTCTTTTCCAGATATGTCGTCGCTTCTTCTGCCTGGCAGGACAGCATCGGAAAACACCAGAGTCCCTGCAGCAGGGTCTCCTTTCGGAGACGGAGAAGCAGAGATTCCCTGCAGCGAATGACCGGGACGGTCCAGTATTCCGTCTTTGGCGGTTTGCTTTTCGGAAGGACCGGAAGATCGGATGCATCCCCGCAGGCAAATGCATCGCAGAAAGAAGAGAGCGGACAGCGACCACAATCCGGTGTACCGGAAACGCAGACGGTGGCACCGAGATCCATCACCGCCTGGTTATAATCCCCCGGCCGATCCAGCGGTACCAGCCCGGCAGCCAGAAGATCCAGGTTTTTCCGGACAGAAGGTTGCTGAACACTTTCGCGAATTCCGTAAAGCCTGGAAAGGACACGAATCACATTTCCGTCTACGGCCGGCACAGGCACCTGATAGGCAATGGAGGCAATTGCACCGGCCGTGTACGGCCCGATTCCGTGGATTTTCCGCAAAAGATCGGGATTCCGGGGAAGAATACCTTCGTATTCCTCCATGACCTGCCGGGCTCCCCGGTGCAGGTTCCTGGCACGGGAGTAATACCCAAGCCCTTCCCACATCTTCAGAACATCTGATTCATCAGCGGCAGCCAGGTCGGAAATCGCCGGAAAACGGGCAATAAAGCGATCATAATAAAACAAAACGGTTTCAACCCGGGTTTGCTGCAGCATTGCTTCACTGACCCAGGTATAATAAGGATTATTGATTCCCCGCCAGGGCATGGAACGGGCACACCTGTCATACCAGGAGAGGAGAGAGGCAGCAATTTCAGAGGCCTTTTCCATCAGCAGAGAAATCCTTTCCATAGAAAGACTGAGCGCCGGCAAAGATTTCCGACAATTCAAATTATTGTAACACATGAGAAAGATATTCCTGAAATCACGGAAAACGGAGAAAAACAAAGAATATAGATAAAAAACAATATATAAAAGAGAAATTACAGGATTTTTGCGCATCATCATAGTTGCGGAATGCGGGCAAATGCATTATATTACATGATGTTATTAGCACTCACCTCAAATGAGTGCTAAAAGCAAAAAACCGTAAAGTATGACAGGAGGAATTATACATGACCGTGAAGCCTTTGGGTGACCGCGTTGTCATCAAGAACTGCGAAGCTGAAGAAACAACAAAATCAGGCCTGATTCTGACCAGCGGCGCCAAGGAAAAGCCTCAGATGGCGATTGTGCTTGCTGTCGGTCCGGGAGGAAATGTGGACGGTAAGGAAATCACCATGAATGTTAAGGAAGGCCAGAAGGTGATCTATTCCAAGTATGCCGGAACCGAAGTGAAAGTGGACGGCGAGGAACTGATCATCGTCCGGCAAAGCGACATTCTGGCTGTTGTAGAATAATTCAGAGAAAAAGGAGATAGAGATTTATGGCTAAGAAGATTCAATACGGGGAAGAAGCACGCCGGAGCCTGGAAAAGGGCGTCAACGCGCTGGCTGATACAGTCAAGATCACCCTGGGACCAAAAGGCCGCAATGTTGTACTGGACAAGAAATACGGCGCTCCGCTGATTACCAATGACGGTGTTACCATCGCCAAGGAAATAGAACTGGAAGATCCCTTTGAAAACATGGGCGCCCAGCTGGTGAAGGAAGTCTCCACCAAGACCAATGATGTTGCCGGCGACGGTACCACTACCGCGACTCTGCTGGCGCAGGCGATTGTCCGGGAAGGCCTTCGCAACCTGGCTGCCGGTGCGAACCCGATGATCCTGAAGAAGGGCATCGAGGCAGCTACCGAAGCGGCTGTAAACGGTCTGCGCGAACAGAGCCAGCCTATTAACGGCAAGCAGGCAATTGAACAGGTCGCTTCCAACTCCGCCGCAGATGAAACCATCGGCAAACTGATTTCCGATGCTATGGAAACTGTCGGTGCCGACGGCGTTATCACCGTGGAAGAAAGCAAGACCATGACGACCGGCATGACGACCGTGGAAGGCATGCAGTTTGACCGCGGGTATTCTTCCGCCTATATGGTCACTGATACTGAAAAGATGGAAGCGGTGCTGGATGATCCGCTGATTCTGATCACTGATAAGAAGATCAGCGCGATCCAGGAAGTCCTGCCTGTGCTGGAGCAGGTTGTGCAGACCGGCAAAAAGCTGCTGATTATCGCGGAAGATGTCGAGGGTGAAGCCCTGAGCACCCTGGTGGTCAATAAGCTGCGCGGTACATTTACCTGCGTTTCCGTCAAAGCACCCGGATTCGGCGACCGCCGCAAGGAAATGCTGCAGGATATCGCCATCCTGACCGGCGGTACCGTGATTTCTTCCGAGACCGGCATGGAACTGAAGGAAGCGACCCTGGACCTGCTTGGCAAAGCAAAGCAGGTGAAGGTCAACAAGGAAAACACCACGATTATCGACGGCGCCGGCGAGAAGACTGCCATCGAAGCCCGTGTCAATCAGATCAAGGCCCAGATCGCCGAAACCACCAGCGATTATGACCGTGAAAAACTGCAGGAACGGCTGGCCAAGCTGGCCGGCGGTGTCGCTGTGATCCAGGTCGGCGCTGCTACGGAAGTGGAAATGAAAGAACGCAAGATGCGGATCGAGGACGCTCTGAGCGCGACCCGTGCGGCAGCCGAGGAAGGCATTGTGCCCGGCGGCGGTATCGCCCTGCTGAACGTGATCCCGAAGGTTGGCGCTCTGCTGGACAACTATGCGGGAGATGCCAAGACAGGTGTCCAGATCATCCTGCGCGCCCTGGAGGAGCCGATCCGTCAGATCGCCATGAATGCAGGCATCGACGGCAGCGTTATTGTTGATCATATCAAGAACGCCAAGAAGACCGGCTACGGATATGATGCCCTGAAGGGTGAATATGTGGATATGGTAGAGCGCGGTATCATCGATCCTACCAAGGTGACCCGCAGCGCACTCCAAAACGCCGCATCCATCGCAGCAATGATCCTGACTACCGAATCCCTGGTGGCTGATATCCCCGAACCCGAACCTGCAGCTCCGGCCGGCGGAGCCGGTATGGGCGGCATGTATTAAGTCAAAAAAAGGACAGCACCCGCGTTCGTGGGTGCTGTTCTTTTTTTCTGTTTTATGCTACACTGTTCCGGATTTCTTCACATTCACAGGAAGGGAAGGAAACATCGTGCCAATCAAGATTCCGAATGAGCTGCCGGCCTATAAAACGCTGACGGAAGAAAACATCTTCGTGATGACGGAAACGCGGGCCACAACACAGGACATCCGTCCGCTGCGGATCGCCATCGTTAATCTGATGCCAACAAAGATTGATACCGAGACGCAGCTCCTTCGCCTGCTGGGAAATACCTCGCTGCAGGTGGAAACCGAACTGATCAAAATGCGGAGTCATATCTCCAAGAACACCTCTGCAGAACACCTGACAGCTTTTTATAAAACATTTCCGGAAATCAGCGACCAGAATTTTGACGGGATGATTATTACCGGCGCCCCTGTGGAACACCTGGCTTTCGAAGAAGTGGAATACTGGCAGGAACTGTGTGAGATCTTCGAGTGGAGCAAAAAGCATGTGCACTCCACCTTTCATATCTGCTGGGGTGCGCAGGCTGCCCTGTATTACCATTTCGGAATCCGGAAACATATGATGGACCAGAAGCTTTTCGGCGTGTTTCCGCACAGGGCGGAGCGGAAGAACTACATCCTGCTCCGCGGCTTTGACGATGTGTTCATGGCACCTCACAGCCGACATACCACGGTTTACCGGGAAGATCTTGAACGCTGCGATGCCCTGAAAATTCTGGCTTCATCCGAAGAAGCCGGCGTATACGCGGCAGCCACCGATAACGGACGGCAGATTTTTATTATGGGACACAGCGAATATGATCCGCTGACACTGGAAAAGGAATACCTGCGGGACAAGAATGCCGGGCTGAAGATCCAGGTTCCCAAAAACTATTATCCGGACGACGACGATACCAAAGAACCGATTGTGACCTGGCGGAGCCACGCCAATCTGCTGTATGCCAACTGGCTGAATTACATGGTTTACCAGACAACGCCCTATGACCTGAAAGAGATTACTGTCTGAGGAGGACCGCATTGGGACACAGGGAAACAGACCTTTTTTCCCGGGATGAGCGTGAAGTCTATGCACTGATCTCCCGCAGCGACGGTCTGAAAGCACGGGAAATTGCCCGGGAGACCGGGCTGGACAAAACGGCGGTCAGCCGCATGCTGTTCTCATCCGCTCTGATGCGGGAAATGTGTTACCAGGACAGGGAATACCGCTGGCACGCGATGATCCGGCAGGGAATCCGCCATGAAGGCCTGTACGAGTTTTCCGGATGGTACGGGACGGCAGACGAGTTTCTGGCGCGGGAACCGGAAGAATGGCTGGAGGAACTGAAGGAAGGCTGCCGCAGAATCGGCCGCAACCTGAACGATACCCGAGGACTGATTCACTCTTTTGCCGACTGCCGGGAGACGATCCGGACCCTGTTTGAAGACCTCCGGGATATGACAGAGATTGATTTCGGTCCATGGGAAACCGTCTTTGAATTCCGTTTCAACAAGGCCCGAATGATCCGGATTTATGCAGATGTACTGATTATCACTCCCGGAAGAGTATTCTCGTTGGAATTCAAGATGAAGGACCAGATCGAACCGGAGGAAGTCCTCCAGGCCGCCAAATATGTACCGTACCTGGAGATTCTGTTCGGGAAAAACACCGATATTATCCCCGCGCTGGTTCTGACAAAGACAGCGGATTTCTATGCTTTTGAACAAATCGGAAAAACCGATTATATTCTTCCGGTCTGCTCCGGCGATATGCTGTTCAATGTGCTGAATGAATATATGAGATTTCTCCAATAAGCGAACCAAAAAAACAGATTCCTGAAAAAACGGTTGCATTAGCAACCTTTTTTTAGTATAATACCTCCAACAAAACACCGCTTTGCGGTGAAAAAAACATAGGAGGGTTTCCCATGAAAAAGATTCTGGCTGTTTTGGTAGCCGCGATTATGGTGCTTTCTCTGTGCAGCTTTGCCAGCGCAGATGATTACACCATCAGGATCTATTCCAACTCCAACTCCACTGAACGGGCGACCTGGCTGATTGAAAAGGCCAAGGAAGCCGGTTTCAACATTTCCATCGACGACAACTCCGTCATTTCCGGCGACACGGCTGCAGTGCAGGCCGCCAACGAGAACAAGGACGGCGATATTATTTTCGGCCTGAACGAAGTCCGCTGGTCCCAGCTGGTCAACGGCCAGTATGAGAACCTGAAGGTCATGGACTGGACTCCCTCCTGGGCAGATACTGTCGGCGAATACAAGTTCGACGGCAAAGCCTACGGACTGGTTATCCAGAACATTCTGATGCTGTACCGGAATGATGAATTCGGCACCAACGGCGAGGCTCTGAAATTCGATCACTGGGCCGATCTGGTTGATTCCGGCTATAAGTGGTACCGCCAGGGCAAAGTGGGCGGCACCACCAACATGAATATCAACAATGCTATGCTGTACGCGTTCACTGATCCGGAATCCCCCGCCGGCGGAATTTCTGTGGACGGCTGGAAGAAGCTGTGGCAGTACTGCGCCAACGGCCAGAATACCGGTGACAAGTACGGCCTGGAGCCCCTGATCCGCGGCGATGTTCAGGTTTCCACCTTCTACTCCTCCTCCCTGTACGGTGAAATCACCGCCACCTCCGGCAACTCTGCCTATGAACATCCCCTGACGGGTGTTCCGGTAGGCGAGAACTGGGGACTGGTTGACATCGCAGACGGCACCTATTACATTGCCGAGTACATCGGCGTGCTTGACCGGGAAGGCCGTTCCGAAGCAGAAACCGAAACCGTGAAAGCCTTCGCGGAGTGGTTCGGCTCTGCTGCGACACAGATTGAATGGTCCAACGCTTTTGACTCCTATCCCTGCAACACTGACGCCGTGAAGGAACTGTACGATGAAGTTCCTCCGATCTATGCGATCAAGAACTGCTCCCTGACTACCGTGCCCGGCACCGAAATGACCTATGCCGAATATGTGGGCGCTCATTCCTCCGAATGGACGAACATCATGACCAACCTGGGCTTCTACTGGGCGGACAATGCGAATGCTCCCGCAGAACCCGATTGGGACAATCTGGACTGGGCAACCCTGACCCAGGCTGCTGAACAGTAATCACGGAAGATTTCCGGACGGGTCCGAATCCCTTCGGACCCGTCCACTTTTTGTCGGCTGTCGCAGCCGCAGGAAGCTGCCCGGCCGGAACAAGCAAAGCAAATGGATATAAGGAGCTGGACGCATATGATCAAATTAACCGATATTGTCGTGAAGTTCGGGGACTTCGAGGCACTGCATAACATCAACGTACATGTCAAGGAAGGGGAGTTCTTTACCTTTCTCGGGCCTTCCGGCTGCGGAAAAACCACAACGCTGAGAACGATTACCGGTTTTATTGAGCCAGTCAGCGGAACAGTTCAGATGCAGGGGAAAGATATCACGCATGTACCGATTGAAAAGCGGAACATCGGAATCGTATTCCAGTCCTATGCCCTCTTCCCGACGATGACCGTCAGGGACAATATTGCTTTCGGCCTGAAAATCAAAAAGATGAAGAAGGACGAGATTGACCGTAAAGT
Organism: uncultured Clostridia bacterium; assembly: GCA_947166385.1. Lineage (GTDB taxonomy): Bacteria > Bacillota > Clostridia > Christensenellales > Aristaeellaceae > Aristaeella. The sequence continues at coordinate 136,998 of CAMVEB010000001.1, read as the reverse complement.
CACCACCATCGCCCGCAAAGTAGACCTGACGGACGAACAGCTGGCGAAAGCGGTTTCCCAGCTCTCCGGCGGACAACAGCAGCGCGTGGCGATCGCACGTGCTCTGGTTACCGAGCCTGCCATCATCTGCATGGATGAACCGCTGTCCAACCTGGATGCGAAGCTGCGCGTCAACCTTCGGAATGAATTGAAGAAAATGCAGCGGGAATTCGGCATCACCACTATCTATGTGACCCATGACCAGGAAGAGGCGCTGACGCTTTCCGACCGGATCGCCGTATTCAACAAGGGATATATCGAGCAGATCGGGAAGCCCAATGAAGTTTACAACCATTCGCAGACAGAGTTTGTGGCTAATTTTATCGGAGACATCAACAAGCTGGGCGATGAAATCATCGGAAAGATGAGCCTTGCTCCGGGAAAAGCACATTATATCCGGCTGGAGCGGGTCGGTGTCCGGGCGGCCGGAGAGGAAAAGAAAACATCCGGAAACGCTGCGGAGATCCCCGGCGTCATTGAATCCCAGGAGTATTACGGCCTGTTTATCAAGTATACGATTCAGGCGGCCGGACAAACATTGAAAGCCGTTGAAAAGAACGATGGGATCAATATCTACGAGCCCGGTGACCAGGTTATTCTGCGAATTGATCCGGCGGATATCATGAGCTATTGACGGGGGTGAGAATATGCAGGCTCCAATCAAAAGCACGCAAAAGTACGGCATCGGAAAGCTCTGGGGGATCTTCGGCGGCGTTCTGTTCATCTATCTCTTCCTGGGCTTTATGGTGATCCCCTGTTTCAATACGCTGACATCCGTTTTCCGGGAAACGGACGCAGCCGGAAACCCCGACCCCTTTGCGGTCATCCGGTTCTTCTTTGCCGGCAACATGCCGCAGTTTCTGCTGAACTCCATTAAGCTGGCGGTCTGTCTGGTGATCACGGTGAACGTGGTCGGCATCTCCATCGTTCTGCTGACGGAGTACTTTGATATCAAAGGGGCCAAGATCCTGCGGCTTGGATACATGACAACACTGATTTATTCCGGCGTTGCCCTGGTCACCGGATATCAGTTCCTGTACGATCCGAACGGACTGATGACAAAATGGCTGGCAGATGTTTTCCCAGGGATAAACAAACAATGGTTTACCGGATTCAACGCTGTTCTGTTCACGATGACATTTGCCTGTACTTCCAATCATGCCCTTTTCCTCCGCAACGCGATCCGGGGCATTGACTACAATACCGTGGAGGCGGCCCGCAACCTGGGCGCCCGTCCGTTCAAGGTTCTGTGGAAAGTCGTCATGCCGACGCTGCTTCCCACCCTGTTTTCCCTGACAGTCATGACCTTCATCACCGGCCTGTGCGCCATGTCCGCACCGACATTGCTGGGATACAACTCCATCAACCCGGAGATTGTACGGCTGGCAGGATCGTCTGTGGCAGACGAAGCCTTCCCGCAGGCACGGGCGGCTTTGCTGTCTGTCATTCTGGCCATGTGCACGATTGTGCTTTTGCTGACACTGAACCATTACGAGAGCAAGGGACATTACCTTTCTGTCAGCAAAACCAAGGCAAAACTGGTCAAGCAGAAGATCCAGAATCCGGTGGCCAATGTTCTGGTTCATATCTATGCCTATGTGTTATTCATTATCTATATGACCCCGGTGGTCATGATCATTTTGTTCTCCTTCCAGAACTGGGGCAACGTCCGGAATAAAACGCTTGACTTCTCATCCTGGACGCTGTCCAACTACTTCGGAAATCAAGACTATGTCTACCAGAACTGGAAAGGAAAAGAGATGGTCAGCAGAGGCGCCATCTCCGGCGTGTTCGGCAATGAGAAAACTGTCGGCGGCATCCGACTGAGCTTTATCATGAGCGCGATCGCTGCCGCACTTGCCTGTGTGATTGTTGTGGTAGCTGTGAACTATATCTTTAAACACAAGAAGAAAAAACGCGGCAGGGTGGTGGAAGCCTGTATGCTGTTCCCCTGGCTGCTGCCGACCATTCTGATTTGCTATTCCTACCGGACCTTCTTCAACGGCAATGTCTTCTATGTCTTCGGCCAGAACCTGTATATGAAGGAAAATGTCCGAATCCTCATTGTCATTGCCTATATGGTGGTGAAACTGCCGTTTGCCGTGCGGATGATCAAAGCGGCGTTCTATGCGATTGATGAGGAATTGGAAGACGCAGCCCGAAACCTCGGAGCCAGCCAGGTAGTGACATTCCTACGGGTCAAACTGCCGATTGTTCTCCCGAGCGTATTGGCTGTGTTCGCCCTGAACTTCAACGCGCTGTTCTCGGAATATGACATGGGCGCTACCTTTAAGAAAGCGGAGGGCACTACTTACGCGATGGTCATCCAGAGCATGTGCGAGGATGAAGGACGAAACAACGTTAATATGAATGCTTCCGGACGGCGATGCGCCTCCACGGTATTCATCATGATTATCTCCGGCCTGATCCTGTACCTGGTGTACGGTGTCGGTTCCCGGGATCTGGGCGAACGGCTGGCAATCCGTGACAGGAGAAAGAAGAAACTTCAGTCAATCAAGCAAAAACTCGGATTCAGCGCTGCGGCAGAGGGGAAATTGCCTGCAGGTGACGGAGGTTCCTCCTGTGAGTGAGCTTAACATCAGAAATATCGTCTTTGATATGGGAAATGTGCTGATCCGGTTTGACCCGACCTATTTCCTGGATCGGGAGGGTGTCCATGATCCAGGCGACCGGAAAAGTATTCTGAATGAGCTGTTTCTTTCCACGGAATGGGCACAGATGGATCTGGGTATCCTGACGGAGGAGACGGCAGAACCGCTGATCCTGCCGCGGTTTCCTGAACGCCTGCATGGAACAGTGAAACGTCTGCTGTATTCCTGGGCAGAGCCGGGGGACGCGATGCCGGGGATGGAAGATCTGGCTAAACGGCTGAAAGAAGCGGGATACCGGCTGCTTCTCCTCAGCAATGCCAGCGTAGCCCAGCATACATATTGGCCCCGGTTTTCCGTCAGCCGGCTCCTGGAAGGTAAACTGATCTCCTGCGACGTCCGGGTTGTCAAACCCAATCCGCAGATTTACCAGCTTTTCACGGATAAATTCCTCCTGAAGCCCGAAGAATGCCTGTTTATTGACGACGCACCGGCCAATGTGGCGGCCGCGATCGGGTGCGGTTGGCAGGGGATTGTGTTTCACGGGGATGTGAAAGAACTGGAAGTCAAGATGCAGAAACTGGGAATCCGGACAGGGAATGCTCTCTGAGTATTGAAAAGAAATGATGAACTTCTGAAAATCGGCAAAACTATCGGGAAAAATCACAAAAAAGCGAAGAAAATGCTTGACTTTCCTGTGTATAATGAGATAAAATCTTCTTTGGCTTCAATAGCTCCGCTAGCCCCGGTAGCTCTTGACACTATTTCTGACCATGCGACCATCATGGAAGGAATGATCTACCATTACTCGAGGAGGAAAATCCTTTGAAGACTTTTATTCCGAAAGCTGCTGACATTGACCGTAAATGGTATGTCGTAGACGCAGATGGAATGGTGCTGGGCCGTCTGGCCAGCCAGGTCGCGAACATTCTGCGCGGCAAAAACAAGCCCATTTATACCCCCAACATGGATACCGGTGATTTCGTCATCATTATCAACGCTTCCAAAGCGATCCTGACCGGCAAAAAGCTGGACCAGAAGGTTTACTATCATCACAGCGGATATGCCGGCGGATTGAAAGAAACCAAGTATCGCAAGCTGATGGCTGAGAAGCCCGAGTTCGCGGTTCGCCGCGCGGTTGTGGGCATGCTGCCCAAGGGACCGCTGGGCCGTCAAATGGCGAAGAAGCTGAAGATTTACGCTGGTCCGGAGCATGAACAGGCCGCTCAGAAGCCTGAAGTGCTCGACCTGAAGTGAGACGCGGAAAGGAGTAAAGAAAAATGGCTAAGGTTGAATACAGTGCTGTAGGTCGCCGCAAGAAAGCCGTTGCCCGCGTCCGTCTGGTAGCCGGCGATGGCAAAGTTGTGATTAACAAGCGCGACATTGACAACTATTTCGGACTTGAAACACTGAAGATGACTGTTCGTCAGCCCCTGACCCTGACCAACATCGGCAATTTCGATGTGATGGTCAACGTCAAAGGCGGCGGACTGACCGGCCAGGCTGGCGCGATCCGCCATGGCATCAGCCGCGCTCTGTGCAAGGCTGATCCCGAACTGCGCGGCACCCTGAAGAAGGCCGGCCTGCTAACCCGCGATCCTCGTATGAAGGAACGCAAAAAGTACGGCCTCAAAGCAGCCCGCCGTGCTCCCCAGTTCAGCAAACGTTAAGGAAATGCTGCAAGCCCCGGAAATCAGAAGGTTTCCGAGGCTTTTTTCTTTTCCTGCATTCCGAATGGCGTATCTTTGGTCCGGTAAAAGTGTTATTATGACTCGTATCATCCGGTCGGAAGGATCAATCTCCGGGATTGGAACCGGCTTTATTTCGGCGGGCCAGCCGGTGCCTATCCGGAAACGGGCATGACTGACAATGAAAGGATTGGGAGAAGTATGAGACAACTGCTGAAAAACGTCCGGATATACGACGGAACCGGTACGGATCCCTATACGGCGGATCTCCTGCTGGAGGAGGACCGAATTGCAAAAATCGCAGATAGGGTCGATCTTCCCGCAGACAGCGTTTTTGACCTGAAGGGGAAATCCATCTCTTCCGGCTTTATTGACGGGCATTCACATAACGACTGGTTTGCCATCAAAAAGGAACCACTTCCGTATTTCCAGCCATTTCTGCTGCAGGGTATTACGACTTTCATCACCGGAAACTGCGGCATTTCAGAGATCGGCTTTGAAGAAGGAAACCCGTATACAGATCATCTCGGCGGCGGAATATTCAGCTTTGAAAACCGGATTCTGTAATTATCTGTTCCGGCGGTGCTACAGGATTCAATAATCCGGAGAAGCATACCGAAGCAGGGCTGATGAAGCAGTACCTGACAGAAACAAAAGGGATTGCCGCGGACAGGATCTTCATCGATGAGCAGGCGATGACGACGGCGGATAACGCCATCAATACATTCAGAATTCTCAGGGAACAGGGGATTCATGAAATCACGATTGTTACTTCATCGTATCACCAGTGCCAGGCGCATATGCTGTTTTATCTGGTTGCACAATACTATTATTATTCTAATGGCATCCCATTCAAGCTGATCGGAAATTTCAGCTTCGAGACGGAAAACCATGCCAATTTCTTCAGATACGATGTGAGTATCACGATATTGCAAATGAATCAGATTCTGATCCGGCTCTCATTCGAATGAACAAGAATGACCGGGAAGAATCTTGAACTGCTATTTCAGGCAATCAAGTTCAGCAAATGTTCTGAATGACACCGATCGAAATATACTTGTCGATCAATGCGCGGAAATCCGTTCCTTCTTCTGATTCCTCGTTATAAATCCCGTTTACATGCAGACGGATTCAAAAAAGCGCGGACCCCTTTTACAGGATAATCATACGGGTAAACATCCATGGATCCATGGATTGTGATACTGTGCGAAGCGGCGCTTCGCTGTCCATCCGGGGCAACGACCCATACCTGCCCAAACGCAGAAGCAAATCCGACCAGGCGCTCCAGCCCTTTGGACTGAATTCCATCATCATTTGTTATCAGAATCAGTTTTTCGTTCATGAGCGCCTCCTGATCTGGTATTTATTGGGAACAACAGACAGAATATTGGGAAACGGCAGCGAGAGAAAATAAATTGAACGTGAAAAGAAGGCTAGCTTTGACATGGCGTCACGGACAAAATTCGTTCAATACCTTCTGCTTTCAGTTCATGACAGTATTCTACATACGATGAAAGCATTTTTCAAGGAGCATATACAAAATGGGTGGTTTCATGATTCGAACGGTTTGGCGTTAGTCATTATGTTGCCGATAATAACAAAGGACGACTTGCGCGAAAATGAAAAAGGGGAGTTACAATGCATCGAGATTATGAAAGATTCTGTTGATCTACCGAATACAAATGATATAATGTAAATGCTACGGAAACAATAGAATTAAGAATCCGGAGGGCCTGCTGTATGAAGAATCATTATCATTACGTTCCTGGAAAACCTGTAATCCTGATCGTTGCATTCATCATGCTTTTCAGCTGCACATGGGCGCTAGGGGAGGAAACGTGGACATGCCCTTCATGCGGCAGAACGGGGAACGATGATCAATTTTGTCCGGGATGCGGAGCATCCAAGGAATGGATTTGCCCCAAATGCGGCAACAAAAATAATGATACGTTCTGTCCCAAATGCGGAACCAAGAGACCTAGACAGGGAGATTATATTGAATCAGAACCGGAATATGAAGAACCGGATGATTCTATAGACCTTAGTGATATTCGTCCAGGCTATCGCTTCTATTTCGGGAAATTTGAACAGGATGGATTTACGGTGAACGGAAAAGAACCGATCGTATGGCGTGTATTGGATACAGATGAATCTTCCGGAACCGTTCTGGCTATGTCGGAGTTTGGATTATATACGCTTAAGTATCATCGGAATAACAATAAGACGTATTGGGGAGATACAGATGTTCGCACCTGGCTGAATTCCGAGTTCCTGGCAGTGTTTTCCGAGAAAGAGCGTTCCTATATTGTTCCTACAGAGGTGAGCGATTCTGAAGATTATTGCTTTTTGCTGGATCCGGATCAGGTGCGGGAGTATCTGAACCGTCCGTATATCTGTTATGCGACACCGTATGCTATGGAGTATGGGGAAGAAGGCGCCTATGTAAACAAGAACACCGGAGGAAGCTCCTGGCTGGTAAGGACGGATGTTGCAAAAAAGAAAATAGCCTGGGTAGGCGGCGGAGGAGAACTGTATGTTCCCGGCGGGAAAGGAACCAATTATCTATACACTGCGGATAATGTAGCCCGTCCGGTTATGTGGCTGAAGCTGGAAGCAGCGACCAATGAAGCAACCGATTACGGATTCCCATTATCCGCAAAAATGCTTGAAGAAGTCGGTATCAATTCGGGCCCTTCCACACAATACAACGGACTGGGTGAAGACAGAGGCATTAAGGTAGTTCATGTTCTTTCCTGCGCACGGGATAACGGAGGAATGACGTGGCTGGAAATTGAGTATGAATGCAAAGGTGCGATTGTCCGCGGATATACAGGATACTGGCGCGTTGACATAGATGTCGGCAGGGTACCGCAGGATATTTTATCTGACAGGCCGGCAACAGTTGTACAGGATACAATTGCATATTACGGTCCCGGAACCGTCTATAAACAACAGGTGGCAAAGTTTACTCCCGAAGCAGGAACAACCGGTACCGTTCTAAAAGAGGAAAACGGCTGGTATTGTTTTGAGTATAAGGGGAAAGATAAGATCATCCGTGTATGGTTGCCTGAAGATGCTGTATCAGTTGAATAAACAAACTAGCTGACGAAGAGTTAAAAATGCGTTTTGCGACAGTTAAGTTCATAAAACAACATAATATACAGGAAAAAAGAAAAAGCATGTAGAATTAATTATGGCATTATGGAAAGGAAAGAGGGAAAACCAATGAACGAAGCCATTAAAAGACTACATCGAACCAAACTTATTCCTGCTCTCATCAGCATCGCCTTCGGTATCGCGCTGATTATCGCCCGCAGGTCCGCCATGAGCGTGATGGTCAAAATCGCGGCAGGCATGCTGCTTGCCTGCGGCGTGGGCTGTATCCTAATGTATTTCTTTGCCCCAGTGAAGGAGTCCATGCAGCTTGCGACCGGAGCTGTTATGGCATTGCTCGGTCTGATCGCATGGATCTACACAGATGCATTTGTGGATCTGTTTCCAATTATAACAGGGATCGGACTGATTCTGAACGGAATGAGCAATATGGCTACGCTCAGTATGCCAGAACAATATCCCGGAAAAGGACTGATTATTGTCTTATCCGTTCTGATGATTGCCGGCGGTGTGTTTATCGTATTCCATCCGGCCGCAGTGGAGAATATGCTGATGGTCTATGTCGGGATCTGCTACATCCTCAACGGAACATTTGACCTGATTCTGCTCTACAAGGTGAAGAACTTCCTGATGTCATAAATACATCGGTAATCTGTGATACGTTCAGCATAAGCGAGTGGGTGAGATGCAATCCACCCATGAAACGGAGAAAAAAGGCATGCAAACTGTTCAAGAGTTCCTCAGCAAACATACGGCCATCAACGAATGGGTATATTTCTGCCTTCACGCGGCGATCGCCGCGGTGATCGTTTTTCTGCTGCTGAAATTTGAAAAGAAAGTAGCCAGAAAATGGATCGCCAAGTTTGACGGAATCAATGCCCGGTTTTCCGAAAGGCTGATCCGATTCCTGATTATCTTCATTGCCACGATGGCGGTCATTATGGGCAGCAGCGTCACGCAAAGCTTCGGCAGCTCTCTGTTTCAGGGGACTGCCGTGCTGGCCGCGATCGCAGGTTTCGCCGCGAAACCGATCCTGTCCGACATGTTCTGCGGATTTATGATCAGCACCACGAGGCCTTTCAACATCGGGGATCGGATTGAACTGGACGACGGGACAGGCGGCGTCGTGAAGGATATTACGATCCGGCACGTGGTGCTGCAGGGGATCGATACCCTGAAAATCGTGATTCCCAACAGCGAGATCAACAGCAAACGGATTACCAATCTGAGCTATATGACCAAGACAAGGAGCATTCATTTCCGGTTTGTCGTTGGGCTGAACTCCAGGATGGATCAGGTGAAGCAGGTAATCCAGGACGCCATCCGGGAAAGTCCCTACTCCGAACCCAGGGAGGGGGATGAGTATTCTCCTGTTTACTTCATTGCCTATCAGGCGAGCGGACTGGAGATGGCTACAACGGTGTACTATAATCCCAGCAACCCGACGGAACGCGTGAAGGATGATATCAACTCCCGGGTCAAGAGCGCGCTGGATCAGGCGCAAATCGAGATTCCGTACAACTACGTGACGGTACAGATGAGCGAACCGACAGGACAACCGTCGTGACTGATTCTGTACATCAAAAAAACTTGTAACAGAATAACGGGAATCATACAATAATAGCGGTTGACTCAACGAAATTTACGTCTGGAGGATTTGAAAATGAAAAAGATTCTATCCATGCTGCTCGTCCTGATGATGGCGTTGATTCCCGTTGCATGCGCGGAAGCCCCGATTCCCGGTCTGGAAGACGGCGTGCTGACGGTGGCGATGGAGTGCGCTTATGCCCCCTATAACTGGGCCCAGCCTGATGATTCCAACGGTGCTGTTCCGATCAAAGATTCCCAGCTGTACGCAAACGGCTACGATGTCATGACTGCCAAAGCCATCTGCGAAGCGAACGGCTGGCAGCTGGAAGTCATGCAGCTGGATTGGGACTCCCTGATTCCCGCTGTGCAGAGCGGCATTTGCGACGCCGTGATTGCCGGACAGAGCATGACATCTGAACGGATGGAAGCTGTCGATTTCGCCGGCCCCTATCTCTATGCCACGATCGTTTGCCTGGCGAAGAAGGACAGCGCTTTTGCCAACGCAAAGGGTATTTCCGAACTGGCCGGCGGCACCTGCACCAGTCAGAGCGGTACGATCTGGTACGATTCCTGCCTGCCCCAGATTCCCGATGCCAAGATCGGCATGGCCGCCGAATCCGCTCCGGCGATGCTGATGGCTGTGGAATCCGGTACGGTTGATTTCGTCTGCACCGATATGCCGACGGCACAGGGCGCTCTGATCGCTTATCCGGATCTGGTCATCCTGGACTTTGCGGGAAGCGGAGATGACTTCCAGGTGTCAGACGAAGAAATCAACATCGGAATCTCTGTCCAGAAGGGCAATACCGCGCTGGTCGAAGCCATGAACAGTTATCTGAGCGGCAAGACCGCGGACGACTTCAATGCGCTCATGCAGGAAGCGATCAAGATCCAGCCCCTGAGCGAATAAGACCGGAATCGGGTTATTAAAGGTATAAGGGAAAACCGATATGTTTGCACAGCTTCTTTCGGATGTCGGCTCGCTATGGGCCAAATACGGCACTGTATATCTGACGGGAATCGCAAATACGCTGATCCTCGCCGTGACAGCGACGCTGATCGGGTGTATTATCGGATTCCTCTGCGGCATCCTGCAGACGATTCCATACGGGCCCAACGATCATTTTATCAAGCGTTTCCTGCTGAAACTGATCCGGATCATTCTCCGCGCGTATGTGGAAATCTTCCGGGGGACGCCCATGATCCTGCAGGCTGTCTTTATCTACTATGGGATGCCATACTTCTTCGGCATTTCCTTCAAGGATATCTGGACAGTCAGCATCATTGTCGTATCCATCAATACGGGCGCGTACATGGCGGAATCTGTCCGCGGCGGGATCATGAGCATTGATCCCGGACAGTTTGAAGGAGCCAAGGCCATCGGCATGAACCACTGGCAAACGATGCTGTACGTGATTCTGCCACAGACACTGCGCAACATTATGCCTCAGATCGGAAACAACTACATTATCAATGTCAAAGATACTTCCGTGATGTTCATTATCGGATTCTCCGACTTTTTCGCGGTGCATAAAATGGTATCCGGTGCGGTATTCAAGTATTTCCCATCTGCCTTTATGGAAATGATCGGGTACCTGTGCCTGACGCTGCTGGCTTCCTTCCTGCTGCGTAAAATGGAGAAAAAGCTAGCCGGCAAATCCAACTACGAGCTGGTCAATACCGACCAGCTGGTGATGGCTGCCGGCACCTACAGCTATCCTGCGGAAGCGGGCACTCCCTTTGACGAGATCAGCAAAGACTACAAAGGAGAGAAAAAATGAGCGAACATATCCTGGAAGTCCGTCATCTCTCCAAAGCCTTCGGATCCCACGCAGTGCTGAAAGATATAGACTTTACCGTTGACAAGGGTGACGTGACGAGCATTATCGGCGCCAGCGGAAGCGGAAAGTCCACGCTGCTCAGGTGTATAAACCTGCTGGAAACCCTGACAACAGGCGAGATCCTTTTCCATGGTAAGGATATATCCAAGGGGAAAATCAATCCCTCCGAATACCGCGCCAAAGTCGGAATGGTTTTCCAGAACTTCAACCTGTTCAACAATATGACGGTGCTGGCAAACTGCATGATCGGGCAGCAGAAGGTTTCCAAAATCAACAAGGAAGAAGCCAAGAAGCGCGCCCTGTACTATCTGAACAAGGTCGGCATGGCCCCTTACATCAACGCCAGGCCAGATCAGATTTCCGGAGGACAGAAACAGCGAGTCGCGATTGCCAGGGCACTTGCCATGGAACCGGAAGTCCTGCTGTTTGACGAACCGACCTCCGCACTGGATCCGGAAATGGTCGGGGAAGTGCTGGATGTCATGAAATCCCTAGCCCGGGACAAGATGACCATGTTGGTGGTTACTCATGAAATGTCCTTTGCCCGGGATGTGAGCTCCCATGTGGTCTATATGGCGGACGGGATTATTGAAGAAGAAGGACCGCCGTCCGAGATCTTTACCAACCCGAAGAGCCTGAGAACGAGGGAGTTCCTGAAACGTGTTCTGAACGACTGAAAGACAGGATCAGAAGGAAATGAATGCCTTCTGATCTTTCTTTTCGCTTGAAACAAGGATAAGCACGCGGTATAATACAAACACAATATGCGAACGGAGGGCTGAGCATGAATCAATGGAAAAATCTGGACACCCTGAGCACCTATCAGGAAATACAGAAAGACAACCACGCTGTTGACCTGAAAGAGGTTCTGAGCGGAGAAAAGGGAACGGAACGCGTTGCGAAATACCAGATTCCCATGGCGGCCGGACTGATTTATTCCTATGCCGCAAAGCGTGTGGACGACCAGATCCTGGATCAGCTGAAGAAACTGGCCGAGGAATGCCAGCTGGCTGAGAAATTTGAGGAACTGTACAATGGCGCCGTGATCAATACGGGCGAGAAGCGTCTGGTGCTGCACCAGCTGACCAGAGGCCAGCTGGGCGAAAAGGTCATGGCGGACGGCGTGGACAAGCGGGCATTCTACGCGGAACAGCAGGTGAAAATCGCCGAGTTCGCGAAAAAAGTTCACAACGGGGAGATCGTGAACGAAAAGGGTGAACCTTTCACCACCGTTGTTCAGATCGGTATCGGCGGAAGCGACCTGGGACCGCGGGCGATGTACCTGGCGCTGGAAAACTGGGCAAAGAAAAACGGATGCTTCAAAATGGAAGCGAAGTTCATCAGCAATGTGGATCCGGACGACGCTGCCGCCGTGCTGGCAGACACCGATCCCGAAAAGGCGATCTTTATCCTGGTATCCAAGAGCGGTACCACGCTGGAAACCCTGACGAATGAAGCGTTTGTGAAGGATGCCCTGAAGAATAAGGGGCTGGACGCTTCCAAACATATGATCGCCGTGACGAGCGAAACCTCTCCACTGGCGAAGAGCAGCGATTATCTGGCCGCCTTCTTTATGGACGATTATATCGGAGGGCGTTATTCCTCCACATCGGCTGTGGGCGGCGCCGTACTGTCACTGGCGTTTGGACCGGAAATCTTTGCCCGGTTCCTGCAGGGCGCCGCGGAGGAAGACAAACTGGCCACCGAGAAGGATGCCCTGAAGAACCCCGCGATGCTGGACGCCCTGATCGGCGTGTATGAACGGAACATCCTCGGATATCCCGCGACAGCCGTGCTGCCTTACAGTCAGGCGCTGAGCCGCTTCCCGGCGCACCTGCAGCAACTGGATATGGAATCCAACGGCAAGAGCGTCAACCGCTTCGGGGAGCCGGTGGATTACGCGACCGGGCCGATCATCTTCGGCGAACCCGGAACCAACGGGCAGCATTCCTTCTATCAGCTGCTGCACCAGGGAACTGACATTATCCCGCTGCAGTTCATCGGATTTAAAAACAGCCAGGCTGACACGGATGTGCTGATCCAGGGAAGCACCAGCCAGCAGAAACTGTGTGCCAATGTGACCGCGCAGATTATGGCCTTTGCCTGCGGGAAACAGGATGATAACCGGAACAAGAACTTCGCCGGAAACCGGCCAAGCAGCATCATCATTGGCGATAAACTGACGCCGGAAGCCCTGGGTGCGCTGCTGTCCCACTTTGAGAACAAGGTTATGTTCCAGGGATTCGTATGGAATCTGAACAGCTTTGATCAGGAAGGCGTACAGCTGGGCAAGGTGCTGGCAAAGCGCGTCCTGGCGCATGAGACGGACGGCGCATTGAAAGCATTCAGTGATTTGCTGAATATCTGAGGAAGAAGATCCTTCCCAGTATTCCGGATGACGTAAACCAACTTTCCATGCGTTGCGTATCGTTATTTACCTTGTTGGGATGCAGTTTCCGCAATCCCAGAAAAGGGGAGTCAGTTTGGAAAAGAGGAAGGTTACCATTTCGATAGGCGGACGGCCCTGCAGCTTTTATTCCGATGATTCGGATGAATACATCACCGAGCTGGAACAAAGGGTCAACGCGGCCATGGAAGAAACCGCAGGGAATTCTGTCCGTGCTGTGATCATCCTGACGGATCAGCTTCTGAGGATGGAACAGGAAAAGGCCGGACAAGCAGTCGCGACAGAACAGGATATGCCATTGAAGGCGGAACAGGAAAAGCCTGAACAGACAGATCAGCCTGAGAAAGAAAAACAGCTGCAAGCGGAACAAAAGGGAAAGAAGAAAGCTATGAAAACAGAAAAAGGGCAGATTTCGCTGTGGGATTTGATGGACGAACAGTAAGCTGATGATTGTATGACTCAAAAACCGACTTCCAGATACAGGAAGCCGGTTTCTTTTACTCTGCTTTTATTGTCCGGAAGGCGGCGGCCCGGCCGAGACGATTCATGACCGCGAGGCCGACTCCTTCCGGAGGAATCACTTCGCTGAAAACGGATTCCATACCCTCGTCATCAAGGGAACGGAGCATGCGAAAAAGCCGATGGGCAACTTCCTCCGGGTGTGATTCGGAACCGATATCGTGGGGAGAGCAATCCTTCAGGGCTTCCATATGCTCCGAGAAGCAAAGGACGCAGGCCTTTTTGCCCTGGGCGATTTCATCCGCGTACAGGGTGTGCATCAGCGGAAGTACAGCGGAGGAATCACCTTCCACCAGGGTGATGACAGCGCGGGGAGCATAATGCTTATAGCGCATGCCGGGAGAGAGCGCCTTCTCATCCGGACGGAGGGGGCGCAGGATGCTGCCGGCCAGCGCGACTCCGGTATGGAGGACAGACTCCAGCATTTCCTTTGTGATGCCGCCGGGACGGAGAATCGTCGGTGTTCCATGGCAAAGATCCAGGACGGTTGACTCCACTCCCACATCGCAGGAACCACCATCCAGAATCAGCGGAATCCGGCCGGACATATCCTCCATCACGTGAGCGGCGAGCGTTGGGCTCGGACGGCCGGAACTGTTGGCAGAAGGAGCGGCAACCGGCAAACCGGACACTCGCAGGAGCGCGGAAGCCACCGGATGGGAAGGCATGCGCACAGCGACCGTCGGTAGACCGGCAGTGACTTCATCCGGAACGACGGGGAGCTTTTCAAACAGAATGGTCAGTGGGCCGGGCCAGAAAGCATCCATCAGGGGAACAGCCTGATCCGGTACGATACAGAGCCCGATTAACTGAGAACGGTCATGGATATGAACAATCAGAGGATTATCGGCCGGGCGGCCTTTTGCCTGAAAAATGGAGAGAACCGCATCGCGGTTCAGCGCGTCCGCGCCAAGGCCGTAAACCGTCTCCGTCGGGAAGGCCACGAGCTGACCTGCTTTCAGAAGATCCGCGGCCAGCCGAAGACTCTGGTCATCCGCCTTCAGCAGTTTCGTTTCCAAGAGATCACTTCTTTCATGAGAGATCAAGTTTTTCCGTCTTTTCAGCCAGGCGAAGCGCATCGATAAACGGATTGAGATCCCCGTTCATGACCGTGAGGACACGGTTGACTGTCAGACCGAGACGATGGTCCACCACATAATCATGGTTAAAATAATAGGTCCGGATCCGATCGCTGCGATCCCCCCAACGGATCTGGCTCTTCCGATCCTGGGCATGGGCTTCAGCCTGCTCCGCGCGGAGCTGATCCAGCAGACGGGAACGCAGCACTTTCAGCGCTTTGGCCTTGTTCTCCAGTTGGCTGCGCTCATCCTGGCAGGTGACTACGGTGCCGGTGGGGATATGCGTCATGCGGACAGCGCTATCCGTGGTGTTGACTCCCTGGCCGCCATGGCCGGAGGCATGGAACACATCGATCCGCAAATCAGCGGGATTGATCTCAAGCTCAATGTCTTCCGCCTCCGGAAGAACAGCGACGGTGACGGTGGAGGTATGAATCCGGCCGCCGCTTTCCGTGACCGGGACGCGCTTGACGCAATGGACGCCACTTTCAAACTTCATCCGGGCAAAGGCATCGGTGCCGGTTATCAGCACCAGCGCCTCATTGACACCACCCAGATCTGTATCGCTGAGGGACATCAGATCCGCTGACAAACCATTTCGGTCCGCATACTTGAGGTACATCCGCAGGAGATCGCCGGCAAACAACGCGGCTTCCTCTCCACCGACACCGGCGCGGATTTCCAGAATCACATTTCTTGAATCCAGGGGATCCGGCGGGATCAGGAGCAGCTTCAGATCCTCCGTCAGTTTTGCCTGTTCCCGGGAGAGCTGCTGGATTTCCAGCTCCGCTTCGGCGGCAAAATCAGGGTCAGAAAGAAGCGAGCGCGCATCCTCCAGCTGGCGGGATACGTTCAGATAATTCTGATAGGTATCCACCAGAGGCTGAAGGGAAGAACGCTCTTTCAGAAGGGACTGATATTTGCTGTAATCCTGAATGATTTCCGGCTGCGCGATGGCTTCGTCCAGTTCCCTGTAACGATCGAGAATAGCATTCAGCTTTTCAAACATAAGGCCTCCAAGGGTTGATAAACGGCAAGGATCATACGGGCAATATGATTCAGGTCCTCCCGGACGGCAATGGAAGAAAAACCGGCCGCGGACAGGAAACCTGAGACGGCATCGGCTTCGCCTATGCCCAGCTCCATCAACAGGAAAGCCCCGGGCTTCAAGACACGGGACGCTCCGACGGCAATCCGCCGGTAAAAGGAAAGACCATCCGACCCGCCGTCCAGCGCCAAGCGCGGCTCCCGCAAAACTTCCTCCTGAAGGGCGGCGCAATCAGCGGACGGAATATAAGGGGGATTGGAGATGATCATATCGAAAGCATCATCCGGCAAACCGTCCAACAGATCTCCCTGATTCAGGATGACATGAAGACCCAGGCGAGCCGAGTTTTCCCGCGTGACTGCCAGGGCATCGGCAGAACAGTCAGAAAGCGTGATCTCCGCATTCGGCAGCGCATGAGCCAGCGAAAGGCCGATGCAGCCGCTGCCGCAGCAGAGATCCAGAATCCGGGGAGAGGTGAGCGGTTTCAAAAGCTCCAGCGCCAATTCACAGAGCAGTTCTGTCTCGGGGCGGGGAATCAAAACACGGGAATCCACCTGAAAAAATAAACCACAGAAAGAAACCTCTCCGAGAATATATTGCAGCGGCTCCCTGGACAGACGCCGCTGAACCAACTTGGCATAATCCCGCAGAATCCGGTCGGAGAGAACAGTCTCCATATCCAGACGGAGCTCCAGGGAAGAACGGCCGCACAGGGAGGAAAGCAACAAGGCACTGTCGGTTTCAGGATCGGGAATACCTGCATCCCGAAAAGCGACAGATGTCCGGCGGAGAAGATCCCGGGGCGTCATGATTCGGAATCAGGGACAAGCTCTTCCTGCGGCGCAGGACGGACATAGCCCGGCTCGGACTCCTGATAGGCATGGAAAATGCCCCAGCCTTCCGGCGTTTTCGGTGTACCTTCCGGGAAACCGTTCAGCACAACATTGACTGAGACAATGGCACATTCCAGCATGGAGGCATCTGGTTCGCGCGTGGTAAGACGCTGCATCTGCATCCCCGGGGTCCGGAGAATACAGGCACCTTTGGAATTCGAATGAGCCAGGCCCATCAGCACTTCATAGCTGATCCCGGCCACGATGGGCAGCATGGCCAGGTGAAACAGGAGACGAAGGAAGAAATTGCTGATGGGAAGCAGGATATTCAGCACCAGAAAAAGCGTGATACTGATCAGAAAAACAATCAGAAGAAACGCAGTGCCGCAGCGGGGATGCAGGCGGGAGAACGTCTGCGCGTTTTCAGGCGTCAGCGGAAGGCCGGACTCCTGGCAGTGAACGGATTTATGCTCCGCCCCGTGGTACTGGAAAGTCCGGCGGACATCGGGCACAAACCCGACCAGGAACATATAAGCTACCAGGAGCAGAATCTTCACCAGACCGCCGATCAGCGTATAACCGACAGCGCTCATTCCGGTACCCTTCAGGAGGGATTCGATGCCGGCCGGAAGCGCCATAAACAGGCCAAGAGATAAGAGGACAGCCAGAACGATCGCCATGGCCATGACGATCTTATCAATGCCCTTGCCCAGCTTTTTCGCCAGCCATTTCTCGAACTTTGAGGGCTCTTCATCCAGGAGACCCAGCATCGTCGTGGAATCCTGCAGGGTGTTCATGCCGTAATAGAGCATAGTCCCCATATTGATGATGCCGCGGATAAAGGGCTTACCCATCCAGGGATGCTTTTCCTTCAGGGGTACGAAAGGGGTCAGCTTAGTGACCATGGTCCCGTCCGGACGGCGGACAGTGACCGCGGTAGCGTTGGGAGAGCGCATCATGACGCCCTCCATGACAGCCTGACCGCCGACATCAAACTTTTTTGCGGACGGTTCAGGGGATTTCGCGTGATTCATTGCAGTGGATCCTCCAACAGTAAAATATTCCAACTTCAATCATTCGACACAGGGCGCTGCTTTTCCTTTATTTCATGATTGACACAAAATTGCAGACAAGAAAGAAAAAAACAGTTGCAAAAGGAAGACGGATATGATATTATATGTTTTGCGTTTGAACGCCATTGCATACGCGAAAGAGGTGAAACAGCAATGAAGGAAAACATCCATCCCCAGTACGGTAAGTGCGTAGTTCGCTGCGTATGCGGTGAAACTTTTGAGACCGGCTCCACGAAGAAAGAGATGAAGGTTGATATCTGCTCCAAGTGCCATCCTTTCTACACGGGAAAGCAGAAGCTGGTTGACACTGGCGGACGTGTTGATCGTTTCAAGAAGCGTTTCAATATGGAATGAAAAAAGTCGGGAACACACAAAAGTGTGTTCTCTTCTTTTTTTTGTTCATTTTCAGTATCAGAAGCGTTTTTTTCTTGTGGGAAAAGCAAAACGGCAGTATAATAAGAAAAAATGCAGACAGGAGGGAAACAGCATGAAGAAAATAACAGCGTTCATTCTTGCGCTCCTTCTTCTGACGCTGCAGGGGCTTGCCCTGGCTGACCGGATCCCGGAGGAAAAGGACCGGAATTATATCGGAGCCATGCAGGTTGCATACTGCAAGGAATATGTCACTTTGCGGGAAGAACCAAGCAAAAAAGCTGATTCTCTGGCGCAGGTTCCGCTGGGCGCGATTGTTTACTCCGTCCGGCAGATCAAAAGCGTGCGGTTTTATGAATGCGAGTACGAAGGGCAGACAGGATATATCCTGAAGCAATACCTGAGACGGGCGCCTGAATATGAACCGCCTGTCTCCAGCGCCATCTCCAAAAAGATGACGATGGATGAAGTGATCGGGAAGGGAGAAAAAGTACTGGAGTGGGAAGACTATAACATTTCCGTTGCAGCCGCCAAAGACTCGATTATGATCAAAAGAGTCAAGAATGAAGTCATGCGTATCGGCTGCTTTATCGACGGAGAGCCACTGTGGGGGCACGAGGAAACCGTTGAGGCCGTGAGGCCGTATCCCATGCTGAAGGTGTTCATCGGCGGGACGCCCGACGATCCGCAGGTGATGCTGTACGACGGCGGATACGGGCTGACGATGATCGACCTGCTGAGCGGGAAGGACAAATGGACAGTATCCATAGCCAACTGCCCGTTGGGAGACGCGGCAGCCACCGCGGTGGACGAGCTCGGGAACTGCTACATTGCCGGGACCGGGGCGTACCCCGCGGCCATATCGGAAAACGGACATGTGATATGGCAAGCTGAGATCGATACGGAAGAATTAACGGATCCCTATGAGATGGAACTGAAAAACGATCTGGTGTTTGTGAAATACAGATGCGGGATGGAAAACGGATACAAACTCGTGACGCTGGATGATATGGGAGATGTCATTGAAATCAAAGAGGTTACGGAATAGCATGAAAAAGCCGCCTGCTGACAAGGCGGCTTTTCAAAAGCGTTCAAAGCTTAACGGTTCATCAGGGCAAACCAGTCCTTGATTTTGACCAGAAGATCAGCATTCGTTTCCGCTTTCTCCATCATGGAAAGCAGCTGCGGGATGGCCACAGCGGAGGAAGTGGAGCCCAGCATGGTCCGAATCAGGGTGAGACCTTCCTTCTGCTGATCGGTGAGCAGAATATCAGCATTCTTGGTAAAACTGTTCTGCAAATTGAGGGCCGGGACAACTCCCGCACGGGCCACGGACAGATCCAGCGTCAGCTCCATATTGGCGGTGCCCTTGAACTCTTCGACAACGGAATCATCCACTTTGGAGCCAGTCGCGATATCCATGGCGGCAATGACAGTCAGGCTGCCGCCTTCCTTGCAACAGCGGGCTGCGCCGAACATCCGCTTCGCGCGGAAGAGACTGGCAGGATTGACCATGCCGGGGAGACTGCGGCCCTGCTGGACGGCAGCAGTGGTATAGATCTTGGCCAGACGGGTCAGACTGTCGACCAGGAGAACGACATCCTTTTTCTGCTCGACAAGGCGCATGGCCCTTTCCAGAACGATTTCGGAAAGACGGAGATGCGCTTCCGGCGCCTGATCAAAACTGGAAGCCAGAACCTGGCAGGGAACGGACTCGCGTACCTGCGTGGCATCCTCCGGATTGACATCAATCAGGAGCATTAATACTTCAGCTTCCGGATAATTAGCGCAGATGACCCGGGCGAAATTGCACATCAATTCCGTTTTCCCGGTATTGGGCGGGCAGAGCATCAAACCGCGCTGGCCGAAACCAATCGGGGCAATCAGATCGATCATGCGCATATCCGGATGGGAAACACCATCCGCTGACTCCAGGGAAATCCGCCGGTTTGGGTATACCGGGGTCAGCTCATCGAAAGCGGGGCGGGAGAATGCTTCTTCCTCCGCGACACCATTCACCGTCGTGATATAGAGCAAGGCGGCATATTTATCGCCTTCCCGCTGGGGACGGACCTTTCCTTCAATCAGATCCCCCGTGCGCAGGCCAAAGCGGCGAATCTGTGCCATGGAAACGTAAATATCCCTGGTTGAGGGCAGAAAAGAGGGAGCCCGAAGAAAACCGTATCCATCCGGATGCAGCTCCAGAATTCCGCTGCCTTCCTGATAATCCCCGGAAGCGAGCAACTCTTCCAGAGTAGGAGCGGTTATCCCGGTATCCTGCATCTGAGCCGGGGAGAAGGGCTCCGGAGAACGGGAAGCAGGGGAGTAAGAGGGATTATAGCCGGAAGAAACACGATGGGTATAGGAAACAGACTCCCCAAAGCGGCGTTCGGGCAGCGGATTTGTCACCGGACGGGTGACCGGCTCCATCGGCCGAGCCGGGGGCGTATCCTGGGCAGCGGGAGCTACGGATACGGCAGGACCGAAACGCGGCGTGGTACTTCCGGGACGGACAGGCTGAATCCGTTCCTTCGGGATCTGATGACCGGAAGGCGTCGTATTTTGCCAGGCGGGACGAGGCGCCACACCGGGCGCCTGATATGCAGGACGAGCGTTAAAGCGCGGCGCGGCGGGCGCGTCAGAACTGTGCCAGGCAGCCTGGAACTTGGGCTCAGCTGGCTCGGCCTTGTTCTTCTCATCTACAACTTTTTCCTTTACAGCATTTTCCTCTACAACTGTTTCTTTTTCAGATCTATCTTCCGTGACGGGTGCATCTCCTGTTTCAGAAAGGATTTTCTGAATGATTCCGGCCTTACCCAGCCCGGAACCCAGAGAAATACTATGATCCTTCGCATACTTGCGAAGCTGCACGACGGTCATAGCGGACAATTCATTTGCGTTCATAAAAAGGGAACCTCCTTACAGGGTGTCATTGATGGCAAAGACTACATCCCGAACCACAGCCTGCTCCACCTCATGGCGAAGATGGGAGAAGAGATCCCCCTCACAGGGGGAAAAACCTGCAGCACGAAGTGAATCTACAACTTTCTGGGAAGGCAGCGTCAGCGTATTGAAACTGAGCGCTACCGTACCGCCCGGAAGCAGCGCCTTTTTCCAGGCGGGAAGGACTCTGGACAGCAGGGCCTGGAAAGATTCCGGCCTGCAGCCGAACTGGGGTGCGTGCTGGATTCCATAGGGAAGATCCGCAATGATGACATGAGCCGGGCTGCGCCTGCAGACGGCAGGAGACAGCGAGGTATCGGCACAGGCGAGGCGGAGAAAACGGGTATCTCCCTGCTGATAGTGCTCTTTTGTATCCGAAAAAACGAACTCATGGACAGAGACGGCAGTCTTCCCACAGGTTTCGGAAAGGGAACGGGAGGAATGCTTCAGAAGATGCATTTTCAGATAACGCGAAAAATAATCCACCGATTCCCGAACGGCCTTGTGATCCATATCGATCCCGACTGCGTTCATCCCGGCCTGCAGGGCACAGAAGCAACCGGTCCCCTTCCCACAGACGGGATCCAGCACGGTCAACGGCGCGGAGGAGAAAAGAAAAGGCGTCTGCGCAAGGGCCATATTCAGCATCATGCGCGTAAACGAAGCTGAAGTTTTCCCTTTATACTTCAGAACTTCCGGCAGATCCTCCTCCAGATAATCAGCGGAAGAAAAAGAAAGGGGATCCAGGGAAGACCCGCTCCTGCGGGAAAGGAAGAAAACCGAGGAGTGCCCGGAGAGATAGGAAAGCTCCTGACCGGACAGCTCCCTGCAATCAAAAGAAAGGAAATCCGCTCCGCCAAGGGATTCCTCCCGGACATCGCAATCCAGAGAAAGAGCACGCAACATGGCAACCAGCTCGAACCGGGCAAGACGGTTTAAAGAATCACGATAACGAATATTCGCATGCTTCACCAAACCGAACGTATAAACCATGACATCCTCTTTTCATCAGATCATCGATTAAAATCATTATAACAGAAGGGAATTTGATTTTCAATAGGTGCGGATGAATATAAAGAAAAAACCCTTCCCGGAACGGGAAGGGAATTCTGCGAAATTTACCACTTGCGCTTGCGGGCAGCTTCAGCCTTCTTCTTGCGTTTGACGCTGGGCTTCTCGTAATGCTCGCGCTTGCGAACTTCCTGGAGGACTCCACTACGGGCGCACTGCCGCTTAAACCGTTTGAGCGCACTTTCCAGGGACTCATTTTCGCGGATACGAACCTCAGACACTTTTATCCCTCCCCTCGCTCATTCAACGCCTTGCCAACAACCGGCCAGACGGACGGACGGCAAAACCGTGTAATTATTATACAGCGAAATCGGCCGGCAGTCAATGTTTTTTGAAAAAACAACGGGAAAGTGTCCGATCAGATTCTGATCCTTATGCCATCTGCTCCGCCATCTGACGGCCGCCGAGGATATGAAAATGCAGATGAGGAACGGACTGGCAGGCATCCGGACCGCAGTTGGATATGACGCGATAGCCGCCGGACAGGCCTTCCTGAACCGCAATTTCCGAGACAGCATGAAGACAGGCAGCGATGTCCGCATCAGCCAGCTGAGAGATCTCAGCGACGGAGGAGACGTGTTTTTTCGGGACGACAAGCACATGCACCGGCGCCTGAGGATTAATATCCCGGAAAGCATAAACCTGATCATTCTCATAAACTTTCGAAGAGGGGATTTCACCATGGATAATTTTGCAGAAGAGACAGTTTTCCATCAGGGACAACCTTCCTTTCCATATGATGTATTTGAAATCACCGCCCGGAGACCATGCGATGATATTCCAACAATCCGAACGGGAACGGGAATTCCCTGGCGGCAGGAAGCGGCGGGATCCAGGCAAATACGGAGATATTCCGGAGAATAACCTTCCCAGAAACCCTCTACGCATTCCTCCGGAAGAAGTTCCGTCTCTTCCCCGATCCACTGACGCTGATAGCAGGCAGCTGTTTTCTTACCGACCGCAATCAGGCGGCGGGCCCGGGCCTGCTTTTCCCCCTCCGAAAGCTGAGACGGCATGGCGGCGGCAGGCGTGCCGGGACGGGGAGAATAGGGGAAAACATGGATCCGGGCGAAACCGACTTTTTCAATCATGTCCACTGTTTCCTGAAACTCCTGGTCCGTCTCTCCCGGAAAGCCGGTCAGGATATCAGTTGTAAACGCGGCACGGGGAAAAACGGCACGCAGGTTCTCTACTGCCTGCAGATACTGACGGGAATTATACTGACGCCGCATCCGGCGAAGAACGCTGTCGCTGCCCGACTGAAGAGCCAAGTGGAACTGCGGGCAGAGCTTCGGGCAGGCACGCAGGGCAGAGGCAAACTCCGGCGTGGAAATGCCCGGTTCGAGGGAACCGAGACGAATCCGCAGGATTCCTTCCACGTCCTCCAGCGACCGAATGACATCCAGCAGGGACAGAACGGGAGAAAAATCCCTGCCATAGGAAGAAAGGTGGATGCCGGTCAAGACCACTTCACGGAATCCAGCGGCGGAGAGCCGGGAAGCCTCCGAGCAAATATCCTGCAGAGGACGGGAACGGATCGGCCCGCGAACATCCGGAATAATACAATATGAACAGCGATTGCGGCAGCCTTCCTGAATCTTCAGAACCGCGCGGGTATGATCCTGCTGGGTTGTGATCTGCAGGGATTCATAGGGCATCGATTCGGGCAGCGGATCGACCGCGCAGAGCGGCTGGCCGGAAGACAGAACCGTATTCAGCAGAGAGACAATTTGGCCGCGGTACTGGGTACCGATCACGAGATCGGCCCCGAGCGAAAAGAGCTCCGCGCCCATCTGCTGGGCCATACATCCGCACAGCACCAGACAGCAGGAAGGATGTTCACGCTTGAGACGTCGGGCAAGCTGCATACATTTTTTATCTCCCGTGCCTGTGACTGTGCAGGTATTGACCAGATAGATATCAGCCGGCTCATGAAACGGAACAATCCGGAAGCCCGCCGCGGCAAGCAGTTCCTCCATTGCCTGGGTATCATACTGATTCACCTTGCAACCCAGCGTGTGACAGGCGACCGTGTACATCAAGCCCACTCCATTTCACCATACAATGCGTAAAACGCGCCCAACGCGACAAGACCGGCTGTCTCCGTGCGGAGGATTCTCTTTCCCAGTGTCAGCGGCTCACAGCCATGATCCAGCAGGAAGTCCATTTCCTGCCCGGCAATGCCGCCTTCCGGGCCGATCACGATTCCCAGCGAGGAAAGGGACGGATGCTTTTCCACAAAGGAAAGGGGACCACCTGAACGGCATTCCTCCCAGGGAACGGCTACACAGTCAAGGGAAGGGATTTCCGCTGTCAGCTGATCCAGGGAAAGCGGAAGGGACACTTCCGGAATCACGCAGCGGCCGGACTGCTTTCCGGCTTCCCGGGCAATTTTCTGCCAACGTTCCTGCTTTTTCCGGGCATCCTTGTGATCCAGGCGGACGACACAACGGGAGAAAACAACAGGAACAATCCGTGCCACGCCGATTTCCACCGATTTCTGGACAATCCAATCCATTTTTTCCCCCTTGGGGATTCCCTGGAACAGGGTGACAGAAAGAGCAGGCTCGGTGGAAGGAAGCGCATCCAGAATCCGGGCTGATACATTTTCATCCGACAGGGAAAGGATTTCTCCCTGAAAACGGCTGCCGCCGATCAACAACTCCACCTTATCGCCGGGACGAAGACGGAGCACTCTGGCAGCGTGGTGCGCATCCTCGGGGGACAGGATGGCTACGAAGCCGTCTGACTGATCCTGACTGACATAGAAGCGGTGCATCAGGCATTCCTCCTGGAGAGGAAAGCTGTCCATTCCCCGCGGTGAACCGTTTCCAGAATTTCATATCCGGCATCCAGCAGGGCCTGACGGACTTCCTCTGTCCTTTCCCGGACAATGCCGGAACAGAGAAAGAGACCGCCAGGAACGATATGCTCCATCAAGGGCTTCGCGAAGGAAATAATAATATCGGAAATGATGTTGGCCACGCAGATATCACACACCGCATCAACCTTTTTCAGTAGATCGCCTTCCTGCACCGTGACAATGGCATCCACGCCGTTATGCAGAACGTTCTCCGAAGCGACACGGACGGCATCCGGGTCAATGTCTATGGCGAGAACATGACCGGCTCCGAGCAGCGCGGCCGCAATCGCAAGGATGCCGCTGCCGGTTCCCACATCGATGATCCGCTCGCCTCCGCGGATTGTTTTTTCCAGCAGAGCAATGCACATGCCGGTGGTTTCATGGGTGCCACTGCCAAAGGCCATTCCCGGATCGAGCTCAATTACCCTGTCCCCGGGAGCCGGTGAGAAATCTTCCCAGGTCGGTTTTACGACGAGATGATCCGCCGCGTAAAAAGGCTTATAATACTTTTTCCAGACCTCGGCCCAGGAATCTTCCGAAACGGTGCGGATATCCGTGGTGAGAGAGCCGAAATCCGTATGTTCCGAAGCCATTTCCGACAAACGTTCATCCAGCCGGGTGCGGAGGGCCGGAAAATCCTCCGGGGAGAACCAGGCATGAACCAGGACATCCTCCGGCATATTCTCCAGAAGCTTCGGATCAATAATCTCCCAAATTCCATGCGGTTTGGAAGGATCCGGAATATCCGCCCTGTCCTCAATCATCGTTCCGGTGGCACCGTGATCCATCAGCAATTCCGAAACCCAGTCCGTCCCTGCGGTGGTCGTATGGACAATCATTTCTATCCAGTTCATATGCTATGCCTCCGATCCCAATATATCAACGGGTGAAGAAAGACTCAATGCCGCGCAGGAGTTCGTATTCCCGGACATCCCTGCAGGCTGTATACATATAACGGGTGATGACGTTTCCCATCCGCCAGAAAAGGCAGACAAAGGGGCAGTCCTCCAGAAAGAGGTACTGGATCTCCATCAGCTTCTGGCGGAAACCCTCCATGGTCGGCTCCTTGCGGAGCGCCGCACACAGTTCCTCCATCCTGTCGCTCTTATAACGAACATAGTTGCCGCTGTTGCCCTTCATCAGGAGAAAACCGGGATCAGGCGCGACATCCATCGCAAAGGAGACCAGGGCCAGATCGAATCCGCCGGCCTTCAGCTGCCGCTGCATATCTGACATGGTCATCGCCGTGATTTTGCATTCGATCCCGACTTCGGCGAGGGCATCGCTGATGATATTGGCTGTTTCCGCGCGCACATCATTATCAGGCTCCTCATAATAATAGAACCGGAGATGCAGATTCTCCAGATCGCCATCCCTGTTGGTCCGGTCCAGGACGCCGTTCTCATCCGAATCCTCCCACCCTGCCTCGGCCAACAGACGTCTGGCTTCCTCCACATCCCGGGAGATCGAGGCATCCAGCGCGTCATTATACATCCACGTGCCGGGAAAGAACGGGAAATTGGCTTCCACCGCAAGGCCGGAATAGGCATTGGCGATGATTTTGCTCTTATCGATCAGGCAGCGGATGGCTTTGCGGACTTCGGTGGACAGCTCCCGGGAGTTGTTGTTCATCAGAAGACATTCGAGCTGATTTGTCCGGTAGGACATGGTGAGGGAATTGGTGCCGGTTTTATACTGAGCTCCGGCGACCGAACGGGTGAAGACAGACTCCACACGCGCGTATTCATAGCTCTCGATGACCGAGGAAGCCGTATCATGAAAAACAAAGAGAATTTCCCTGACCTGCGGCTGCGGCTTCCACCAGTTTGTGTTCGCGGCCAGCCACATGCGTTCCCCCGCATGAAACTCCGTAATCACATACGGACCGGAACCCGGGGGATTATCCCCGGCAACCTGCTGTTCCGGAACGACCGGAAAGGTCATTTGATAGAGAAGGCCGAAATACGGACGCTTTGCTTTGACCGTGACCGTATAGTCATCCTTCGCGGTGATGGAAGAAACAAAGTAATTCAGGATCGCATAGAAACCATGATCTGTGATGCTTTCATCCTGGGCTTTGGCGAGAATATAATTGGCTGAGGCAACCACATCCTTCGCGGTCAGGGGCGTCCCATCCGAAAAGCGGACATCCTGGCGGATATGAAAAGTCCAGATTTTGCCGCCGGATGATTCCTCCCAGCTTTCCGCCAGGCATGGTTGCGGAAGGTAATCGTCGTCAATGGTGACCAGAGACTCATACACGGCGTGATAAGCGGAAAGAATATCCCGCTCTACCGGCTCAAAAGGGCGAATCATCAGCGTTTTGGACGACTGGATTCCGATGACGATACTGTTCCGAACATTTTCCGCGAAGGCAGCGGAATCAGAGAGCGTCAGCGTCAGCAGCAGCATCCACGAGAGCAGGCGCAAAATATTTTTCCTGATAGATCCCATAATCTCTGGTCACCCTTCCTGCATATTTTTTCGTTGGCCCCTCCGGGAGACTTTCCAGCGGCATGGTATATCCATCCTCACTGCGGGCCGGATCCGAAAGCCATACTTTTACCTGGCCCTGCCCGGCGTGATAGGCCGCGGTCACGCTGACCGGATCACCGAGAAACAGGCGGCTGAGATAATTCAGATACCAGCAGCCGAAACGGATATTGGACTCCGGATCGTACATCCGGTCAAAAGCGTATCCCTCCACGTTCAGCTTATGGGCAATCCATTCCGCTGTGTCGGGCATCAGCTGCATCAGGCCCCGGGCTCCGACCCCGGACTCGACACGCGGCTGGAAGGAGCTTTCATTCAGGATCACAGCAGAGACAAAAGCCGGGGACAGGTTATACTCACCGGCCCAGCGCTCGATCAACTCCCGATAAAGCAGCGGATAACTGGCATCGATGGCCTTCTGCTCGGAGATATGCAGATTCTCCTGGCGGTGCAGGTAGGCCATCATCAGGCTGACCGCGGTGATCCCGATAATCAGGAGGATGGAAGATACGATCAGCATCGTTTTGATCCAAACCGGGAGCTTCCAGGCAACCTTACGTTCGGAAGGCTGACGCGCCGCGGCGGAAGGCCGGGCCATGACGACCGGAGGCTGGCCAACCGGTTCCGGCGCAGCCGGCGGGGACGGCTGGGCGGGAGAAGGATCTCCTGCAGCCGGGGGGATGCCGGACTGCGGGGATTGAGACCCGGAACGACGGGGGCGCGGGGCAGCGTCATTCCGGCGAAGCTCCTCCGCCAGCAGAGCAGAAACCGTTTCCAACGTCTGATCAGGAGTGCCGGAATTATCGATGACCCGGTTCGCGCGCGCCGCTTTCTCATCGGATGACATGACAGCGCCCATTCGCTGCAGGGCTTCCTCCCGAGTGAAACCATCCCGGTTCATCAGGCGCTGCAGCTGGATATCCTGCGGAAGCCAGACCGTCCATACCGTGTCGCAATAACGATTGTAACCTTTTTCAAAAAGGAGCGGCATTTCCAGGAAGCAAAGAGGCTGGCCGGACCGACGAACAGACTCCAGCCGCTGCTCCGTCAGGGACTGAAGATGCGGAGACATGAGATCATCGAGCGCTTTGCGCGCTTCCGGATCCCGGAAGACCAGAGAACCGAGCTGGCGACGGTTCAGCGAACCGTCCGGATTAAAAACCCTGCTCCCGAAAACACTGCGAACTTCAGAAAGGACAGGACTGCCGGGAACCATTAATTCCCGGGACAGACGATCCCCGTCAATGACTGTAAACCCCTGCGAGCTCAGGTATTCGCTGACGGTTGATTTTCCGCAGGCAATGCTTCCGGTTAATCCGATTACACGCATGGGATGCCTCATTTCTTCATGATTCTGAAAACGGCCCGGCATCCGAACTGCCGGGCCCATTCATCTAAAAAATCAAAGATTGGTGGAGAGAAGCTTTTTCTTCAGTTCGGCTTCCATATTGTAAAGCGTCCTTTCAGCTTCTATCCGCTTGGCTCTGCCTTCGGACTGGATGCTCATCACTTCGTTGATCGTATCGATCAGATCCTGATTGGTCTGGACGAGGGTCTCGATATCAATGATGCCGCGTTCCGCTTCTTTGGCTGTCTGGACGGTACCGATCTTCAGGGCTTCCGCGTTCTTGCGGAGCAGCTCATTGGTCATATCCGTAACGGCTGTCTGCGCCTGGAGAGCCTGCTGCGAATGATGCATCCCAAGAGCCAGAACCATCTGACTCTTCCAGAGAGGCAGGGTATTGGAAAGGGTGGACTGAATCCGCTCGACCAGGAGACTGTCATTGTTCTGAAGAAGGCGGATCTGGGGCGCCATCTGGATGGAAACCTGCCTGGTCAGCTTCAGATCGTAGAGCTTCTTCTCAAACCGGTCACACTGGGCAGCCAGGTCATTTGCTTTCTGGGCATCCATGGCATCGCCGGAAAGGGCGGCCTTCTCCTGCAGCGCTTTGAGTTCGTTTGCCCGAACCTGAGCAAGCTTCTTATCGCCGGCAATTATATAGAGCGTGAGCTGATGGAAATAATCGCTGTTCTGATCATAGAGCCGATCAAACATGGCCACATCCTTCAGCAACTGGGTCTGATAGCCTTCCAGGGAACCGGCAATCGAATCCACATTGGCGGAAACCTTATTGTATCGCGCCTTCATGCGGGTGATTTTGTCCTCGCCCTTGGAGAAAATCTTCGCGAGACCTTTCGGCTCCTCAGAATCCTTCTGGAAACCTTTCAGCTCGGCCACCAGGTTGACCAGCATATTTCCGACTTCGCCGGTATCCTGCGTCTTTACGGCATCAAGCGCCGTCTGGGAGAAATCAGCAATCCTTTTCTGGGCATCCGCGCCGAAAAGCAAAACATGATCAGGATTGGTGACATCCACTTTTTCGATGAAATCGTTAATTGCTTTCTTCTCCGCTTCCGTCAGCTGGCTTTCATCCAGGGTGGGGGCGGCGGCTTCCGGCGCCGCGGCAGGCGCCGCAGTCTGCTGGATGCTCTCCGTCGGGACGGGAGCGGCTTCCGGCACCGGAGCGGAAGGCGCGGGAGAGAGTTGAAGCATGGGGGTGGATTCAGACATGGCAAGGTACCTCCTTCATGAATAATCAGAATACTGTTAATTCTCCGAATAATGGACAGCGGGGGCAGAATCGCCTTCCTCACTGCCTTCCACCGGGAAATGGAGGATCGGAGCAGAAGAAGTCCTCATCTGGGCTTCAGCGGCTGTCCTAGCGTTACTGATCTGCTGGGAGATGATTTCATTATCCGTATAACCGTCCCGCTTGAGCATCTGCTCCATGACATCAATATCCGTGGAGATATCGAGCATATTTTCCTTGTGCAGATTGTCAATCTGCTTCTGGCAGGCGGTCAGCACCATATTCATACAACGAACGGCGGATTCCCGGGCCTGATTCATCTCCAGATAGGAAACGCCGCGCTCCTGCATCGTGCGGTAATTAGCCAGCACCTTCAGCGTGGTCGGCAGATAATAGTTCATAAACTTCCGGACCTGCGGCGCCTTTTCCGGAGACTCAGAAACGGTCCGGAAAATCTGCTGACATTTATCATACAGGGTATCCATCTGGGCAGACAAGGTCTCATCCGTGATGAGGACATTCTCCGCCTGAATGGTTTTGAGCATTTCCTGCCCCTTCAGGATGACATTGTCAGCCTGCTCATTGCCGGTGAGCGGGATCTGGGAGGCGGCGGCACGGCGGGCCTTCTCCTCCTGCTGGGCACGGACAAGCTCTTCCTGCTTCTGGCGCTCGATATCCTGCTTGTTATGCGTGGTCGTATCCAGCTTGCTGCCCATGATGCTGGCGATGGCGCCGACACCGGCCCCAATTACCACACCGAGGAGCAGACCGGGGAGCCCCTTCAGCGCCAGAAA
Source organism: uncultured Clostridia bacterium (assembly GCA_947166385.1). Lineage (GTDB taxonomy): Bacteria > Bacillota > Clostridia > Christensenellales > Aristaeellaceae > Aristaeella. Next base: position 106,031 of record CAMVEB010000001.1, on the reverse strand, counting down.
AACCAACCCCGCTGTGACGATAAAACCAACGCCGCCGGACTTGCCGTTGTAGTTCGAATTCTTCCGTCCCACTTCAAAAATCTCCTTGAAACACGAATCAATTTATTATACCACCAAGCACCGGGAAAGGAAAGGGAAAAACACATTCAATGCGGAAAAATAGCGCCGCGTTTCCGATAAAAACAGAAAATTACAGATCATGATCCGCGGGGGAAGGGGAGTTGTCCTTCTGCCAGAGATCATAGGGCTCATGCTGCAGGGCGTGGAGAAAACGATCCGGCGCATCGGGGAAAAGCGCTTTCATCCTGGAAATCAGCAGCGACATATCCTCCCGCTTTGTTAAGCCGTTTACAGGACAGGGAGACTTGACAACCGGGAGGCTGAGGACCTTCTCCATATGCCGGACATGGCTTTCAGGCAGGTAAACCAGAGGACGAATGACCGTAATCCCCGTTCGGCTGAGGAGTGTTTTCGGATGGAAAGTATGGAAACGGCCTTCATAAAACAGGGAAAGAAGCAGCGTTTCGATGGCATCCTCCCGGTGGTGGCCGAGGGCCAGCTTATTGTATCCCAGATCCGCACAGGTGTTGGACAGGACGGCCCGGCGCATTTTCGCACAGAGGGCACAGGGATTCTTCTCTTTCCGATAATCAAAAATGATCTGACCGATCTGCGTATCCTTCAGAGTCCATGGAATTTCCAGGGAAGCGCATAACGAAGCAACAGCGGAAAAATCCACATTGCCAAGCCCCATATCGACCGTTACGGCATAAAGTGTGAAATCCTTATGCGTAAACTTTCGATAGAGAGAAAGCGCATGAAGCAGCAGGAGAGAATCCTTCCCGCCGGATACACCGACAGCGATCCGGTCCCCAGGCTCGATCAGGCTGAAATCATGATCCGCTTTCCGGATACAGCCAAGCGTTTTCTTCATCTATTCCTCCATGATACGGATGCTGTCCGACTGCGTATGACATAGGTGGATCCTGCGGAATCTGGGAAGAAGTATGGTTCTGGCCTTCTCCGCGGCCGGCCGGGAGCGAAAAACGCCAAAGACGGCACTGCCGCTGCCGGTCATCTGCGCCGCGACGGCACCGCAATCCTTCAGGAGCGCAACAGCCTCCGGAATTTCCGGGCACCGGGCGGCGGAGACCGGCTCGAGGACATTGGCGATCGACGCGGACAGAAGTGAAAGATTCCCGGACGCCAGGGCGGAGAGGACGGCGGGTGTATCCGGGCCGCGAACCGAACCGGACTCGTGCCAGGCTTCAAATATATCCCGTGTACTCAGGGCGCGGCAGGGCTGAAAGACCAGGAGCCAGAAACTGGACGAGAAGGGATGATCCTCCAGAATTTCCCCGATCCCGCGGGTTCGGACCACCCCGCCCCGGAGGCAGAACGGCACATCGGCACCGAGAGAAAGACTCATTTTTTCCAGCTGATTCGCAGGAATATTCAGACGCCAGAGCACATTCAGGCCCCGCAGAACGGCGGCGGCATCCGCACTGCCTCCCCCCAGACCGGCACCCATCGGAATCCGCTTATGAAGATGAAGATGCACCCCGTCGGAAATGCCGGCATATTCTTTGAGCAAAAGAGCGGCACGAAAAGCGAGATTGGTTTCATCCGCCCTGGAATGGGGGTAACCGTCCGTTGAGATCGAAAGGACGGGGGATGGGGTGAGCGTGATCTCATCCGCCAGAGAAACCGGCTGCATTACCATATCCATCAGATGATAACCGTCCTCCCGGACCCCGGTGATGTCCAGGGACCAGTTGATCTTCGCAAAAGCCTGCAGCTGCATACATGCCCTCCGCCAACAAATGATCAAAAAAATCATAATCCTTCCGAATTAAAAACGCAAGGGAAAGACGGGTGAATTCTCTTGCGCAGAAGGAAGTTGCGATGTAAAATAGCCACATTAATACGGAAGGAGATTCGCGGCATGAAGAAAAACGGAACATCTGTTCTGATCAATCTGCTGGCGATTGCCAAATATGAACACGCCCCTGATTTCCCGATCCAGTTCATGACACGTGGGACTCTCTCCATGGGTGAACACGGGAACGCCGTGCTGAAATATCATGAAACACAGCAGGACGAGGAAACCGGGGAAACCATGACTGCCCTGATTACGCTGGCGATGGAAAAGAACCAGGTTACCATGACGCGGGAAGGAGATTATTCCAACACGATGGTCTTCATTCCGGAAAGACGATTTGAAGGGATTTACCAGACCCCGTTCGGCAACATGGATATGGCGGTGTTTGCCAGAGGCGTGCAATGCGAGATCGGAGAAGACAAGGGATCCGTTCATCTGAAATATCAGCTGGACCTTCAGGGAGCCTATACTTCCACGAATGAACTTCATCTTGAATACACAGCGAACAGAGAGGACAAAATCCAATGAAAATCACAGTTCTGGGATCCGGAACCTGGGGAATCGCCCTGGCGAGAGTTCTCAGCATGAACGGTCACGATGTCACTGTATGGAGTAAATTTCCTGAGGAAGCGTCCCGGCTTGATACCGAAAGAAAATCGCCGAACCTCCCGGAAACGGTTATTCCGAAAAAGATCTTTTTCACCTCCGATCCGGAAGAAGCGGCGTATGATGCCGCATACATCCTGGTGTGCGTTCCTTCCCCCTACGTCAGGGAGACCATTCGAACCTTTGCCGCGACCAAAGGAAAGGATGCCGTATGGATCAATGCTTCCAAAGGCATTGAAAAAGACACGCTGATGACACTGACGGAAGTCATTGAGGATGAGATGTGCCGCTGCGGAGCCGGCGACGTATGCACCGTTGCCATCAGCGGGCCGACTCATGCCGAAGAAGTAGCACGGGATCTGCCGACCCTGATTGTTGCGGCAGGGGAAGACCATGAAATTACCGGAAAAGTTCAGAAACTGTTTGAAGGAACCTGTATCCGCCCTTATACCAACACGGACAAACGCGGTGTTCAGATCTGCGGAGCGCTGAAAAATGTGGAAGCGCTGGCTGTCGGTATCGCCAGAGGTCTTGGATATGGAGACAACACCCGGGCCGCGATGATTACCCGGGGGATGGAGGAAATCCGCCGGCTCGGGCTTGCCATGGGATGTCAGGAAAGAACTTTCTTCGGCCTGGCCGGCATCGGCGACCTGATTGTGACCGCTACCAGCATGCACAGCCGGAACAACCGGGCAGGCATGCTGATCGGCAGCGGAAAAAGCGTGCAGGAAGCGCTGGACGAAGTCGGAATGGTAGTGGAAGGCGTGAATGCCCTTCCGGCGGCGCTGCGCCTATGCGACCGGTACGGAATGGACATGCCTCTGATCCGGGCGGTGGAAGCCGTGATTCTGAAGCATGCCGATCCGCGGGAGATTGTGATGGATCTGATGAACAGGAAGCTGAAGCAGGAAAACCTCTGATTCACCGAATATAAAGGAGGGTATATCATCTCATGAAAAAACTGCTCAATGACGGATGGGAATTCCTGAAGACGCATCAGGGAAGCACAGCCGCGGAAGCAACGGGATCCGACGAATGGGTGCCTGTTGATCTTCCGCATGACTGGCTGATCTGGCAGAGCGGAAACCTCTACGAAAGCGCTGACGCCTGGTACAGGCGCCGGATCTTTTATGAGGGAAAGATTCCGGAGACCTGCCTGCTTCACTTTGACGGCGTCTATATGGACTGCGATGTGCTACTGAACGGTAAGGTGATCTGCCGGCACGCCTATGGCTATACGGCTTTTTACGCAGACCTGAGCAGCGGGATTGTACCGGGAGAGAATGAGATCCTGGTTCATATCCGGCACCAAAGCCCGAACTCCCGCTGGTATTCCGGAAGCGGAATCTTCCGGGATGTGCACCTGATGGAACTGCCCGCGGAGCATATTGTGCCGGACAGCTTCTACCTGACAGAAAAACAGGAAGGAGATCGATGGAGCGTCCGTCTCTCCGCGGAAACAACAGGAACAAACCGAGGTCTGTTTTCGTACAGCGTTACAGACCGGAACGGAAACGAGATCACAAGCGGCACCACCGAGAGCATCGACGGGGGGATTGTTACTCAGATTGAACTGGGAAATGCAGAATGCTGGGCTCCTGACCATCCTGTACTTTACAAACTGAAGTACAGCTATCAGGGCATCGAAGAGGAAATACTTTTCGGACTGCGCAGACCGGAGTTCACTCCGGACCGGGGATTTTTCCTGAACGGAAAAAAGATCAAGCTGAAAGGAGTCTGCCTGCATCACGATCTGGGTGCCCTGGGGGCCGCTTTCCACGAGAAAGCAGCCCGAAGACAGCTGACGCTGATGAAGAAGATGGGGGTGAACGCCATTCGGACATCCCATAACCCGCCGGCTCAGAAGCTGCTGGATCTGTGCGACGAGATGGGGTTCCTGGTCATCGACGAAGCATTCGATATGTGGGAAAGACCGAAAACAGAATATGATTATGCCCGGTTTTTCCCGGAAGACGAAGAGAAAGATGTGGCGCTGTGGATTCGCCGGGATCGGTGCCATCCATGCGTCATTCTATGGTCCATCGGCAATGAAATCTATGATATGCACGCGGACCAACGCGGAACCGAAGTCTGCCGCATGCTGACGGAACAGGTCCGTTTCCATGACCCGGAGGAACATGCCTCGGTGACCTTCGGATGCAATTATATGCCGTGGGAGGGCGGCCAGCGGTGCGCGGAGATTGTAAAAATCGCGGGATACAACTACGGCGAGAAACTGTATGCAGCGCATCATGAAAAACATCCGGACTGGGTGATTTACGGCAGCGAGACCGCCAGCGTGCTGAGCAGCCGCGGCATCTATCATTTTCCAATTGAAAAGAGCATCATGAGTGAAGCGGACCTGCAGTGCAGCGCGCTGGGGAACAGCAACACCAGCTGGGGCGCGCTGGACCTGAAGGAAATGATCGTTGAGGATCTGAAATGCGAATACAGTCTCGGACAGTTCATCTGGAGCGGCATCGACTATATCGGGGAGCCAACGCCCTACCATACGCGGAGCTGCTACTTCGGCCAGGCAGATACGGCCTGCTATCCGAAGGATGCCTATTACCTGTTCCGGAGCCTGTGGACGGATGAACCGGTGCTGCATATCGGCGTCAGCTGGGACTGGAATCCGGGGCAGATGATTGACGTGCCTGTGATGACCAACTTCAGCCGCGTGGAGCTGCTGCTGAACGGCCGATCTCTCGGCATCCGGGACGTCCGGCGGGATGACGCGAAAGAATGCCTGCCCGTGTGGAAAATCCCGTTTGAAAAAGGGGAGCTTACTGCCAGAGCACTGGACGAAGCAGGGCAGATTCTGATGGAGGAAAAGAAGGTCACCAGCGGGGATACGGCCAGGCTGGTGATCAACGCAGAAGAGAAAACGATCCGCAGCGACGGATACGATCTGGCTTTCCTGACTGTTTCGGCCGAGGACACAGAAGGAAATCCAGTGGAAAATGCCCGGGACCGGATCCACATCCAGGTATCAGGAGGCGCATATCTGGCCGGAACAGATAACGGGGATTCCACCGATTCGGACGGATACAAGCAAGCGGACCGCAGGCTGTTCGGCGGGAAACTGCTGCTGATCCTCCGCTCCAACGGAAGACAGGAGAACGCCGTGATTTCGATCCGAAGCAGTGCCGGAATTGAAGCCGAATATGTGCTGGAAATCGAAAAATGCCCGATGAAGCCCGGCATATCCTGCATACAGCGGATTCCGGAAAGCTTGGGATTCGAACGAATTCCTGCGAGAAAAATCGAAATCACCGCGGAGGACAGCCGAAATCTGGATTCTGCTCACCGCAGCTGCACCTTCCGATGGACATACCGCCCTGAAAACGCGGAGGCAGAACCTCCTGTATGGCAGGTCACCAACGATGCCGGCATTGAAACACCTTATGGCGAAGTGACTGCAGAGGGGGACCGGGTGACGGTCAATGTTTCCGGAGATGGGTTTTTCTACCTGCGCGGACTGGGCGGAAACAATCCGGATCATCCGGAACTTATCAGCCAGATGGAAATCACTGCCGAAGGGATCGGAAAGCCGGCGCTGAACCCGTATGATTTCATCAGCGCTGGGCTGTATGACCTGCACGAGGGAGAGATCGGGACAGGAAATGAAAAAGGCATCGCTTTTGCCAGGGACGGCGTAAGCATGGTCGGCTTCAGCCGGGTTGACTTCGGGAAAGCCGGATCCGATACACTGATTCTGCCAATTTTTGCGCTGGACGGCAAGCCGTATGAAATCGAACTGCTGGACGGGGATCCGGCGAAAGACGCAAAGCAGATCTGCATGCTGCATTATGAAAAGCCCAGCATCTGGAATCAGTATCAGGCGGAAACATACCGTCTTCCCGAAAGGCTGACCGGGATCCATACGATCTGCTTCCGGATGGACAGGAAAGTCCATATGAAGGGATTCCGCTTCGAACGGCAGAGCCGGGCTATGAACTGGCTGGGCGCCGGGGAAGCGGATACGATCTATGGGGACTCCTTCCTCCGGGACGGAAACGCTGTGCGCAAGATCGGGAACAATGTTACCCTGGGATTCGAGGAGATGGACTTCGGCAAGACGCAGGAATGCCTCCTGGAAATCGAGGGAAGCACGTTGCTGGAAGTCAACGCGATTACGATCCAGACTACCGGCGACAACGGAGAAACGGTGAAGGAGATCGCGAATTTCCGGCGAGGGGAAAAGGCAATACAGCAATTCCCGATCCGCGTTCCGGGAGGGATGTGTACGGTTTCCTTTATCTTCCTGCCCGGAAGCCAGTTTGACTTCCTGCGGTTCAGGTTTCTTGACCGGACAAACGGAGACTTTTGACAGAATTCCCAAATTACGATACAATAAATCTGTTTTGGTTCACTCAAGTTATTTCAGGAAAGGATCAGGGAAGACAGCATGCCGGCAAAGCTCAAAAAAATCCTGAGTTTTCTGTTCATTGCAGTTTCGATCACTGCTGTCTTCTATATTGCGTTCAGCAACACAGAGCTGAAGGATGCCTGGGGCGCGATTTCCCGGCTGGATCTGTGGTGGCTGGCAGGAATCCTGCTGTGCTGGATTGTGTGCGTCGTTTTTGACGGACTGAATTACTGGTGCTACCTATGGCGGGAAAAATTCAAAATCAGCATCGGCCGCGCCATCAACGTTTCTCTGATCGGTTTCTATTACAGCAACATTACACCGAGTGCTGTCGGCGGTCAGCCCATGCAGGTCAACTCCTTCCGGAAGGCAGGGATTCCGGTGGGTTACGGGACGATGGCCGTGACGATCCGCTTCTTTACGAACCAGTTTATCATCTGCGCGATGGCGCTGGTATTATTCCTGTTCAACAGGACATTCATTTATGAACAACTTGGCGGCGCAATCTGGCTTGCACGGATCGGATGGCTGATCAACTTTGCCGCAGTGCCACTGGTCGTGCTGGCAACATGGAAACGCAGCTGGGTACAGGGTCTGGCAAACTGGCTGATATCCCTGCTGGCAAAAATCAGGATCGTCAGGAACAAGGACGCCATGATCACCAAGGTCACAGAAGTTCTGGATACCTACAACAAGGCCATGCTGAATCTGCTGAAAAGCCCGGGACAGATCCTGATCCAGTTCCTGTGCAGCTTTGTCAGCCTGCTGGGAATGACGGCTACGATTATCTTTGTATACCACGCGTTCGGCCAGGAAGGAACTCCATGGTACCAGCTGCTGACACTGAGCTGTCTGCTGTACGTCAGCGCCAGCTATACTCCGCTGCCCGGGGCAAGCGGCGCCCAGGAGGGCGGGTTTCTGGTCTTTTACAACGGAATCTTCAAAAACGGAACCATCGGTATGGCACTGCTGGTATGGCGATTCTTTACATTCTACCTTTTCCTGCTTGTCGGAATCGGCACAGTGGTGCTGGAAAAAATCATCCTGAAAAAGGAAAGAAAAAGAAGACTTCTTCCCGAAAATCATCCAGATCCATCATAAAACCTGACATGTTCCAGCGGGTTCATCATGCCTGTTGACAAACTCCAAATAAGACGTTATAATACATCCTGAATTTTGACCGGAGGCTTTTTGCCTGTGTCAAAAATCATGAATAAAAAACGGAGGGAAATATGGGTAAATATTTCGGAACAGACGGATTCCGCGGAAAAGCGGGCGTGGATCTGACAGCGGAACACGCATTTCGGACAGGCCGATTCCTCGGATGGTATTTCGGGAAAAAGCACCTGGACGACAAAGCCAGAATCGTGATCGGCAAGGACACGCGCCGGTCCTCCTACATGTATGAAAACGCCCTGGCGGCCGGTATCACTTCATCCGGAGCGGACGTGTACCTGCTGCACGTGACAACGACGCCGTGCGTCAGCTATATCACCCGGACAGAAGGGTTTGACTGCGGCGTTATGATCTCCGCCAGCCATAACCCCTACGGCGATAACGGGATCAAGCTGCTGAACAACATGGGCGAAAAAATGGACGACGAGCTGCAGGACGAGGTTGAAAAATACATCGACTATGAGATCGAAGAACTGCCTTTCGCCGCAGGCGACAAAATCGGCTGCACGGTTGACTTCTACACCGGACGGAACCGGTATATCGGATACCTGACCAACCTGGCCACCCATCCGTTTGATGACCATAAAGTGGCGCTGGACTGTTCGAACGGATCCAGCTGGATGATCGGACCGGCCGTGTTCAACGCGCTGGGTGCAAAGACTTATGTTATTCATGACAAGCCTGACGGGCTGAACATCAACAAGGACTGCGGAAGCACCCACCTGGAAAGCCTGAAAGCCTATGTGAAGGAAAACAAGCTGGATGTTGGCTTTGCCTTTGACGGCGACGCGGACCGGTGCCTTGCCGTGGATGAAAACGGCAACGAAGTGAACGGCGACAAGATCATGTATATCTGCGCCAAATACCTGAAGGGCAAGGGAATGCTGCCGAGCAATACCGTTGTCACCACGATCATGAGCAATTTCGGCCTTTACAAAGCACTGGACAATGCCGGGATCAACTACGAGAAAACGGCAGTCGGCGACCGTTACGTCTACGAGAACATGAAGGCTTACAACCATCTGATCGGCGGGGAACAAAGCGGCCATATCATCTTCCGGAAACATGCCCGGACCGGGGACGGCCTGATTACGGCGATCATGGTGATGGAAGTCATGATCGATACGCAGCTGCCGCTGTCCGTGCTGGCAGACGGATGCAAAATGTATCCCCAGGTCCTGAAGAACGTCAAAGTCGACGACAAGGACGGGACACTGGCCGAACAGAAGGTCATGGATTCGGTGAACAAGTGCACGGAAGCCCTCGGGGACAGCGGACGTGTGCTGCTGCGCAAGAGCGGTACGGAGCCTGTGCTGCGGGTCATGGCTGAAGCCGGATCGCTGGAAGAATGCGAGAAATATGTGGACGCAATCATTGACGCCATGAAGGAAAGCGGACATCTGATTGAGGTGAAGAAATAATGCTGAAAACCAAGGATCTGTATGATCTGACCCACACCCGGGCAGCCTCCCTGCTGGAGAAAACCACCTATCCCTGGGAAGCACTGAAAGGAATCAAGGATTTCATTCTCGAACTTGGGCAGAATCTGCCGAAGGACGAATTTGACGAGGTCAGCGAGCACGTCTGGATTGCCAAGGACGCGGTGATCTATCCCAACAACTATATCGGAGCTCCCTGCATCATCGGCCATGAGACAGAAGTGCGGCCCGGCGCCTTTATCCGCGGCAGCGCGCTGGTGGGTGATCACTGCGTTGTGGGGAACAGCACAGAGCTGAAGAACGTCATCCTTTTTGACAACGTGCAGGTGCCCCACTACAACTATGTCGGGGACAGCATTCTGGGATACAAGAGCCATATGGGCGCAGGCTCCATTACTTCCAACGTCAAAAGCGACAAGCTGCTGGTTGTTGTGAAATGCGGAGAGGAAAGAATTGAAACCGGGCTGAAGAAAATCGGCGCTATGCTGGGAGACCGCGTGGAAGTCGGATGCAACAGCGTGCTGAACCCGGGAACTATTATCGGCAGGGATTCCAATGTTTATCCCACATCCTGCGTGCGGGGAACCATTCCGGAGAAAAGCATCTGGAAAAACAACGGCACCATTGTTGCCAAACATGAATAAAAAAGGAGAAAAAAAAACATGAAAGTCATTATCGCGGAAAACTACCAGGACGGTGCCAAAAAAGCAGCGGATCTTATTGAAAAAATTGTTCGTGAAAACCCGGAATGCACGCTGGGACTCGCAACGGGAAGCAGCCCTGTCGGAATGTATCAGGAACTGGCCCGCCGCTGCAAGGAAGAAGGACTTAATTTCAGCAAGGTTCACAGCGTGAATCTGGACGAATATGTCGGGCTGGAAGGTACCCATGACCAGAGCTACCGGTACTTCATGAACACCAACCTGTTTGACCATATCAACATTGACAAGAAGAACACCTATGTGGCCAAGGGAACGGGTGATGTGGCGGCAAACCTGAAAGAGTTCAACGAGATCCTCGACAGGACAGATATCGAGATCCAGGTACTCGGCGTCGGACCGGACGGACACCTGGGATTCAACGAGCCCGGAGAGACTCTGTATGACGGCGCTCATGAAGAAACCCTGGACGATTCCACCATCGAGGCCAATAAACGCTTCTTTGCCAGCAAGGAAGACGTGCCGACCCACGCCGTGACGATGGGCATGGGCAATATCATGCGCGCGAAGCGCCTGCTGATGATCATCAGCGGGAACAAACAGGAAGCGGCAACCAAACTGTTGATCGAGGACAAAATTGATCCGAAGTGCCCCTGCACCTTCATGCGGCTCCACCGTGATGCTACCGTCGTCATTGAAAAGAAACTGGCGGACGAGATCGGATACAAAGGCTGATTATTCGTTCCATCAAAATACTCCGGGCGGACGTTTTCAGAGAGACGTCCGCCCTTTCAGGATGTGAGAGGAAATGTTTCAAAGAAATCAGGTTTTTCCGGGGATTACCCATATCCAGGACTCCATGGGCGTATGCTTTACCCTGCTGGAAGGCAGCGAGAAAACCATGCTGATCGATGCAGGGTACGGGCTTGAAAATGTTCAGGAATATATAAGCGGGCTGACGGTCCGACCTGTATCTGTGGTGCTGACCCACGGACACCATGACCATATTCTGGGCGGGATCTGGTTCCGCGAAGCCTGGCTGTGCCGGGAAGACCGGGCGGAATACAACATCCGGACCAGCATTAGCCAGCGGAAAAGCGTATCAGAGCAGGCGAAGGAAAAAGGACTCTTCATCCCGCCGGATTACCTGACCGCCCCGATGGCGGAGATCCGGTTTTTTTCATGGACCGAAGAATTCGCCGGTTTTTCCGCAAGGAGGGAAAACCTTGGAGGGCTGGACGTCCTGATCCTGCATGTACCGGGACATACGGAAGGAAGTATTGTGATTTACATACCAAAATACAGGCTGCTGCTGACAGGGGACGACTGGAACCCCTGCACCTGGATGTGGTTTCCGTGCAGCCTGCCGGTCCAGATCTGGCACCGGAATATGACTGAACTGCTGAACGGGCTGGAAAAAGAAGGCGGGACAGAAAAAATACTCTGTTCCCATCAACCGATGATCCGGGAAGGAACAGAGCTGAAAGAATATCTTTTATGGGTATCGCCATCCGTTCTGGAAGGAGCGGAACGAAGCGATATCAGCCGGGAGATCCGTGTTCACAGGGCGGTGCGCCCGGAAAAAGGATGGGAACTGATGTTTGACGCCGAGAAAGCGGGAATCAGCGAACGCTGAAGAGGAGCTCATCATAGGTCGGGAACGGCCAGGCGGCGCGGTCCGTGATGCTCTCCAAATAATCCGCGATCCCGCGGAGGGCCGCCATTGCGGGAAGAACGGTATCATGCATATAAGCGGCAGATTCTTCCGGACTACCTGCATCAGGCTTTCGGTTCAGCGCATCCGCCAGGAATCCGATCTGCTCATCCAGGTCATCAATATTCTGACAGATATCGGAAAGCACTGAAAAACCGCAGGAAAGGGAAGCGCCGGATTCCTTCAGCGAGCTGCAGGAGGCGGCAAGCTTTCCCGCATAACTGATGACAGCAGGCAGGATCTGGCGGCGAGCCATCATCAGCATCGTTTCCGCCTCAATATTGATAATCTTCGCATAGGAATCCAGGCCGATATCCCTGCGAGAACGAAGCTCTGAAGCAGAGAGCACATGATGGGTTTCAAACAGACGGATATTTTTATCGGCTGTATAGCACGGCAGCGCGTCCACCACAGAGGACATGCATAATAGGCCTCGCTTCTTTGCTTCTTCCACCCATTCGGGAGAATAATTATTGCCGTTGAAAATAATCCGTTTATGATCATGAATGGTCCGGACGATCAGATCATGCAGCGCGGAGCGGAAATCCGCCGCAGTTTCCAGCTCGTCGGCAAAGACGCGAAGGGATTCCGCCACGATGGTATTCAGCACGACATTGGCATCCGACACAGAGGCGGAAGAGCCCAGCGAGCGGAACTCAAACTTATTGCCGGTAAAGGCGAAGGGAGATGTCCTGTTCCGATCCGTTGTATCGCGGGGAAACTTCGGCAGGGCATGAACGCCGACGGTCATATCCGTCTTCTCCCGCCCGTCATAATGGGCACCGGCTTCCAGCGCTTCGAGAATCTCAGTGAGCTCGTCCCCCAGGAAGATGCTGATAATCGCGGGCGGAGCTTCAAAACCGCCCAGGCGATGATCATTGCCGGCGGAAGCGACAGCAGCCCGGAGTAAATCCTGATTCTCGTCCACGGCTTTAATCACGGAAGTCAGGAAGAGGAGAAACTGAGCGCTTTCATGCGGACTGTCGCCGGGCTCCAGCAGATTGTACCCCGTGTTGGTAAACATGGACCAGTTATTATGCTTGCCGCTCCCGTTGACTCCGGCGAAAGGCTTTTCCGCCAGGAGGCAGACCAGATTATGCCTCAGAGCAACCTTTTTCATCATTTCCATGGTGATCTGGTTGTGATCACAGGCAATATTGGCAATTGCATAGATCGGCGCCATTTCATGCTGGGACGGGGCCGTTTCATTATGCTCCGTCTTGGCCAGGACGCCAAGCTTCCACAATTCCTCATTTAAATCAGACATGAAGGCCTGGACGCGGGTCTGGATGGTACCGAAGAAATGATCGCCAAGCTCCTGACCTTTGGGCGGCTTGGCACCGAAAAGCGTCCGCCCGGCAAAGATCAGATCGCTTCGGCGGTCAAAAAGATCCTTGTCCACGAGGAAATATTCCTGCTCCGGGCCGACCGTCGGCATGACACGGGTCGCGTCCATGCGACCGAAAAGCCGGAGAATGCGCACAGCCTGTTTGCTCAGTGCCTCCATGGAGCGGAGAAGAGGCGTTTTTTTATCCAGCGCTTCACCGCCGTAGGAGCAATAAGCCGTGGGAATACACAGAATATGATCCTTGATAAAAGCGTAGGACGTCGGATCCCAGGCGGTATAGCCTCTGGCTTCAAAGGTGGAACGCAGGCCGCCGTTCGGCAGGGAAGAGGCATCCGCTTCTCCGCGAACCAGCTCTTTGCCGGAAAACTCCTGAATCACAGCGCCGCCGGGCATCGGCGAAATAAACGCGTCATGCTTTTCAGCCGTCACGGAATTCAACGGCTGGAACCAGTGGGTATAATGGGTGGCTCCACGCTCAAGGGCCCAGTCCTTCATCGCGTTGGCGACGACGCTGGCGACTTCGGGATCGAGACGACGGCCATCATCAATCGTCTTGTGAAGGGCTTTGTAGGTTTCCCGGGGAAGACGCTGCCGCATGACGGAATCATTAAAAACATTGATACCGAAAAGCTCTTCCATACGAACCATAAAAACCCCTCCTTGCCTGATTTTTACAGTTTAGAAGAGAAAGATTGAAAAGTCAAGGAAAACAGAAAGCGAACTTTCCCGATCAGCCGGAGTATGATAAAATCAACCGGGATACGATTTTTGAACAGAAGCGGATGCTTCGGACAGGGGGGAAACATGATGGAAAAGACAACGGCAGTTCAGATTGTCATGCCACAGCACTGCAACGGATATGTGAAGCCGAGACTTTTCGGCGGACAAATCATGGCCTGGATCGATGTTGTGGCCGCTGTTGCCGCCCGGCGATACACGCAGAAAGCCGTGACGACGGTGTGCATTGATAACCTGACTTTTCTCAGGCCTGCGTATTTGAACGAAACCATTGTCCAGGAAGCGATGGTTACCTGGACGGGAAGAACCTCGCTGGAGGTCCGGGTTGACAGCATGGTGGAAAGGCTGGACGGATCCAGGGAGCTGATCAACCGGGCCTATGTCGTCATGGTGGCGCTGGACGATAATGACAAGCCGTGCGCCGTTCCTCCGTTTACACCGGTTACGGAAGATGAAAAGCGCATTTTCCAGGATGCGGAAATCCGCAAGCATTTCCGTCTGAGCCTTGGTGACGAGGCAAAGAACGGGAAATAAGGAATGAATCAATTCATACAAAGTATTGCCCCAAAAGCAGATATGTGGTACAATATATATGGTTAGATGTGGAACTCCGGCAGCTTCATCATCTGCCGGAGTTTATGATCAGGACAGGAGATTTATGGAGGCAAACGAAGCACGGGGCATATCATCCAAATCAGGGATTTGGGCAGGGCCTCACCACAAACACACAAACACACGATTTCTGAAAGAAAGGCTTGCCGTTCTTCGCTTGAAGCGTTTGATAGTGAAGACAGGAGGCGAAAAAACATTTTCGCACTCAAGATTTTTCGCACTCAAAACCGTGGCCGGACGGCGACGGTGTTCTTTCTTTTTCAGGCCTGATATGATACAATAAACTGATGCACTAAAGCGTAAAACCGGGGGAGGAAACAGGGATGTTTGAACCAAAGATCAGAAACCGTCAGACCGACCTGCTGATTCGGGCAATTCTGCTGCTGGATGAAGAGGAGGATGCCTACCGTTTTTTTGAAGATCTGTGCACAATTCCTGAACTGAAAAGCATCAGCCAGCGGCTGGAAGTGGCCGCGCTGCTGAGGAAAAAGGAAACGTACCAGAAGATTGCGGAAGAAACCGGCGCATCGAGCGCAACGATTTCCCGCGTGAACAGAGCTCTGAATTACGGAGCGGACGGATATCACCGCGTCCTGACGAAGATGGAGAAGGAGTAAGCGCTGCGATATGGAACTGAGTATGCTGAACCAGGAACAGCGAACGGCCGCTGAGACGCTGGAAGGGCCTGTGCTGATTCTGGCCGGAGCCGGGAGCGGAAAAACACGGGCTCTGACTTACCGCCTTGCCAACCTGATCGATCACGGAGTACCGGCATATGATATCCTGGCTCTGACATTTACCAACAAAGCAGCCAGAGAAATGAAGAACCGGGTGGCGCAGCTGATCGGCGAAGACGCGGCGGAATCCGCCTGGATCAGCACATTTCACTCTTCCTGCGCCAGGATTCTGCGGCGCGATATTGAGAAACTCGGATACAGCCGGTCATTCGTTATTTTTGACGACGACGATCAGGGACGGGTGCTGAAAGAAATATACAAACAGTTGAATGTGGATGATGCTTTTCTACCGATCCGGGAAGTGCGGGGAAAAATCGGGGATGCAAAAAACAAGATGATGACCCCTGACGAGTGGTTCAGCAAATCATCCCGGGACCGCCGGAACAGTCTGATTCATGACATCATGACCGTATATGAAGAAAAAATGAAAAGCCTGAACGCGCTGGATTTTGATGACCTGCTGCTGAAAACACTGGAACTTTTCGCGGATCATCCTCCGGTGCTGGACGCTTACCGCAGACGATTCCGGTATGTGATGGTTGACGAGTACCAGGATACAAACAAAGCTCAGTATGAGCTGGTGAGGCTGCTGACAGCGGAAAGCAGGAACCTGTGTGTCGTCGGCGACGATGACCAGAGCATCTACGGATGGCGGGGCGCTGATATCCGGAACATTCTGGATTTCGAGAAAGACTATCCAGACGCAAAGGTGATCAAACTGGAACAAAACTACCGTTCCACAGCCAATATTCTGGACGCCGCCAACCAGGTGATCGTTCATAACGAAGGAAGAAAAGACAAAAAGCTATGGACCGATCACAGCGAAGGAGAGAAGATCAGGGTATACTGCGCTGAAGACGAGCATGACGAAAGCATGTGGATTGTCCGGCAGATCAGCGACCTTCACCGGATGGGAGAAGACTACGGAAAAGCGGCCATCCTTTACCGGACAAACGCGCAGAGCCGTATCCCCGAAGAAATGATGATGAGGAGCGGCATTCCGTACAAAGTATTCGGCGGGCAGAAATTCTACGAAAGAAAAGAAATCAAGGATATCCTGGCATATCTCCGGGTGATTGTGAATCCCGCCGATGACATCTCGCTGGCCCGAATCATCAATGTTCCCAAAAGAGCAATCGGAGACGCCACGGTTCAGATCCTTACGGAGGACGCGGCCCGGAAGGGGATTCCGCTTTTCAGCTCCCTGATCCAGCTGCCGGACGGTCTTGGGACGAGGGCAAAGACAAATGTCACCGCCTTTTTCCGGATGATGACCCTGCTGAGCGCCATGAAAGAAAGCATGGGACTGGAAGAATTTGTTGACACGCTGATTGACAAAACCGGACTGGAGCAGCAGTACATCCAGGAGAACACCGAGGAAGCCAGGGACCGGCTGGAAAACATGAATGAATTCCGCAATTCCCTGCATGAATACTCGGAAAACACCGAGGATGCCACGCTGGAAGGATATCTGGAAAACGTGGCACTGGTCACCGATCTGGACCGGGAGGAGAACGGCGGAAGCAGCTATGTGACCATGATGACGCTTCACAGCGCCAAAGGGCTGGAGTTCGACAATGTATTCATTCCAGGAATGGAGGAGAACCTTTTTCCCAGCATCCGCAGCATGACAGACGAAAACCGCCTGGAGGAAGAGCGGAGGCTGATGTACGTCGGGATTACACGGGCGCGGGTCCGTCTGTATCTTTCCTATGCGTCGGAACGAATGATGTACAACCAGTATAACCATAACGCACCGAGCCGCTTTCTGGAAGAAATCCCCGGACGTCTGACAGAAACCGCATCCTTCGAAGGGAGGAGAGAGCCTTCGTTCCTGAGACGAGAGCATCCAGGAACAGCTGTCAGAAGACAGGAGGAGACAACCTATCCGATCAACCGGAAAACAGGGACGGTTTCCTCCACAGTGCCCGGAAAACCAAAACTGACATTCAAAGGACTTTCCCTGGATCAGATTCCGGGCGTCAGCAAGGGATTTGTGCCAAGTGCGGCGAGAGAGGTGCAGGCATCCGCCATGCAGGGCCTGTTCCATGAAGGAGACAGAGTCCGGCATCCGAAATTCGGCACGGGGACTGTACTGGCTGTTTCCGGAAGCGGAAAGGAAGCACGGATCAGAATCAGGTTTGAAGACCGCGGAGAAAAGGAACTGGCCCTGGCGATCGCTCCGATTGTAAAAATGGAGGAGGAAGCATGAGCCCGGAAAAGAGAGCACGGATGGAAGCGCTGGCTGCGGAGATCAGCAAGGCTTCGTATGCCTACTATGTCCTCGACAATCCCTATATTTCCGATATGCAGTGGGACAAACTGTACGATGAGCTGAGAGGACTGGAGGCGGAAACCGGAGAGGTGCTGCCGGACAGCCCCACGAGGAAAGTCGGCGGAGAAATCCTGAAAGGATTTGAAGAACACACCCATATCAGCCGCCTCTGGTCCATGGACAAGGTTCAGAGCATGGAAGAACTGGATGCCTGGATCCTGCGGACAGAGAAACTTGCCGGACGTACCAACCTGCAATACTACGTTGAATATAAATTTGACGGACTGACACTGAATCTTACCTATAACCATGGAAGACTGATCCAGGCGGCGACACGGGGGGACGGGATCAAGGGGGAGGCGATCCTCGCTCAGGCCAGAACCATTCACAGCGTTCCGCGCACAATACCCTACCAGGGACTGATGGAGGTTCAGGGAGAATGCATCATGCGCCTGAGTACGCTGGAAAAATATAACGCCGCGAATCCGAACGCGCCGCTTAAAAACGCCAGGAATGCCGCTGCGGGAGCGCTGCGAAATCTGGATCCCGCCATGACGGCTTCCAGGCATCTAGACGCTTTTTTCTATCAGATCGGCACCATTGAGAATCCGCCCTACACTTCTCAGCCGGAAATGCTGAACTTTCTGAGGGAAAACGGTTTCCAGGTCAGCCCTTTCCTGGGGAGCGGAACGGGCCGGGAAGAACTGGAAGCGTGTATCCGGCAGATTGAAGAAGAAAGAAGCAAGCTGGACTGGCTGATTGACGGCGTTGTCATTAAAGTCGGCGACAATGTGCTGCGGGATCAGATGGGATTCACGGAGAAATTCCCGCGCTGGGCTGTCGCTTACAAATTTGAAGCCGAAGAAGCCGTGACAAGGATCCTGAACGTGACATGGGAACTGGGACGGACAGGGAAACTGACACCGCTTGCACACGTGGAACCCGTTGATTTTTACGGTGTAACGGTCCGGAAAGCAACGCTGAACAACCTGGGCGATATCCAGCGAAAAGACGTTACGATCGGGTGCAATGTCTGGATCCGGCGCAGCAACGACGTCATTCCGGAAATCATGGGCAGGGCGGGAAAAATCCAGCCGGACGAAAAGCCCATCGAGAAACCCGAATTCTGTCCCGCCTGCGGAAGCAGGCTGATTGAGCGGGGCGCCCATCTGTACTGCATGAACCGGGAAAGCTGCAGGCCGCAGGCTGTAGCCCGGATTGCACACTTTGCCAGCCGGGAAGCCATGGATATTGAAGGCCTGAGCGAAAAAACGGCCGGACAGCTGTATGACCAGGCTGGGGTGAAGGAAATTGCGGATCTTTACCGACTGACACCCATGGATCTGCTGATGCTGGAAGGATTCAAGGAAAAGAAAGCGTCCAATCTGGCAGAGGCACTGGAGAAGAGCAAGAGCCCCGAACTGGACGCCTTCCTGTTCGCGCTGGGGATCCCGAATGTGGGAAGAAAAACAGCGCGAGACCTGGCCCAGGCATTCGGAACCCTGGAAAAGGTCAAAAGCGCGTCTGTGGAACAGCTGACAGCGCTGCCGGATATCGGCGGGATTGTGGCGGGAAGTGTTGTAGAGTATTTCAGCTTTGAGGAAAACCTGAAGATGATCGACCGGATGCTGGATGCCGGCGTCCGACCGAGAGAAACGGCTCACGCGGGGGACGGTGTTTTCAGCGGAATGAGCATTGTCGTGACCGGGACGCTGCCGACTCTGAGCCGAAAACAGGCAGAGGATCTGATCCGATCCAGAGGCGGAAACGCATCGGGATCGGTGAGCAAAAAGACTGCGTTTGTCGTCGTAGGGGAAGATGCCGGCACGAAACTGAAGAAAGCAACGGAGCTCGGGATTGAAACGATCGACGAGGCGGAGCTGATCCGGCGGGCCGGCGAATAAAAAGAATGAAGGAGACCTCCATATGTTTTCCGGAATTACTCAATGGATTAATGAGCTTACTGCAAATCCTTCAGCGACA
Source organism: uncultured Clostridia bacterium (assembly GCA_947166385.1). Classification (GTDB taxonomy): domain Bacteria; phylum Bacillota; class Clostridia; order Christensenellales; family Aristaeellaceae; genus Aristaeella. The sequence goes on along the minus strand of CAMVEB010000001.1, from coordinate 86,487 downwards.
CTGATTACACTGGTTTATGTATCCTTCTGTGTCCTGTTCAGTCTGATTCTGCATGAATGCGCTCACGGCTGGGTTGCCCTGAAATGCGGGGATCCGACGGCTAAATATCTGGGAAGGCTGACGCTGGATCCCATGAAGCATCTGGATCTGTTCGGAACGATCTGCATGCTGATTCTTCATGTAGGCTGGGCGAAACCGGTTCCGATCAATCCACGCAATTTCAGACATTACAGAAGAGACTATATCCTGGTTTCCCTGGCCGGAATTGCCGTGAATCTGCTACTTTGCATCATCAGCCTGGCAGCTTCCGCACTTCTGTGCAAAGTCATCTATGAGCCGGACCTGCTTGTCTATGCACGGGAAAAGGGAATGCAGAACAACCTGCTTGACATCTATCATATGCTTTTTCCTTCCGCTATCTACAGCGGAGAATTCAGCGTGGTGAAAGGCATGGTCAACAACGGAAGCGAATGGGCCCTGTATGTCCAGCGACTTCTCCTGATGCTGGCTCAGATGAACCTGGGACTGGCCATTTTCAACCTGATTCCCGTGCCGCCGCTGGACGGGTACCGCTTTCTGGATATGTTTGTATTCAAGGGTAAGCTGGCGCTTGATCCGAACATCATGCGGATTATTCAGATCGCATTTCTGGCGATCTGTATTTCCGGTATCCTCAGCAGCACGCTGACCATGGTAAACGGAACAGTTTTCAGTTTCCTGAGCGGACTGATCGGTCAAATCATCTGAGACAGGCGAGGAACCGATGCTGACACGTGAGTTTAAACTGAAAGATTTTGACGGGCCGCTGGACCTGCTGCTTACGCTGATCGGAAAGGCGCAGATCGATATCCGGGATATCTTCGTAAGCGAAATTACCGACCAGTATCTAGAGATCGTCCGGAACGCTCCTGACCTGAATATGGATGAAAGCAGCGACTTCCTGGTGATGGCGGCAACGCTGCTGGAGATCAAGAGCAGGGCGATGCTGCCGAGAGCACCCGAACCCACAGAGGAAGATCCGGAGACAGAGCTGATCCGGAGACTGGAGGAATACAAGCAGTTCAAAGAAACGGCGGAGAACATGAAGGAATTCGAGGAAGCGGCGAAACATGTATTCACCAAACTGCCAGAAGAATATCCGCTTCCGCCCCAGGAGATTGAACTGACCGGACTGACCCTGGAGGGACTGGCAGAAGCGTTTATCCGGATCTGGAGCCGGAAACCTTCGCTGGACGATAATCCGGAAAGCAATCATTACGCACCGAGAAATATCCGAAGAGACAGCCATACCGTTCAGGAATGCATGCTTGATCTTCTTCACAGGATAAAGAAGAAAAAGCGAATCAGATTTGAGGAAGCTTTTTCAGAGGCGCCGACGCGCGAAGCGGTCGTAACCTATTTCCTGGCGGTGCTGGAACTGCTGAAGCTCGGACAGATGCACATCCGGCAGGAGGCTGTCTACGGACGGATTGAACTGATTTACGGACGGGCCAAACCTGTACGGGAAGCGGATCTGGCAACCGCAGCAAAGGAAACCACCTGAGGAGGGAACGAGATGCCGCAGGAAGGCACGGAAGGAAACCTGAAAGGACGGATTGAAGCCATTCTGTTTGTCAGCGGTGAAGCGGTGGCTGTCAAAGAACTGGCGCGGGCGCTGGCCATCGATGAAAAGGAACTGAAAAAAACACTGGACCAACTGGCAGATGAATATGATTATGATCAGCGGGGGTTCCTGCTGAAACGCTTCGGAGACAAGGTGCAACTGGCGACCAGACCACTATATGCAGAAGATGTTGTGCGGCTGCTGCAGCCGGTGCAGCAACAGAGCCTGAGCCAGGCTGCCATGGAGACCCTGGCTGTTGTCGCCTATAAACAGCCGGTAACACGGGCCGAAGTGGAGCAAATCCGGGGTGTCAAATGCGATTACAGCCTGCAGAGCCTGATGATCAAGGGATTGATCCGGGAGGTCGGAAGAAAAGATACCATCGGACGACCGATTCTGTTCGGAACGACCGATGATTTTCTGAGCCATTTCGGACTGACAAACCTGGAAGACCTGCCACCAATGCCGGAGCCTGAACAGGAACTTCGGGAGGGGCCCGGTGATCAGGAAGAAATCATAACCTGAAACCATAAAGAAAGGGAGTATTGAGCCATGGACGAGCAGCAAAAACGAAGTGCCAGACAGAAGCGGGTTGTTGACGGCGGGAAAGGCGTGGAGAAGAAAGGCGAAGGACTGGGTACCGGACCGGTCAACAACATGGGGAACTATGCCGACCGGAAGGAACAACAGGCACAGCGGCCGCAAGCGGCTGTACAGAATCCGTCCGCTCAGAGCGTGAAACGGCCTCAACAGAACTTCAGCCAGAATGCGCAAAAGACAGGGCAAAACCCATTCAGCCAGAGCACACAGCGTCCGGCACAGAATCCATTCAGCCAGAGCGCACATCGTCCGGCGCAGAATCCGTTCAGCCAGAGCGCACAGCGTCCGGCAAAGAACCCATTCACCCAGAACTCGCAGAAGGCGGGACAAAGCCCATTCAGCCAGAGCACGCAACGCCCGGCGCAGAACGCCTTCGGACAAAGCCAACAGCAACGGCCTGCCAGCCGTCCCGCGCAGAGCAGCCGACCGGCATCTTCAGGAGGCAGTTCGTCCCAGAATGGGAGCGGCGCTTCCCGCGGAACAGGAGGCAGCGGAAAAATCATCCTGCTGCTGATTGCCGTCGCGGCGATTTTCTTCTTTGGGAAAAACGCACTGTTCGGCGGCGGAGACCAAAACAGCAACAGCGGAACATCCCTTCCGATCCAGAGCACGCAGAACCAAAGCCAGACTCAGACGGCCCAGAACGATATCTCCGGCCAGGGATCCGGGCTGACAAATCTGCTGAGCAGTTTTCTCGGATCGGCCGGCAGCTCATCCTATGATTTTTCCGGAATCCTGAACGGTCTGACCGGGGGAAGCGGAGCCACGGAAACTTCATCCGGGAACAGTTCTTCCAGCCAGTATTTTACCACATCCATGGAAAACAATACTATGGATCTTGATCAGAGCGTGTCTTCCAAGGCAAGAGAAAAATATACTGTCATCAAGGGCGGGAAAAAGGATAAAATCACCATCCTGATGTATATGTGCGGCGCGGATCTGGAAAGCCAGAACGGGATGGCTACCTCCGATCTGAAGGAAATGGTCAATGCTACGCTGAGCGACAATATCAACCTGATTGTTTTCACAGGCGGATGCCGCAAATGGCGGAACAATGTCATCAGCACCAACAACCAGATTTACCAGATCAAAGACGGAAGCCTGGTCCGGTTGGAAGAGAACATGGGAAATGCCAGCATGACCAATCCGAATACGCTGGCAGAGTATATCCGGTACGGCGCCAAAAACTATCCGGCGAACAGAATGTGCCTGATTTTCTGGGATCACGGCGGCGGATCTGTGAGCGGATACGGGTATGACGAACGCTACGGTCAGGGGCAGACCATGACACTGGCCGGCATCAACGAAGCCCTGAAAAACGGCGGAGTACAGTTTGATTTTATCGGATTTGACACCTGCCTGATGGCGACGGTAGAAAACGGACTGATGCTGGATCAGTACGCGGACTACATGATTGCCAGCGAGGAAACAGAGCCGGGCGTCGGATGGTACTATACCAACTGGCTGACAAAACTCAGCAGTAAACCAAGCATGCCGACGATTGAGATCGGAAAGATCATTACGGATGACTTTGTGGAAGTCTGCAACAGAAACTGCCGCGGGCAAGCGACTACGCTGAGCGTTGTGGATCTGGCAGAACTGGCGGCGACGGTTCCGGACGAACTGAAGAAATTCAGCATCAGCACCAATGAACTGATTCAGAACAAAGAATACAAAAAGGTTTCCTCTGCCAGGAGCAGCACCCGTGAATTTGCCCAGCAGACGCGAATTGACCAGATTGACCTGGTTCACTTCGCCAGAAACATGAAGACGGAGGAAGGAACAAGCCTTGCAAAGGCCCTGCAGGGCGCAATCAAATACAACCGGACAGGCGGCGGCATCAGCAACGCTTACGGACTGAGCATCTATTTCCCCTACAAGAAGGCGGGGAAAGTGAAACAGGCGGTATCCACCTACAAAGCGATCGGGATGGATGACGAGTATACCCGCTGCATCCAGGAATTCGCAAGCCTTGAAATATCGGGTCAGGTCAGCGCCGGAACCAGCATCCAGGATTACGGCAACCACAGCACAGCCATGCCCGGACTGATGGAAAGCCTTCTGGGCGGAAACGGCACATCATCCGGTATCGGAAACTCCTACAGCAGCGACTCTCTGGAAAGCCTGCTGGGCGGGCTGTTCGGGGGAAGCAGTTCTTCCTCCGGAAACACGGGAAGCATTCTGGATCTGTTTATGGGACGCAGCATGACGGCGGAAAAGGCTTCCGAATATATTCTGGAGAACCATTTTGACCCAAGTGCCCTGGTATGGAAGAAAAACAGGATTACCCTGACAGACGAGCAATGGAACAATGTTGAAAGCGTGATGAGGAACGTTTTCTATGACGACGGAAAAGGATTCATTGATCTCGGAACAGATTATGAATACCGCCGTGAGGGAAACGACCTTGTGTATGAATTCGACGGGACATGGATTTCCATTGACAGGCAGCCAGTTGCCTACTATAACCTGGGCACGATTGAACAGGGAGACTGCTATGCAGAGGTCGGATACGTGCCGGTTCTGCTGAACGGCGTCAGGGCTAACCTGATTCTGGTGTTTGATCAGGACAATCCATACGGATACATTGCCGGCGCACAGCAGGTATACGCGGAAGGCGATGAAGGCACGCTGCCGAAAAACATGACCGGCATCGGCAAAGGTGACAGGATTCAGGCGATTTGCGATTACTTTGATTATCAGCAGAACTATCAGAACAGTTACCGGCTGGGAGACGAGTTCGTGCTCGGCAGTGAGGCGGAAATCGCAAACACGGTGATTGACCAGGATAAATGCAAAGTCACCTGGTGCCTGACGGATTATTATCAGCAGCGTTACTGGACTCCTGCCAAGAAATAAAAAAATTCCTGAGACGGAGGCAACATGGATATTCGCGACAGATTTGAACGGGCGCTCGAAAGAGTTCAAAAAGCTCCCCGGTATACCGGAGGGGAGATGAACACGGCCATCAAAAAATGGGAGGAAGCGCCTCTTCATTTCGGATTCTGCTTTCCGGATACCTATGAAGTCGGTATGAGCCATCTTGGCATGAAAATTCTCTACGGACTGATCAACCAGGAAAGCTGGAGTCTGTGCGAACGGTTTTTCATGCCATGGACCGATATGATCGCCCTGATGAAAGAGGACGACATCCCGCTGCTATCCATGGAAAGCAGGAGACCGCTGAACGAATTTGACGTGATCGGTTTCACGCTGCAGTATGAAATGAGCTACAGCAACATTCTGGCTATGATGGATATGGGCGGCGTTCCCCTGGAAGGATCTGAGCGGGGAGAAAAGGATCCGATGGTAGTTGCAGGCGGTCCGTGCGCGTTCAACCCGGAACCCCTGGCTCCCTTTATCGACGCTTTCATGATCGGCGACGGGGAAGATGTCATGACGGAACTGAACCGGGTCATCCTGCAACGAAAACAGCAGGGATGGGGCCGGGAAAAATGTCTGCTGGAGCTGGCAAAACTGGAAGGCGTATATGTTCCGAGCCTGTATCAGGTATCATATGACGATGAAGGCAGGGTGACCCGCGTTACACCGAAGGGAGAAGACATCCCGGAACGCGTGCGGAAACGTGTTGTTACCAATCTGAATGATACCTATTATCCGGAAGAGATCCCGGTACCCTACACAGAAGTGGTTTTTGACCGGATTATGCTGGAGATTATGCGCGGATGCACACGGGGATGCCGTTTCTGCCAGGCAGGGATGTTATACCGCCCCGTCCGGGAACGCAGTATGGATACCCTGATTCATCTGGCGGAGAAGCTGCAGGAAAGCACCGGGTATGAAGAGATCAGCCTGAGCAGTCTGAGCAGCGGTGATTACAGCTGCCTGCCGGAACTGATCCGGGAACTAATGAAACGGATGAAGGACAAACGCGTTTCCATCAGCCTTCCCAGCCTGCGGATTGACAGCGTCCTGAAGGAAAGCCTGGAAGAGACACAACAGGTGAAAAAAACCAGCCTAACCTTTGCCCCGGAGGCAGGAACACAACGGATGCGGGACGTTATCAACAAAGGTGTGACCGAGGAGGATCTGCTGGAAAAAGTCAGAGATGCGTTCCATGGCGGATGGAACAGCGTGAAGCTGTATTTTATGGATGGGCTTCCGACCGAAACAACAGACGATCTGGACGGCATTGCGGATCTGGCCAGAAAGGTAGTCAGCGAATACTTTGCCGTACCCAAAGACCAGCGAGCACGAGGTCTGCGAGTGACCGTAAGCGTCAGTATCTTCGTGCCGAAACCCTTTACCCCATTCCAATGGGCAGGACAGGACACGCTGGAAACCATCCAGAAAAAAACCGAATACCTGAAAAAAGTGCTTGATATCAAAGGCGTTACATTCAACTGGCACGAGCCGTATGTCAGCTTTCTGGAAGCATGCTTTGCGCGGGGAGACCGGCGGCTTGGAAAAGTACTGCGAAAGGCATATGAAAAAGGATGCATTCTGGACGGATGGAACGAGACATTCCGGTATGACCTGTGGATGGAATCCTTCCGCGAATGCGGACTGGATCCCGCATTCTATGCCAACCGGGAGAGAGAACGGGAAGAAACTCTGCCATGGGATCATATCGACAGCGGTATATCCAAAGATTTTCTCTGGCGGGAGAACGAAAAGGCCAGAAAAGGGGAAACCACGAAAGACTGCCGGAAAGGCTGCAACGGGTGCGGACTGCAGAAATGGAGAGGTGTGTGCGGATATGCGAATGCTGGCTGTGTTTGAAAAAAATGAGAGAATCCGCCATATCGGACATCTGGATATTCAGCGGAGTGTTCAACGCGGATTACGCCGCAGCGGACTCCCGGTGGCTTACAGCCAGGGATTCAATCCACATATCCTGATTACGTTTGCTTCCGCACTGTCGACAGGGGCATGCGGAAAGCGGGAGATCATGGATGTGACGATGGCCGGCGAAGTGTCGGAAGATGAATTCCTGACCCGCATGAACCGCGCTATGCCACCTGAGATGCAGCTCAAAGAGGCCAAAAAGATCGATGACAGGCATCCCTCCCTGATGGGCAGCCTGCGCGCGGCGGTGTATGACCTGAAGATCCGGGACAGATCGCAGGCAGAAATCCTGATCAGAGCGATTCCGTCGATGATGGCCAAAGACCGGATTGTTACCATGCGAAAAACAAAGACCAAACTGGCGGAATGTGACATCAAGCCACTGATCTATGCGCTGCGGGGGGAAGGCTGCGATATTTTTGCCACCCTGGCGCTCACTGAAAGGGAAAGCTGTAAGCCTCAAATGCTGACAGAGGCGCTGAAGGCAGAAGCGGGAATGACGGACGAGGTACGTATGCTGGTTATCCGGGAAGGACTGCTGGGTGAAAATGAGAGCGGAGAACTTATCCCGTTGGAGAGATTATGAATGAAACAAAGATCAGAAGAGTCATCTGGAAAGGACCTGATTTTTGCGCTGTAGAGGAAAACGGAGTTCTTCAGGAGTATTTCCAGACTGATTCCCGGGATCAGGCCGGTGCGATCCTGATGGGAAAAGTCGACCGGATGATGCCTGGACTCGGCTGTGCATTCGTCGATATCGGCCGCAAAAAGGCAGGATTTCTTCCGCTGAAGGAAAACAGTCTGAGCTTTCAGGGGACGGAACTGAAAAGTGGAATGAAAATTGCCGTACAAATCCGGAAGGAAGAAATCGGAGAAAAGGGCGCATTTCTGACGCGTGATCTGACTCTGCCGGGAAGAAATATCCTGCTGATGCCCAGAAATCGGTATATCGGTGTCAGCAGCAGAATCAGCGACGAGGAGAAAAAAGCCGAGTTCCGCGAAACCGGAAAGAGAATTGCCGCAGAACGGACCGGACTTGTGATCCGTGCAAACGCTCTGCAGGCTACAGAAGAAGAAATAAAAAATGAGACAGAGCTTCTGATCCAGGAATGGAAAGAAACGGAGAAACGTATCGGAGAAGCAACCACGGCAGGAGAAGTCCTGTACGAAACAGATCCGATCCGGAGACTGACAGAAGACTATGGACATACGGGTATTTCCGAAGTACGTGAAACAGACATTCTGCCGACTGCGCTGGAAGCACAGAAAAGGATTGCCGGAAACAGAACGATCCGGATCGGAAACGGCGGAAACATCATCATTGACCGGTGCGAAGCCATGACGGTCATCGATGTGAATACCGGATCCGCCAGCGGGAGCGGAACACCGGAAGCAACCATCCTGGAGACAAACCTGGCGGCATGCGAAGCGATTGCCAGCCAGGTACGACTGAGAAACCTGAGCGGGATGATCCTGATCGATTTTATTGATATGCCGGGCGAAGAAGCACGGAATCAAGTGGAAAACAGACTGCGGGACGCATTCACCAGAGACCGGCGGAAAACTGTTATTCACGGATGGACCCGGCTCGGACTGATGGAAATGACCAGAAAAAGGACGGGAAACCCATGAAAAGAAACGCAATCACCGTATCCCCGGAAGAAATGACGCGGCAGCAGGCTTTTTCGGAAGAAGTCCGCATGATGCCCGGACGGCCGGAGAGCTATTATGTTGTGACTTACGGCTGTCAGATGAATGCTCATGACAGCGAGAAACTGGCCGGGATGCTTGAAAACATGGGAATGAAGGCAGCAGAAAACAGGGAGGACGCAGATTTTGTCATCTTCAATACCTGCTGCGTGCGGGATAACGCGGAGCGCAGGGCGCTGGGGAATATTACCTGGCTGAAAGAGGTTCGCAAGAAGAATCCCGGGCTGATTATTGCCGTATGCGGATGCATGATCCAGGAGCCCGGCATGGCAGAAAAAATCCTGAAACAATATCGGTTTGTTAACCTTGCTTTCGGGACATCCAACCTATATCAATTTCCTGAGTTGCTTTATAAAACACTGAACTCAGACCATGCAACCGTCGTCGTTGACAATGAGGATGTGATTCCGGAAGGACTTCCGATTCTGCGAGCCAGAAAAGAATCCGCCTATGTTACCATCATGTACGGATGCAACAATTTCTGCTCTTTCTGCATCGTTCCCTATGTGAGGGGACGCGAAAGAAGCCGGGATCTATCTGTCATTCTGCGGGAAACGGAGGGTCTGATGGCCGACGGAGTCCAGGAAATCATGCTGCTGGGACAAAATGTGAACAGCTACGGAAAAGATCTATCCGACGAGGTTTCTTTCTCCCTCCTCCTGAAAGAGCTGGACAGGATGGGAATCCCCCGGATCCGCTTCATGACCAGCCATCCCAAGGATCTGAGCGACGAGCTGATAGAGACCATGGCCGGCAGCAGGCATATCCTGCCGCAGTTCCATCTGCCTGTGCAAAGCGGCAGTAATCCGATTCTGGAGAAAATGAACCGGCACTACACCCGGGAGCAGTATCTGGATCGGGTCCAGAAACTCAGGAATGCCGTTCCGGGTATCGGGCTCAGCACCGATATTATTGTCGGGTTCCCAGGAGAAACAGAAGAAGATTTCAGACAGACACTGGATCTTGTGCGCGAAGTCGGATATGACAGTGCTTTTACGTTCATTTATTCACCAAGAGTCGGTACCCGAGCTGCTATTCTTCCGGAACAGATTGAGGAAGCTGTTTCCACGGAGAGAATCAAAAAACTGATTGACCTGCAGGAAAAACTCCAGCAGAAAACACTGAGCCGTTTTGTCGGGACGGAAGAGGAAGTTCTGGCAGAGGGATTCAGCCGGAGAAGCAACAAAGCCGTTTCCGGAAAGGGAACACACGGGGTTTCGGTGACAGTGCCGGGAAACACCGAAGATATCGGCAGGATTATCAGATGCCGCATTACCGGACTGAAAAACAATACCCTGACAGCTGAGAGAATCTGATAAGCGGAAAGAAGGATTACGACCAATGGCTTTATCCCCAATGATGCAGCAATACCTGCAGATTCATGATGAATACCCAGACTGCCTGCTTCTGTTCCGGCTCGGAGATTTCTATGAGCTTTTCTTTGAAGACGCCAAGACCGCCAGCAGGGAGCTGGAGCTGACGCTGACCGGAAAAGACTGCGGACTGGAGGAACGCGCTCCCATGTGCGGCGTTCCTTTTCACAGTGTAAATACCTATATCGAAAAGCTGATTGAACGGGGATACAAAGTGGCCATCTGTGAACAGATGGAAGATCCGGCACTGGCGAAAGGTCTGGTCAAACGGGATGTTGTCAGGGTGATCACCGCCGGGACGGTTACAGATCCGACCATGCTGGAAGAAAAGAACAACAATTATCTGATGAGCCTCGCCACTGAAGGGGACAGGATTGGTATGGCCTGGACAGACGTATCCACGGGAGAATTCTATGTAGCAGAACCTGAGAGCAAAATCCTGCGGGCCGAAATCATGAGGATTCAGCCTACGGAGATTATCTGCAGCACTCAGGGGCTGATCCGTGAGAAGGCGGGAGAACTGCCCGGAATTCTGATCAGCGAACAGAACAGCAACTGGTTTCAGCTGCATAACGCAAAAGAAACCCTCTGCAGACATTTCCGGCTGACACACCTGGCAGGCATGGGACTGGAGGACCATCCCAGAGCGACATGCGCAGCCGGAGCCCTGATGAAGTACCTGGCGGAAACGCAGAAAAACAGTCTGGAACATATCACCGAGCTACGGTTTTCCCAGAGCGGAAACACCATGCTGCTCGATCCGAATACACGACGAAATCTGGAATTGACAGAAAGCCTGCGGGGGAAAGGGAAGAAGGGAACACTGCTTGCTTTGCTGGACAAAACATGCACCGCCATGGGCGGACGACTGCTGCGCAGCTGGGTGGAACAACCCCTGATTGACCGGGAGGAAATCAACGAAAGACTTGACGCGGTGGAAGAACTGGTGAATTGCCGCATGTGCGGGATGTCGATCGCCGAGGAACTGGAAGGCGTCTATGACATGGAACGGCTTCTGAGCAAGGTGGCATACAGAAACCTGAATGCCAGGGACTGCCTGGCACTTTGCGGAAGCCTGAAAAAAATACCAGGAATCAGGGACGTTTTAACACCGCTGAAATGCCATGCCATGACAGAGATCAGGAATGACCTGGATCCGCTGGAAGATCTGACGAAACTCCTGGAAGAAGCGATCCATCCGGATGCACCAGTTGTCATTACAGAAGGAGGAATCATCCGGGACGGATATTCCGAGATCCTAGATGAATACAGGGAGGCACAGACAAACGGAAAACAGTGGATTCTTGACCTGGAAGCGAAAGAAAGAGAAGCGACAGGCATTCGGAATCTGAGAATCCAGTACAACAAAGTGTTTGGATATTACATTGAAGTAACAAAAAGCTTCCTGAATCTTGTGCCGGAAAGATATATCCGGAAACAAACGCTGACAAATGCCGAACGTTTCATGACTCCGGAACTGAAGGAAATGGAACAGAAAATCATCGGGGCTCAGGAACAGAGCGTCCGGCTTGAACTGCAGATCTTCAATGAAATACGAGACAGAATCGCGGGAGAAATCAGCCGCATTCAGAAAGATGCTTATGCATTGAAGAAACTGGATGTATACCAGAGTCTGAGCCGTGTCGCGTCTGAGAATATGTATGTGCGGCCTGAAATCGTGACAGACGGAACGCTGAGCATCACGGAAGGACGTCATCCCGTTGTTGAACAAAGCCTGACGGATAACAGCTTTGTGCCCAATGATACATTGCTGGATCAGAATGAAAACAGAATGATGATTATTACCGGCCCAAATATGGCCGGGAAAAGCACCTATATGCGCCAGGTGGCCTTGATTTGCCTGATGAGCCAAATCGGATCCTTTGTGCCGGCAAAGGAAGCCCATCTCCCCGTATGCGATCAAATCTTCACCAGAGTCGGCGCCAGCGATGATCTGGCCAGCGGGCAAAGCACCTTTATGGTGGAAATGAGCGAAACCGCTTATATCCTTCGCAATGCAACAAAAGACAGCCTGGTGATCCTGGATGAAATCGGCCGCGGGACGAGCACATTTGACGGACTGGCGATTGCGTGGGCGGTGGTTGAATATATCTGCGATAAGAACAAAATTGGCGCGAAGACGCTTTTTGCCACCCATTATCATGAGCTGAGCGAGCTTGAAGGCCATCTGGAAGGGATTAAGAACTACTGTATCTCCGTCAGAGAGCACGGAGAAGATGTAATCTTCATGAGGAAAATCACAAGGGGCGGCGCGGACAAAAGCTTCGGCGTCCATGTGGCCCGGCTGGCAGGCGTTCCGCATCCTGTGATTGTTCGGGCACATGAGATCCAGGCCCGTCTTGAGGTCAGCGATATCAATCAGAACACCATCGGACAGAACATTCTCGGAGAAGAACAAAAACCAAGGATGAACGAGCAAATGGATCTGTTTGAATACAAAAAGACGGAAATCATCCAGGAACTGCAGGAACTGGATGTGATGGCACTAACACCGATTGACGCCATGAACCGGCTGTTCCTGCTGCGGGAAAAGGCCAGAAAGATATAAGAAAGCACCGGACAAGGAGAGACAAACATGGGCAAAATCAAAATGCTGAGCGAGGGCATGATTGGGAAAATCGCTGCCGGTGAAGTCGTCGAACGCCCCGTTTCCGCGATGAAGGAACTGATTGAAAACAGTCTGGACGCGGGAGCATCCGCTGTTACAGCTGAAATAAGAGAAGGCGGACTGACTTACCTGCGGGTGACCGATAACGGGAGCGGGATCGAAGAAAGCGATCTGCGGCTTGCTTTTGAACGCCACGCAACAAGCAAAATCTCAAAGGAGCAGGATCTCTTCTCCATCCAGACACTTGGATTCCGCGGAGAGGCGCTCGCCAGCATTGCAGCGGTTTCACACGTGGTTATGACGACCAGGACCGCGAGGAATGAGACAGGGCTGAAAGTGACCAATGAGGGCGGCAAGATCCTGAGTATTGATGAATGTGCCTGTACAGAAGGCACCACCATTGTTGTGACAGATCTCTTCTTCAACACCCCTGTCCGGAAAGGATTCATGAAAAAGGCTTCTACAGAAGCTTCCGCTGTGACAGAACTGATCACGCAGTTTATCCTGAGCAGACCCGATGTCAGTTTTCGATATATCAACGGCGGAAAAACAATCTATCATACTCCGGGAGACGGGCAACTTGCCTCAGCTGTCCATTCGGTTTTCGGTGGCCAGACACTGAAGAGCATGAGAAAAGTCGACGGACATGAAAACGGCGTGATGATTCATGGATATGTCGGAATCGGAGAGAACGCCAGAGGGAACCGGGGACAGGAGTACTTTTTTATCAACGGAAGAATGATGCACAGCGCCCTGCTGTCCTCCGCACTGGAACAGGCATGCCGGGAACGAGTCATGATCGGGAAGTTTCCGATCTGCGCACTGCATCTACAGATTGCTTATGAGGCAGTGGATGTGAATGTTCATCCCAATAAGCTGGAAGTCAGATTCCGCGACGAGCAGGGAGTCAGCGAGGCTGTTTCGGCTCTGGTCATGGAATCCCTGCGGGATAAGGATGCCTTCCAGAAACCTGTTGAGATGCTTCTGACAACTCCAAGCAAGGAACCTGTTCCGGAAAAACCAACGACTGAGCAGCTGAAGGAAGGAATCAGGAAAAATGAGGTCCAGGTTACCGTTTCCCGTACTCTGCCGCCTCCAGCACAAAAGCCTGAACAAAACCGACATGAGATGAATACGGCTTTGATGAGGGAAAGTCAGCCTGTACCCATAAATCATACCTCTCCGACACCTGTTCAGAAGACAGAAAATGAGGACCGAAAATCTTCGGATCCATTGCCTTCTGACAGACAGAAGGATCAGGGAGAACAGGTGAATACCATTCTGCCGACAATCAGAAAACCGATGAAAGTATTCGGGGCCCTTTTCCATACATTTATCCTCGTTGAATATGAAGATCAGCTGCTGCTGATTGACCAGCACGCTGTGCATGAACGGCTGCTTTTTGACCGGTTGATGCGTGAAAACGAGGGACAGAAGATGGCCCAGGAGATGCTGGTACCGATTGTCCTGGGCGTTACAAAAAAGGAACAGGCACTGCTGGAAGAAAACAAAGATGTACTCTCGTCGATCGGACTGACTATTGAACCGTTTGGCGAACAGGATATAGCGGTCAGATCCATTCCGGTTATTCTCGGACAGGCTGAGACTGCTGAATTTGTCCGGGATGTTATCAGCGGACTGGAATCCGGACGTGCGATTCCATACGAAAAAAAGAGATCAGAACTCCTGCAGGCAGCCTGTAAACACGCGGTCAAAGGAGGAGAAGCATTACCGGATGAACTGCTGCGAAACCTCGTGGAAGACATGCTGGAAAAACATGTTACGCCCACCTGTCCGCATGGAAGGCCGCTTGTCGTTGCTATTACCCACCGGGAACTGGATAAAAAATTCAAACGGATACAGGACTGAGAGATGAATGAACAAATCATCTGCCGCGTGCTGACAGGTCCGACTGCCAGCCGGAAAAGCGAGCTCGCGATGCGGATTGCCGAAAAAAAAGGCTGGGAAATCCTATGCATGGACAGTATGCAGATCTATCGGGGAATGGATATCGGGACAGCCAAACCAACTGCCGTAGAGCAGCAACGGGTTGCTCATCACATGATTGATCTGTGCGATCCCAGAGAAGCATACAGCGTATCGCAATACATGAAGGATGCGGAACGTGTGCTTGCGGATTTGCAAAAACGGGGCCGGGAAGGACTGTTTGTCGGAGGAACCGGTCTCTATCTCCTGGGATTGATGACGCCGATGGGCATGGGAAATGTTCCGGCTGATGAAAAACTGCGCAACGAGCTGCGGATGCTGGCAGAAGAACCCTACGGAAGAGAGAAACTGGATGAGCGGCTTCGAAGGAGTGATCCGGAAACCGCAGACAAACTTCCGCTGAATGACATCCGACGAAGGATTCGAGCGATAGAAGTTTCCGAGACAACCGGAATCCCTTTTTCCAGGCAGCCGGAAAGGAAACAGGAGAAAAAGTACCAGTGGAAAATTGCCTGCACGGAAATAAAAAGAGAAAGACTATATGACCGGATTAACCAAAGAGTGCTGAAAATGGTGGAAATGGGACTGGAGGAAGAGGTTCGGAATCTGCTTCAAGCCGGAGTTCCAGAAAATGCTCAAAGCATGTCTGCAATCGGTTATAAAGAAATGATTCCGTGCATTCGAGGAGAAATCACACTCCAGGAGGCAGCTGAAGAAATCCAGCTCAGAAGCCGGCACTACGCAAAAAGGCAGATTACCTTCATGAAGCGGGTTGACGGTATCCGGTATTTTGATCCTGAATCAAACGAAGCAGACGCAAGCCTGGAGAGCATACTAACCTGAGAGGAATGAAGAACCGTGGACAAAGTTGAACAATTGATCCGGGATGCGGAAGACCAGATCCGGAACCGTTTTGCGGAGATTGAGAAAACAGAAGAGGCCAGGACAAGGCAGGTTCTGGATGCTTTCCGTGCGGAAGGTGTCAGCTACCGGCACTTTGCTCCGACCACCGGATACGGTTATGATGATGTGGGAAGGGATACACTGGAAAGGGTTTACGCCCGGATTTTTCATGCAGAAGCCGGGCTGATCCGGCCTCATATCGCAAGCGGAACCACAGCTCTGGCTTTAACGCTCTTCGGACTGTCGAGACCCGGAGGCCGAATCCTTAGCGCAACCGGCATGCCATACGATACACTGATCGGTATTCTTGGACTGGGTGACAATCCTCCCGCCGGATCCCTGCGCGAAATGGGGAGAGCATTTGACTGTGTGGAATTACGGGACGGAAAGATCGATACGGAAGCAGTGGAAGCTGCAATCTGCGATGACACCTGCCTCATTATTGCCCAGCGAAGCAGAGGGTATGCATGGCGTCCCAGTCTGATGCCGGAAGAGTTTGAGGATCTGGCAGAGATGATTCATTCCAGACATCCGGGAATACCGCTGATGGTGGATAATTGCTACGGAGAGTTCGTATGTGAAAAAGAACCGACAGATTTCGGCGCTGATCTTTGTGTCGGAAGCATGATTAAGAATCCGGGAGGCGGGATCGCTCCTACAGGCGGATATGTTGTCGGAAAAAAGGATGCGGTCAACCTGGTTGCCAGCAGGCTGACCGCCCCGGGACTCGGAAGGGAACTCGGATCCTATGAAGCGAGCTACAGGCCTTTTTACCAAGGTACTTTCATGGCTCCGCATACCGTAGCCCAAGCCTTAAAAACAGCCGTTCTGACTGCCAGGATCTTTGAAAACCTGAAGCTTGAAACGACACCTTCATCGGCAGAGAAAAGGGCGGACATTATTCAGGCGGTCAGAATGCTTTCCGCCGACAGAATGGTGGATTTCTGCAGAGGGATTCAGCATTCCAGTCCGGTTGACAGCATGGCTGACCCTGAACCGTGGGATATGCCGGGATATGATGATCAGGTTGTCATGGCAGCAGGGACTTTTGTCGCAGGTGCGAGTATCGAACTGAGTGCAGACGGTCCTATCCGGCCTCCTTATACGGTTTATATACAGGGAGCCCTGACATATGCCCATGGCAGAATTGCCATCAGCGAAGCGCTACGGCAGATGATCGAAAACGGTTCACTGAATATTGACATTTGACACAAGGAATCATATAATTTTTGTGTTCGGACAATTTAAACCAGGAGGTAGAGCAATGGAACTTCAGGCATTGAAACAAAAGGCTCGTGCGGTCCGCCGGGACATCATCACCATGACGGCGAAGGCTGGCGCCGGACATCCGGGCGGTTCCCTGTCCTGCACAGATGCGCTGGTTGCGCTGTACTTTGAAGTCATGAATGTCAACCCTGAGAATGAAAAAGATCCCAACAGAGACCGTTTCGTCCTGTCCAAGGGACATGCGGCACCGGCGCTGTACGGAACTCTGTGCGAGCGCGGGTATTTCGGACCGGAAGAATTTGACAAATTCCGCCAGCTGCACGGGATTTTGCAGGGGCATCCCGATATCAAGAAATGCCCCGGCGTTGATGCCTCCACCGGTTCTCTCGGACAGGGTATTTCCATTGCTGTCGGTATGGCCCTCGGAGCCAAACATACCGGAAATCCCTGCCATGTATACACAGTGATCGGCGACGGAGAAAGCCAGGAGGGCCTTGTGTGGGAGGCCAGCATGGCAGCGGCACACTATAAACTGGACAATCTGACCGTGATTCTGGATCATAACGGCATGCAAATCGACGGAACGAATGATGAGGTCATGAGCCTGGGCGATATTAAGGCAAAGGCTCTGGCATTCGGTTATGACGTGATCGAGGTCGAAGACGGAAACGATATGCAGCAGGTACTGGATGCACTGAAGGCGCCGGCCTGCCCCGGAAAACCACGCTATATCCTGCTGAACACACTGAAGGGCAAGGGTGTAAGCTTTATGGAAGGCCAGGTGGGCTGGCACGGAAAAGCCCCGAACGCTGAACAGGCCGCCCAGGCTCTGAAAGAATTGGAGGGCTGAGAAATGGAAAAGAAAGCTGTACGTGTTGCTTACGGGGAAGCCCTGGTCAAGCTGGGAGAAAAAAATGATAAGGTCGTCGTGCTTGATGCCGATCTTGCCGCCGCTACCATGACAAACGCCTTTAAGAAGGCCTATCCGGACCGGTTCTATGATTGCGGCATTGCGGAAGCAAACATGGTGGATATGGCTGCCGGTATGAGCACGATGGGACTGATTCCCTTCTGTTCCACTTTCGCAGTATTTGCCGGACGGAATTATGACCAGATCCGCAATGGTGTATGCTATCCAAAGTTCAATGTGAAATTCGGTTTCAGTCATGCCGGGATCACGCTGGGCGAAGATGGCGGCAGTCATCAGGCGATCGAAGATCTCGCGCTAATGCGCGTGCTGCCCGGAATGACCGTATTTGTTCCGTCTGACGCGAATGAGTGCTATCAGTGCGTAGATGCCGCAGCGAAGATTGACGGTCCGGTCTATATCCGGACGGCCAGACTGGCATCTCCTGTATACGATCCGAGGCCCTTCACCGTTGGAAAAGGAACGGTCATCAAAGACGGAAAAGACTGTGTGATCTTTACCTGCGGCATCATGCTGGAGCATACGCTGGAGGCTGTTGATCTGCTTTCCCAGCAGGGGATTGACGCCGCACTTGTATCCTTCCATACACTGAAACCTTTTGATGAAGAGCTGGCCAGGGAATATACGGCAAAATGCAAAAAGGTCTTTACTGTGGAGGAACACTCCATTATCGGCGGACTTGGAGATACTGTTGCTTCCGCTGTCATCGGACACGGAGTTGAGAAGTTTATGAAGATCGGCATCAATGATGTATTCGGACAAAGCGGCAAACCGGCGGATCTGCTGATTGAATACGGACTGACGGGAACGCAAATTGCGGATAAGATAAAAAACAACCTGTAAATATTCAGAACACTCCCTTTCCAACCCAGAAACGGAAAGGGAGTTTTTGCAAGGAGGAACAACAAAATGGCAGATCTCGGACAAAACATCCGGAACATGGTCATGAAAGGTATGGAAGCGATCGGAAATACGGCGAATTCGATCGCCAGCAATACAAAGCAGAAAGTTGATTTTTATAATCTGCAGGGAGAAAAAAAGGAACTGCTGAACAGCATCGGCAGCAAAATCATTGAACTCTGGAAACAGGGTGAAAAGCTTCCGGATGCATTGATCGAAGACATTGAAAAAGTTATTCTGATTGACGAACAGCTGAAAGTGATGCAGAAAGATAAAGAAGCCGAAGAACAGGAAGCATCGGAAACAGCTGATGAATACAAAGGGAAAGGATTCGAAACAAAGACAGAAGACAACGTTCCGCAGATGGAAATACCGCAGGCAGCTGAATATACCGCACAAGACGACCGGGATGTGCCGGTGATCGAGGTCGGGACAACAGAAAAAGCAGATCAGCAGGAAGAATATTCACCGCTGAGTTCTGCGATCAATGATTTGTTTGAACAAATGCCTCCGGTGGACAAAATGGCAGAGAAAGTGAATACATCCCTGGATGAACTGGGCGAAAATCTTCGCAAGTTTTCCGGTGAGCTGAGCAAAGGTATTGATCAGATTGCGGAACAACTGACGGAGGATGACGGGAAGAAAGACTAAAGAATCCTGTGACCCCGATTTCAGGCTTCACGATCCCGAAGGATCAGCTTGCGGATTGCCAAAGCGCCGACACGGACGGCAGCATCTGTATCCAATACGACCGGATCTTCCAGACCCATCGCACGGCGTGTCTGATTGGCAAAGACCTGTACAATGCATCCGGTGCGAACCCGGCGAACGCTGCCGATAATGAACAGGGCGGCGGATTCCATTTCACTGGCTAAAGCTCCACAGTCAAGGAAGGCCTGCCATTTTCCCTTCAGCTTATCCCGGACCGGCATGGTGTCCGGGCTGTGCTGGCCGTAGAAATTATCCTTGTTGTGCAGAACACCGACATGGTACCGAACGCCTTCCTCGCGTGCTGCATCAGCCAGAGCGTTTACCACATGGTAGTCCGCTACGGCCGGATACTCGGACGGCGCATATTCATGGGAAGTGCCCTCCATCCGGATCGCTCCGGAGCCGATCACCACATCGCCTCCGAGAACTTCCACTGCCATCCCTCCGGCTGTGCCAACCCGGATAAACGTATCTGCTCCGCAGTGAATCAGCTCTTCCACAGCGATGGCTGTGGATGGGCCGCCGATTCCGGTGCTGCACACGCTGACTTTTTCCCCTTCCATTGTTCCGGTGTAAATGGTATATTCCCGGTTTGATTTAACAAAGGCGGCACTGTCAAAATGGCCGGCGATTTTCTCACAACGGCCGGGATCCCCGCAAAGAATGACATATCGACCAACATCCCCGGGTACGATCTTCAGATGAAATTCCTCATTCGGCGAATAAACGGTTGCCATATCTTTTCCCTCCCTGCATCGTTTTCAAGCAATGACCGAACTGTTATCTATGCAGACATTATACCATGAATTTGTACAAATGATAAGAGATATGAGGAAGTATTTTACTTGTGATTTCTTGCTTGTTTTGTTATAATTGATAACAAGAAAAGACGTTTCCCTGTTGATCTATTGTTATTTTTTTATGTATGAGGTGAATTCAGATGAGCAGAGTGTTTCTTACAGTTCTGGACGCTGTCGGGGCAGGAGAGGCTCCGGATGCAGCAGACTACGGCGATGAGGGAACGAACACCCTGGGGCACGTGATTGCCACATGCCATCCCAACCTGCCCAATATGGCTTCCCTGGGGCTTGGTATGATTCCCGGAACGGGGTATCAATGGACCGAAAAGATCACCGGCGCATACGGACGGGCGCAGGAACTCAGCAAAGGAAAGGATACTACTTCCGGACACTGGGAGATTGCAGGCGTTCGTGTAACACAGCCTTTTCCGACCTTTCCTGACGGATTCCCCCGCGACTTTATGGAAAAGTATGAAAAAGCGATCGGACATCGGTGCATCGGAAACAAACCGGCCTCCGGAACCGTGATTCTGGAAGAACTGGGAGAGGAGCACCTGAAAAACCATACTCCGATTGTCTATACGAGCGGGGACAGCGTTTTTCAGATTGCCTGCCATGAGGAACTGTTTCCTCCGGAAAAGCTTTATGAGTTTTGCCGAATTGCCAGAGAAATGCTGCAGGGCGAGCTTGGTGTCGGACGGGTCATTGCCCGCCCGTTCGTGGGAGTTCCCGGTGCATTCCAGCGAACCGGAAACCGAAGGGACTTTTCCATGCCTCCCTGCGGACGTACCCTGCCGCAGGCAGTCATGGATGCCGGAATGGAAAGTATCGGCGTTGGGAAAATCGAGGATATTTTTGCGCATGAAGGACTGACGAAAATAGACCATGCAGCAGGAAATCCGGCCTGTATAGAAGCATTAATCCGGTTCATGAAAGAAGACTTTACAGGACTATGCTTTACCAATCTGGTCGATACAGACTCCGTATATGGGCACCGAAATGATCCGCAAGGGTTTGCGGCGGCTCTGGAAGCCTTTGATCTGCGCCTGAAGGAAATGTTGGATCTTATGCATCCCGGAGATCTGATGATTATTACAGCCGACCACGGATGCGATCCATGCGATATTTCTACAGATCATACAAGAGAGTATATTCCGATTCTTGCCTGGACACCCGGTATGACAAAAGCCGTTGATCTCGGAACGCGCAAAACATTTGCGGATATCGCGGCAACATGCGCAGAATGGCTGGGACTGGAAGAACGTTTTGATGCTATTTCCTTCGCGGAAGCACTTAAATGAGAAAACTGATCTGAAAAAGGCAACAAAAAAAGCAGCAACGACTCCATTCCGGAAAACGTTGCTGCTTTTTTGTCAGGCGATCGTCAGTGCCAGGCGAATCATATCCAGGAAGCTGTTCTGCCGATCCTCTGCGGGAAGCGCTTCTCCGGTCAGCAGATGGTCGGATATCGTGCAAATCGTCAAAGCTTTCTTTCCTGTGGCCGCCGCATTCATATACAGGGCAGCTGTTTCCATTTCGACCGCCAGAACTCCCAGCTTCTGAAGCACGGCGGAGTCGGGACTGTCACTGTAGAAACAATCCGAAGTAAAGATCGGACCGCATAGATAATGCAGGTTCATGCTTTTGGCTGCCTCTACAGCTTTGGAGAGCAAATCATAGTCTGCACAGGGAGCATTTTCCCCGCTGAAACCAAACTGCTTCGGATAGGAACTGTTGGTATAAGCGCTCATTCCGATCACGATATCCCGGACTTTCAACTTTTCAGACATGGCCCCGGCGGAACCAATGCGGATTACATTCTGAACATTATAGAATTTGAACAATTCATATGAATAGATCCCGATCGAAGGACAACCCATTCCGCTGGCCATCACGGAAACCCGTTTTCCCTGCCAGGTTCCCGTATATCCCTGCACACCGCGGACGTTATTTACCAACTCGGCGTTTTCAAGGAATCTATCCGCTATCATTTTAGAACGAAGCGGATCGCCAGGCATCAGTACGGTCTCAGCGAAGGCACTTTCCGAAGCATTGATATGCGGAGTTGGAATCATGGATTCAGACATATTGCACAACCTCCTTTAGCGAGAACCTTTATCATATGGAATGCCTTCCGCTTTGGGGGCACGGGATGCTTTGGAAGTGAAGGCAAGTACGATCAGGCAGACAATGTAAGGCATCATGTTATAGACATTGCCGGGCAAGTTCAGCGAAACCAGGAACGGGAATCCGGTGTAGGTGTTCGATAATGCACGGAACAGGCCGAAAAGCAATGCAGCTACAGCGATCCTTGTCGGTTTCCACTGACCGAATATCATGACCGCAAGCGCAAGGAATCCGAAACCGGCCACACCATTTTCAAACTTCCAGATGGAAACGCCGGCCAGAATATAACACAGGCCTCCAAGGCCTCCCAGGGCCCCTGAGATCAAAACACCGGACCAGCGCATTTTATACACATTGATTCCTACAGAGGCGGCTGCCTGGGGATGTTCACCGCAGGCCATCAGGCGAAGTCCGAAACGATTCTTGTAAAGGACAAAATAAACAATGACAACTGCAAAAATGGCAACCAGCATAAACCAGTTAAACTCAAAGCCGTTGATGTTTACAATGAACATTTTTCTCGCTGCGACATACTCAATTTCAGAAGAGTGATCATCCGGATTGGCAGCGGTATTGATGGCTTTGACCAACACAGTCGCTGCCGCCGTGGCCAACAGATTCATCGCCGTGCCGACAAGCGTCTGATCTGCCTTAAAATGGATTGACGCAACACCAAGCAGGGATGAATACAGCATACCGGAAAGAATTGCCGCAAGCATGGCAACAAGAACCATCACTAAAGCAGATGTCGTCGCCAGTGAGCGCATCACAAGGGCTCCGCCAAGCGCACCCACTACCATGATTCCTTCCAGGCCAAGGTTAATGATACCCGAATGCTCAGAAATACAACCGCCGAGCGCAACAAGCAGAAGAACAGAGGCGAATATCAAAGTATACTGAATTAAAAGCAACATGTGTTATTCCGCCCCCTTTCTTGACAGAATCCTGTTCATTGTCAGCTTGATAAAGAGAACGAAGCCGCAAAGATAAATAATCACAGAAGAGATGACGTCCGATATCTGCGACGAATAGAAATTTGTATTCACATATTGGCCGCCATCGGTGATGTGCTGGATAAAGAATGAGGAGAAAATTGCGCCAATAGGACTCAAACCACCGAGGAAGGCGGCGGCTATGCCGTTGAATCCCATACCGGGCACGGAGGATTGGGTGCATTCCCAACGCATATATCCTGTCTGATAAAGCATGGAGGCACCGAGGCCGGCTAAGGCACCGGAGATCATCAGGGTCAGGATGATATTCCGGTTTTCCGCCATTCCAGCGTATTTCGCCGCATTTTTGTTGTTGCCGGTTGCTTTCAGCTCATAGCCGAAACGTGTTTTGCTGAGAATGACAGCAATCAGGACAGCAACGACAATTGCCAGCGGAACAGCCAGGGTGACCTTATCATTTCCATTGAATAAACCATCCAGCCCCAATGTCGGAAGAAGCGCAGAAGGATTGACTTTATCCAGATACAAAGTGTAAGGACTGGCTACTTCCTTCACATTCGACAACAATGTGTTTGATGTATAGAGCGCAATCCAGTTCAGCATGATTCCCGAAATGACTTCATTCACATTGCAGTATGCTTTCAGGAAACCGGTGATTGCTCCAAGGAGTGAGGCAGCCACCATCGCAAACAGCATGCAGGGGAGCCAGCTCCATCCCCAGGCCAGCGCGGCATAGAGAGACGCACACGCGCCGGCAATGTACTGCCCGGCAGCGCCGATGTTGAACAAACCGACTTTATACGCAAACAGAATGCTCAGAGAGCAGAGAATCAGGGGCATGGTTTTTGAAAGTGTGTTCCCGAACTGACTCAGCTGTTTTGCCGGTTTCTTCCATGTAAAGAAATTCTTAATTACATTGATGATCGATTCGCTTGCGCCTTTCGGATTGATGAAAAGGAGAACAATATATCCAATCAAAAGGCCCAACAGAATACAGATGACGGAAGCAATGAAAGCCTGAACGCCCGGCCTTTTCAAAATTTTCCTCATGTGCTCACCTCATCTCTTTTTGCGCCAGCCATATAAAGACCAAGCTCTTCCTGCGTGGTTGTCTTTGGATCCAGTTCGCCAACAATTTCCCCTTCATACATCACGAGAATCCGGTCCGGAACATCCATCACTTCATCCAGTTCCAAAGAAATCAACAGGACTGCTTTACCGGCATCCCGCTGCGCAACAAGCTGTTTGTGAATATACTCGATCGCGCCGACATCCAGGCCACGGGTCGGCTGTACCGCGACGAGAACCTCCGGCTGCTTGTCAATCTCCCGGGCAATGATTGCCTTCTGCTGATTGCCGCCGGACATGGAACGGGCTATCGTGATTGAACCCTGACCAGAACGTACGTCATACTGTTCAATCAGTTTATCTGAATACTGCCGGATATTTTTCCTTCTGAGGAAACCGATACGGTCTGTAAACCTGGATTCAAAATACGTCTGGAGAATCATATTGTATTCAAGGGAATAGTCCAGAACCAGACCATGCTTATGGCGATCCTCCGGGATATGGCTCATCCCAGAAACGGAACGCTTTCGGATGGACGCTTTTGTGATATCCTTGCCATCCATGATGATTTTGCCATCAACAAGCGGCTCAAGCCCGGTCAGTCCATAGACGAATTCAGACTGACCATTTCCGTCAATTCCGGCAATACAGACGATTTCTCCCCTGTGAACCTGGAGAGAAACATCCTTCACCGCGTTATTACTGTGGGATTTTGACGCAACCGTCATATGCTGGATGTCAAGTACCACATCACCCGGATGAGCGGGCTGTTTTTCCACGTGGAAATTCACGTTCCGACCGACCATCATTGCGGACAATTCTTCCATCGTTGTGTTTGCAGTTTCCACTGTGCCGATATATTTTCCCTTGCGCAGCACAGAGCAACGATTTGCCACAGCCATGATTTCAGCAAGCTTATGACTGATAAAAAGAATGCTCTTTCCTTCGGCCGCCAGATTTTTCATAATCTGCATGAGTTCATCAATTTCCTGTGGAGTCAGCACAGCCGTCGGTTCATCAAAAATCAGGATTTCGTTGTCACGATAGAGCATCTTCAGAATTTCCGTACGCTGCTGCATGCCTACCGTGATATCTTCTATCTTTGCATCCGGGTCTACCTGAAGACCATACTTTTCAGAAAGATCCAGGACCTTTTTGCGGGCGGCTTTTTTCTGCAGAAAGCCCATGGCTCCGACAGGCTCCACCCCCATGATGATGTTATCCAAAACCGTGAAACACTCCACCAGCTTAAAATGCTGATGAACCATTCCGATCCCAAGGGCATTCGCATCATTGGGATTGTTGATTTTAACTTCCACACCGTCCTTTTTGATCGTTCCTTCTTCGGGCTGATAAAGACCGAAGAGAACGCTCATCAAGGTTGATTTGCCGGCACCGTTTTCTCCCAGGAGGGCATGAATTTCACCCTTTTTCAGCTGGAGAGTAATATTATCGTTTGCGATAATGCCCGGAAATCGTTTTGTGATGTGGAGCATCTCAATGGCATATGGCTCCAAATTCGATTCCCCCTCTTTGTTTCGGGCTGCAGGATCAGCTATCGAAAGCAATATGGGAAAAGCACGCCGGAGGAACCCGGTGTGCTTTTCCCCTTGAAAGATCCAGTCAGGTACTGATCCGTACTGAAAACATTCAGATTATTTAATGTTGCCCTGATAATCCACTGTTACAGCAGTTACAGCGGGCTCCGCGTCGATCGCATCGGATACGGTGATTTCGCCAGCGTGCATCTTGGCAACCAGCGCCGCATAGTCATCAGCGGTGAAACCATCGGCGAACTGGGTGGAAGGAGCGATCTGGACAAAGTTCTCTTCCGGAACATCAGAAACGAGTCCGAGCTTGTCGACCTTGCCGCCGGCAAAGGTTCCGTCCTTCACGGCGGTCAGCTGAGCGTTCACCGTGGCAGCCAGGCCCTTCATCGCAGAAGTCACGGTAATGCCATCGCCGTAGAGGCCGTTAATGGTAGCAGCCTGGTCAACGTCGACACCGATCACTTTCTGGCCAACCTTGGCAGCCGCTTCACCAGCGGAGGTAAAGATACCGCCACCGCAGGCGAAGACGATCTCGGTTCCGTTGGAATACCAGGTGTCCATGTAAGCGGTAATGTCCGCATCACCATAGAACTGGTTGCCATAGACGTACTTGATTTCAACATCGGTCAGGCCAAGCTCTGCAGCAGCGGCATCCGCGCCCTGAACGAAGCCATAACCATAACGGACAACCGCAGGCACCGCCATGCCGCCCAGATAACCCAGCTTCTTGTATCCGAGCTTTACAGCCGCATAGCCGGCCATATAGCCGCACAGTTCTTCCTGGTAAACAGCGCAGTACAGATTGGCGGGAACGTTGGCAGCCAGATCTCCGATGTCGCCTTCGCTGACGTCCAGCGCGATAAAGGTCACGTCATCATTTTCGGGCGCAACTTTCTGAATCGCAGGGCCAAAGGCATAACCGGGCATAATGATCGTGGTGAATCCGTCATCAATCGCTTTTTCAATGGAAGAAATCCGGTCTTCATCAGAGTCGGAAGCAGGCTTATAATACTGGAAATCCAGGCCATTTGCTTCACAGAAGGCTTTGGCAGCTTCGTAAGTCGTCTGGTTGAAGGACTGGTCAGTAATGTCACCATAGTCAGTGATCATCGCCACACGAAGCGCATCGTCAGCTGAGACAACCGACAGCATGGACAGAGCCATTACTACCGTCAACAGAAGAGCCAGGAACTTTTTCATAAGGGAATACCTCCTTTTTATTGAGGGAACCTCATGGCCCCCTTCATTTCTCTAATCTGTTATGAATTATAACAGAAAATGAGCAAGATAATAAGACGATTTTATTACATTTTTGCGAAGGCTTTTTCATTTATGCCGGAAAAGAGGATAAAAACTCCTCCAGAATCTGTTTCCCGGCACTGGCCCCGATCCTTTCGGCACCAGCTTCGATCATGGCGCGGCATGTGTTCCAATCCCGGATTCCGCCTGCGGCTTTCACCTGGACAGCATCTCCGACCGTTTCCTTCATCAGACGAACATCCTCTACTGTCGCACCGCCTGTACCGAAGCCGGTAGACGTCTTAATGAAATCCGGGCGGATCTCCACGGCTATTTCAGCCAAACGGGCAATTTCATCCTTCGTCAGATAACAGTTCTCAAAAATCACTTTACAGCCGGCTCCCTGCATATGACAGGCGGAAGTAATTCTGTCCATTTCGTCCCGGATTTCCGCCCATTTCCCGCTCTTCACCTGGGCTATGTTGACAACATAATCAATCTCATTCGCCCCGTCGACAATGGCAGTCTGCGCTTCAAAGACCTTTGCACTGACTGACATCTGGCCCAGCGGGAAACCGACAACCGTTCCGATCAACACGGGTGAATTGCCGAGAAGGCGTCGACAGAAAGACGTATACGAAGAATTGACCATGACAGAAGCGAAGTCATACGTTACAGCTTCATCACAAAGAGTCCGGATATCCTTTTCGCTGGCTGTTGCTTTGAGATTCGTGTGATCAATTAACCCTGCCAATGATTCCTTCGTCAATTTGTTCAGATCCATTCATTCTATCTCCTTTACTCTTGAATTTGTGGCAACGTTTGAATTCAGACAACTTTTATGATAACAGTATAACATAAAAAAGGAGACAGGGAAATCATTGTTGAAAATAAAATGCATAAAAATTTCGGAGGAAGATGGAACATGGATTCTGAAAAGAAGATCAATGATTTTGATTTCGACAGAGCTGAACTCATCCGGCGGGCCGTGAATCAGCTGGGAAGCGCATATGCACCTTACTCCAATTTTCATGTCGCTGCGGCGGTTCTTATGGAATCAGGGAATATCTATACCGGTGTCAATGTGGAAAACGCATCTTTTCCGGCAGGAATCTGCGCAGAAAGGAACGCCATTTCCCATGCTGTAGCCTGCGGAGAACAGAGAATCAAAGCCATTACTATCGTCGGAGGCAAACACGGCTGCAGAACCCATTTCTGTGCGCCTTGCGGGATCTGCAGACAGGTCATGCGGGAATTCAGCCATCCTTCCGAGATGAAGATCCTGCTGGCTGTCAGCGAGGATGATTTTCGTGAAACGACACTGGAAGAACTTCTTCCTGACAGTTTCGGCCCGGAAGATCTCATTCGTGACTGAGAATTGAATTGTTATTATGATCATGATATAATAACATAACTTTTTGTCAGGAGGCTGGGAATGAGGCGTTTCTTTCTCTGGTTTATGCTGATTTCAGCCGTTTTTCTGTGTATCAGCTACGCGTATGCCGATGATGCCGGATCCGCTGCCATCCAGGCGACTGAATGGACATGGGAAGAAAACGGGACAGCCATGTTTGATGGAAATGTATCTTTGGAAAGCCCATCCGACGGTTCAATCCTGATGAGGCTTTCTGCAGATAGCCTTCCATCGGAAGAAGAAACAGGAGCCGTCATATTCCTTTCCGTGAACGGCAAACAACTGACACTCAGAAAGCAAACTCCGGAGTATAAGATTCCTGACAGTGTTCAGGAGATTTCCTTCACAGGATGCTGGAAAGTCCCGGAAACCTGCCATGCTGAAAGCGTTACCGTCCGGCTGCAGATCCTTTCTGATAACGGTACTATTTTAAAAGAAGCTTTATTTTCAGCAGAAAGGGAACCACAGGCTTCTTCCGAGAAGACACAGACAGAAACCTCCGGTTCCTTTCCGATCGGAACAGCTATTCTCATTACTGCCATTGCTGCTGTCCTGGTCTGGATTGCAGCAATTGTCCGGATCGTGAAACATAAACATCATTCATAACAAGTATTGGGGGGAAAACATCATGCAGATTTATAACAGCTTAACCCGAAAAAAAGAAGAATTCAAACCATTACAGGAAGGAAAAGCGGGTATTTATGCCTGCGGACCGACCGTATATAATTATTTTCATATTGGTAACGCAAGACCGTTTATCACTTTCGACGTGCTGCGCCGGCAGCTGGAAAGGGAAGGATACGAGGTCACTTTTGTGCAGAATTTCACAGACATCGACGACAAGATGATCCGCAGGGCCAATGAGGAAGGCATTACGGTGAAAGAACTTGCAGACCGATTTATCGCCGAATACTATGTAGACGCAAAAGCACTCGGGATCAGGCCCGCTACTGTTCATCCAAAAGCCACAGAACATATCCCGGAGATTATTCAACTTGTATCCCGCCTGATTGAAAACGGGCATGCTTATGCCACGCCTTCCGGCGATGTCTATTACCGTGTTTCCGCATTTCCCGGATACGGAAAGCTTTCAGGCCAACGGACAGAAGACCGGGAAGTCGGCGCCAGTGACCGCCTGAATGTGGAGACAGACAAGGAAAGTCCGGAAGATTTTGCATTGTGGAAGTCTCAAAAACCCGGAGAACCGGCCTGGGAAAGCCCCTGGGGTATGGGCAGACCCGGATGGCATATTGAATGCTCCGCCATGAGCATGAAATATCTGGGAGAAACCTTTGATATCCATTGCGGCGGAAAAGATCTCCTGTTTCCGCATCATGAGAATGAGATCGCCCAAAGCGAAGGCGCCACGGGGAAACCGTATGTGCGATACTGGATGCATAACGGATTTATCAACGTCGACAATCAGAAAATGAGCAAAAGCCTGAACAATTTCTTTACTGTTCGGGATATATCGAAAGAGTTTGACCTGGAAGCTGTCCGACTTTTTATGCTGAGCGCCCATTACCGCAGTCCTATCAATTTCAGCCGGGAACAGATCGAGGCTGCCAATGCCAGCCTGAATCGGATCTATACCGCCCGGGACCATCTGCGCTTCTGCAGTGAAAACGGGGAAGACAGAGGGCTGAATGAAGAAGAAACAGCATTCCGGGATCGAATCGAACAATATGAAAAACGTTTCGACGCAGCCATGGATGACGATCTGAATACGGCAGATGCTCTTGGGGCTATTTTCGAACTGGTCAAAGACAGCAATATTTCCATCCATGAAACAAGCTCCAAAGCGGCAGCCAAGGCAGCCCTTGACAGCCTGACGGCGATTTGCGGTGTGCTTGGATTCCTGACGAAAGGGAATGATGAGCTGCCGGAAGATATTCTCCGCATGGTGAAAGAACGCGAAGAAGCCCGGAAAAACAAGGACTGGAAAAAGAGCGACGAACTGCGCGATTCCATTCGGGCGGCCGGATATATTCTGGAAGATACAAAACAGGGCCAGAAGGTTCGAAAAGATGTCTGACAAAAAGAAGAGTCTGATCGGAATCGGGTTTATTCTTCTTGCTGTTGCCATTCCTTTCGCTTCTCTTCTTTTCAGAGGGAAGGATCTTTCCATTCAATTTGAAGGGAAGCATCTTCCCGATCCGGAACTATGTGCCTGTCCTGTCTTATCGGATACTGCCTTTCTGAATATGGCCGATTCGGAACAGCTCACCGCACTTCCGGGGATTGGCGAAATCATCGCCGGGAAAGTGGTACAGGAAAGAGCAGATCATGGGGTTTTCCACTATCCTGAAGATCTGACGTCTGTCAGCGGAATCGGGAACGCGAAGCTCAGAAAACTGATTCCCATCATAGAGAACATGGATTAAAGAAGGAAGAAGCTGCCATGCCGTACCGAGCTTTATACCGCCTTTGGCGGCCCAAAGACTTTTCCCATGTCGTCGGACAACGAGCCATCATTGATACCCTTCGCAATCAGGTCATCCAGGATCGTATTGCCCATGCCTATCTTTTCTGCGGGAGCCGCGGAACCGGAAAGACCTCCACAGCAAAAATCCTGGCCAAAGCGATCAACTGTGAAAATCCACAGAATGGGGATCCGTGCGGGGAATGCCCCAACTGCCTGCGGATGGAGAAAGAAGAAAGCCTGGACATCATTGAAATCGATGCTGCAAGCAATAACGGCGTTGATGAGATGAGGGATTTACGGGATACCGTAAAATACCCACCTCAATACGGAAAGTATAAAGTTTATATCATCGATGAAGTTCATATGCTTTCCACCAGCGCATTCAATGCTCTTCTGAAAACGCTGGAAGAACCTCCGGCCCATATCGTCTTTATTCTGGCAACAACAGAGCCG
Source organism: uncultured Clostridia bacterium (assembly GCA_947166385.1). Taxonomy (GTDB): domain Bacteria; phylum Bacillota; class Clostridia; order Christensenellales; family Aristaeellaceae; genus Aristaeella. The sequence goes on along the minus strand of CAMVEB010000001.1, from coordinate 55,118 downwards.
CAAAAACTGCCGGAGACCATTCTTAGCCGCTGCCAGCGGTTTGATTTCGGTCGGATCGCAGTCGCAGACATTCAGCAGAGACTGCGAGAAGCTGCCGAAGGATCCCAGGCCAGAGTTTCGAACGGCGCTTTGATGATCATTGCCAGGGCAGCAGAGGGCGGAATGCGGGATGCCCTCAGCCTGCTGGATATGTGTCTCGGCTACGGAAACGATCTTGATGAAAGTACGGTCCGTGAAATCCTCGGTACATGCGATCAATCGTTCCTGTTCTCTTTCGGAAAAGCGATGGCGGAACAGCAACCCGGTACCGTCTTCCGGATGATTGACCGGATGATGCGGGATGGGCGGGATCCCGCCGTGTTCGCGAAGGATGTCAGCAACCACATTCGGACGCTGCTCCTGGCGAAGTGCTGTCCGGATGAAATGAAAGATATTCTCGATCTGACAGAGGAAGATACAAAAGAATACCGGGAACAGGCTTCTGAATTCACAATGACCCGGCTGATGAAAATCATGGATCTGTTTATGAGCCTGGAAACGGAAATGCGGTATTCTTCGACTCCCCGGCTGGCTCTGGAAAACACAAGCCTCAAATGCTGCATTCGCACGGAAGAAACCGACAATCAGGCAGTTCAGGACCGGCTGCATGAACTGGAAACGCAGATCGATGAGCTGAAAAAGATGATTTCATCGGGGGAAATCCATTCCATGAAATCCGTTCAGGACAACCAGCCGCCGGAAGAGCAAAAGCCCAAGGAAGAGAAAAAAGCTAAGCCTTCAGCGGCTGCTGCTTCGAAGAAGGGAAACGGGGACCTGAAAAAGATCTGGAATGACCTGATGTCAAAGTTTATGAAGGAAGAGCCCTTCCTATACAGCGTGCTGTCAGCCGGGGAAGCGATCATGACAGGGTCAGGCGAAATAAGCTGGCGGCCGGAACAAACGGACGGCCTGAACTTCCTGATTGACTCCATCAAAAAGGAAGACAAGAAGCAGAAGATCCAAAGCGCACTGCAGGAAATCACCGGGGAAAACTATCGTTTTGTCATCCGGGAAAACGATTCCAGACCTTCCAATGAAGACAGCTCCGAAAAAGCATATATCGAAAAGCTGTATGAGACCTTCGGGCAGGAACCAGTGGATATCAGAGAGTAAAACAACGGCATGATCGTGAGCGATCATGCCGTTTTACAAGCGATTCTATCCGTCAGTTCAATTCCTGCGCATCGTTCTCAATGGTGACTTCTTCCACGCTCCGGATGCCCCAGCGGGCAACGACCATCGTGGTGTTCTCCCGGCCAACAGACAGGGTTACCGTGTCATCCTTGATGCCGGTAATGGTTCCGTAAATGCCGCCTATGGTGCAGATCCGGTCTCCAGCCTTCAGATTGTTCAGCATTTCTTTGACCTGCTTATCCTTCTTCCGCTGCGGACGGATCATCATAAACCAGAAGATCACGAAAAGCAGCACCAGCGGGCCAAAAGTAAAGAGGAGAGAAACAACGGGATTGACTTCTGCCGTTTCCGCATTAGCAGCTGTCTGGGCCGCCTGCTCAGCGACGGCGTTCCCGATTCCCAGCAAAGTTGTCAGCATACGAATAACTCCTTTCAGATTCATAACAGACTGTATTATAACAAATGAAGACAATGGAAACAAGTACAGAAGCAGAAAAAAATCACAGAAGGCTCCGGGTAGCCACCAGATCGGCGCCGGTATTCAATATATTCGGGAGAATCACCTGACCAGCAGAAATGGGGGTGGATATGGAAACGCGGCTCAGTTCTTCCATGATCTCAGCAATCATTTCCTTCGGAACCGGGGACGATGTTTTGACTGAAAGCGGCGTATCACTGCCAGCTACCGGAAGAACAGCGGTAATCATACGAAGCGGAAGCGTGCATTCCTGCTCGGCGTATTTCGCGCCACGGGGACAGGTGTTCCCTGTCACGGAAACAAATTCACCATGGTCAGAAAGGGTTACGGTCATGCGGCATCCCACAGGACAATTGATACAGGTTATCACTTTATCCACGGGAAGAACCTCCTTCCATCCGAACTTCGATACAACTCCCGGACAGGGTATCCAACAAGGCCTTTTTCAGCGTCAGAACCGCCATTTCACCGGGGGTAAAGATCAGCGATTTTTTCCTGAGAATCTCCACTCCGTCACATTCCACAACCGCCGACGCATTGCGAAAAACCGCGGATGGGCGGAACATCAGATCGACATCGGAGGAGGGATGCTTTGAAATCATCTGCGGAACCGTCCCGCGAACCCCGGCTCCATCCTGAACCTTCCAGACATCCGCGGTATCCGTTTCTGCGGAAGACGCGGAACGGATATATGCAGCGGCTGCTCTCCCGGCTTTGAAGCTTTCATTGGACACGTGATCTACCAGGTCATGGACATGCAGGACATTCCCACAGGCAAAGATGCCGGGAACGGAAGTTTCGAAAGTTTCCCTGACAACGGCACCGGATGTCAGCGGAGATATTTCAACCCCGGCTCCCTGAGACAGTTCGTTTTCCGGAATCAGCCCACAGGAAAGAAGAAGCGTATCGCAATCAAAGCGGATTTCACTTCCCGGAATGGGATTTCGGTTGCTGTCCACTTCCGAGACCGTGATTCCTTCCAGCCTGTCACGGCCCCGGATTTCCGTAACCGTATGACTGAGATACAGCGGAATGCCATAATCGTCCAGGCACTGAACGATATTCCGGTTCAAACCGGAAGAGTAAGGCATGATTTCCACACAGGCAAGGACTTTGGCTCCCTGCAGCGTCATTCTCCGCGCCATAATCAGTCCGATATCCCCGGAACCGAGAATGACAACACGTTTCCCGGGCATGTACCCTTCAAGATTCACGAAACGCTGAGCTGTTCCGGCGGAATAGATGCCCGCGCACCGGGTGCCGGGCGTACATAATGCACCGCGGGGGCGCTCCCGGCAGCCCATCGCCAGAATGATCGCTTTTGCAGAAAAACGGCGGAAACCATGCTTCGGAGACACGCAGGTCACCTGACGGTCGGGTGAAACCGAAAGAACTGTCGTATCGCATTCGATCGGAATTTCCAGTTCATGCGCCCGTGCAATATCGCGGGCTGCATATTCCGGTCCGGTCAATTCTTCAGAAAAACGATGCAGACCAAAACCGTTATGGATGCACTGACGCAGAATACCACCGGGTTCCTTCTCCCGTTCCAGAACCAGGAGAGAAGAAATCCCTTCTTCTTTCGCGGCGATGGCTGCTGCAAGACCGGCAGGACCAGCACCGATGACCAGAAGGTCAATAAGCTGTTCACAAACCATTACCGATGACCTCCTTTCAGAAACGATCCGATTGTATCGGCAAGGAGATAACTGTGCCCACCGTCTTTGGTGATCCGAAGGAGAGGGGTTCCGGTTTCTTCCGAAAGAATCTGTGCTACACGCGGGCTGCAGAATCCTCCCTGGCAGCGACCCATTCCGGCCCTTGTTCTGCGTTTGATTCCATCAATCGTCCTGGCACCGACAGGACGACGGATCGCCTGCCGGATTTCCGCTTCTGTCACCACTTCACAACGGCAGACGATGCGACCGTATTCGGGATCGGTGCTGACGGCCACAGTGCGTTCTTCATCGCTCATTTCATGAAATGGTTTGGGATGCTTCGGGAAGGGGCGCAAGGATGATTTCCGCTCCAGGGAAAGGTACGACGCAATCATCGCGGACAGATCCTGCGCGATTGCCGGAGCGGAAGAAAGGCCGGGACTTTCAATGCCGATTGCCTCAAAAGCACCGGGGGCAAAGGGAACAGGGCCGACGATGAAATCATCCGTGTCAAGATGCGCACGAACCCCGCTGAAATTCGTGATGTTGGTACGGACAGAAAGGGCCGGCCAGGTCCGGGACGCCTTTTTAAGAATTTCGGACAGACCATCCGATGTGGTCGCGGTATCAAGAGGATCGGGAATATCCTCTGCCGTCGGACCGAGCAGCAGATTCCCATGAACAGTCGGCGAGACAAGAACTCCTTTTCCCATCCTGGAAGGGCACTGGAAAACCGTCCGGGAGAAGGGCAGCTCTGCCGCACGGTCCAAAAGGTAATACTGACCGCGACGATGAACCATATGAAGCTTCTGATCCGAGATCATATTGTGCAGATCCGCACCGGAGGAACCGGCGCAGTTGACCAGAACCTTACAGATAAAAACATCCTTCGAGGTGGTCACCTGCCAGGTGCCGTCTTCCAGGCGGGAGATTCCCGTGACATCCTGGTCAAAACTGAAAGAAACGCCATTTACGGCTGCATCGTCAGCCAGCGCAAACGCCATTTCATACGGACTGACGATCGCACTTTCCGGAACGGAAAGCGCGCAGAGCACTTCCGGATTCAGGGAAGGCTCCAGAGCAAGCGCTTCCTTTTGTGACAGAAGACGAAGATCGCGGACTCCGTTCTGAATGCCGCGGTCCAACAAATCGCGCAATGCAGCGCAGTCCGCCTCATCAAAGCCGATGACCAGAGCGCCGCACTTCCGATAAGATACACCCAAAGATTCGCAAAGACCTGGGTACATCTGAGCACCGCGGACATTATACATGGCTTTCTGCGTGCCAGGGAGAGCGTCATAACCGGCGTGGACGATGCCGCTGTTCGCCTTGGTTGCTCCTTCCGCCACATCACAGGCACGGTCGATGACCGCCACTGTCGCATTCAACCGACTGAGCTCCCGGCTTAATGCTGTGCCAGTAATTCCGGCACCAATCACAAGGATATCCAGTTGAATCATTTGCCATAACCTCCCATGGATTTCCATTACTATAACATATCAGAAGAAGAAAAAAAAGAATCAGAAAAAGGATTATTGCCATGAAGGTTGCGAAGGAAATCAGTGAATGATATAATAACTTGAATAAATATGCAAAGGGGAAGGGTGGAGCAGGATGATTTCGACAATCTGCATGAATCCCAGTTTTGACAAAACGGTGGATGTGGACAGCCTGAAAACCGGTCAGGTCAACAGGATCAAAAATGTCCGAATGGACCTCGGAGGCAAAGGCATCAATGTTGCAGTGGTGGCCAGACGCCTCGGACTGGCAGTGCAGTGCATCGGAATCATGGGAAAAGACGGGAGCGCAGAGCTCAGCGACCTGATGGACAGGGAAGAGCTTGAACACCATTTCATGGAAATCCCAGGACACGTACGAACAAATACAAAGATATACAGCCGGGACGGGCAAGGTGTTACCGAACTGAACGAACCCGGAACAGTCGTCAGTGAAGAAAACCTTCAGGCATTTTTCCAGCTTGCGAAGGAGAAGACAAAAGACAGCGATATCGTTGTCCTGACAGGAAGCCTGCCACCAGGATGCCCGGAGGGGACATACTGTGAGCTGATGAAAGTCCTGGATGGCAAAAAATGCATTCTGGACACCGAAGGGAAGGAACTTGAAAAAGGTGCGAAGGGCGCACATCCCTATCTGATTAAGCCAAACCTGAGGGAAATGGAGGCCACCCTGGGGATCGAACTGCGCACCATGCGAACGATCCGTGACGCTGCATTGCTGTTTATCCAGCTGGGTGTAGAGCACGCTGTTGTTTCCATGGGCGAGATGGGAGCAATGTATGTCAGCGCGAAAAAGACGCTGTTCGCCCCGGCCCTGCGGGTTGAGACAAAGAGCACAGTCGGCGCCGGAGACGCGATGATCGGCGGTATGCTGCTGGGATATGAAAAAGAAAAGGATATGGCCAGGGCGTTTCGGTACGGAATTGCCGCAGGCGCAGCCAGCGTCATGACCGAAGGGACGCAGCTGATGCTCCGAAGCGATTTTGAACGGTTGCTGGACCAGGTGAAAATCCAGGAAGTGTAAACATGATATTTCACAGAGACCGGGCAGAATATACAGATCAGACCATCGATCTTGTTCCTATCCACATCTCGCCACCAGATCCCGGCATGGGATTCGGAAGGGAGCAGATCTGGAAGATTACGATGCACAATCACCGGAAAGAAATAGGCCAGATCAGTTACCGAACGGGGGAAAGCCGCTGTGTCTATTACTATGGACATATCGGATACCATATTGAAGCGGCATGGCGGGGACACCATTACGCCCGGAGAGCGTGTCTGCTGTTGCTGAATGAAATCCGGCTGAGCGGGAAGAGCTCGGTGGTGATTACCTGCGATCCGGATAATCTTCCAAGCCGAAAGACATGCGAAAAGCTCGGATGTTTATGGGAAGGAACTGTCAAGGTACCGCACGATATCAGGGAAAAGTATGAGATCAGTGAGGAGAAATGCCGGTACATCTGGCAGATAGCAGGAGTTACAGAAGAAATATGAACACAGAAATCGGCGGAGTCTCCCAATTCTATGTCAGAAGCGGAACTTCCGGCAGCAAGGTACTCCTGCTGCACGGATGGGGCTGCGACGGAAGCCTGATGAACGGAATTGCCCTTGCCCTGCGGGAAGATCATGAACTGCTGATTCCCGACTTTCCCGGACATGGAAAGAGCGGAAACCCTCCAGAACCGTGGGGCGTTCCGGAATACGCGGAAAACCTTGTTCAGCTGCTACGTGAAACCGACTTTATCCCGTGCGATGTCATTGCCCACAGCTTCGGATGCCGGGTAGCGACGTGGATCGCCACAGCGTATCCGGAGATATTTCGAAAAATCGTATTTACCGGCGCTGCAGGCATCCGTCCCAAACCAAGTGAGGCAGCCCAAAAGAGAAGCGAGCAGTACCGGAAGCTGAAGGGCATTGCCGAAAAAATCGGGAAGATTCCCATGATGGGCAGCACAGCAGATCATATGATGGATAAACTCCGGAAGAAATACGGCAGCAGGGACTACAATGCCCTGGATGAAGAAATGAGGAAAACATTCGTCAAGGTCATTCAGCTTGACCTGAGCGAGAAATATGAGCAGATGAAGCAGAGCACACTGCTGATCTGGGGTGATGCAGATACAGAGACCCCGGTCTGGATGGCCCGAGAAATGGAGAAGAAGATTCCGGACTGCGGACTGGTCCTCCTGGAGGGCGGCAGCCATTTTGCTTTTCTGGAGCAAGCGGAACGGTTCAACAGAATTGTCAGATTTTTCTTGACGGAGGCATAAAACGATGATCCTCTGGATCCTGATTCTTACGGCAGCCATTGATGTCAGCTGCCTGCTGGCCGGGAGAACGCTCTTCCATTTTTTTCAGCTGGAAAGCTATCAGTTTCCCGGATATTTTCGGACGCTGAAGAGAAACGCCATCAAAGCTGTCTTGCCGGGACTGATCCTGAATATCGTGCTGATTCTCGCTATGACCGCGGGAGCGCTCCTGATTCCGCCTGAGAATCAATGGCTGCCATATCTGATCTGCATCATTGCCGTGCTTACGGCCGGATTCCTGATTTTCCTGAAGACAAAAAAAGAGAAGGCCAAGAAACCCCTTCGTATGACAGCCCGGATGAAACGGTTATACGGAACGGCATTTATTGTATTCTTTCTGATACTGTACATTTCTGAGACAATCGGCGGATACCTTTCCTGGGTGATGCTTACATTTCCGGTCCTGCTTCCATTATGGACAGCACTGGCCGGGCTGCTTGCGTGGCCGATTGAGAAGGGCATCAGCGAAATGTATTTCCGGGATGCCCAGCGGATCCTTCGTGAACGCAACGATCTGATCAAAATCGGAATTACCGGAAGCTGGGGAAAGACGAGCGTCAAGTTTATCCTGGGAACCATGCTTCAGGAAAAATACCCGACGCTGATTACGCCTTCCAGTTTTAATACGCCCATGGGTGTGACAAAGGTCATCCGAAGCAAACTTGAGCCCGGACACAGGGTTTTTGTGGCCGAGATGGGCGCCCGGCATGTGGGTGATATCAAGGAGATGTGCCGCCTTGTCAACCCGGAGATGGGGATCCTGACCAGCGTAGGGCCACAGCATCTGGACACTTTCCATACGCTGGAGAGGATTATCAAAACCAAATATGAACTGATCGACGCACTACCGGATGACGGTACCGCCTTTTTTGCGGATGACGGGGATATCTGCCGCAAACTGTGGGAAAAGACAAATATGAGGAAATGTCTGGCCGGCACTGATCCGGAACAGGATGATGTCTGGGCGGAAGAAATTCGTACGGACAGCACGGGAAGCCGGTTTATGCTCTGCACAAAAGAGGAAAGAATCCCGTGTAAAACCCGTCTGCTGGGAGAACTGAACATCCGAAATATCATCCTCTGCGCAAGCGTCTGTTTCCGGCTCGGCCTGACGGCCCAACAGGTCGTCCATGGCATTGAAAAGATTACCCCGGTGGAACATCGGCTGCAGCTGATCTCGAATCCGGGCGGTATGTCCGTGATTGATGATGCTTTCAACAGCAATATCCGGGGAGCCGAACAGGCTTTCCGGGTGCTGAAAGATATGCCGGGAAACCGATTCCTGATCACACCGGGAATGGTGGAACTGGGAAGCCAGGAAGAGGAGATGAACCTCCGGTTTGGCGCATTGGCTGCTGACTGCTGTGACACGGTCATCCTGATTGGCAAAAAAAGAAGTGAGGCCATCGCAGAAGGACTCCGACAGGAAGGATTCCCTGAGGATCGGATCCATGTTGCGGGAAGCCTTGACGAAGCGACGAGGATGCTGAGCGGTATGGTTAAACCCGGTGATACCGTTCTGTTTGAGAATGACCTTCCGGATCATTATTCAGAATAAAGCGAGGGATTCCAACATGAAAAAGCAAATCGGTGTTATTTTCGGCAGCAGGAGCTGTGAGAGGGAAGTTTCGATCATCAGCGCTGTTCAAATGATGCGCCACGCCAATCCGGAAAAATACGATGTGATACCCGTTTACATCGATGAAAAAGGACAATGGTATACGGGAAACGCGCTGAAGGACATCAGGAGTTATGAACCTTTTCAACCTGACAGCAACGGGATCATCAAAGTGTTCCCTGATCTGACCAGCGGAAGCGGCGCCCTGCTGACTGTCAAAAAGGGAAGCGGACTGATTGCGAAGGACCGCATTGAAATCGTCGCCCGGATTGATGTCTATGTGATTGTCATGCATGGAATGAACGGGGAGGACGGCACTCTCCAGGGGCTGTTTGAACTGGCCAACATTCCCTATACTTCCACCGGCGTCAGCGGCAGCGCCATCGGAATGGACAAGATCATGATGAAACAGTTCTTCCGGGGCGCAAACCTGCCAACGCTCCCGGGCGAATGGTTTACCAGGAAAGAATTTGAACAGGATTCCAAGTCTGTCATTGCGAAAGTGGGAAAAAACCTCGGGTACCCCGTTTTTGTCAAGCCCGCCAATCTCGGAAGCAGTATAGGCGTCAGCTGCGCAACCGATGAGGAAGAGCTGCAGGACAGCCTGGAACTGGCTTTTGAGTATGACAGGCGGGTGCTGGTTGAAAAAGGACTGATCAAACCGATCGAACTCAACTGCAGTGTGGTGGGCTATGACGGGGATCTGGAAGCTTCTCCCATTGAGATGCCCATCCAGCATGATGAATTCCTCGATTTCCGCGACAAGTATCTGGCCGGCGGCGGCAGCAAAGGCATGGCAAGCCTGAACCGCCTCCTGCCTGCTCCGATCGAGGAAGAGCTGAAAAACGAAATCCAGGAGCTGAGCAAAACCATCTTCCGACTGATGGACTGCAAAGGGGTTGTCCGAATCGATTATATGTTTGACCGCGAAAGTGAAAAAATCTATATTACCGAGATCAATACCATTCCGGGCAGCTTGGCGTTCTATCTGTGGGAGAATGCCGGCATGAAATATGAAAAACTGATTGACCGAATGATTGAATGCGCCGAGCTATCGCACGCGGATAAGAACAGATCCAATTACGCCTATACGAGCGACATCCTGAAAAACGTGTCATTCGGGACGAAAGGCAGTAAAGGCACCAAAGGCACCAAACTCGGATAAAGAAAAAAGTAAGCGATCAACAGGAGAAGGAACATGCTTGAGAACATTTCATCTTCCGCTGATCTGAAGGAGCTGAAGGAAGATCAGCTGAAAGATCTGTGCGATGAGATTCGCCAGGAACTGATCCGGACTGTATCAGAAAACGGCGGACATCTCGCATCAAATCTTGGGATTGTTGAACTGACTGTTGCAATCCACCGTGTTTACAATACGCCTGAGGATCAGGTCGTCTTCGACGTTGGCCACCAGAGTTATGTTCATAAACTGATCACCGGAAGATATCGGCAGTTTTCCACCCTGCGCGCGTATGGCGGGATCAGCGGTTTTCCCAAAAGAAGCGAGAGCATCTACGACTGTTTTGAAACCGGACACGCCAGCACCGCAATTTCAGCCGCGCTGGGATTGGCGCGCGCCCGGGATATGAAGAAGGAAAACCATCAGGTCATTGCAGTGGTCGGCGACGGGGCACTGACCGGAGGAATGTGCTATGAAGCGCTAAACGACGCGGGAAACAGCAGGACACAGCTAACCGTCATTCTGAACGACAATGAAATGAGTATCGCTCCGAATGTCGGCGCCCTCAGCAGTTACCTGACCAACCTGCGAATCAGCGCCGGCTGGCAGAGCGCCAAGAAAAAAGTCCGGCATCTTTCCGGGATCCCTGTTATCGGGAAACCTCTCTATACCGTGATTCATCGGGTTAAAAAGTTTTTCAAGTTCATTCTTCTTCGCGACAAAGACCTTGGATTCTTTGAGACGCTGGGATTCCAGTACTTCGGTCCGATTGACGGCCATGACCTGAAAAGCCTTGAAAAAACACTGGAAAAAGCCCGCCTCTGCCAGGCACCGTGTGTCATCCATGTCCTGACCAGAAAAGGATACGGATATGAACAGGCAGAAAAGCGGCCGGAAGCTTTCCACGGGACTCCGCCATTCTATATTGAAACCGGTGACAGAATGAATGCCCCTTCCATTCCTTCCTCCGGACACAGGATGGCAAACCAATTGGCCGAGATGGCCCGGAAGGACAACCGGATTGTTGCGATTACCGCCGCGATGCCGCTCGGCACAGGACTGGATCATTTTGCGGAAAGCTTTCCGGATCGACTGTTCGATGTCGGTATCGCAGAAGAACACGCGGCTACCATGGCAGCCGGCCTGGCAGCGGGAGGGATGCGGCCGTATTTTGCTGTTTACAACAGCTTTTTTCAGCGCTGTTACGACCAAATGATCCACGATGTCAGCATGCAGCACTTACCAGTCGTTTTCCTGCTGGACCGGAGCGGAATCGGCGGGGAGGATGGACAGACTCACCATGGCGTGTTTGATTTTGCTGCGCTGCTGCCCATACCCGGGATGAAAGTCCTGGCTCCCTGCGACGCGGATGAACTGTGTGAGATGCTGATATGGACTATCCAGCAGGACGGTCCCGTCGCCATCCGCTATGCCAAGGACGGAAGACTCATCGAACAGAAAAAGAACAAAGGGATCAGTTTTTCATTCGGCCGCTGGGAATGCTTCAGCGAAGGGAAGGACGCGGCCCTGTTCGCAACCGGGAGCATGGTCCGAAACGCGCTGGAAGCCGGCAATATTCTGCGGAATGAGGGACTCCAGGTGTCGGTTTACAACTGCAGCACTGTGAAACCGCTGGATGAGGAAGCGCTGAGGAAAGAAGCCGGCAGGAAACCCATCATTACCATCGAAGAGCATATGGTGACCGGCGGATTCGGGGAATTTGTCACTCAACGGTGCCGTGAAATGAAGATCAAAACGCCTGTGGACTGTATTGGGATTCCCGATACTTTCATCCAGCACGGAAAGCATTCCCGGCTGCTGAAAGACGTCGGACTGGATCCCGAACAGATGGCCGAAAGAATCCGGAATACGATCAGGAGGATAACCGATTGAACGGAAAAGAAAGGGCCGACGTCGCGCTCGTGAAACGCGGATTATTCGAAAGCCGTGAAAAAGCCCAGGCTGCCATCATGGCCGGAGAAGTCTATGTCGGAGAAAGAAAGATCAACAAGGCCTCTGAAAATGTTGCTCCGGAGGATGAATTCATCCTGCGCGAAAAAGCCATCAAGTATGTCAGCCGGGGCGCTCTGAAACTCGAAAAAGCGATCGTATCCTTTCACGCGGATCTGAATGGAAAGACGGTCATGGATATAGGAAGCAGCACAGGCGGGTTTACTGATATCTGCCTGAGAAACGGCGCGAAGCATGTATATTCCATTGATGTAGGATACGGTCAGCTGGACTGGAAACTCCGAAATGATCCGCGCGTTACTGTCATGGAAAGGACGAACGCCCGCTACCTGAAGAGGGAAAACTTTCCGACCCAACCAGAAATTACGGTCATGGATGTCAGCTTTATTTCCATTAAAATGATCCTGCCTGCGGCCATTGAGATTATGGGAGACTGCGGCATATTTTACACACTGATCAAACCGCAGTTTGAAGCGGGAAGAGAGTATGTCGGAAAGAACGGCGTCGTGCGCAATCCGGACATCCATATCAAAGTGCTTCGTGATATCACGGAGTTCGTCCGGGATCTCGGCTGGCAGGCCGTGCAGACGGATTATTCCCCGATTACCGGACCGGAAGGAAATATCGAATTTTTAGCGGAGATCAGGAAAAGAGAAGAGGACAGACAGGAAATCAGCGAGAACAGGATCCGGGAGATCGTTGCGGAAGCGCATGAGAAGCTGGAGAGGAAATAGTGTCTTTACTGCCTCTCACAGAACGGTATGAAGACGCTCCGCGCAGCCCATGAACAACAGAGAGGAGAGCGGCAGAATTGTTCCAGAGAATCGGCCTGGTCACAAAACCGGAGAAGGAAGAAGCGATTCAGATTGCCCGGAAGGCAGAGGCATTCTTTGCTTCACACGGCATTGAAACGGTATTTCTGCAGAAAGATCAAGCCCGGAGCAAAGGAATCGACCTCATTCTGACTTTCGGAGGAGACGGAACTCTGCTGATCGGCGCACGAATCGCTGTGGAACAGGGGATCCCTCTGATGGGAATCAATCTCGGGACGATGGGATTCCTGACAGCCGAGGAACCTGAATATCTTACGGAATGTCTTGAGGCCATCCTGGAGGAGAAGTACCAGATCGAAGAACGCTTTCTGCTGAACGTCTGCTCGCAGAAGAATCAAAGAGAGTATATCGCGCTGAACGACGCCGTGATTACGAGGGGAGGCTTTGCCAGGCTGATCAAAGTACAATGCAGTGTCAACGGAGAAGCATACGGGATTTTTACCGCAGACGGAATGATTGCCGCGACGCCGACCGGTTCCACAGGTTATTCCCTGAGCGCGGGGGGACCCATTATCCATCCAGATATGAACTGTATTGTTCTGACACCGGTATGCGCCCACAGCCTGCAGAAATGTCCCTGCATTGTCAGCGGCACTTCGACCATTGAATTCCGACTGACAGAAGACAGGAACCAAACCGCTGAACTGCAGATTGACGGCATGTGTCAGGGGAAGATGGAGGCGGGAGACCGCATTATTGTTTCCGGCAGCAAAAAGAAGATTCAGCTCATGCGGATCCATCCATATCATTTTTTTACCGTTGTTCAGAACAAACTGGCCGAATGGGGAACAAGATAAAAAGGCAGGGATACAGCATTATGAAATCCAACCGACAGGACGAGATTCTCAGGATTATAGCCAACAACGAAGTGGAAACGCAGGAAGAACTTGCGGAAGCGCTGAGAGAACACGGATACCAGGTCACCCAGGCGACCATATCTCGGGATATCAAGGAGCTGCGCCTGATCAAGATTGCCGGAAGCCGCGGCAACTACAGATACGCCCGACCCGACCGCCAGGAAACCGCCGTCAGCGACCGGCTGATCAGGATCCTGACTGATTCCATGATCGGTGTGGATTCCACCGGACAGATTGTTGTTGCCAAAACACTCAGCGGATCGGCCAATGTGGCCGCGGAAGCCATTGATATGATGAACTGGCCGGAGATTGTCGGTACGATCGCCGGCGACAATACGATCTTTATTGCGGCCAGAACCCCGGAAGATGCTGCAGAGATTACCTCGAAGATCCGAAAATTCACAGCAATCAAGTAAACAAAGGAGCATCAGCATGATCCTTTCCATCCGTATTCAACATGTTGCCCTGATTGAATCCATGTTTGTGTCGCTTCATCCAGGACTGCTGGTTTTATCGGGAGAAACAGGCGCCGGAAAAAGCATTATTATCGACGCTGTCAACCTCATCCTCGGGGGGCGGGCAGACAAAAACCTGATCCGAACGGGATTTGATAAGGCATCCGTAGAAGCGGTGTTTGAAACAGGAGACTGTGAAGAACTGGACCGTATTCTGGAGCAGGAAAGCATTGACCGGGACGGGAATACCCTGACTGTTTACCGCGAGATCGGCCAGAACGGAAAAAACGTCTGCCGAATCAACGGCATTATGGTTTCTCTTACGCTGCTCAGAAGCGTGACGTCCCTGCTCGTGAATCTGCACGGGCAGAGCGAGCATCAGTTTCTGGCAGATCCTGAGAAACACCTGGGATATCTGGACCTGATGGGCGGAAAAGAGCATCAGGAACTGATCCGGAAAACCGAAGAAGCCTATCAGCGCTTTATGACCAATCACCGAGAATACGTCCGAATGCATAAGCAGAATGAATCCAAGGATGTACGCATGGCGATGCTGAAGCGGGAACTGGAGGAGCTGCAGCAGGCTGGAATTACCCCGGGCGAGGAAAAAGAACTGACAAACACCTGTATACAAATGGAAAAGGCGGCACGCATCCACGGTAAGGTGAGCGGCGCGTACCGGGTGTTCTTATCAGATGAGGACGGCAGCAGTGCCATGGCTTCGCTGAAGCAGGCCGCAAAAGCGCTGTACGGGCTGCAGGAGGAAGATCCCTCCTTCAAAGATATCGCTGAAAAATGTGACAGCCTCTATTATGAAATGGAGGATATCGCCTATCAGCTGAGCCGTCTTGAAAATCAGTATGATTTCGACATCAACAAGCTGGAAAGCGCCGAAAACAGACTGGAGTTTATTCGCAGAATTGAAAGAAAATACGGAACAACGGAGGAAGACGTTCTTCGTGCTCAGCACGAAAAAGAGGAAGAATACGAAATGCTCTGCGGCCTAGAAGAACGCGTTGCCGAGACGGGGGCTGAGCATAAAAAACTGCTTTCAGCCTACCGCCAATGCGCAAGGAATCTGACCGAAAGCCGGAAAAGGATTGCTGACGAGTTTGGGAAACGTCTGATTGCGGAGCTGAAGGACCTGGGAATGCCGCATACCCGGTTTGAGACAAAGTTTTACGAGGATCCGACCGGAAAAGTGAAAATGCCGACCGCAAAAGGGGATGATCAGATCGAGTTTCTGATCAGCCCGAACCCCGGAGAGCCGCTCAAACCGCTGGCCAAGATCGCGTCCGGCGGTGAACTGAGCCGGCTGATGCTTGCCATCAAAACGATCGAAAGCGGAAGAAGCGGACGGGAGACGATGATCTTTGACGAAATCGACACCGGGATCAGCGGACAGATGGCCCAGGCAGTTGCTGAGAAGATGGGACAGATTTCCCTGCATCAGCAGGTTATCTGCATCAGTCACCTTCCGCAGATCGCAGCGGCGGCCGACCACCAGTATCTGGTTCACAAATCAGTTCATGAAGGCCGGACAATCAGCGCGATCCGGGAACTGGATCCGGAAGAACGCGTTCTCGAGGTAGCCCGGATGATCAGCGGGGCCGGCGGGCTGACAGATGAAGGCCGCCGCTACGCCAGTGAAATGATCAGCGCTTCCGCCAAGAGAAAAGCATAGAAAACGACCCAGAAAAACTATTGCAAAGTCCATGAGTTACATATATAATAAATGAATGTGAGAACGCGTGACGGAGTTGCAGATGGGCAGTGTCCAGAGCACGCAAAATTAAGAGGAGGAATTATTTCATGTCCAAAAAGTATCTCTACCTCTTCAGCGAAGGGGACGCCACCATGCGCGAACTGCTGGGCGGTAAAGGCGCCAACCTTGCAGAAATGACCAAGATCGGTCTTCCTGTTCCCCAAGGCTTTACAATTTCAACAGAAGCGTGCACTCAGTACTATGAAGACGGCCGTCAGATCAATGAGGAAATCCAGGCTCAGATTATGGAATACATTGCCAAAATGGAAGAGATCAACGGCAAGAAGTTCGGCGATCTGAAAAATCCCCTGCTCGTTTCCGTGCGTTCCGGCGCCCGTGCCTCCATGCCCGGCATGATGGATACCATCCTGAACCTCGGACTGAACGACGAAGTCGTAGCCGCGATGATCGCAGGAAACGATGATCCCAAATTCGCACGTTTCGTGTATGACAGCTATCGCCGGTTTATCCAGATGTACTCTGATGTCGTCATGGAAGTTGGTAAGAAGTACTTCGAACAGCTGATTGACGAAATGAAAGCCAAGAAAGGCGTTACCTTCGATGTGGATCTGACAGCGGACGATCTGAAGGAACTGGCCGGCCAGTTCAAAGCTGAATACAAGAGCAAAATCGGTGCGGATTTCCCCTCCGATCCGAAAGAACAGCTGATGGGCGCTATCAAAGCTGTATTCCGCAGCTGGGACAATCCCCGCGCGAATGTGTATCGCCGTGACAACGATATCCCGTACAGCTGGGGTACCGCTGTCAACGTCATGCCCATGGTGTTCGGCAACCTGAACAACAATTCCGGTACCGGCGTTGCGTTCACCCGCGATCCCGCAACCGGTGAAAACAAACTGATGGGTGAATTCCTGGTCAACGCACAGGGCGAAGACGTTGTGGCCGGCGTGCGGACGCCCATGCCTATCGCCCAAATGGCAGAACAGTTCCCGGAAGCTTACGCTGATTTTGTCCGCGTATGTGATCTTCTGGAGAAGCATTACCGCGATATGCAGGATATGGAGTTTACCGTCGAGAACGGCAAACTGTATATGCTGCAGTGCCGCAACGGCAAGCGCACCGCTCAGGCGGCTCTGAAGATTGCCTGCGATCTGGTCGACGAAGGCATGCGCTCTGAAGAAGAAGCCGTCGCGATGATCGATCCGCGGAACCTGGATACCCTGCTGCACCCGCAGTTCGACGCGGCTGCCCTGAAGAAGGCGGAGCCGATCGGCAAGGGCCTTGGTGCATCTCCCGGAGCTGCCTGCGGCAAGATCGTGTTTACCGCAGAAGATGCGGAAGCCTGGGCCGGACGCGGGGAAAAGGTTGTGCTGGTCCGCCTGGAGACTTCTCCGGAAGACATTACCGGCATGAAGAGCGCTCAGGGTATCCTGACCGTGCGCGGCGGCATGACCAGCCATGCGGCTGTGGTTGCCCGCGGCATGGGCAAATGCTGTGTTTCCGGCTGCGGCGATATCGCCATGGACGAAGAGAACAAGAAGTTCACCCTGGCCGGCAAAACCTATACCGAGGGCGACTGCATCTCCATTGACGGTACGACCGGTAAGATTTATGACGGACTTATCCCGACTGTGGACGCGACGATCGCCGGTGAATTCGGCCGCATTATGGCCTGGGCCGACAAATATCGCAAACTCCGCGTGCGGACCAATGCTGATACCCCCGCCGACGCGAAGAAAGCCCGGGAGCTCGGCGCTGAAGGCATCGGTCTGTGCCGGACAGAGCATATGTTCTTTGAGCCGGAACGCATTGCCGCATTCCGTGAAATGATCTGCAGCGATACCGTGGAAGAACGTGAAGCGGCCCTGGATAAGATTCTGCCGTATCAGCAGAGCGACTTCGAAAAGCTTTACGAAGCACTGGAAGGCTGCCCGGTCTGCATCCGCTTCCTGGATCCGCCGCTGCATGAGTTCGTTCCCACCACTGAAGATGAAATCACCCAGCTGGCCAAAGCTCAGAACAAGAGCGTAGAAACAATCAAGACGCTGATTGCAAGCCTGCATGAGTTTAACCCGATGATGGGTCACCGTGGCTGCCGTCTGGCAGTGACCTATCCCGAAATCGCCGCGATGCAGACCAAAGCGGTCATCCGGGCGGCCATCAACACCCAGAAAAAGCATCCCGACTGGCATGTGAAACCCGAAATCATGATTCCTCTGGTTTGCGAACTGAAGGAACTGAAGTTTGTCAAGAAGGTCGTCGTGGAGACTGCGGACGCCGAAATCGCCGCAGCCGGCATGAAACTCGAGTATGAAGTCGGTACGATGATTGAAATTCCGCGTGCTGCCCTGACAGCCGACGAAATTGCGAAGGAAGCTGACTTCTTCTGCTTCGGCACCAACGACCTGACCCAGATGACGTTCGGTTTCAGCCGTGACGATGCCGGTAAATTCCTGACCGCTTACTATGACACAAAGATTTTTGAAAACGATCCCTTCGCGAAACTGGATCAGATCGGTGTCGGCAAGCTGATGAAGATGGCGATTGAACTCGGACGGCCTGTGAACAAAAACCTGCACGTCGGTATTTGCGGCGAGCACGGCGGCGATCCGAGCAGCGTTGAGTTCTGCCATAAGATCGGACTGGATTATGTGAGCTGCTCTCCGTTCCGCGTGCCGATTGCCCGTCTTGCCGCGGCCCAGGCTGCCATTGCAGACAAGAAGTAATTCCGCGAAAACATCCTTTGCCGGTTAAAACCGGCGCGAATACAGAATCACCGGCAACCACTCCGTTGCCGGTGATTATCTTTACTCCGGGGAATGATTGCTTGAAGCAATCTCATAGGCTTTCTTTGCCAAATCCCATGAATAGCCGCGACGAACCAGAAACGCGGTCACTCGCCGGTATGTTTTCCGGGGATCCTCCTGCTGATGATTGACGTCCAGCTTTTTTTCCGCAAGTTTCACCGCATTCTGCAGCTGTAATTCTTCCGGAACCTCTTCCGTGACGGAGCGGGTAATTTCCTCTTCCACCCCTTTCAACCGCAATTCCTGATGAATTCGGTTCACGCCGTATTTCCGGATTCTTGACTGAATCCACTGCTCCGCAAAATCCCGGTCATCCAGAAGGTTGTTCTTCTCCAGCTTTTCGATCACCTGAGCGATGACCTCATCATCATAATGCAGGAGCCGCAGCTTCTGTCTGATTTCCTGGGTGCTGCAGGGCCTGGAAGCAAGCATCGCGACAGCCCTGTCGAGGGCGGGGGCATCCTGACACAGATGGACAAAGCGCCGGAAAGCGACCGGATCAACCTGCATCCCGGCCTGCAAGGGTCTGGACTGAAGCTCTTTCCGGGAAAGCCAGACGACCCAACCGGACTCAAAAGTGATCCGGACTTTTGAACGTATATTCTCCACACGATCAATTACGTCCATGTCGGCAGCTCCTTTTTGAATGCCCAGCGGCAGAGATCCGCATTGACAGCGCCCAGGCGGCCTTTTCTGGCTTCCGAACAACCACCGTTCAGCGAAATGATGATATTTCCGGTTGTATCTTCCCAGAAAGCGCCATCCACACAACCGTAGGCGAAACCCTGATGTCCATAAACCGGGGATGCTGAGATCGAAGGATCACGAATGATCAGCAAACCGGCCCCGTAGGAAAGCGTTGGGGAAATGGCTCCGTAGGAAGCAAGCTGCCGCTTCATTGTATGAGGGGAAGAAAGCAGCGGCGCCCCGCCATCGCGTATACAGACAAGAAGTTTATACAGAGAAGGGAGATCCGTATACATGCTTCCAGCTGAATGACCGTAATGGTAAAGCGGATCGGCGGAAGTCAGCGGGATTTTACCCAGTTCAGTAACTGACAGCATCCGGGACGGGTGATAGGGCAGGATCCGGACCACCGGCATGATCTGATCCGGCGGAAGAGAAGAACCTTCTATGGAAGCGTTCATGGACAGCCGGGCAAACAATTCCTCCTCGTAAATTCTGCCAAGCGGCGCATTCAGCACCGCTTCATACACGCACCCCAACAGCCCATATCCAAGATTGGAATAGCGAAATGATGCACCGGGCTCAGCATAACGACAGCCGGTTACCGCTTTCGGAAACGGTGTATGATGAATCAGCATGGATTCCAGATCCGGAGGATCCGCCAGGCCTGAAGTATGGGACAGAAGATGCAGGAGCGTTACGTCCTTCAGCTCCGGAAGCTCCCCAACCTCCGGCAGGTAATGAAGGACCGGCGCGGAAAGATCAATGCAGCCCTTTTCCTGAAGCCGGAAAGCCAGGAGGGCGGTTGCCATCTTCGTGACAGACGCTACGCGAAAATAGATTTGGGAACCGGAAAGAACAGAAGTATGATAGGCTTTTGTATAGACATAACTCTGAGAGGAACCTGAACTGAAAAGGAAAGCCCCGCCGGATATATGGTGGTGGCGAATGATCCTTTTCAGATGCGAAAAATATTCTATATTGTGACCGTAAAAATCAGATACAGGACTGCCGTGAAGACGCGGCGCGGCAGGCAACATGCAGCGATAAAGAAGATTCTTACCCTTTGATGTCGGCATACAGAACATCTCCTTCCGCACATTTCCCGTACAGGGAGCAGATCCCCAGTATATTGAAAAGACTGCAGACCAGCAAAAGCAGGAAATGCAGCGGGTAATCGGGAAAAGAAACCAGCCCCAGGACAAAGGGACACAAAAGCAGGGAAACTGCCAATGAAACAAAGGCCGGAATCCGCCAGACGAAGGGCAGGGGAGCGGATCTGAATCTGACCAGGTAGTAAATCATCAGGCCCATGCAAATCAGCAGGCTGAGGAGCTGACTGATCCGAAGGGAAGAGGACGCGTACAGAGAATCGAGACGGAAATCCTCAATGATCAGGCGGCCGCATGCATACAGGAAAGCATAGAAAAAGAAAACATCCCCGGCATATCTGAACCATTTTCTTCTGCCAATAAGAAGAAAAACAAAGACCAGAAAATTCCACAGCGATTCATAGAAAAAAGTAGCCATGTGCCATTCCAGCCCGGAGGATCCAGGAATGAGAACCGCGAAAGGGAAAAAGCAAAGAGCCGGATTTGTCACTGGGAGCCCAAAGGCCTCCTGGTTGAAATAATTCCCCCAACGACCGATGGCCTGGGCCAGTACCAGCCCAGGCGCAATGATATCGCACAGCTGCAGCAGAGGCAGCTTCCGGGATCGGCAGAAGAAGACGGCTGTCAGCAAGCCGGCAATCACTGCCCCATAAATCGCGATTCCACCCTCCCAGATTTTGAAAACAGACCAGAAATCGGATTTAAACTGATCCCAGGCAAAAATGACGTAATATACTCTCGCGCCAATGATTCCGCAGGGAAGCACCCAGAGCGCAAAATCAATCACAGTATCTTTTTTCAGAGCTGTCCGGGGTTCTTCCCTGACCGCCAGAAAAATCGCCAGGGCAGCCCCGCAGACAATCAGCAGGCTGTACCAGGGAATGATCCCCAGGAACAACCGGGAGGATGGAACTGCCATGAAACCGTCCCCTTCTCAATAGAATAATCCATTATAAAATGGAACATACAACGTGTCAACGAAATGCGATGATCAGAAGCTTTCAGGTACTTTACATGTTTTGAATTCCTGATATAATTTTATCAAAATATACGAAACACAGAGGAGGAAGAAAAATGAAACGTTTCTACAGTCTTATGGCAGCCGTGATGATGGTTTTGCTTGTCATCTGCAACGCAGCAGCGGAAGGCGTTCCTTTCAGTACGGCCTATTTTACCCTGCAGCTGCCGGAAGGCTGGATTATCGATACCGAAGACCTGAAGTCTGAAGAGGGCGAACAGTGCCTGGGATACTTTGGAGGACCGGAAGATATCTGTATCATGGCCGGCGCATATCTGGTCTACTATGAAAATCTGAAGGATATTAAGCTCTGGGAATCCGACGAGGATGAACTGAAAGATTATACAGACGCGATCCTGGAAGATTTCCAGGACAGTCATCCCGAACTGATCGGGATTGTCAAAGCCGGGAAAATCCCCCTGGTTGTTATCAAGGGCACCGATGAAGAAGGCGAATTCATCTATGCCGATACCATGACGAACGGATATTCCATTCAGATTGAATTTTACGTCACGGATGAGGAAGGCGAGAAAATGTATCCAATCACCGATGCGCATATCGAACAGATCCGGGAAATCCTTGCGACATTCCAGCCAGCTGCCTGATCCAAGTACGAATATCCTATGATGCTGTACCAGGAGGAACCCTGCCGTGAAAAAACCGATCTGTCTCCTGCTTGCCCTTATGCTGCTTAGTTCCCTGATCCCATGGACAGGATCCGACGCCAGTGCAGAAGCAGGCGAAGTGACGATTCTTGTCTACGTTTGCGGATCCGACCTGGAAAGCGAGAGCGGCGAGGCGAGCGATGATATCCGGGAAATGGCTTCCTCCGGCGTCGGAAGCTCTGCGTCCGTCCAGGTGCTGCTGGCGACAGGCGGCACGACCCGGTGGAACGGATACAATTTCTCCTCCCGGACTGTTCAGTATTCCATGATTGACAGAAACGGCCCCGTCCTGATGAAAGACGCCGGACGGGTGAGCATGGGTGATCCAAAAACGCTGAGCGACTTCCTTCAATTCGGCCTTTCGGCTGCCCCGGCACAACGAACCATCCTTGTGCTGTGGGATCATGGCGGAGGACCGGTGTATGGCCTGTGCAACGATGAAAACTACCAGGATGACGGTCTTTCGCTTGACGAATTAAAAAATGCCCTGACAGACGGAATGCAGGGGAAGCAGCTTGATATCATCGCTTTTGACTGCTGCCTGATGAACTGCGTGGATCTGTGCTATGATCTGTATGGAATCGCGGATTATTCTGTTGTCAGTCAGGAACTGGTCAGCGGAACCGGACTGAACTATGACGAGTGGATCAAACCGATCGTGCAGAATCCGGAGATTTCTCCCGAAAAAATCGCCAGGCTGATGGCGGATACCTATGTGACTGAAAATGCAAACGGCCGCGACGCGACCACTGCCACGATGACCGTCGTTGCCTCCGAACGGATGCCGGACGTCATGGAGGCGGCCGATGCCTTCAGCGCCTCTCTGACAGCGCTGATGAAAACGGATCTGGCCGGAGTCGTCCGAGCGCGGAATAAACTGACTTCCTTCGGGGAATTTCTGGATTACGACGCTTCGGATCTGGTTGACGTATCTGACATGTGCGACGCTTTCTCTACGCTTCTGCCACAGGAAAGCGCCCTACTCAAACAGAGCACCGAACAGGCGGTATGTTACAACTGCACCACCAGAGATATTGCCGGATATGCCCACGGGATGTCTTTTTTCCTGCCGTATAAAACGGTTTCCACTGATCAGAAAGAAATCCTGTCCCATTATCATGATCAGAGCAGTTCCTACGCGGCTCTGGCGACCACCATGACCAGCCAGGTCATGTCCTCCGGATATGCCATGACTGCCGCTTCATATATGCCCGATAATTTCTACAGTGCGAACAATGGATCCTGCTCCGGTTCTTTCTGCGATATCTGGAATGGATATTACGGAGATTCCTGCTCTTTTGACGATGTTTACAACGCCTGCGAAGGAAATATCTGGGCCGGACTGAACATTGAAAACGGTTCCATCTGGGAGGGATATTCCTCTTCATCCGGCATTTGGAGCGGCTTTGAACCGGATCAGCCGGAGGTTACGCCTTCCACTTCCATCGGGGGGATCTGGGCCGGTCTGGAGACAGAAACGGAAACGCCGGCATCTTCTGAAGAAGCTGCCGCAGCGCTGGGAAATATCTGGGCAGGCTTCCTGAACCAGGGGACTGACTACTATCAGCCCGGGGAGGAAAACCAGAACCTGCTGACCGGAGTCAGCGAAGCGGTCCCGGTCGGAGAACTGCTGGAAACGGCCGGTTCCTATTTTGCCAATGCTTCTCTGACTGCACAGATGGTTTACTCTCTGCAACTGACAAAGGAAGACCTGAATCATCTTTCCACTGCCAGCGGCGTTCTGAGCCAGCAGGTCGGGGATGAAACCATACGATTCGGGAATATGGGACAGACTACGATCGACTGGTCCACCGGACTGATCATTTCCATGTTCGACGGATCCTGGCCGATGCTGGGCGGACAGATGGTTCGGGCAGAATACTTCTATGGTGACGAGGAGGGGAATGTACGGTTCGTGATTCCGGCCCGGATCAACGGACTGAAAATGTATCTGCTGGGGAATTATTCAAAAGACGGGAAAACACAGTTGCTGGGAGCAACTCAGGGATATGATGAAAAGGGGTACGCCATCCGCGGATATATCCCGCTGGAAGCAGGAACCACTGTTTATCCGCTGTTTACCGCGGTTGCCGCGGACGGGAGCGAACGGGAATATGAAGGCCATGCATTCACTCTATCAGCGGAAGGCACCGAACTGACATGGAACAGGATTCCGGAAGGGGATTACGCATACTGCTTCAGCCTGACAGACCTGTCCGGGCATGTCCATTATACGGAAAGCATCCCGTTGGGGTTATAGATCATATTTACTGACATCCGGTAACAAATCATGCATCATCGAACCGAAGGAAGACTGACATACAGGAGATGAAGGGATTTCATGCTGGTGTTTCTGCGAAATGTCCAGACCAACATCATGTTCGTGCTGAGCGGCATCTGCGCCATGATTGCTCTTTTTGCCTGTCTTACGAGATATCCGTCCAAAAAGCGCAAAACCGCCCAGCTCGTCATGGCGCTCAGTACGATGATCTTGCTGATCACGGAGATTCTGCAGGAATACTATTCCGGAGACACAACCCCCGTCGGATACTGGATGGTTCGGATCTGCAACTTCCTGGTATTTCTGACAATCCTCCTGGTCATCCATTCCTTTACGCTGTATCTGGCAGACCTGATCCGCGCAGATCTGGGACAGCCGGTTCCTAAGGAAGTACAGCTGCTGAAGGAAGATCAGGAAAACATGCAGGAGCTGTTTTCACAGACCGCGATCGCGCTGGTCAGCGCGATCGACCAGGATCAGGACTATACGAAGCGTGAAAGATAACGATCAAAGGAGTCTCACCGGATGGCAGAAAAGATGTGAGACCGGAGAATACGATGCAGATTGACAATCACGATTTTTACACGAAACTGAGGAAAATAGCCACCCCCATCGCTTTCCAGAGTCTGATGATGGCCGCGGTGGCGGCCGGAGACGCTTTAATGCTCGGCAGCGTGGCGCAGGACGAGATGACGGCGGTTTCCCTGGCAACGCAGGTTCAGTTTGTTCAGAGCATGTTCCTGTTCGCGACGATGTCCGCCGGATCCATCCTTGGCGCACAGTATTGGGGGAAGGGCGACAAGGAAACGGTCAGGACGCTGTTCAATATGATCCTGCGCTGGTGCAGTTTGATTTCGATCATCTTTTTCTGCGCCTGTGAATTCTGCCCGGATCTGCTGATGCGTTTGTTTTCACATGACCCGGTGATTATTGACATCGGCAGCGATTACCTGCGTATCGCGGGCTGGTCCTATCTGATCGCGGGCGTATCCCAATGCTACCTGGCCATCATGAAAGTGACCGATCATGTGTCGCCCAGCGCATGGATCTCCACTTCTGCCGTGGTCGGAAATATCCTGCTGAACGGCGTGTTCATCTTCGGTATGCTGGGAATGCCCGCCATGAATGCCAGAGGTGCTGCGCTGGCGACAACTCTGGCCCGGGTGATTGAACTGGTGCTGTGCATCGTGGTTTCCACACGGGAAAGTTATATCCGACCGGCCTGGAACAGGTTTTTTGAGAAACAGAAGCTGCTTGCAGCGGATTTCCGCCGCCAGTGCCTGCCCCTGTTGGGCGGCGGGCTGCTCTGGGGCGTCGGATTCACATCCTATACCGCGATTATGGGGCATATGGGCACAGATGCCGCAGGCGCGAATGCTGTTGCAGCCGTGGTGCGCGACCTGATTTGCTGTGTGTGCAACGGCGTCGGCAGCGCGGCAGGGATTATGGTCGGGAATGAACTGGGTCACGGTGACCTGGAAAAAGGGAAGGCTTACGGAATTAAACTGAAAAAGATTTCTTTCGTGATCGGGTTCGTTTCCATGGCAGTTGTTCTCGCGCTGACGCCGCTGGTCGTCCGGATGGTCATCCTGACCGAAGAGGCACAGCAGTATCTCACCGGGATGATGATCATCATGGCAGTGTATATGATCGGACGGTGCGTCAATACGATTACGATCAACGGTGTACTGGACGGCGGCGGCGATACGGTTTTCGACATGTATTCACTGGCTGTCAGCATGTGGGGGATCGCTCTTCCGCTGGCTCTGCTCGGTGCCTTTGTTTTCCACTGGCCCGTGTTGGTGGTGTATGCATGCACCTGTCTGGACGAGGTTGGAAAGATTCCGTGGGTGATGCTCCGGTTCCGGAAATATAAGTGGGTCAGGGACCTTACACGGGACAAAACAGAAATCAATACGCCCTGATTTCAGGAGGAACGATGGAAACAAAAACGCTGGTTGAACTGTATGATGAACGGCCGCTTGAAAATGTGCTGGGCGTCGAGATTTTTCATCCGGAACTGGTCATTTACGTCTGTCCGGAAGGGACAACGCCGTCCAATGCGAAAGCACAGCTGCATCAATACTTCCTGCATCGCGGTATTCAAACGCGGATCCGGTTTGTGCATGTCAATATTTATGATACGCAGGCTATTCTCCGGGTTTTCAGGAGTATTCTGCCGGAATATCCGGACGCCGTGCTGGATATCACCGGAGGAACGGACGCTGTGCTGTTTGCCGCGGGGCTTGCCTGCGCCGAAGAGCAAATCCCTGTCGTTACGTACAGCCGGATTCGGAACCGCTTTTACAGCATTCAGCACGCACAATCTGTTCACGGTGTTCCGTGCGATATTTCCCTGTCCGTGGAGGACTGCTTTCTGATGGCCGGCGGTTCCATGCGCAAAGGCCGGGTGGATAACAGCATTCTTTTCCGCTATATGGATGACTATGATCCTTTCTTCAGCGTGTTCCTGAAATATCGGGGACAGTGGGATCGAATCGTATCCTACATTCAACGGATTTCACCGGCCCGGGACGACGGAAGTTATTCCTTGGATATCCGGGGAGACTATACTGTCAAAGGAGAGCACGGCGCCAAACTGACGGCTCCGGAAGAAGCACTGCGAGACCTGGAAAAGATCCGGATGATCTGTGAACTGCAAATCGTTCCGGATGAACGTGTCTCTTTCTGCTTCCGCGATTCCCAGATCCGGGCATGGCTACGGGATGTGGGAAGCGTTCTGGAACTGTATGTTTATAAAGCCTGCCTGGATTCCGGCCTATTCCACGATGTGCGAACCAGCGCGGTGGTAGACTGGAACGGCGATGACAGGAATCATCCTGTTTCCAATGAACTGGATGTCATGTGCACCAGAGGGATTACCCCCGTGTTTATCAGCTGCAAAACCTGTGCGATCCGGACAGAAGCCCTGAATGAACTGGCGATTCTCCGGGACCGGTTCGGCGGTGAAATGGCACAGGCTGCCATTGTTACAGCAGAGATTGCCGGGGCTTCCGCGCGGAACCGTGCCGCTGAACTGAATATCCGGGTGATTGATCTGAATGATTTGCAGGGAGGACATCTTGGTTCGTGCATTCAGCGATTCATGAAGAACAATCAAAGCGAATTCCCTGATTCCGAACCAATACGATGAGCCGATTGCTTTATTATTGAAAATGTATCGCTGCAGCCAAATCTGTTTATTTCATTGGATGGGGGATGTCCGTATGAGCACAAAAACCAGTCTGTTCAAAAAGAGCGTCACCCTGCTTTTCACAGCTTTCCTGCTGGCTTTTTCTGTATCGGCAGCGTTTGCCGCCGAAGGCGGTCTCTTCCGTGAAATGACGGAGACTGAATATGATGACGAACGACTGACAATTCTGGATCAGGTCGCCGAGACGATATCCGTTTCACAAACCACGGGATCCGTTACCGCAGAGGTCAGTCAGGCTTACTGTGAAGGAAACCGTATCTACATTTCCTACAAAGCAAGTGGAGCTATTTATGAGGAAGACGGCCTGTCTCTTGAAGACGGTTCCTACGCGGACATCATAGCAGGCGGAAGCGTACAAAAAGATGACGGTTCGATCATCGGGTGGAAAGAATGCATCATTCCGGATAACCAGCTGGCAGATCGCCAGACATTCTGCCTGGTTTACAGAATTCCCGGAAGCGAAGAAAAACAAACGCTCCGCTTTTCCCTGGAGCGGCATATTTACAGCGAATACCTGCAAGGCATTTCTCCTTCCACTGATTACCGGGCCCATGCCATTCTGTATATGGGAAAAGTAAGCCTGAAGGGCGCAGTCATCCTGACCTCACCGGAACAAGCCGACAGCTGGCGCGCCTGGCAGGAAGGAGAGGAAGGAAACGGAACGGATGTCATTGCCTGCTGGAATCTGTATCAGAACGGCGAACCGGTTTCCTTCGATCTTTTCGGCGCTTCAGAGGTGCTCAGCGACGGCGTTGCCTTTTCCGTGATGTATCCATACATGGAGGATCTTAACGGATTGAGTCTTGTCCCCGAATACAGTGATGGCGGCGAAAAACCAGAAGAAGCGATTGTGCTGGAGAAGTATTCCATCAAAAGCACGATCGCCGGAAATATCAAAACCTACCATGAAATGACCGACGGAACATGGATGTGCGATGATCAGCCTTACCAATACAGACTTGAAATCAATGGAAGAATGCCAAACGCAGCAAAGGATTCCACCTTCGTCTATCTGAGTAACCGTGAGGATATCTCTTTTGAACAGGCATATCTGGCGTCCGGAATCAGCAGCCATTCTGATGATTATTTTTCATCCGAAGAAGCTGTCCTGGTAGAAATGTACTGATTACGTGAACCCGCCGGGTCAAGGAAATGCAGGTGCTAAAATGGTTTTCAGAAATGCTGAAGAATATGAATCGGAAGCGATCATGAATCTCTACCGGGCTGCTGTCGGAAAGCCGTTTTGCACCTGGGACGAAACATATCCGGGAATGTTCGAGATCTGGGGAGATCTTTCCAACAGAACGCTTTTTGTCCTGGAGGAAGAGAAAGAACTGATCGGAGCCATTTCCATTGTTCCGGAAAACGAGCTTGATCATTTCGAACACTGGGAGATTAACAAAAATGCCCGCGAGTTTGCCAGGGTCGTCCTGAGACCGGATCATCAGCATCAGGGTTTGTCCGTTTTCCTCGTTGAAGGCATCATTCAGCAAATGAAAAAGCAGCATGTTGCAGCCATTCATATTGCCGTTGCGAAGGAGAATATCCCCGCGCTGAAACTGTATAAAAGAACCGGCTTTTGCATTCGCGGCGAAGCCGATCTGTTCGGACATCATTTCTGTTTATGCGAAAAGATCCTGTAATGCCCTGTTGCCGGAGTGTTCTGGTATAATCCAGACAGCCACGAAAAAAAGGAAAGTAGGGGAGATTTCTATGGACCTGCAGCAATTTGTGAATCAGATTGATGCTATGACCTGTATTATGTCGGTGGAAGAAAAGAAAGACGGTTCCTGCGGGGAAATACGAATTGTGACGGGAAACAAGGCTTATATTGATTCCATTGTACATCCTTCCCCCGATGTTCCGATGCTGAAGGCAACCCAGTTTATCCCCAACAGCCTCTATGAAAAGTATATTCCGAAAGACCTGAATTTTGAACTGTTCTGTTACAACTGTGCTGTCCTGAAGAAACCCATGCATACCTATGTCCATCCGGAACGCTTTGATTTCTGGTTTGATATCTTCATGCTTCCGGTTGGACGCGAAGGGAATATTCATTACTGCACCTATACCCAGGTGATCTCTCATCAGGCTGAGACCGAGAAGATGGCCGGCATTTCCCAGAATACTGCCAAGGATGTTCTCAGCACCTGCATCAAACTGCGGGGCACAAAGGATGAATTCGATTTCGAACGCACGATGAACAGCGTGATCCTGGATTTGCGGAATCTGTGCAAAGCCAAAAACTGTGTTGTCCTGCTGATGGATACCAGAAAGAAAACATGCCGGATTCTGAGTGAGGCCATTGAAGCCTCGGATGAACTGAACAATATCCGAAAAGAAATGATGCCGGGTTTCTATGATATCGCCCTGTCATGGCTCGACACGATCGGCGGCAGCAATTGTCTGATTGCGCAGGATCTGGCAGACATGGAATATATCCGGGAAAGAAATATCGTCTGGTATCAGTCGCTGATGAAGTCCCGTGTTCAGAGCCTGGTGATTTTCCCGCTCAAGTCCGGGGACGAACTCATCGGGTATATCTGGGCAACCAATTTTGATACGGTTCATACCCTGCAGATCAAAGAAACACTGGAACTCAGTACTTACTTTATCGCTTCCGAGATTGCAAACTACAGTCTGTTAACCCGTCTCCGGGAACTCAGCTCCATGGACATGCTTACAGGGATTATGAACCGGAACGAAATGAACAACCGAATCGATGAGCTGCGGGAAGGAAACATCAGCATTGACAAGCTGGGCGTCGTTTTTGCGGATCTGAACGGCCTGAAGCGGGTGAACGACCGATACGGTCACGAAGAGGGAGATCGGATGCTGATGAACGGTACGGCTGTCCTGCGCCAGGTTTTTGCCGGAGATGAAATCTACCGCGCTGGCGGTGATGAGTTTATGATCCTGACCCGCGGCATCGAGAAAGAGGAACTTGATAAGAGATGTGAAGAGATCAAACGCCTGGCTTCTGATTATCCGTATGTGAGCTTTGCCGTCGGCTGCTGTGTGATCCGGAATTCCAGGAAAATCAGAGACGCTCTGAAAAAAGCAGATGAACGGATGTATCAGGACAAAGAAAAATACTATCACAACAATCCGGAACTGAGGCGGTAAAATGAAACGAAAAAAAACGTCTGAAACATCCGGATTACAGGACAGGAACAAGATCCGGAGGAGCAATCTTCGATCCACCAGGGAACAGATCGTGTATTTCGTGATCTTTCTTTTGTTCGTAGCCGTTTCTCTCTATGTGGACAGAGACAGCCAAGGATATTATCCTTCCAACGGCATGCCGGCCAATGAGGGATGGATGACGGAGTCCTGGGAAAACTCCGACACAGCACTGAACCTGTATGATCTTCCTGCAGGCTCCATCACCATCCGGAAAGAAGTACGCGGCTTATATTCAAACGGACAGGCTTTGTGCTTCAAAAGCATTGATACGGATTTTGACGTTTATGCGGATGACCAGCTGATCTATTCCTACCGGCCCGCCATTCCCAAAAGACTCGGCCAATCCTACGGGATGTACGTTCACACTGTCGTGATTCCCGAGCATGCGGAGTACCTCCGTCTTCGCCTGGATCCTGTCTTTCCGGAGACATCTCCGAGCCTGGAAAGAGTGATGATCGAAGACGCCGGCCTCTATATGTCCGAGCATTTCAGCAGAAATATGATCCCCTTTACACGGTCGGCCGCTTATCTCCTGATCGGCTTTCTGTTTCTGATTATCGCGGTTTTCAGCCGCATCCTGATGAAATCAGCCGGGCTTGATTTTGCCTCCTTCGGAATTATGAGCCTCCTGATCGGCTTTTCCGGATTCAACGATACAACCTTACTGCAGCTTATGTCTCATCACCCGGCTTTTATCCGCGTGATTACGTATGCATGCCTGATGTTCATGCCATTCCCGGCCATGTCCTTTTTTGCCGGAGCCACCGGCAGAAGCGGATCAAAATGGGTGACCGGCACGCTGGTTCTGTGCCTTGTTAATTTCGGAGTTCAGGTGATTCTGACATACCGTGGAATTTCCGATTACTACTATCTGGTTTACATCAGCCATGCGATTATCGGATTTGCATTTGCTGTTTCGATCTGTTTTGTCATCCGTGCAGCGAAAGAAAAAACGATTTCCAGGGAACTCCTTCGATGCATGATGATCGGGATTGTTTCCTGCGCGGCCGGTGTAACGACTGATATCATCCGTTTCTATTTTTCCAAGAGCTACGGTTCAACCAGCTTTACCAGAACCGGTGTGTTCATTTTTATGACCCTGATCGGTATCTATCTGTTCCGCAGCCAGACACAGGTCCTGAAGAAACAGCACGAAGAAAACCAGGCCTATATCCGGGAGCTTTCTGAAGCATTTGCGAAAGTTATCGATATGAAGGACAGCTATACGAACGGACATTCCACCCGCGTGGCTCAATTCACTGCCATGATTGCCACAGAGCTCGGATGCGATCAGGAAACCGTTGAAAAGTATTATCGGATTGCGCTTCTTCATGACGTCGGAAAGATTGGCGTGCCCGAAGAAGTGCTGAACAAGGCAGGCAAACTGACGCACGAGGAGTATGAGATCATCAAGTCACACACTTCGCAAGGATATCAGGTTCTGAAGGATATCAGCATCATGCCGGATCTGGCAACCGGGGCACTGGCGCATCATGAGCGACCGGACGGAAGAGGATACCCCAACGGGCTGAAAGCAGAAGAAATTCCACGCGTGGCGCAGATTATTGCCGTGGCGGATACCTTTGACGCCATGTATTCCAACCGGCCATACAGAAACAGAATGAATTTTGACAAAGCTGTCAGCATTATCAAAGATGTTTCAGGAACACAGCTGACACCTGACGTGGTGGATGCTTTCCTGAGACTGGTGGAAAAGGGAAAATTCCGGGCGGCTGACGATCAGGGCGGCGGCAGCATGGACAATATTGAAAACATCCGAAACGGATGAAAACACCGGTTTGATCAAAATTAATGATTGCATGGAAGATTGGTTTCTGGTAAAATCATTTGAGGGAAAATCAATGAATCAATCATGAATTCGGAGGTTTTTTTATGAGCAAAGTTGTTGTTTTCGATCATCCGCTGATCCAGCATAAACTGAGTATTATGCGTGACAAGAATACCGGAACCAAGGAGTTTCGGGAGCTTCTCTCCGAAATTTCTATGCTGATGGTTTATGAAGTGACCCGGGATCTCGAGACGAAAGAGATCGAGGTTGAAACGCCCATTACAACCTGCAAATGCCGCGTTTTAAGCGGAAAGAAGCTGGGAATCATTCCGATCCTGCGGGCAGGACTGGGCATGGTGGACGGCGTGATTAACCTGGTGCCTGCGGCCAGAGTCGGGCATATCGGACTGTATCGGGATCCGGCAACACTTGAACCCGTAGAATACTACTGCAAGCTGCCGGAAGACAGCGTGAACCGGGAACTGCTCATTCTGGATCCGATGCTGGCAACGGGCGGAAGCGCCAGTGCCGCGATTAACTTTATCAAGCAGCGCGGATGCCATCATATGCGGCTGGTCAACCTGATTGCCGCACCGGAAGGGATCGCCAGAATCCAGAAGGATCACCCGGATGTGGATATCTATGTGGCTGCGCTGGATGACCATCTGAATGATCATGGATATATCGTGCCCGGACTGGGAGACGCCGGAGACCGACTGTTCGGAACAAAGTAACAGAAACACTTATTTCCTGACATCATATCAGCTTGTTTTACTGAAGAAAATTCGGTATAATAAGCTGATATTTTGTTTTATCGGAGAGAGAAGAATGCCACAGAAATACGTTTTTACAAGAACACCTTTGATGAATCCGGCACATCTGCCATTGGGCCGGGGAATGGTGCGGAGCAGCGACGCGCTGCTCAAGAAGCTTTATACAGCGCTGTGCAGGGAAATCCCGAAAACCGATGACGGATCGGAGCAGGCACCGGATGAAACAGATTTTCCGGCAGAAGCGCTGGAACCTGCTTTCTGTCTGAGCTGCCTTCTGAAGGAAAATCCGATGGAAGAAAAACCGGCGATCCTCATCAGAAAACTGACTGCGGATCCCGGCGACGGGGCGTTCCCGGGATCGTTGGCTCAACATATCTGCATTGCACGGGCTGAATTTGCCATGTTTGAATACCAACCAGACCGAAGTCTGCTGAAACGCCTGGCTGATTGGTGCAGATGGATGGAACTACATTGGGACAGCATCCGGAAGGATTATGTCATTCGCGTACAATCTGCAGATCTGATGGAATTCCTGGTGAAGTTTTACCGAGCTTCCGGGCTCAAAGCCGTCCTGCGGCTATGCGCGAGGCTTCGTTCAGACGCCATCGACTGGACTTCCTACCTGCATAATGAACGGCGGCGCGGAACTGTTGAGATCCGCGGACGGGAAACGGAGATTGCCTCCTTTTACCGGGATCCGTTGCCGGAAGAGACGGATTTCTTTATTACGCAATACTACATGAATCACGCGGAACTGACTGCCGACGGGATCCGGTACAGTGCATGGTCGGGACAATACAGCGGAAACATCAAGGAGCTTTCCGCCGGGAAGGCAGGATGGAACCAGATTAAAAAAACCCATGGCGTCATCTGCGGGGGAACTTCGGGGAACGCCTTCTTTCAGGGAAACAGCGCGCCGGCCGGGATTTCTTCGCTGACCATCGCCGCATGGACGGAGGCATTCCTGGCTCAGATGTACCTTTCGAGAGAGCCATGGATCCTGAATGAGCTGACAGTCCTGATTCACAACGCTCTGCCGGAAGCGATCCGTCATATCGGGAAGGGAAGCTGTCAGCGGATCAATCGCTGCGGACTGGAAAAGAATGAGGAAGACGGATTCGATCCCTTCGGCGATGACGAGCGGGAGCGTTTCCGCAGTATCTGCAGACTGGCACGGGCGTATGCCGGCGTTTACCAGCATGCGGTGACCCTCGCGGAGAAGGAACTGATCAGCGTCAACATGCTGCTGAACGGGAAATACTGCATCCCCGGCGGGGATCACCTGAATGTACTGCAGGCCCGGAAAGACGGTATCCGGCTGTTCAGCAAGCAGCCGATGCAGCAAAAGATCTGCCTGTTCCTTGCGGAAAGCGAAAACCGGGAAATCGGCGACAGCAACGGGAAAAGGGGAATCTACCTCGTATCTGAAAAAGAGTGGAAAAAGGGAGAAGGCTTTGTATTCCAGGCGAACGGGAACCCGATTGTATGCCAGGGGCATCACCAGGGGATTTTCATTTTCCTGGAGAACAGGCTGATGTGCCTGGACGCGGAGAACGGATATCAGTATGCCGCAGCCGGAGCTCCCTATACAGAAGAAGGACATCTTTATCTGCCCGTCAGGAAAGCTGAAACGTGGAAGATGAAGAACGGGATCATGGGCGATATCCCCGTGCTGCCGAAAGCCAAGGGAAAAACCGTCCCCATGGAACTGCATCCCTACGATGAAATGACATGCAGGATTGCGCTGATTCCAAAGGATGCGGATTATGACTGACATACGACTGGCACCGATGTGCGGGATCACGGATCATATTTACCGGACTCTGTGCTTTGAGCAGGGATGCAGCCAAGCGTATACAGAAATGATCAGCGCGATGGGTTATCTGTGCGCGCCAACGCAACGGGCCACCACTGAACTGATGAAGCGCGGAAAGGAAGAGAAAAGACTCATCCTGCAACTGTTTGGCAAGGATCCGGACACCGTTGCTGAAGCAGCAAAGCGG
Source organism: uncultured Clostridia bacterium (assembly GCA_947166385.1). Lineage (GTDB taxonomy): Bacteria > Bacillota > Clostridia > Christensenellales > Aristaeellaceae > Aristaeella. The sequence continues at coordinate 19,805 of CAMVEB010000001.1, read as the reverse complement.
ATGTGCGAACTGGGAATCTACGACGGAATTGACCTGAATATGGGATGCCCGGCACGAAAGGTGGCCTGTTCGGGAGAAGGCGCAGGACTGATGCTGAAACCGGAAACTGCCCGGGAAATGATGGAAAAAACGGTGGCGGCGTCGACGCTGCCTGTGTCTGTCAAAATTCGGACCGGATGGGATGGAGAACATATCAACGCGGTCATGTTTGCCCGGATGGCGGAAGAAGCGGGGATTTGTGAAATCACTGTCCATGGAAGAACCAGAGCGCAGCAATACAGCGGGAAGGCTGACTGGGAAAAAATTGCCGAGGTCAAAAGAAGCGTTTCCATTCCCGTCATCGGAAACGGGGATATCTTTACCGCCGAGGATGCCGAGAAACACTTTCGCGAGAGCGGCGTGGACGGGATCATGATCGGACGCGGGGCACTCGGGAATCCCTGGATCTTCCGGGAGATCCGACAGCGGTCGGAAGGGCAAATCCCCCAGCCGGTTACAGTCCGGGAACGAAAGGAAATGATCCTTCGCCACTACGGGATGATGCTGGAGGACAAACCGGAAAAAATCGCCATCCGGGAGATGAGAAAGCATATCGGATGGTACCTGCACGGGATGCGGGGAGCCAGCAAGGTGCGGGATGAGATTAACCGATGCTCTGACTGGGAAAAGACGATCGCCCTGCTGGAGGATTTTTTTGAGGAGTAAGGAACGGATGAAAAAGACAGTCTTTATTTGGGTCCTTGTGCTGTGTTTATCCATTGCTTCGGCGGGATTTGCTTCCGTGATCCGTGATCTGTTCACATGGACAGCAGAGACAGAGCAACCCTACAGCATTCTGCTCTCAGCCGAAGTGATCAGAACGCCTTCTTACGGAGAAGAGCGGACAGAAAAGCTGAACCGGCTCCTGCGGCACCTTCAGATCAAAGAGGATATCGACAGGGACAGGGCCCGGACAACCGTCCTTCTGGATGGGAAGGCGATCTCTGACTGGATGACGGAAAAAGGGGACATGGATGAAAAGACCATGAACCGGTCGATTGACCAGTACGGGAAGACGTGGGAGACGCTGTATTCTTTCAGCGACTGGTTTGAAAAGCTGCCGGATGTCTTTTCCGGGAACAGCGTTTCGAACAAGATCAACAATAAATACAAGGGATACGGGATTGTCACACGACGGGAGACGGTCACGCTGATGCCGGAAGATCTAGAGACTTATGTGAAGAGCAACGGTGACAAGATCAGCGAGTCAGGGCTTTATCCTGACCTGAATGAGATGTCATTCGAGGGAAGACAGAAAATTCAGATCCAGTACGACGAGAACAACAAGGCGCTTCGGGTCAACTACAACGGAAAATGCGCTGTCGGAGAGGGAACAAAGCGCAATGTGATGCTGGACTGGAAAATGCTGAGGGATGAAACCCTGGAAAAGGACCAAATCCAGCTGCGAACTCCGACTGGTGTTAACTCAGAAAGAGACAACATGCTGATGGAGAGAGAATGGATTCTGGATGAGAACGGAAACGAGCAGCTGAAATGGCAGATTGAATACGATCAGGTTCACAACCGTGTCCGGACGCAAACGCGAACGACGATGACCCTGGAGACCAACAGGAACGGGATCAGCGGCACGATTCACGAAAATATCATTTCACAGGGAAGCACCCGATCGACGGATATTGAAGGAAAAATCACCACCCGAAACGGGATTCCTTCAGAAGGCACCCTTGAAATAATCCTTAAAACAGATAAAATAGAAACCAGCCATCTGAAGGTATCGTTCGACCTGTTCCAGGGGAAACAGATCGAAGCTGCGGAAGATGAGATGACAGAGCATGAGCTGGCGGTGGCCATGATCCGGGAACTGATGTCTCTGCCAAAGGAAGACCTGGCATTCCTTCTGGAAGGCATTGATCCGGAAGTGTTCATGAAGGAGATACAGAAATGAAAATGAGATTCCGTCTATTGATGATGATTCTGGTCATCCTGGCGATCTGTGAAAACGCTGCTGCCGGCGGATATCCGCTTCGCGAGAAAATGGAAAAGCAGCTGCAGATCGGCAGTGGGCTGAAGGGGTCCTTCGTCGTCCATGGAAACGTGGACAAAGAGGATTATGCCCTGCTGGAAAGCTTACAGAACGCAGAATACGAGATTCGCGGAATCCGGCAGGAAGAAAACCTTCATTACTACTTCTTCCAGAACGGGGAAAATGACACCATGAAAGCACTGACCGAGATCTGCCGGATCAGTGATGTATGGTTCTTGCGGAGCGATCTGCTCGGCGAGCAGGTTTACCAGCTGCCGTCGGAGAATGAGGCCATCAACGAGATTCTTGATATCCAGAAGGGAGAAAATCCTTCGATCCTGCCGACGATCCTGCGGAGTTTTCTGCCCGGAAATGAGGAAAAAGAAGCAGATCAGGCGTTGCTGCAAAAGCTGGAGAAGCTGATTGAAGTCTGGATCAACGGATTTTCAGCCGAAACTACTTTCCACAGCAAGGACGACGGGGCACCGCGTCTGTCCCTTGAATTCAGGATTCCAACCGAAGCGCTGAACAAAATGATCCAGGAAATGCTGACGGTTGTAACATCGGACGATACGGCCATGGCTTCGCTGAAAGAATACCTGAACGACGAAGAAATGGCGCTGTACGCCAACGCAAACCTCGAAGCGTTTTACGGCGAGGCCCTTTCCAAGCTGGATCTGAAGGGAGATATCATCTTCCAGAAGACGGTTTCCACGCTGGGTGAACCGCTGGAAGCATGCCTGATTCTGCCGCTGGATGAAGAAAAAACCGGATACAGCGCGATCCGGATTGAGAACGATGCTGAAAACCAGAGCTTTACGATCTCCGGAAAGAAGGGGACCTATTCTGTGACCCTGCCGACCAGCATGGATAACTGGGAAAGCGGAAGCGAGAAGACCTTCCGCGTATGCCGCGCAAACACCGTCGACCGTGACGGAAAGAAGAAAGACAACCTTTCTCTGCTGATTACCATCGACAAAAACTTCATCGAATCAGAAGAGGAAGAAACGGCGAGGACGCACGAAACGGAACAGTTTAAAATCCGTGCCGTGCGGGATGTATCCGTGCTTCCGGAAGGGCTGACGGCAGATCTGTTCCCGGAAATGGAAGATATTCAGGCACAACTGGAGCTGCATTATTCCAGCAAGATTGAGCTTTCAAGCCCAACGACGCTTGAATTCGCTTTCCAGATGAGCAAGGGGAAAGCATACTTTGACGTCAGCGGGAAAGTCAAAACCGCATCACCGTGGGAGTTCCTGCCCTTCCAAACAGAAAACGCGATCCACCTGGATGTGTTCGCGAAAGACGGGATGAATTCGATCCGGGAGATGTGGATGAAAGGCGCAGAAAGCGCGATTGAACGGATTCCGATGGAAATCAAAATCTCACAATAACAGACAGACCGCCTGCGCGGAGATGCCTTCTTCGCGGCCTTCAAAGCCAAGCTTTTCGGTCGTTGTCGCTTTGATACTGATGCATGATACATCCACAGCGAGCGTTTCGGCAATTTTCTCACGCATCTGACCGATATAGGGAGCCAACCTGGGCTTCTGGGCGGCGATGGTCAGATCAACATTGATCAGCGTATATCCGGCGCTACGGATCATATCATTGACTTTCTCCAACAGAATCACAGAGGATATTCCTTTATACTGCGGATCAGTATCCGGGAAGCAATGCCCGATATCGCCCAGGGCAGCAGCACCCAGCATCGCATCCATCAAGGCATGGATGGCTACATCCGCGTCACTGTGCCCCAGAAGGCCGAATACATGAGGAATTTCAATGCCGCAGAGAATCAGCTTTCGGCCTTCCACCAGACGGTGGACATCATAACCCATGCCGACACGGGGCGCAGCGGGAGCGTTCGAACGAAGCCAGGCGGAAGCGATCATCAGATCCTCCTTTTCCGTGATCTTGATATTCATGCGGGAGCCGGGGACCACAAAGACTGGATATCCCGCATGCTCCAGGAGAGAAGCGTCATCCGTGGCCTGGAAACCATCCTCACCGGCTCGAAGATTTGCATCGCACAGATCCTGATACCGGAAGGCCTGCGGGGTCTGAACCTCAAAGAGAGCAGAACGGTCCGGCGTTCGAACGATCCGGCCCGCAGGATCACACTCTTTGACCGTGTTCACTGCCGGGACTCCCGGGACACAGGCACCGGTCTCCATGCAGGTGCGGATCAGCGTGCGCACCAGATCCGGGGAGGCCAGGCAGCGTGCCGCATCATGGACCAGAACGATATCCTCCGGATCAGCCAGGAGGGATTTCAACCCATTCCATACGGACTGCTGGCGGGTTGCACCGCCGTGTACAATCGTCACAGGGAAGGAAAGAGCGCCAAGCGCAACTTCCGCCTGTATGGCTTCCTCGTCCTCCGGACGACAAACGAGAACAAGGCCATCGATGATATGATCAAAAATCCTCAGGCTGCGAAGAAGCACCGTGCAGCCGGATAAGGAAAGAAGAACCTTGTTCACTGAAGTGTGCATTCTTGCCCCGGAACCGCCGGCGGCTAAAATCACGTATACTTTCATGACTGATTGCGCTCGTCAAAGAGCGTAGGATCTTCCTCGATGATTTTATACATCAAAGAAGCCTGATCTTTTTTCACAGTTTCAGCAATGGAGACAATCTCATAACGGCCAAGGTGTTCGCCGAAACGGATCGTGATGATGTCGCCTTCGTGGACATCCGTTCCGGGCTTGGCGACTTTGCCATTGATGGTGACACGCCCACCGGAACAGGCTTCGTTCGCCACCGTGCGGCGCTTGATGATGCGGGAGACTTTCAGATATTTATCAATTCTCATGGTAACCTCATTGAAAACGCCTGCAGGATTCAATCCTGCAGGCGTGATCCGTTTTTATTTCTTGCCCTTTTTCTTCGCAGGGGTATTTACCTTATCTTTCAGAGCTTTGCCAGGCTTGAAAGCGGGAGCTTTGGAAGCGGCAATCTTAATCTCAGCGCCGGTGCGCGGATTGCGGGCAACGCGGGCGGGACGATCCTTCACATCAAATGTACCGAAGCCGATCAGCTGCACTTTGTCAGCCTTCACGAGAGTATCCGTTACAACATCCACAAAGGCATTCAGAGCCTTTTCAGCATCTTTCTTGGAAAATTCAGTTTTCTCAGCCAGGGCAGCAACCAGTTCACTCTTGTTCATGAGATAGCCTCCTTAAATTTCATGCTATTGCATGTGTTTATAAACGCGTTGAAAAAAGAAACTATTCAATTCCTCCTTCAACATACCTGTAGTATACACGAAAATCCTTTAAAGTCAAGCGTTACCGCTATTTTGAGGCGCCGATTTCAGCAAATTACAGGACTGCGCCACCTGAATCCGATCCCTGATCACCTCATGGAGCAACGTTTCCGCATCCATATGGTTCAGTTGAGCCCACTCCGCACAGAGCGCAAGGAGGTTTCCAAGCTGATTACGGGAAACAGCATCATCATTTTCCCGTCCCAGGTCAGCCGCAGCCAGCCTGATCTCTTTAAGGATCTCCGTGCCGGCACGGCTGCAGTCCGGAAGCCGGCTCATTTTCCTGAAATACTTCTCCGCGTAAAGGAGAGAGGGGAGAGAAACGGAAATGTCAGAGAGTGACTGCGCAACGGTATTGCTGCCGGTCTCGGAACTTTTTATTTTCTCCCACTGATTCTCCTGCTGCGCATCAGCAGGAACAGGCGCGCCTGAAAAGACATGGGGATGGCGGCGGATCATTTTGGAGCAGATCCCGGAAACGACATCGTTGACGGTGAATTCATCAAAGGAGCAGGCGATCGAAGAATGGAAAGCAACCTGAAAGAGGAGGTCTCCCAACTCCTCCATCAGATGCGCCGGATCGTCCTCGTCAATGGCACCGACCGTTTCCCACGCCTCTTCCACCACATACGGACAGAGAGACTTATGCGTCTGCCGGCGATCCCAGGGGCATCCGTTCGGCGAACGGAGACGATCCATGATGCTCATCAGGTCAGAAAAAACAAAGCGGGAGCGGGCATCATAAGGAGCACCCGGAACCAGGAGGGAAGTCAGATGGTCATAGTGTGACTGACGATCGATCTCATAAAGCTGTAACGGCAGCGGCGCGGCACCGGGATGAAGCAGAAAGACCGGATCATCATCCGAAAGGAAGGAGGAGAGAAAGATCTTGAGATCGCCGGCCAGGATTTCTCCATCCAATTCACTGACGAGGAGGGAGACATTCGGATCATAGGATCCGGATGAGATCAGATCGGTTGCCGACGCAAAACGCAGGTCGCTTCCGGGAAGCAACTCATAAGCATCAAGCATGGAAACGTTCGTATAACCGGCGCCGGGAACTAGCGTGATCTGCGCCCCCGCGGGACGGTGCCGGAAAAGAGCCCGGACAGAAGCATCGGAAAAAGGATCCGGGACAGCGTAGACCAACGGAGAAGAGGAGGCTTCCCGCCAGAGAAAATCTGATATCTTTCGCGCGAGATCATCAAAATCTTCAGACTGAAGATAAAGATCATCGAGATAGGAGAAAGAGATTCCCTTCCCGCGAAGAAAATCCGCAACAGGATGATGATCCGTGCGCAATACGACCATGGAAGAAGATTCCAGACATCTGACTGCTTTCAGCGTCAGAAGCTCCGGATCGCCGGGGCCCAGGGTGAGCACCGTTATCTGTGGGATCATGATTTCCTCCTGTTCCTGCGGGTCATGGCCCGCAGATCATCCTTTGTCAGTGCGCCTACGGCCATCGCAACGGCAAAATAAGCGGCGATCCCGACGATAATCATCAGGATTGTGACCATACGACCGGATGGCAGGAACCGTTTCATCAGCCAGACCACAGCCCCCATGACAGCCGCAGCAGCGCCCGGGCGGACAACCCAGGGAATCCAGCGGAAAGACATCTTCGCGTATTTACAGACATAGAAGGTATTCAGCACCATGACGATGGAATAGCAGGCAATGGAGGCGTAGGGACCGCCGTGGATATGAATCCCGGGCGTTCCGATCAGGATATAATTCAGCAATATCTTGACAGCGACACCGGCCATCATGGTATACATCGGAATTCGCTGCTTTCGAAGGCCCTGCAGGATGCTGCTGGTCGCCTGGACGACGGTGAAAAGCAGGACCGTCATCGCGGAGAAGACCAGGAGTTCGGAAGCCAGCTGGATTTTCCACTCCGGAAGGGCAAAACCGTAAATAAAATCCACGATTTCCCGGGCCAGAAGGCTCATTCCGACGGAGCAGGGGAAACCGATCAGGAACGCGTAGCGCATGCCGGTGTGGCTTTCCCGCCGAATCCCTTCTTCATCGTTTACAGCACGTCGGGCAGAAACAGCCGGAACCAGGCTCATGGCGATCGCCAGCGCAAGGGCGGTGGGAATATTGATCAGACGGATCACGATGCTTGTAAAGGCGCCGTAGTAGGAACCGGCCATGGTTTCATCGATGCCCGCAACAACCATCCGGTTGATCATCATCGCTGAATCAATAAACTGGGAAAAAGGTACGATACAGGCGCTGATCGTAATCGGAACAGAGATCAGCAGAAGGTGCTTCATCAGGAATTTGTTTGACAGAGGCTTTTCCTGAGGATTCTGAGGAAGCGCATTAAATTCTCCTTTTTTACGGGTATAATGGATGAAAATATAGATAAGGGCGATCACTTCGCAGAGCGTGATCCCCAGGAGGGCGCCGGCCGCCGCGATTCCCAGATCATGATAGACATGGACACCGATATAAGCCAGGGGGATCGAGATAAACACCTTGCCAACCTGCTCGATTAACTGGGAAATAGCCGTCGGGAACATGTTCTGCTGGCCCTGAATGAAACCACGGAAAGCGGAGAGCATGCAGACAATCAATACGCAGGGAGCAATGGTATAGAAACCCAGAGACGTATCTGATCGTGAGACCATGGACACCAGCGTTTTGTTCATCACAATCAGGATCAGGGAAAAGGCAGCCCCGATCGAGAACAACGCCGCAAGCGCAACCCTGAATGTGTTCTTTCCGTTCCGCGGATCCTGATGGGCGAGGAAACCCGAGACCATCCGGGAAACGGCGACGGGGAGCCCCGCGCTGGAGATCGTCAGCAGCAGCGTATAGGTCGGATAAACGAGATAGAATATATCTGCGACGGATTTTCCATCAATATTGATCATGGAGAGCGGAATGGAAAAGAGGACGCCCACCAGCTTGCAAATGATGCCGGTAATCCCCAAAATAGAGATTCCTTTCACAACAGACCTGTTTGCCGTCTCTGACATCAAATCACCATCTTCCAGAAATCAGATTAATATTTCCTCCAGGCAGAACGGGTAAAGAGAATAAACATCGGCAGAAGTTCCAAACGGCCAAAGAGCATCAGGAAAGAAGCGACCATCTTGGAGAAAACACCATATCCTGCAAAATTGTTCACCGGCCCCACCGCTCCCAAACCGGGACCGACATTGCTGACACAGGTCAGGGAAGCTGTCAGATGCGTGATGACATCATATTTTCCCTCCAGCGAGAGCAGGAAGGCACCGATCAGAACCAGAGAAACGTACATCACAGCGAACTGCGCAACCTGAGAGACGATATTTTCATCGACCGCCTTATGATCAATACGGATTACATCCACCTTCTTCGGCCGCCCGGTCGCCAGGATATTCCGCTTGGAAAGCTTGTAAAGCATCGCGATCCGAACCACCTTGATGCCGCCGGCGGTCGACCCGGCGCAGGAACCGACGAACATCGCCAGAATCAGGAGCATCTGTGACGCTGCCGGCCAGAGACTGAAATCCGCCGTGACAAATCCCGTGGTAGAGATAACCGATGAGAGCTGGAAAGAACTGTAGCGCAGAGAAGTCCAGAAATCATGGTAATACGGCAGATTCAGGAGACTGATCAGGAGAGAAAAGGAAACCGCAATCAGGAAGAAGCAACGGAATTCCTCATCTTTCCAGAAAGCCTTGAAATGCTCGCCGACGAGAAATTTATAATACAGGGCAAAATTGATGCCGAACATGAACATGAAGACCGTGATCACGATATCCACCGAGACACTGTTGAAAGCGGCAATACTGGCGCCGTAACAGCTGAAACCACCGGTCCCGGCCGTGGCGAAAGCATGAACCGCAGCATCATAGGGGGAGAGGCCGCAGAGCAATAAGCTGATGAACTCCAGCGCAGTCAGGCCGATATAAATCCGATAAAGGATCTTGGCTGTCTGGCCTGTTTTCGGCACCAGTTTGCTGAGAGAAGGACCGGGACTCTCCGCCCGGACGAGGTGAGAAGAGCGGCCCGTCAGCTTCGGCAGCAGGGCGAGCGTCAGAACCAGAACGCCCATCCCGCCGATCCAGTGTGTCGTCGCCCGCCAGAACATGATGCCATGGGGAAAGTTTTCAAAGTTCGTGGTCACACTGGCGCCGGTGGTGGTGAAACCGGAGACGGACTCGAAGAAAGCGTCTTCAAAGCGCGGGAGGAAGCCGGAAAGCATATACGGAATCGCTCCGCAGAGAGAGAGGAGAATCCAGCCAACCGCAACAATAATAAAACCTTCTTTCAGGCGAAGGTAGGAATTGCGTTCCGTTTTCGGAATATAATAGAGGCAGGTGCCCACAATGACAGTAAAGACAGCGCCGATAATCAGTGCGAGAGAATCACCGTCCTGATGAAAGAGCGAAATCAGGAAGGCGGGAATCATTGCGACTGCTTCGATTGACAGGAGGGCACCCAGCACCCGAATGATCAGTTTCCTATTCATTGATAGAGCACCTCATTCAGATCAGATATTCCGAGGTCTCTGGATATAATGATGACATGATCGCCTTCCTCAATATGATCCTTGCCGAAGGGAATGATAATCTTGCCCTGGTGGACGATGACCGAAACCAGCGAACCCTTGCGGTTGTTCAGCTTCATCAGCGGGATGCCAATATAGGAATCGCCTTTTCGGGCAACAAACTCAATGGCTTCCGCCTTCCCGTCGATCAGGCGATACAGGCGCTCAATATGGGTTCCGTTGCTGTTTTCCCTGGCGCGAACATAGCGCAGGATCGTTGAACTGGTGATATTCTGCGGACTGATCACAGAATCGAGTCCAAGATCATTCAGAATGTCCGTATAGGCCATGCGACTGTTTTTGGCGATGATCTTTTTCACGCCGCTGCGGGAAGCATAGAGCGCTGTCATCAGGTTTTCCTCATCCCGATTGCTGAGGGAAACAAAGGCGTCAACCTGTGAAAGACCCTGTTCCTGGAGAAGCTCCTGATCTGTCCCGTCGCCGAAAATCACATCCACCTTGGGAAGCAGTTCGCTGAGGGTACGGGCCTTTTTCGAATTCAGCTCGAAAAGGGTCACATGGATCCCCATCGGAATCACAATCCGCGCGAGATAGAAGGAGATCCGGCCGCCACCGAGGACCATGATGCTGCGAACTTTCTGGTTGTTTCGCCCCAGGAAACGGAAAAAATTGGTGATCATGACCATGTCGCCCGAAACGAAGACCTTGTCACCCGGGAGGATAAAGAAATCGCCGTCCGGAATGATGACATTATTATTTCTCTCGACCATTGCATACAGGACACGGGGGAGGCCAGGCACTTTCTGGGCCAGGTCCTTCATGGCGATCCCGACGATCGGATCCGTCTCCACCGCACGGAACTCCACCATTTCTACGAGGCCGCGGGCAAACGACTCAATGCTTCCGGCAAAGGGATACCGCAGAAGACGGCTTATTTCCAGCGCTGTGGCACGCTCCGGATTTATGGCGACATCGATCCCCAGCTCGTTCTGCAGGAAAGTCTGGCTTTCATTAAATTCCGGATCACGGATCCGGGAAATGGTGTACTTCGCGCCAAGCCTTTTTGCAATCAGACAGGCGAGCATATTCGTCTCGTCATTGGCGGTGGACGCGATGACAATGTTGGCTTTATCCACCCCGGCCTCCAGCAGGACTTTGGCATTGGCACCGTTGCCCTTCAGGCAGATGACATCCAGCGAACCTGAGCAACGCTCCACGACATCATCATCCTTATCGATCACGATGACATCGTGTTCTTCCGCCGTCAGATGCTCCGCCAGTGTGTATCCCAGCTTACCGGCACCAATCACAATGATCTTCAAAATACCATCTCCCAACCACAAATCCTATCAATTTTATCATTTTTCAGGCAATTTGGGAAGAGAGGAAGATAGAACCTTCCATTTTGATCAAACGAAACCAGGAATCCAGAGATATTTACAGGAAATCATCCATATGCTATATTGACTTGAGCAAAGAAAACACAGCGCGTTGGGCGCAGCATAACTGCAGATCCGGACGGGACGGAAGGACTGCAGAAAAGGGAATACCGGAGAAGGGAGGAGCCGCGGTGAAGACCATCCGGAAGACCTGGAAGATGCTGGGGGAAAACATTTATATCGGGGAACGGTATGAAAGAAACATGAAAAGCATCGCTGTTCTTTCCGTCATCATGGCGGCGGCAGGTCTGGTCATGCTCATCGTGAACCTTGCGTCCCGGGAGTATTCGGTTGCCATGACGTCCGTTCCCTTTATGGTGACCGGCGGCGTGACCTGGTATTTTACCGTTTGCCGCAGGAACCGCAGGGCGGCCATGATTCTGTCGCTGATCGCTGTTGTGATGATGCTGACCTACGATGTTCTGTTCCTTTCCAATGGGTTTGCTTTCCTGTGGACAATTCTGATTCCCCTGGCGGTCAGCTACCTTTTCGGGGTTCGGCCGGGTATCCTGGTCTCGGGATATTTTACGCTTCTGTATTTCATGCTTTTCTATACGCCGCTGCGCCGCTTGGTGGAGCAGAACTATTCGGCTATCATTATGGACCGTTTTCCGATCCTGTATTTCTTTCTCTTTATCATTACCGCGTTCGTGATGATCCAGTATCACCGGAGCGTCCTCGACCAGATGGATTACGCCGCGCAGCTGCGGCGTGCCCGGGATGAGGCAGAGCGTGCAAACCGCGCCAAGGGCGATTTCCTTGCTGAAATGTCGCATGAAATACGGACGCCCATTAACGCGGTGCTGGGAATGAATGAGATGATCCGGCGAGAGAGCGAGCGGGGAGAGAAAGAAACCGCCGACGACGCCGGCAGGGATGCGTTCCGCAGTATCTATTCCTGCGCGTCGAACATTGAGAACGCCGGCAGCAGCCTGCTGTCCATTATCAACGATATCCTCGATTTCTCCAAGATTGAGGCGGGCAGGATGACGCTGGTGGAGAACGATTACGAACTGCGCACACTCCTGCAGGATCTCAGCAGCACGGTTCTTTTCCGCGCCCGGGAAAAAGGACTGGCTTACCGCATCGACGCGGATCCGGATCTTCCCAACGGGCTGTATGGAGACAAGGTCCGCATCCGCCAGATTATTACCAATCTCCTGACCAACGCGGTGAAGTATACAGACCGGGGAGAAATCCGCCTGGAAGTCCGCGGGAGCCGAAAGGAAGATCCGGCAGGAAGCAGTCTCCTCCTGCAGGTGACCGTACGGGATACCGGCATCGGGATCCGGCAGGAGGATATTCCCAGCATCTTTACCAAGTTCCAGCGCGTGGACCTGGACCGGAACAGCACCGTGGAGGGAACCGGACTCGGCCTGGCCATTACCCGGAGATTCCTGGATATGATGAGCGGAACGATTTCCGTGCAGAGCACATACGGCGAAGGATCCGTCTTTACCGTCTGCCTGCCGCAGCGGATCGTGTCTGATGAACCGCTGGGGGACATCCGGCCGGAAAATCTCCGGGCAGGGCAGGCCGGAAACCGCCAATATGAAACTTTCCGCGCGCCGGATGCCAGGATTCTGGCTGTCGACGATTCCCGCATGAACCTTGCGGTTGTTTCCGGACTGCTGAAGAAAACAGATGTGCAGATTGATACAGCCCGGCAGGGACAGGAAGCGCTGGATCTCATGAAGCGGAGAAAATATGACCTGATCCTCATGGACCAGCGTATGCCGGGGATGGACGGAACGGAAGCCCTGCGGCTCCTGCGGGAGATGGAGGACAGCCCCAGCCGGGAAGCGCCGGTGGTCTGCCTGACGGCGGATGCCATCATCGGGGCAAAGGAACGATATACTGCCCAGGGATTTACGGATTATCTCGCCAAGCCGGTCAGCAGCGAAATGCTGGAGAAAACGCTGCTCCGTTACCTGCCCAATGAAAAAGTCCTCTACCGGAAGCCTGATGCAGCGAAGGAGAGGAAAAGCGCCGGTATGGATCCTGCGCGCGCAGACCGGTATGCTCTGCTGCGAAGGGCAGGGATTGATCCGGAACAGGGTCTGATATACTGCAGGGAGGATGAGGACCTTTACCTGACGCTTCTGGGGGAATTTGCCGCGAGCGCAGGGGAAAAGCAGCAAGAGATGCAGGCATTCCTTGACGCGGGTGACTGGGAAAACTACGGCATCCTCGTCCATTCACTCAAGAGCGCGGCGGCGACGATCGGGGCGCCCGCGCTTTCCGCCAAAGCTGCCGCGCTGGAAAAAGCGGCGAAAGAAACGCAGGCGGACGTGATCCGGCTGAACCATCCGGACCTGCTGGAATCCTACCTGCCGGCGGCGGAAGCCGCTGCACTGGTGGCCGGTCCGGCAGAGCAGATCGTCCTGCCGGAGAACGGTATCCTGGAATTCCCGCCGGAAGAATGAAATGAGATTCATATTGCGATCCTGAAGAATATTGCTTATAATATTATAAACAAAAAGAAAAAGGTGGTTACAGAATGATGAAAAGATTCTTCGCATTCATGATCTCCCTGATCCTGATCCTATGCTTATCATTTTCCATCTCGGAAGGCGCGGAAGAAAATGTTGTCCCAGTCGCATCAGGAAGTGTCGAAATCCCTGTTTTCACTGAAGACAACCTGAAAAAATTCGACCTGCCGGACAACGAAGCGCTGGCATTTATCCGGACGCTAAAGGCCGGATGGAACCTGGGAAACACGTTTGACGCCCATGACGGATGGAAAATAAACAATAAGGGAGTTCAGACAGAATCCTCCTGGGTCGGCGTCCGTACTTCCAGGGAACTCATCCATGCCCTCAAAATGTCCGGATTCAATCTGATCCGAATTCCGGTCAGCTGGCATAACCATATCATCGACGAGGATTATACTGTGGATCCGGCGTGGCTGGCCCGGGTGAGGGAAGTGGCACAATGGGCTGCAGACGAAGACATGTACTTTATCGTCAATGTTCACCACGATAACGGCGTCGAGCTTTTTTATCCGGACAGTGAACACTATGAGCAGTCTGAAAAATTCTTAAGCGCCATCTGGAAACAAATCGCTGAAACATTCGCGGAATTTGACGATCACTGTATCATGGAATCGATGAATGAGCCGAGGCTTGTCGATACTCCATACGAATGGTATCTGAACACAGGCGCGCCAGCCTGTCAGGATGCCGCAGAATGCATCAACAGGCTGAACCAGAAATTTGTTGATCTGGTACGCGGAACCGGCGGGAACAATGCGAACCGTTACCTTGCGGTACCCGGATACTGCGCCAGCCCGGACGGCGCGCTGAGCACGCTGTTCCGGATGCCGGAAGATTCCGCAGACAACCGGATCATTGTGTCAGTTCATGCCTATCGGCCGTATGATTTCGCATTGAACATGAAGAGCGGCGATTCCAGCTTCAATCTGGAAACCGATACGGGGAAAAAGAGCGATATCGCATCCTTTATGAACAGCCTCTATAAGACCTATGTTTCACAGGGAATCCCGGTACTGATCGACGAATACGGAGCATTGAACAAGAAGGATGACGACCTGGATCTGCAGGCGAGGGTGAACCTGGCCGCATACTACACTGCATCGGCAAGCACCAGGGGGATAACCTGCTGCTGGTGGGACAACCATGTATTCCGGGGCAACGGAGAAAGATTCGGCATCATTGACAGAAATAAGATTGAATGGCGGTATCCGGATATTGCACTGGCCATCCTGCGGAACTGTACCTTCAACCGGGAATAATCTCCTATGAAAACCGGAACAGCCTGAAAAAAGCAGGCTGTTCTTTTTTTGGCACCCATAAGAGGATTCTGACTCACGGCCTGCCGCTCAGGATTCTTCCGGAGAAAAAGCTGAACGCAACCTGTGGTTGCGCGATTTTCTGAAACAGCGCCTGTGAGTTGGTGGAAAAGATGCCTGCGCTGTGTTAATCTGTCCCTGCGACGCGGAGCAAAGAATTGTCACGAGAAATCAATACAGAATAAAAGGAGAGGGAACATGAGCTTTGGCAAAAATCTTCAGTATTTAAGGCAGCTGAGCGCCAATATGACCCAGGAAACGCTGGCGGATAAGCTGAACGTAAGCCGACAGACCATCTCAAAGTGGGAAATGGACTCGGCAAATCCGGAAATGGACAAGGCGCTTGAAATCTGCAGAATCTTTAACTGTACGCTGGATCATCTCTTCCGGGAAGAAATGGATAAGCGCAGCGACGCGTATTCAAATCTCCGTACGGAGACGGTCGAAGGATTCCGTTATGTGGAATACACGGTGATCAGCCGTGAACCGGAAGCGGATGCCATCGGGAGGATGTACAAATGCGCGGAAGAGAACGGGATTGCGAATCCGAGGGTCATCGGATGGGATTTCCCGAGACTTTCGCAGGAGCAGGTGAATGTGTTCAATATGCACGGTTATACCGCGGCATTGATCCTGCCGGAAAAAATTACGCCCGAAGGATATGAAATCAAAGAACAGCCTACCCATCAGTATGCCGCGATCCATATTGTCAGGCCGTTTGACAACCCCTTTGTGACGATCCCGGGAGCCTATCATACCCTGCAGGATTATATGAGGACGAACGGGCTGGTACGTACGGAAAATGAAGTTATTCCCTGCTTTGAAACAGACGGCGAGAACATGGACGTTTATCTCGCCTGCAGGTAAAGTAAGGGGGAAAGATTTGTGAATGTACGGTTCATGAAAGCTGGGACTTCAGACGCCCCGGTGCTGAACAGCATCTCCAAACACGCTTTCGACAGTGACATGGAGGTGGGAGCTGCTTCCGCCGGCGGCCCGCCCGGATATCAGTCCGTCTCCTTCCATGTCAAAATGGCCCGGATGAATCATCTGTACAAACTGGTGGATGAAAACGGTGTGATCCTTGGCGGCGCGATTCTGTTCCGCCAGGGAGACACACTGAACATCGGAAGGATATTCATTGATCCGCAGCACTTTCGGAAAGGGTACGGCATCCTGATGATGCGGGAAATCGAGGCTCTGTTCCGGGATGTGAAGGCTTTTACTCTCGACACCCCCGCCTGGAATACCCGGACGAACGCTTTCTACACCAGGCTTGGGTATTCGGAAGTGAAACGCAACAATGAGTTTGTCTACTATACAAAAAAGCGCTGATTGACCCGCAATTTTTCAAAATCCAGGACTCCAGTGGCGATTTCCCTCTTCATGCTTTTCACGCTCCCTGCTGATTCCGTCTCCATTATATCAATTTCCACCATGAATCACAACTCGTTCTTACCTGCTGAAGCAGGGATAACCATCGTTCTTCAGCGCGGAAACAGATGAGAATTATTAACCGTCACCAATTCTCACAGTTCTGCCTGTTTCCTTTACAGGCGGGATATGGTATTATATACCAGAAGACCGTTGAAGCAGAACATAACTGAACCGGACAGCCAGCGCAGGAGCATTGATGAGAATGGGATCATCATGTACCGGTCGGGTATCCTTTGATCAGGAGGAAGAAAGGAGACACATGTTTCAGACAATTCAGGAAGTGAAGGATTATATCCGGGAAAACGGGATTAAAATGGTGGATTTCAAGATGGTGGATATCAACGGGGCTTACCGGCATGTCACCATCCCTGCTTCCGCCTTCGACGAAAAACTGATGGCCAGCGGCGTGGGGTTTGATGCGTCAAACTATGGATACGCCATGGTGGAGAAGAGCGACATGGTCTTTGTGCCGGATCTCAGCACAGCGATGGCTGACCCTTTCTGCGAGGTTCCGACCCTTTCCATGACAGGGGATGCCATGATCATTGACAATCCGGTCAACCGCCCTTTTCCCCAGTATCCGAGGAATATCATGCTGGCCGCGGTGCAGTACATGAAAGACAGCGGGATCGCCGACAAGATGCTGATCCTGCCGGAGTTTGAGTTCTATCTGTTCCACCGGGCCGGATGGAAGGTGGACCACGACCACCAGGAAGCTTATGTGGACTTTGACCAGGCACACTGGAATTCGGACACTCAGGAGCTGGGAAATGTGGTTCCCTTCCAAAGGAACTACCACATCGCCAAACCGTTTGACACCACCTATGAAGCAAGAAGCGAGATGGTGCTGCGCATTGAGGAAGCCGGCATTCCCGTTAAGTATCACCATCCCGAGGTTTCCGCCAGCGGCCAGTTTGAGATTGAACCCATGCTGGGCGAAGCGGTGAAAATGGCGGACGCCACCATGATGATCAAATATATCATCAGGAACACCGCCATGAAACACGGGCTGAGCGCCACCTTCATGCCTAAACCGGTATACGGCGAGGCGGGCAGCGGCATGCATGTGCATATGCTGCTGATGAAGGGCAGTGAACCGGTCTTCTCCGACGACAACGGCTATTCGCATCTCAGCCGCACGGCGCATTTCTTTATGGGCGGGCTGCTGAAGCATATCGCGTCCCTGTGCGCTATTACAAATCCCAGCACCAATTCCTACAAGCGACTGGTGCCCGGGTTTGAAGCCCCGGTGACCATTGGGTATGCCACATCCAACCGCAGCGCGGTGATCCGGATCCCGGCCTATGCCAAGAGCCCGGAAACCAGGCGTTTTGAGCTGAGAAACCCTGATGCTACCTGCAACCCCTACTTGGCCTATTCCGCCATTTTGATGGCAGGACTGGACGGCATCCGGAATCAGATTGATCCCCATGCCAACGGTTGGGGGCCATACGACTTTAATCTGTTTACCCTGCCGGAAGAGGAGAAGAAGAAGCTGAAGGGACTCCCGACCAGTCTGGAACAGGCTTTGGACGCCCTGGAGGCAGACCATGACTACCTGACTGCCGGAGGCGTTTTTCCGGAGGAACTCCTGGAAAATTTCATTCAGACCAAACGGACGGAATGCGCACAGATCAGCAGAGTTCCGACGCCGGTTGAGTTTGACAGGTACTATAATGTGTGAGGAAATACTACGGAACGGGAGCGAGAACTAAAATGACAGAAGCAAAATGCCGTTAAAAGAAGAGAAGACGTTCAACGGTGAAGTTAAGGTGGAATTACATGGAAGGCGTCGGAGATCAGCTGTACGATCTGGAAGCATCGTCGGAGGACAATGATGACGGGCATGTGGACGGATCGGTTTATGTGTCCGGGTATATGGCGTGTCTGTATCTGGCGGATCTGGAATATCAGACGCTGAAAGGCAGCGCCGCGGTGACCTTCGATCAGAACGGCGACGTGGTCTCCATCTCCAGTGAAAAACTGCGGGAAGGCCTGAGCGGGATTCTTTCCCGTCTGCATCGGGGAGACACACTGGATGAGGTGATTCAGGGCATTTCGGGCGGCTTCTTTGAGAGTACAGAAGATTTCGAGAAGCGCTTCATCAAGGGAAATTAAAATTTTTAGCATATCAAACGTTGCAAAAGCGTAACAAAACCCAATATATGGAAGAAATGCAGGATCATTCATGCCTGGAAGACACCTTTTGCTGCAAACAGATGTATGCCTTTCATTCGCGGCGATTCTTTATGCCGCGCAAGAATGCTGTGCTAATCAGCGAATAAATCAGGTACGTGATCAGCGTTCCAAAACAGACATCCGAAAGAAAATGATTGGTCATGTGAATCCGATTATAGCCGTAGATCAGAACGAACACGCAGGCCAGTGCGAACGCGATCATATTCTTCCTGCCGCTGCGCTTTTTCATCACGTCGGTCAGCATCGGCAGGGAGAACATCATGCTGGCAATGGTCATGTTGCCGCTGGGCCAGCTTTTAAAGCTGTCGTTGCTGCCCGCCAGGTTCGGGATCATCTGCCACCAGTTGCGGAACTCGGTTTTCGGATCCTCCAGCGTGATCAGATACTTGTACCGCGGACGGGAAGCCACCTGTTTGAGCCAGAGATTCACATTGTCCGCGGCAATGCCAGCGATGAGAATCACCGCGCCGACCGCGATCAGCCTGTCCGGATTGCTGTCATCCACCAGACGGATCACTGCAAACGGCACCCATCCATACAGAACCGCCCAGAACATCCAGCTGAGCACAGACAGCATCGCGGAGGACTCCCCGGCCGTGTAGCCAAACAGGGCACGGACAACCTTGCCGTTATAGCTGTTGGAATAGTACACCGCCATAAACCAGCCCAGGATCAGCAGCGTCCGGGCCAGCAAATGATAACCGCTGCCTTTCTTCTTCAATCCCACATACAGGCAGGCTCCGGCAGCCGGATACAGGCAATAGGAAAAGCAGGAACCATAGGTGGCAAAGAACGATCCCAGCTCTGTTTTATTCGCCAGGGCGACATTGATGTCAAAGTCCCGGAAGGAACCGATGATGATTCCCAGAATGCACGCCGCGGTGACCGACCAGAAGCAGACCACCGGTACCGACATGACGGTTTTTCTGTTCATGATAAAATCCTCCCCATATCAACGATTTCTCATGATAACAAAATATCGTCTTTTAAGCCATTATACGATAAAGTCCGGAGAACTGGCAAGTTATGTCGAATGGCATTTTTTTTTGAATTATACATGAGTTACTGTTCACGGGATGGGCGGACCAAAAGCAAATGAATAAACATTGAAGCAG